>NZ_JBIAMU010000029.1:0-113769 GCF_042874215.1 Streptomyces sp. NPDC004111
CCGCCCCCGCCCCCTTGGGCGGCGGGGCCGCCCCCCGGGGGCGGAACGGGCGGGCAAGGGGGCGGCCCCCGGCGGAGCCGCACGCACCCCGCCCCCCGGCAGAGCCGCACCCCGAGCCCCGCCCCCCCGGCGGAGCCGAACCCCCACCCGCACCCACCCGGGAGCCCCCGTGCCCGAAGGCCACACCATCCACCGCCTCGCGGAGGACCACCTGGCCCGCTTCGCCGGCACGAACCCCCACCCCACCAGCCCCCAGGGCCGCTTCGCCGACTCCGCCGCCCTCCTGACCGGCAGACTCATGGAGACCGCCGAGGCCCACGGCAAGCACCTCTTCCTCGGCTTCGAGGGCAACACCTGGATCCACATCCACCTCGGCCTCTTCGGCAAGTACGCCCTCGGCGACGCCCCCGCCCCGCCCGCCACGGACACCGTCCGCCTGCGCCTGCGGAACAGCACCTCGTACGCCGACCTCCGCGGCCCCACCACCTGCGCCCTGGTCACGGACGCCGAGAAGCGGGCGATCCACGACCGGCTCGGCCCCGACCCCCTGCGGGCGGACGCGGACCCGGACCGTGCGGGCCGCCGCATCAGGGCCTCCCGTACGACGATCGCCGCCCTGCTGATGGACCAGAAGGTCGTCGCCGGGGTCGGCAACGTCTACCGCGCCGAAGTGCTCTTCCGGCACGGCATCGACCCGTACACCCCCGGAAAGTCCCTCACGGCCGCCCAGTGGCAGGCCCTGTGGGACGACCTGGCCGTCCTGATGCGCGAAGGCGTGCGCAACAACCGCATCGACACCGTCCGCCCCGAGCACACCCCGGAGGCGATGGGCCGCCCGCCGCGCGTCGACGACCACGGCGGCGAGGTGTACGTCTACCGCCGGGCGGGGATGCCCTGCCACCTGTGCGGCAGCGAGATCCGCACCGCCGACCTCGCCGCCCGCAACCTCTTCTGGTGCCCGGCCTGCCAGAAACCCTGACGCACCGGGCGCCCCGCCCCACCGCAGCCCCGACGCCCCGCGCCCCCGCGGCTCCTCTCGGAACGCTCAGAACTCGTGCGCCAGCCACGGCGCCACGTCCGAGCCGAACGCCACCGTCGCCTCCGCCAGGGCCCCCTCGCGCGACTCCCGCACCCGGCCCGCCGCCGCCAGTTCCGCCAGGGACACCCCGCCGAGATAGGCCGCGCCCAGCTCCCGTACGGACAGGGCGAGGTCCGCGGGGTCCGCGGTCCGCACGCACACCGCGCCCTTCGCGTCGCCGGTCAGCCGCCAGCGCCCCTCGTTCCACGGGCAGAACGCGTCGCTCACCTCGAACACCACGTCCACCGGCGCCCGGTAGGTCCGTGCCTCCAGGGCCGCCCCCACGTCGACCAGCCGCACGTGCATCGAGTCGCGCAGCCGCACCGCGCTGCGCCGGGTGTCGGACACCAGGTGCAGCCACGCGTCGTCGGCGGGCCGGTTCAGGGTGACCAGCTTCGACGTGAGGTCGATGTCGAACAGGAACCGCCACAGCACCGCGTACGCCTGCGGGGCGAGCGGACCGGCCGCCTCCAGGTCCGCGAGCAGCACCGCCCCGTCGGCCCCCGCCGGACCCCACTGCGGCCTCACCCGGAACCGGGCGAAGCCCAGCGCCCGGCCGTCGGCGTCCTCGGCCAGCACGCACTGGAGGGGAGAGGCGCCCTCCCGGCCCCGCTCCGGGTCCAGCACCGGCACCCGGTCCCAGCCCGGCTGCCGCGCCAGCATGCCGGGACGGACGGGTACCGCCCGCGCGTAGATCTCCTCGCACGTGCGCAGGACGGCCTCGTCGGTCACCGGCACGTACCGCAGTCGTATGCCTTCGGTACCTGCCGGGACGTCGATCCGTACCCGCGCGGTGTCGATCTCGGCCCGCATCTCGAAGGTCGCCGCGCCGTACCCGAAGCGGCCGTAGATCATCGGCTCCGAAGCCGTCAGCACCGCGACCGCCTCGCCCCGCGCCCGTACGTCGTCCAGCTGCCGGCGCATCATCGACGTCAGGATCCCGCGCCGCCGGTGCGTGGCCGCCACACTGACCATGGTGACGCCCGCGACCGGCAGCGACGCGCCTCCCGGCACCGTCATCCGGAAGCTGAAGGCACCCGCGGTGCCCACGCAGCCGCCGTCCTCCCAGACCCCGAGCGACCGGTCGTACTCGGTCAGCTCACGCCACAGCGAGCGCTCCTCGGGCGACTCCTCGACCCCGCTGAACGCCCGCTCCAGCGTGGCGTACCAGGTGTCCCACTCGCCCTCGTCCAGCACCCGCAATTCCGTAGTCATATGCCATCCCTACCAGCGCCACGCCATGACAAGCCACTCATTTCGAACGCGATGTCAGAGGGGTCCCCCTGCGGAGCAGCCGGGTGGGTCGGTAGTGTCCAGACCAATGGGCCACGCAGTGGGAGACGACTCGTACCGGGCCCGGCTGCGCAAACGGGCGCACCGGGCCCGCAATGGGCTGCGCCGATCCGGCGTCGACTACTTCCGGGGGGACGGCTCGGACTGGCTGGCGCTGGCCGCCCTCCTGCTGACCGTTCCGGCCATCGCGCTCGGAACGATCCTGCTGCCGGTGTGGTGCGCGCCGTCCATGCTCGTGCTGCCGATCGTGGCGGGCGGGCTGCTGCTGCGCCCGGCCAGCCTGCTCGGTCTGTACGCGGCTGCGGCGACGGCCCTGATCGTCGAGTCCGTCGTCCTCGGCCCGTACACCCAGGGCCCGGCCAGAGTGACCCCGGGCACGGTCCTCACAGTCGCGGCGTGCGGCTTCTTCGGCCTGGTCATCGCCCAGTTCCGGGCCAGGGTCGGGGTGCCGTGGCGGCGCGGCGGCACGATGCTCTTCGACCTGCGCGAACGCATCCGGGTGCAGAGCGCGCTGCCGTCCCTGCCCAAGGGCTGGCACAGCGAGATGGCGCTTCGCCCGGCGGGCGGGCAGTCCTTCTCCGGCGACTTCGTGGTCGCTGCCAGGACCGGCGACGGCGGCCGGACCCTGGAGGTCGTCCTCACCGACGTCTCCGGCAAGGGCATGGACGCGGGCTCCCGCGCCCTGCTCCTCTCCGGCGCCTTCGGCGGTCTGCTCGGCTCGCTGCCCCCGCACCACTTCCTCCCCGCCGCCAACGGCTACCTGCTGCGCCAGGACTGGGACGAGGGCTTCGCGACCTCCATCCACCTGGTCCTCGACCTGGAGACCGGCGAGTACGAACTCCTCTCGGCCGGCCACCTGCCCGCCCTCCAGCTGCACGCGGGCAGTGGCCGCTGGGAGGAGAAGTCGGGCGAGGGCCCGCTGCTGGGCGTCTACGACGGGGCGGAGTTCGACCCCGCCAAGGGCGTGCTGGCCCCGGGCGACGTCCTGATGCTCTTCACGGACGGCCTCGTGGAGGCCCCTGGCCGCGACCTGAGCGAGGGCGTGGACCGCCTGACGGGCGAGGCGGACAAGTACGTGGCGGCGGGATTCGAGGGTGCGGCCTGGCACCTGATCGAGGCAGTGGCCAAGGACGTCAACGACGACCGGGCCCTCCTCCTGCTCTGCCGGGGCTGACCCCGGCGCCCCTCAAGGGACGCAGGGGACCGTGCGCGCGGCCCCGGCGAAAGTCCCGGCCGCGCACTCGGTCGGTCACGGTCGGGGTCCGACGGGGGCCCGCCGTCTACACCCCCACCCGTTCCCGCTCCGGCACGGCCGCGACCTCCTTGCGCCCCCCGGGCAGGATCCTGGCCAGCCATCCCGCCTTGCCCGCCGCCATCGGGCCCAGAACGGCCAGCAGCAGCACGTACCCGGCGATGAACGGCGACAGCCGCGCGTCCAGTCCGGCGCCCGCCGCCATCGTGGCGAGGATCAGCGCGAACTCGCCCCGCGCCAGCAGCGTCGTCGCGATGTTGGCCGCCGGCCGGGGCCCGAACCGGTAGATCCGCCCGGCCGTCATTCCCGCCAGCACGTTCATCACCAGCGTCAGCGCGACGGCGATCAGCACCGGACCCCACACCACCAGCAGGTCGCCGGGGTCGATCGACAGCCCGAACGCGAAGAAGAAGATCGCCCCGAACGCGTCCCGCAGCGGATGCACCAGCTTCATGATCCGCTCGCCGGACGACGTACTGCCGAGCATCAGGCCGACCATGAACGCCCCGATGGCGTCCGCGACCCCGAACCACTCGGAGACGCCCGCCACGAAGACGGCGGCACCGAGGAAGGAGATGACCAGGAGTTCGTTGTCCTTGGTGCCGATGAGACGGCCGATGACCCCGGTGCCGAACCGGGCGGCCAGCGCCAGCAGCAGCAGGAATCCGAAGGCCTTGCCGGCGTCGACGGCCGCCGCCGCCATGCTGTCCGCCCCGGACAGGATGGGCTGGAGCGCGGCCAGGTACAGCGCCAGGAAGATGTCCTCGACGACGATGATGCCGAGGATGGGCTTGGTCTCCGGGTTGCCGATCCGCCCCAGGTCGACCAGCACCTTGGTGACGATCGCCGAGGACGAGATGCCGAGCACACCGGCCAGTACCAGCGCCTCGGAGGTGCCCCAGCCGAGCGCCAGCCCGAAGCCCAGACCGGCACCGACGTTCAGCAGGAGGTAGGCGCCTCCGGCGAACGCCATCTTCCGGCCGCCCGCCTTGAGGTCGTCCAGGTGGAATTCCAGCCCGAGGTAGAAGAGCAGCAGGACCAGGCCCAGCGCGGAGAGCATCTCCAGGTCGTGGGGGTCCTTCAGAAGTACGAAACCAGGGGTGTGCGGGCCGAGCAGGATCCCGGCCAGGATGAACAGAGGGATGGTCGGCAGCCCGATCCTGCCGCCGAGCCGGGCTAGTACGGCGGCGGCGAGAAAGGCGCCGCCCATGGCTATGAGTGTGTCCGCGTGTCCGATGGGGCCGCTCCTCCTGCTTGGCAACGGTCAGGTCGATGGTCAAGGGCGCGTCAAGAAATCATCAGTAATTAGTTTACCGAACGATTTCCTTCGCAAGAAGCCCTCACCTTCGTGGACCCGCTCGGAGGTGGTGCCGGCCCTGCGGTCCTCATGGACCGGGCGGCCACAGGGGGCGGCCGGGCGCCCGACCCACGGGGAGCAGACATGACGAAGTGCGGTGCGCCGCGCGCACCCTTCCTCGATTCGCCGCCCGGTGGGACAGCCGTTCCCGGGATCAGAGGCAGCCGGGGTACGGGGGAGTGCTCAGCGCACCCCGGCCCCGGTGGGTGCGTCGCCGCGGGCGGCGGCCCCCTGCGGCAGCAGCTTGCCCGTGGCGGCCCCCGGACCCGAACCCGCCCCGGAACCGCCCCCGCCGCCCGGCGTTCTGCGGAACAGCCATGTCAGGTCGGGTTCCGCGACCCACTTCAGCACCCGCCGCACCGGCGGTGTGCACAGCACCGTGACCATGCCCACCGCGGCCACCGTCACCACGACCCGGCCGCCCGGACTGTCCAGGCCGAACCGCTCCACCCACCCTTCGTATCCAGCCAACTTGATCACGAAGCCGTGCAGCAGATATCCGCCGATCGTGCCCGCGCCCAGCACCGTGAACCACATCCGCCGCCGCGGCACCCACGCCAGGAAGCACGCGGTGAGCACCAGGGCCGCGCCGAACATCGCGTACGTCATCAACACCCCCACCCACCAGGGCTGTTCCATGTGCTGCGAGGAGTGATTGCGGTAGATCCAGTCGAGTTGGACGCGCGGCGCCACCCAGTACATGAACACCAGCGAGAAGGCGAACACACCGATCCCCGCCCACCGCACCGACCAGCGCTGCACCAGCCGGAAGTGCTCCGGGCGCAGCTTCAGCCCCAGCACGAAGAACGGCAGGAACTGGAGCACCCGCTGCGCCGACCACTGGCCGCTGATGTCCGGGGTGCCCGCCGCTGCCGCCGCGATGAGCAGCGAGATCTGCACCGGCCACCGGATCGCCAGGAACAGCGGGGTCAGCAGCCGCCACACGAACAGGGCCATCAGGAACCACATCAGGAACCGCGGCCACATCAGCTGGAGAGTGAGCGGCCCGTCCTCCATCACGGCGAAGAAGACCGCGTACGCCGTCTGGAAGACCACGTACGGCACGACCACGCTCGAAACGAGCCGCATCAGCTTGTGCGGGCGCATGTCGAAGGTCCGCGAGAAGTAGCCGGAGATCAGGATGAAGGCCGGCATGTGGAACACGTACACCAGCATGTACAGGGCCTCGGTCGCCCGGCTGCCGGAGAGCACCAGCGGCCAGGTGTGCCCGACCGCCACCAGCACGATCGCCAGGTACTTGGCGTTGTCGAAGTACGCGTCGCGTCCCGCGAGGTCACCGGCCGGGGCCTTGCGCGCCGCGCGGGCCTGCCGAAGGGGCCGGAGGGCCGGTACGGCCTCTTTCAGCGGAGGAAGAGGCGCGCTCTGGTGCTCACGGGGATCCTGAAGCATTTGAGGCACCCTAGTGGCGCCGTCCAGATACGTCACGCATTGGTCCGGACCACTTTTCGCCCGAACCGGGTGTGACCAGCGTGGCCAGTGATGTGATCCAGCCATCAACTGTCCGTCACCCGGCAGTCAGCAGTGGGGTGTTGGTGGCACGATGGTCCGGCGGGGGAAGCACTGGGCCGTGTATCCCCGGGCCGGCAAGGCGGACCGACCAAGGGTGTGATCAGTTGTGGCCATTTCACTGTCAGTGGTGCTGTTGTTGGCAGTCGTTCTGTTTGTGCTGATTCGAGGAAAGAGCTTGAAGGCGGGACCGGCGCTGGTCGCCGTGCTCTTCGGCTTCTTCCTCGCCTCCACCGGCATGGCGGACGACATCCAGCGCTTCCTCAACTCCATAGCCAGCACGCTCAACAACATCAGCTTCTGAGGCCCGGTGCGCACGAAAAAGCCTCCGGCCCGGCGAGCGAACTCGACCGGGCCGGAGGCCACAAGAGCGGGCGACGGGAATCGAACCCGCGTAGCTAGTTTGGAAGACTAGGGCTCTACCATTGAGCTACGCCCGCACACACACCTCTCGGTCGCCGCGGCGACCGGGGTACGGACAGCACTGTAGCGGGTCGGAGCGCATCGGCGCACACCCCGTTCCACGAGGTCGTAAAGCGGCCGACGCAGCGCCCGCGGGCATGTACCCTACGTGTCGCACCGACGGGGTGTGGCGCAGCTTGGTAGCGCGTCCGCTTTGGGAGCGGAAGGTCGTCGGTTCGAATCCGGCCACCCCGACCAGCAGAGATCAACTCGAACCTGCGCAGGTCCACCCACAAGATCGCGTTGTGGGTGCACGTCGGCTTGCCGTTACTATGCAAACTGCGTGCCCGTGTGTCTGATACCGGGCTCGATCAGCAGGACCGCCCCACTGAAGCGGTTCGGCAGAACCCCTGAAGTCAGCCACCAAGGAGACCGAACCGTGAAGAGCGCCGTGGAGACCCTGAACCCGACCCGGGTTCGGCTCAGCATTGAGGTGCCCTTCGAGGAGCTCAAGGACAGCCTCGACGCGGCGTACAAGAAGATCAACCAGCAGGTCACGGTGAAGGGCTTCCGCAAGGGCAAGATCCCGAACCGAGTCATCGACCAGCGGTTCGGCCGTGGCGCTGTGCTGGAGGAGGCCGTCAACGACGCCCTCCCGAAGTTCTACACCGAGGCCGTCAACGAGGGTGAGCTGAACCCGCTGGGTCAGCCCGAGGTGGACATCACGGAGCTGAAGGACGGCGAACTGCTGGCCTTCACCGCCGAGGTCGACATCCGCCCGACGATCGAGATCCCGGACTACTCCGGCATCGAGGTCGAGGTCGACGCCGTCACCGTCTCCGACGAGGACGTCGAGAAGGCCGTCGAGGACCTGCGTGGTCGCTTCGCCTCCACCAACCCCGTGGAGCGCGCCGCCGAGGACGGCGACGTCGTCACGATCGACCTTGAGGCGAAGGTCGACGGCGAGGTCCTGGAGGACGGCGTGGCCGAGGGTGTCTCGTACACCATCGGCTCCGGCGAGCTGCTCGAAGGCATCGACGACGCCGTCAAGGGCCTGGAGGCCGGTGGCGAGGCCACCTTCACCTCCCAGCTCAAGGGCGGCTCCGCCGAGGGCAAGGACGCGGAGGTCACCGTGAAGGTCACCGCCGTCGCCGCCCGCGAACTCCCCGAGCTGGACGACGACTTCGCCCAGATGGCGTCGGAGTTCGACACGCTGGAGGAGCTCAAGGCGGACAGCCGCAAGCGCCTTGAGAACATGAAGCAGTACGACCAGGCCACCCAGGCCCAGGAGCGCGTGCTCGACAAGCTCATCGAGCTCGTCGAGGTCCCGATCCCCGAGAAGCTGCTCGAGGACGAGGTCAAGACCCGCAAGCACAACCTGGAGCACCACCAGCTCGGTCAGATGGGCATCGACCTCGCGAAGTACCTGGAGATCCAGGGCAAGACCGAGGAAGAGTTCGACAAGGAGACCGCCGACCAGGCGATCAAGGGCATCAAGACCCAGTTCATCCTCGACGAGCTGGTCAACAAGGAGAAGCTGAACGTGAACCAGGAGGAGCTCACCGAGCACCTCATGCGTCGCGCGCAGTCCTCCGGCATGTCCCCCGACCAGTTCGCCCAGGCCGTCGTCGAGGGCGGCCAGGTGCCGATGCTCGTCGGCGAGGTCGCCCGCGGCAAGGCGCTCGCCGTCGTCGTCGAGGCCGCCACGGTCAAGGACACCAACGGTGAGCTCGTCGAGCTCGACGACGAGGACGACGCCGAGGGCTCCGAGGAGACCCCGGCCGAGGCCGCCGCGGAGACCGCCGAGGCCGAGGCCAAGTAAGGACCCGCCCTCCGGGGTCACCGCACCCGCACGACCCCGGAACGACGGCCCGCGCAGTCACCACGACGGGCCCGGACGCACTCGCTGCGTCCGGGCCCGTCGTCGTACCGCCGCTCCCGCCACGCGCGCGTGGCGCTGTTTTCGGCCACCCGTGCACGCGTGTCCTCCGGCGGCCGGGGCACACGCGCGCGTGCGTCCGGGCCGCCCGTACGTACACCTGAGCCCACCACCTTGCGCTCCGAGCGAACAGTTCGGGAAGCGGGATGGCGTTGTCCTACCTGCGCGTTAGGGTCCATGAGTAGGCGGGTTGGGTGGGATGCCCGACCCCCCGTACAAAGACGCTGAGACGGCCGGAGCCGTCAGAGACGAGCAGGTGGAATACGTGACGAATCTGATGCCCTACGCCGCCGGCGAGCCGTCCCTCGGTGGAGGCCTCGGCGACCAGGTCTACAGCCGACTTCTTGGCGAGCGCATCATCTTCCTCGGCCAGCAGGTCGACGACGACATCGCGAACAAGATCACGGCGCAGCTGCTCCTCCTGGCCGCCGAGCCGGAAAAGGACATCTACCTCTACATCAACAGCCCCGGCGGTTCGGTGACGGCGGGCATGGCGGTCTACGACACCATGCAGTACATCCCGAACGACGTGGTCACCATCGGTATGGGCATGGCGGCCTCCATGGGCCAGTTCCTGCTCACCGGCGGTACCCCGGGCAAGCGCTTCGCGCTCCCGAACACCGACATCCTGATGCACCAGGGCTCGGCCGGTATCGGCGGTACGGCCTCGGACATCAAGATCCAGGCCGAGTACCTGCTGCGCACCAAGACCCGCATGGCGGAGATCACCGCCAGGCACTCCGGTCAGACCGTCGAGACGATCATCCGCGACGGCGACCGCGACCGCTGGTACACGGCGGAGGAGGCCAAGGACTACGGCCTCATCGACGAGATCATCTCCGCTGCTTCGGGTGTTCCGGGCGGCGGCGGCACCGGGGCCTGAGCCCCGACTGCCACTGCTCCGCAACCCAGCCCCAAAGACGCCACCAGGATGGTGAACACCCACATGAGCAACTTCTCCGCCCCTGCCAACGGCCTCTACACCGGCCCGCAGGTGGACAACCGCTACATCGTGCCGCGCTTCGTCGAGCGCACCTCGCAGGGCGTGCGCGAGTACGACCCGTACGCGAAGCTCTTCGAGGAGCGCGTGATCTTCCTCGGCGTGCAGATCGACGACGCGTCCGCCAACGACGTCATGGCGCAGCTGCTGTGCCTGGAGTCGATGGACCCCGACCGTGACATCTCGATCTACATCAACTCGCCCGGCGGCTCCTTCACGGCGCTCACCGCGATCTACGACACGATGCAGTTCGTGAAGCCGGACATCCAGACGGTCTGCATGGGCCAGGCGGCCTCCGCCGCCGCAGTCCTGCTCGCCGCCGGCACGCCCGGCAAGCGCATGGCGCTTCCCAACGCCCGCGTGCTCATCCATCAGCCGTCCTCGCAGACCGGCCGGGAGCAGCTCTCCGACCTGGAGATCGCGGCCAAGGAGATCCTGCGGATGCGCACGCAGCTGGAGGACCTGCTCGCCAAGCACTCCACCACGCCCATCGAGAAGATCCGCGACGACATCGAGCGCGACAAGATCCTCACGGCCGAGGACGCCCTGGCGTACGGCCTGGTCGACCAGATCGTCTCGACGCGCAAGAGCACGGCGGCGGCCGCGGCCTGAGCCTCGTGGCGTGAAGTAACCGGTCCTGCCCACCCCTTGGCACGGCGCACGTCCTCGTGAACCGTGCCAAGGGGGGCCCGAACGGGGGGTCAGGCAAGGTACCGTCGAAGTTTGAGGCACCAGGAGTCGCTGCACCCGGCGGCTCCCAGGCGAAGGGGATTCACCTCGTGGCACGCATCGGTGACGGCGGAGACCTGCTCAAGTGCTCGTTCTGCGGAAAGAGCCAGAAGCAGGTGAAGAAGCTCATCGCAGGTCCCGGTGTGTACATCTGCGACGAGTGCATCGACCTCTGCAACGAGATCATCGAGGAGGAGCTCGCCGAGACCAGCGAGGTCCGCTGGGAGGAGCTCCCCAAGCCTCGTGAGATCTACGAGTTCCTGGAGGGGTACGTCGTCGGGCAGGAGCCCGCGAAGAAGGCCCTCTCGGTCGCGGTCTACAACCACTACAAGCGCGTCCAGGCCGGCGAGAACGGCGGCGGCGCGGCGGGCCGCGAGGACGCGATCGAACTCGCCAAGTCCAACATCCTGCTGCTCGGCCCGACCGGCTCCGGCAAGACGCTGCTCGCGCAGACCCTGGCCCGGATGCTGAACGTGCCCTTCGCCATCGCCGACGCCACCGCCCTCACCGAGGCCGGATACGTCGGCGAGGACGTCGAGAACATCCTCCTGAAGCTGATCCAGGCGGCCGACTACGACGTCAAGAAGGCCGAGACCGGCATCATCTACATCGACGAGATCGACAAGGTCGCCCGCAAGAGCGAGAACCCGTCGATCACCCGCGACGTCAGTGGTGAAGGCGTCCAGCAGGCCCTGCTGAAGATCCTCGAAGGCACCACCGCCTCGGTTCCGCCGCAGGGCGGGCGCAAGCACCCGCACCAGGAGTTCATCCAGATCGACACGACGAACGTGCTGTTCATCGTGGGCGGTGCCTTCTCCGGCCTGGAGAAGATCATCGAGTCGCGGGCGGGCGCCAAGGGCATCGGCTTCGGCGCGACGATCCGCTCCAAGCGCGAGATCCAGGCCAGCGACCAGTTCTCGGAGATCATGCCGGAGGACCTGGTGAAGTTCGGGATGATCCCCGAGTTCATCGGCCGCCTCCCCGTCATCACCTCCGTCCACAACCTGGACCGCGAAGCGCTCCTGAAGATCCTCGTCGAGCCGCGCAACGCACTGGTCAAGCAGTACCAGCGGCTCTTCGAACTCGACGGTGTCGAGCTGGACTTCGACCTCCCCGCCCTGGAGGCCATCGCCGACCAGGCGATCCTGCGCGGCACGGGCGCGCGCGGCCTGCGCGCCATCATGGAGGAGGTCCTCCAGTCGGTGATGTACGAGGTGCCGTCCCGCAAGGACGTGGCACGGGTCGTCATCACCGAGGAGGTCGTCCACTCCAACGTGAACCCGACCCTGGTGCCGCGCGAGCCGCGCATCATCGGCAAGAACGACGGGCGTCACGAGAAGTCGGCGTAACGTCCCTGCCTCCGCACACGACAGAGGGCCCGGCCGGTTTCACCAACCGGCCGGGCCCTCTGTCGTGTGCGCCTGCTTCGCGAGGCGAACGCCTGCTTCGCGAGGCGCGGGCGTCTACTTCGGGACGCGGATATCGGTGCGGAGCTTGGCGAGCAGCTCAGCCGTCTCCTCCATCGACAGCGGCTTCTGCGACGCGCTGGCGCTGCCTGCGGCGAGGGTGGAGTAGTCCGCCCAGGCGCAGATGTAGCCCTCTTCCATCTTCTTGGTGGTCTTGTTCGGCCCCTGGAGCTTCTGGCACTTCATGTAGGCGTTGTCCAGGCTCGCGGGCGACACGTCCTGCGGAGTGCCGATCAGCTGGCCCTTGTCCGGCTTCCCCGCGTCCTTCTGGGCTGCCAGCCGCATCGACTCGAAGTAGGACTTCAGCGCCTTCTCCGGGTCCTTGATCGTGCCGAAGGCCCCGCTGAAGTTGACGCCCTTGGAGGTCTTCAGGCCCTCCAGCGACGTCGGGTCGGTGGGGACGATCTTCGAGGTGTCGAACGTGTTGTAGGTGGCGCCCGTCATCTCGAAGTCGGTGACCCCGGCCGTCTCCATGGCCTTCTTCGTCTCCTCGTCGCCCTTCGACACGGGGATCTGCTTGGGCCTCTTGTAGTCGCCCAGCACGACGTCCTTGGCCTCCAGCTTGTGCGGGCCGTCGTCCTTGATGCCGCTGAAGAACAGGAAGTAGGCGCCCGCGCCCGCCGCGGCCACCACCACCGCGAGACCCACGATCAGGCCGGTCTTCTTCTTTTTCGGGGGCTCGCCGCCGCCCGGGTACGGCTGCTGGCCGTAGGGGCCCTGCGGCGGCTGCTGGCCGTAGGGGGGCTGCTGCCCGTAGGGAGGCTGCTGGCCGTACTGCGGCTGCTGGGGCTGCCCGTACGGCGGCTGCTGGGCCTGCTGCGGGTATCCGTAGCCCGGCTGGGCGGGCGGTGCCTGCTGGGGGTAACCGTAACCAGGCTGGCCCTGCGGGGGCTGCTGGCCGTAGGGACCCGGCTGCCCGCCGTACGGGTTCGGCTGCTGCGGCTGCTGGCCGCCGTACGGGCCCGGCTGGTTGTAGCTCATGAAACGGGTTTCCCCTCCAGATGCCTATGCGTCGCGCAACATCCTCACCGACGCCTGTGACAAGTGGGCTGCCGGGGGCCGCACTGTTACCAAAGAAACGCGTTTCGGAGCGGTACCCGCGGGCCCTTAAACTGGCCGCGTGACCGAGAACTCTCAGACTCCGCAGCCCGCCGCCACCGACGCATTGCCGACGACCTACACGCCGGCCGCCGTAGAGGGGCCGCTGTACGAGCGCTGGGTAGAACGCGGTTACTTCACGGCCGACGCCAAGAGCGAGAAGCCGGCGTACACCGTCGTCATCCCGCCGCCGAACGTCACCGGCTCCCTCCACCTGGGCCACGCCTTCGAGCACACGCTGATCGACGCCCTCACCCGCCGCAAGCGCATGCAGGGCTTCGAGACGCTGTGGCAGCCCGGCATGGACCACGCCGGCATCGCCACCCAGAACGTCGTCGAGCGCGAGCTCGCCAAGGACGGCAAGTCCCGCCACGACCTGGGCCGCGAGGCGTTCGTCGAGCGCGTCTGGCAGTGGAAGGAAGAGTCCGGCGGCCAGATCTCCGGCCAGATGCGCCGCCTCGGCGACGGCGTCGCCTGGGACCGCGAGCGCTTCACCATGGACGAGGGCCTGTCCGTCGCCGTCCAGACCATCTTCAAGAAGATGTACGACGACGGCCTGATCTACCGCGCCGAGCGCATCATCAACTGGTGCCCGCGCTGTCTGACGGCCATCTCCGACATCGAGGTCGACTACCAGGACGACGACGGCGAGCTCGTCTCCATGACGTACGGCGAGGGCGAGGACACCATCGTCGTCGCCACCACCCGCGCCGAGACGATGCTCGGCGACACCGCCGTCGCCGTCCACCCCGACGACGAGCGCTACGCCCGCCTCATCGGCAAGCAGATCAAGCTGCCGCTGACCAACCGCAGCATCCCCGTCGTCGCCGACACCCACGTCGACCCGGAGTTCGGCACGGGCGCCGTCAAGGTCACCCCGGCCCACGACCCGAACGACTTCGCCATCGGCCAGCGCCACGACCTGGAGACCATCCAGGTCCTCGACGAGCGCGGCATCATCCTCACCCCCGGCCCCTTCCAGGGCCTGGACCGCTTCGAGGCCCGCTCGGCCATCGTCGCCGCCCTGCGCGCCGAGGGCCGGATCGTCGCCGAGAAGCGCCCCTACGTCCACTCCGTCGGCCACTGCTCCCGCTGCAAGACGACGCTGGAGCCGCGTCTGTCGATGCAGTGGTGGGTCAAGGTCGAGACGCTCGCCAAGGCCGCCGGTGACGCCGTCCGCGACGGCCGCGTCAACATCCACCCCGCCGAGCTCACCCCGCGCTACTTCGACTGGGTCGACAACCTCAACGACTGGTGCATCTCGCGCCAGCTGTGGTGGGGCCACCGCATCCCCGTCTGGCACGGCCCCAACGGCGAGATGGTCTGCGTCGGTCCCCACGACGAGGCACCCACCGGCGAGGGCTGGCACCAGGACACCGACGTCCTCGACACCTGGTTCTCCTCCGGACTGTGGCCCTTCTCGACCATGGGCTGGCCGGAGCAGACCGAGTCGCTGGAGAAGTTCTATCCGAACTCCGTCCTGGTCACCGGCTACGACCTGATGTTCTTCTGGGTCGCCCGGATGATGATGTTCGGCCTGTACGCCATGGGCGACGTCCCGTTCCGCACCATCGCCTTCCACGGCATGGTCCGCGACGAGACCGGCAAGAAGATGTCGAAGTCCAAGGGCAACGTCGTCAACCCGCTCGACTGGATGGACAAGTACGGCTCCGACGCCGTCCGCTTCACCCTCGCCCGCGGCGCCAACCCCGGCGTCGACGTCCCGATCGGCGAGGACTGGGTCCAGGGCTCCCGCAACTTCGCCAACAAGATCTGGAACGCGACCCGCTTCGCCCTGATGAACGGCGCGACCGTCGAGGGCGAGCTGCCGGCCCCCGAGCGGATGACGGCCACCGACCGCTGGATCCTCTCCCGGCTCAACACGGTCGTCGCCCAGGTCGACGCGCTCTACGACGACTACCAGTTCGCCAAGGTCTCCGACGCCCTCTTCCACTTCGCGTGGGACGAGGTCTTCGACTGGTACGTCGAGCTGTCCAAGACGACGTTCTTCGCCGAGGGCAAGCAGGCCAAGGTCTCCGCCCGCGTCCTGGGCGAGGTCCTGGACGTCACGCTGCGGCTGCTGCACCCGATCGTCCCATTCGTCACCGAGACCCTGTGGACCGCCCTCACGGGCAACGAGTCGGTCGTCGTCGCCGACTGGCCGGTCGACTCCGGCTTCCGGGACACCGACGCCGAGCAGGAGATCGAGCTCGTCCAGCAGGTCGTCACCGAGGTCCGCCGGTTCCGCTCCGACCAGGGCCTGCAGCCCGGCCAGAAGGTCCCGGCCCGCCTGGACCTGGCCGGTACCGCGCTCGCCCCGCACGAGGCGGCCATCCGTCAGCTGCTGCGCCTGCAGCCCGCCGAGGACGGCTTCCACGCGACGGCCTCGCTGCCGGTCGCGGGCGCCAAGGTCGAACTCGACCTCTCCGGCACGATCGACGTCGAGGCCGAGCGCAAGCGGCTCACCAAGGACCTGGAGGCCGCCAAGAAGGAGGTCGTCCAGGCCAACGCCAAGCTGGGCAACGAGGCGTTCCTCGCCAAGGCGCCGGACAACGTCGTGGACAAGATCCGCGGCCGGCTGAGCAAGGCCGAGGCGGACATCGCCCGGATCTCCGCGCAGATCGAGGCACTGCCCGCCGCCAAGTAGCCACCCGGCGGCCCGCCCCGCGGGACGGGCCGCAGGCACCCGCAGGACCCCTGGAGGGCCCCGCACCGGAAGCACGGTGCGGGGCCCTCGTCCGTACCCCGGCGAGCCGCCCGGTGCGTGCCGCATATCACTCGTAACGGGACGGAAGTCCGCCGAACCAGGGCGAAGGGCCCTGCATTATGGAGCGTATGCACGACATGCCCACCGCCTCGCCGGTATCCCGGGCCTGGGCGGCGGGCCGGCGCTGGCTGGACGGCCGCACGGTCCACCGGCACACCCTGGACCTGCTGGTACCGCTCATCTGCTTCGGGCTGATGCTGCTCGACGTGCCCGGCGTCGCCGAGGCCAACGAATCGCTCAACCGGTTCTCCGCCACCGCGGTCCTCGCCGTCGGCGCCGGATCGCTGCTGCTGCGCCGCCGCTTCCCCTGGATCCCGTACGTCGTCGCGCTCGCCCTGCTCGGCTGGCTGCACGAGCTGACGCTGATGCAGTTCGCGCTGTACAAGATCGGCCGCTACCGGGGCCGGGCCGCCGCGACCATGGCGACGCTCGGGTACGTGGTCTTCGCCTACGCGCTCTACCTGCACGAGCGGTGGCCGGAGAAACAGGCCGACACGCTCCTGGAGTTCCTGAGCCTCGTCGTGCCCATCGGAGTGCTCGCCGCGGGCGTGGGCGTCGCCGCGAACAGACAGGACCTGGTACGGGAGCTGGAGGTCCAGAAAGGGCGCGCGGCGGCCCTCCACGCCGTACAGCAGGAACGTTTGTCCGTCGCCAGGGACGTGCACGACTTCGTCGGACGCGAGCTGACCCTGCTCGCGGTGCGCGCCGAGGTACTGGCGGTACGCGCGCGGGGCGAGGCCCACCAGAAGGACTTCGACGAACTCTCCGACACCGCCCGCAAGGCGCACCGCATCCTCAACGAGATCATCGTGCAGCGCGCCAGGGAGGAGAACGCCACCCCCGGCATCGCCGCCCTCGCGGAGCTGGCCACCGAGGGGGAGCGGGCCGGGAGCCCGGTGGTGCTCGACATCGACCCACGGGCCGCCGCGCTCTCCCCGCTGCGGCAGGCGGCCGTCTACCGGGTCGTGCAGGAGTGCCTGACCAACGCCGTCAAGCACGCGCCGGGCGAGGCCGTACGGGTACGGATCGAACTCGACGAGGTGTACCTGCGCATCGAGGTCACCAACGGCCTGCCGCGCTCGCTGCCCACCAAGGAGCCGGTCTCCGCGGGAACCGGCACCTTCTCGATGGGGGAGCGGATCCTGTCCATGGGCGGAACCCTGGAGGCCGGCCGCCGCGACGGGGAGTACCGGGTGAGCGCGGTGCTCCCCGCCGGGGTCTGAGCGGCCCGCGGCCCTGCGCCCTGCCTCGGGCCCGAGCCCGTCCACGGCCCGCCGGGCCCGTCCGCCTCCCGCCGGGGGCCTCGCTAGGGCCGCCGCTCAGCTCGCCGCGAGCAGTTTGTCGAGGTTGTCGAAATCCTCGACGCACTTGCCGGAACCCAGCGCCACGCAGTCCAGCGGGTTGTCCGCGACATGAACCGGAATGCCGGTCGCCGCCGAGATCCGCAGATCGAGCCCCGGCAGCAGCGCGCCCCCGCCGGTCAGCACCACCCCGTGCTCCATCACGTCGCCGGACAGCTCCGGCGGGCACTCCTCCAGGGTCGCCCGCACCGCCGCGATGATCGCCTCCACCGGCTCGTCCAGCGCGGCCCGCACCTCGCCCACCGACAGCGCCAGCGTCATCGGCAGCCCGCCGACCTTCTGCCGCCCGCGGACCGTGAAGGACTGCTCCTCCAGCTCGGGCCGCTCCGGCACCGGCCACGCCGAGCCGATCGCGATCTTGATGTCCTCGGCGGTCCGCTCGCCGATGAGCAGCTGGTGCTCCTTGCGCACGTAGTCGGTGATCGCGGCGTCCATCCGGTCGCCGCCGACCCGCAGCGACTGCGCGGTCACGATGCCGCCCAGCGAGATCACCGCGACCTCCGTCGTACCGCCGCCGATGTCCACCACCATCGAGCCGCGCGCCGAGGACACCGGCAGGCCGGCCCCGATCGCCGCCGCCATGGGCTCCTCGATGAGGTGCACCGCCCGCGCGCCCGCCCGGTCCGCGGCGTGCACGATGGCCCGGCGCTCCACCGGCGTCACCCCGCTCGGCACGCACACCACCATGCGGGTGCGCGGCCGGCGGCCCCGCACGGCCTTGCGGACGAAGTGCCGGATCATCTCCTCGGCCGCCTCGTAGTCGCTGATCACACCGTCCTTCAGCGGGCGGATCGCGGTGATCGAGCCGGGTGTGCGGCCGATCGTCTCCTTGGCCTCGGTGCCGACGGCGAGCGCCGTACCGGAACCGGCCTTCACGGCGACCACCGAGGGCTCGTTGAGGACGATGCCGTGGCCCCGTGCGTACACCAGGGTGTTCGCCGTGCCCAGGTCGATGCCTATGTCACGGCTGTCCCGGCCGCCGCGGCTGCGCGCGGGGGCCTGCGTGGTCTCGTCGCTCACTCGAAATCCTCCCGAATCGTGATCTACCAGGGTCACACACTCGTTCGGTATGGAAGGGATAAAAGGCCTCCGCGGCCGGGGCCGGAGGTCCCCGCCGGTCCCTGTCGGCCGTTGTCGTACGCCCTCCGTAGACTGGCGGGGTGAGTGACCTCCCCCAGCACGACGACCACGCCGACGACCCGAGCGAAGACCGCGCCTTCGAGGAGATCGTCGAGGCCGAGACCGGCCGCGATCCCGACCTCGCCGTCATCGAGGCGGGCAGCCGCACCCTGCGCACCCACGGCGGTGCGCCGTCCGGCGACGCGGTGCCCGCCCGGCCCGCCGACCCGGAGGTGGACAAGGCCCTGCGCGCGGTCGAGACCGAACTCGCCGGCCGCTGGGGCGAGACCAAGCTCGAACCCTCGGTGACCCGCATCGCCGCCCTGATGGACGTCCTGGGCGAGCCGCAGAAGGCGTACCCGTCCGTCCACATCACCGGCACCAACGGCAAGACCAGCACCGCCCGCATGATCGAGGCCCTGTTCGGCGCCTTCGAGCTGCGCACCGGCCGCTACACCAGCCCCCACGTGCAGTCGATCACCGAGCGCATCAGCCTGGACGGCCTGCCGATCAGCGCCGAGCGCTTCGTCGAGACGTACGAGGACATCAAGCCCTACGTGGAGATGGTCGACGCCGCGCAGGAGTACCGGCTGTCCTTCTTCGAGGTCATGACGGGCATGGCGTACGCGGCCTTCGCCGACGCGCCGGTGGACGTGGCGGTCGTCGAGGTCGGCATGGGCGGCACCTGGGACGCCACCAACGTCATCGACGCCTCGGTCGCCGTCGTCACCCCCATCTCGCTCGACCACACCGACCGCCTGGGCACCACGCCGGGCGAGATCGCGGGCGAGAAGTCCGGGATCGTCAAGCAGGGCGCCACCGTCGTCCTGGCCCAGCAGCCGGTCGACGCGGCGCAGGTCATGCTGAAGAAGGCCGTCGAGGTGGACGCCACGGTGGCCCGCGAGGGCATGGAGTTCGGTGTGGTGGCCCGCGAGGTCGCGGTCGGCGGCCAGCTGGTCACCCTGCGCGGACTCGGCGGCGAGTACGAGGAGATCTTCCTCCCGCTGCACGGCGCCCACCAGGCGCACAACGCGGCGGTCGCGCTCGCCGCCGTCGAGGCGTTCTTCGGCATCGGCGCCGAACAGGCCCGCACGCTCGACATCGACACCATCCGCAAGGCCTTCGCCTCGGTGACCTCCCCCGGCCGGATGGAGGTCGTACGGCGCAGCCCCACGGTCGTGCTGGACGCCGCGCACAACCCGGCCGGCGCGCGGGCGGCGGCCGAGGCGGTCGGCGAGGCGTTCAGCTTCAGCCGGCTGATCGGCGTCGTCGGCGCCAGCGGCGACAAGGACGTACGGGGCCTGCTCGAAGCCTTCGAGCCGATCTTCGCGGAGATCGTCGTCACCCGGAACTCCACCCCGCGCTCGATGGACGTGGACGAGCTGGCCGCGATCGCCGTCGAGGTCTTCGGCGAGGAGCGGGTCCAGGTGGAGCCGCGGCTCGACGACGCGATCGAGGAGGCGATCACCCTCGCGGAGGAGGAGGGCGAGTTCTCCGGCGGCGGAGTGCTCGTCACCGGATCGGTCATCACGGTCGGAGAGGCCCGGCTGCTGCTGGGAAGGGGCTGAGACTGTCGTGCGTACGCTCTGTGCTTCCACACTGATCGGCGAGTTCTTCGTGATCGGCTTCGCCGGTCTGGTCGCGATGAAGTCCGACGACCTGTCGATGGCCACCGTCTGGACGGTGTGCGGGATCGCGATGGCGGTGTCCGTGCTGCTGTGCGGCATGATCACGCGGCCCGGCGGGCTCCAGCTGGGCTGGGCCCTCCAGGTCGGGCTGGTCGTCAGCGGCTTCTGGGTGCCGGTGATGTTCTTCCTCGGCGCGGTCTTCGGCGGCCTGTGGTGGGCGTCGATCCACTACGGCCGCAAGATCGACGAGGCGAAGGCCAGGTGGGCGGCGCAGGCGGAGGCATAGCGGACACCGCGCACGGCCGGGCCGGGCGGCCCCGGGTCCGGCGCGTGCGCGGTCCCGGCCACCCCCGGGCTTGACGCTGTGTGACAACACACCCGTTCGGCCCTGTAATCTGCGGGACACCGCTTCCGCACAGCACTCAAGGAGCCCGCACCGTGACCCAGCGCACCCTCGTCCTGCTCAAGCCCGACACCGTACGCCGCGGCCTGATCGGCGAGGTCATCTCGCGTATCGAGCGCAAGGCCGGCTGGACGATCAGCGCGCTGGAGCTGCGCAGCCTCGACCAGGAGACCCTGGAGGCGCACTACGGCGAGCACAAGGGCAAGCCGTTCTACGAGCCGCTCGTCGGTTTCATGTCCTCCGGGCCGATCGTCGCGCTGGTCGTCGAGGGCGAGCGGGCCATCGAGGGTGTACGCCAGTTGGCCGGTCCCACCGACCCGATTGCCGCGGCACCCGGGTCCATTCGCGGCGACTTCGGCACCATCGTCCGCGAGAACCTGATCCACGCCTCGGACTCCGAGGAGTCCGCCGAGCGCGAGCTCAAGCTGTTCTTCCCGGGGCTCGTCTGACCCGGACGGCAGACATGCACCGGACACTTTTCCTGACGCAACGTCAGCCGAACAGCGTCCTTGTCCTGGGGCGACCGAAGTAATTCGGTCGCCCTTCGGCATATGCACCACGATGGAGGGAACGCATCCCCCCGACACAGCGTCACCATTGGTGAAGCGGGTATGTGTTCCGCCCACAATGGCGAAGGACCCTCGCGCGGCGACCGCACATGCGGCACTACGATGGACGTCACCGCGCCCGCAGCATTCAGCGCACCACCCACTTCGCCTACCGACCCAAAGCCATCACACGCTCCACTCGGGAAGGCCCGACGCATCCTCATGGGGAAGAAGAGGGAACCAATGTCGTTCATCGGCCGTGATATGGCTGTCGACCTCGGGACCGCCAACACGCTGGTGTACGTCAGGGGCAAGGGCATCGTGCTCAACGAACCCTCCGTCGTCGCCATCAACACGAACACGGGCGGCATCCTGGCCGTCGGCGCCGAGGCAAAGAAGATGATCGGCCGTACACCGGGCAACATCGTTGCCGTACGGCCCCTGAAGGACGGCGTGATCGCCGACTTCGAGATCACCGAGCGGATGCTCCGCTACTTCATCCTGAAGATCCACAAGCGCCGCTACCTGGCCCGCCCGCGGGTCGTGGTCTGTGTGCCCTCCGGCATCACCGGCGTCGAGCGCCGCGCCGTCATCGAGGCGTCCACGCAGGCCGGCGCCCGCCAGGTGCACATCATCGAGGAGCCCATGGCCGCGGCCATCGGTTCCGGCCTGCCCGTCCACGAGGCCACCGGCAACATGGTCGTGGACATCGGCGGCGGCACCACCGAGGTCGCCGTCATCTCGCTCGGAGGAATCGTCACGGCACAGTCGATCCGCGTCGCGGGCGACGAGCTGGACAACGCGATCATCCAGCACATCAAGAAGGAGTACAGCCTGCTGCTCGGCGAGCGGACGGCGGAACAGATCAAGATCACGATCGGTTCGGCGTACGACCTCGACAAGGACGAGCACACCGAGATCCGCGGCCGCGACCTCGTCTCCGGCCTCCCGAAGACCGTCGTGATCTCCGCCGCCGAGGTCCGCAAGGCCATCGAGGAACCGGTCAACGCGATCGTCGACGCCGTGAAGACCACCCTCGACAAGTGCCCGCCGGAACTCTCCGGCGACGTCATGGACCGCGGCATCGTCCTCACCGGCGGCGGCGCCCTGCTGCGCGGCCTGGACGAGCGGCTGCGCCGGGAGACCGGCATGCCGATCCACATCGCCGAGGACCCGCTGGACTCCGTCGCGCTCGGGTCCGGCAAGTGCGTGGAGGAGTTCGAGGCGCTCCAGCAGGTGCTGGACGCCCAGCCGCGCAGATAGCACGCCCAAGGAAATCCGCCGTACGGGACAGTCTTCCCGTGCGGCGGATCGTTGATATACACGCACACAACTTTTCCGACGAGGAAGGCACGGCCGCCGCACGTGAGGGACACACGAGAGAGCCGGCTGCTCCTGGTGCTGCTGGTCGCCGTAGCGTTCGCGCTGATCACGGTCGACATCCGAGGCGGCGAGGACTCACCGGTCGACGGTGCCCGCCAGGCCGCCGCCACGGTCTTCGGACCCGTGGAGAGAGGCGTCGCCACCGCGGTCGACCCGATCGGCAACGCGATCGGCGCCGTACGCGACTCCGGCGAGACCCACGACGCGGTCAAGGCGCTGGAGCGGGAGAACCAGGAACTCAAGCAGCGACTCGGCAGCGACGACCGCAACCGCAGCCGGGTGCGCGAACTGGACGGCATGCTGAAGAAGGCCGGCGCCGGACAGTACGGCATCAAGGGCGCCGAAGTCATCGCCATAGGAGCGGCCCAGGGCTTCTCCTGGACCGTCACCATCGACGCCGGCAGCAACGACGGCATCAAGCGCGACATGACCGTGCTCAACGCCGAGGGACTCGTCGGACGCATCACCACCGTCGGCCCCGACACCTCCACCGTGCTCCTCGCCAACGACCCCGACTTCACCGTGGGCACCCGAATGGAGAAGACCAACGAACTCGGCTTCGCCACCGGACAGGGCGACCGCCCCCTCAGCGTCCAGTTCCTCAACGGCAAGGCCAAGGTCAAGCCCGGCGACCGGCTGGTGACCTTCGGCTCGCGCGCGGCCAAGCCCTTCGTGCCCGGCGTGCCGGTCGGCGAGGTCGTACGGGTCGACCCGTCCGGCGGCGACCTCACCCGCACCGTCTACGTCCGCCCGTACGTCGGCTTCACCAAGCTCGACATCGTCGGCGTCGTCGTCCAGGCCCCGCGCACCGACCCCCGCGACACCGTCCTGCCGAACAAGCCCAGGCCCGCCCCGACGGTCACCGTCACCGTCACCCCCAAACCGCCGAACGAGAACGGCGAGAACAACGGCCAGAACAACGCCCAGAACAACGGCAACGGAACAGGCGTCGGCAACGGCAACGGCAACGCGAATCCCGACGGCGCGGCCAACAACGCCAACCCCGACGGCCAGTAGGAGCTGAACCAGATGCGCTTCAACCGGATTCTGCTCTCCGCCACCCTGGTGGTCGTCGCCCTGGTCGTCCAGGTCACCGTCCTCGCCAGACTCCAGCTCCCCGGCGCCGTACCCGACCTCACCCTCCTCGTCGTCCTCGGCCTGGCCTTCGTCTACGGACACGTCGGCGGCGCCCTCATCGGCTTCGGCGCCGGACTCCTCGCCGACCTCGCACCCCCCGCCGACCACGCGGCCGGCCGCTACGCC
Organism: Streptomyces sp. NPDC004111; assembly: GCF_042874215.1. NCBI lineage: Bacteria > Bacillati > Actinomycetota > Actinomycetes > Kitasatosporales > Streptomycetaceae > Streptomyces > Streptomyces sp. NPDC004111. The sequence goes on from NZ_JBIAMU010000029.1 coordinate 23,614, forward strand.
CTCGTGCTCTGCGTCATCGGCTACCTCGCAGGCCTCGCCAAGCCCGAGAACGGACGCCTGCGCTCCGCCACCGCGCCCATGCTCGTCGTGGTGGCCGCCGCGATCGGCTCGACCCTGCTGTACGCGGGCGTCGGCTCCCTCGTCGGCGACACCGCCGCACGCCACGTCGGCCTCGGCGGACTGCTGTTCACCGCAGCCCTGTACGACCTGCTGCTCGCCCCGTTCGTCGTCCCCGGCATCATGGCGCTCGCCAGGCGCGCCGAGAACGACCCGCTGTCCGAGAACTCCTCCTCCGGCGCCGACGTCGCCTCCGGCTGGCTCTCCTCCGGCACCGGACTGCGCATCGGCCAGCAGAAGGGCGGCCTGAGACTGCGCGCCGCCCGCAACCGCGCCTCGCGCGCCGGACGCATCAAGGGAGTGAAGCGCCTGTGACGCCGCACCCCGCACCCGCCCCGACCACCATCCGTGGGGGAGCGCGATGAGCAACATCCCCGAGACCGGACGCACCCCCCGCGTCACCATCCGCCTGATCGTGCTGCAGGTGCTCGTCTTCTCCCTGCTGCTCACCCTCGGCGGACGCCTCTGGTACCTCCAGATCCGCAACGGCCAGGAGTACACCGACGAGGCCAAGAACAACCACGTCCAGCAGGTCGTCCAGCCCGCCGTCCGCGGCTCCATCCTCGACGCCCGCGGCGTACCGCTCGCCGACAACGAGACCAAGCTCGTCGTCTCCGCGTCCCGCACCGAGCTGATGAAGATGAAGGACGACGGCAAGGCCGTGCTCGCCCGGCTCGCCGACGTCCTCGACATGAAGCCCAAGGACGTCTCAGACAAGGTCCGCCTCTGCGACGCCAAAACCCCGCAGCCCTGCTGGAACGGCTCCCCCTACCAGCCGATCCCGGTCACCAACAAGGCCACCACCCAGCAGGCCCTGCAGATCCGCGAGCGCGCCGAGGACTTCCCCGGCATCACCGCCGAACCCACCGCCGTGCGCCGCTACGCCGCCCCCGGCAAGGCCAACACCGCCCAGGTCCTCGGCTACCTCTCGCCCGTCACCGACGACGAGATCGAGAAGGCCAAGAACACCTCCTCGCCGTACCTGCGCTCCGACCAGGTCGGCCGCTCCGGCCTGGAGCGGACGTACGACAAGTACCTGCGCGGCAACGCCGGCGTCACCCGCTACGAGGTCGACAACCTCGGCCGCGTCATCGGCCTCGCCAAGGCCGACAAGGCCAAGCCCGGCTCCAACGTCGTCACCAGCATCGACGCGCGCGTCCAGGCGGTCGCCGAGTACGAACTCCTCGACGCCATGAAGGAGGCCCGCAAGGGCTTCGACAAGAACACCAACACCAACTACAAGGCCGACGCCGGCGCCGTCGTCGTCCTGGAGTCCAAGACCGGCCGCGTCGTCGCGATGGCGTCCAACCCGACGTACGACCCCAACTCCTGGGTCGGCGGCATCTCCGGCAAGGACTACGCCAAACTCACCGGCAAGGACTCCAACTTCCCCCTGCTCAACCGCGGCATCCAGGCACAGGCCGCCCCCGGCTCCATCTTCAAGGTGATCCCGACGACCGCGGCCGTCAACGCCGGCTACGACTTCAACGGCAGCTACCCCTGCCCGAGCTCGTACTCCATCGGCGGCCAGACCTTCACCAACTACGAGTCCAAGGGCCACGGCAACATCAGCCTCGGCGGCGCCCTCGAAGTCTCCTGCGACACCGTCTACTACGCCCTCGCCCACCAGCAGTGGCAGCGCGACGGCGGCACCAAGCCGAAGAAGGACGCCAAGGACTGGTTCTACAAGACGGCCCACCAGTTCGGCCTCGGCAAGGAGACCGGCATCGACCTCCCCAACGAGGTCTCCGGCCGCGTCCCCGACCGCCAGTGGAAGCAGCGCTTCTGGGCGGCCAACAAGGACGCCTGGTGCAAGCAGGGCAAGAAGGACGGCAGCTTCGTCGAGAAGATCGCCTACGAGAACTGCATCGACGGCAACCAGATGCGCGCCGGTGACTCCGTCAACTACTCCATCGGACAGGGCGACACCCTCGTCACCCCCATCCAGATGGCGTCCATCTACGCCGCCATCTCCAACGGCGGCACCCTGCACGCCCCGTCCGTCGGCAAGGCCGTCATCAGCGCCGACGGCAAGCACGTCGAAGAGATCAAGCCCAGGGTCAGCGGCAAGCTCCCGATGAACCAGGCCACTCAGAAGCTGATAGACGAAGCCCTCGCGGGAGTCGCCACCCGGGGCACCGCCGCCTGGAGGTTCCAGGGCTGGCCCCAGGACAAGATCCCGATGCACGCCAAGACGGGTACCGCCGAGGTCTACGGCAAGCAGACCACCTCGTGGTTCGCCACGTACACCAAGGACTACTCGATCGTCATGACCATCGCGCAGGGCGGCACCGGCTCCGGTGCCTCCGGCCCCGCCGTGCGAAAGATCTACAACGCGCTCTACGGCCTCGACGCCGCCGGAAAGTTCGACCCCAGGAAGGCACTCCTGCCGCAGCCGCAGCAGGGCCTCCCCAAGATCGAGGCGGACGGCTCCATCGACGCCCCCGACATCAAGCCCTACGTGCCCGAACCCAAGGAGCCCGAGGGCGCCGCCGACGCACTCGCCGGACCGCCCGCCACCACCCCCGGCCGGGGCACCCCCGGCAGGGGCGGCGCACTGGGCACCAACCAACCGGTGGGGGACTGACATGGCAGGCAGCGCACACGGCTTCTCCGTGCGGCGGTACGCCCCCGAACGCGGGACGTTCGCCAAACTCACCGCCCGCGACTCCGTCGTCCGCCGGCTCGACTGGCCACTGCTGCTCTCCGCACTGGCCCTGTCCGGCATCGGCTCCCTGCTGGTCTGGTCGGCGACCCGCGGCCGCGACACCCTCAACCACGGCGACCCGTACTACTTCCTCTTCCGCCACCTGCTCAACACCGGCATCGGCTTCGCCCTGATGGTCGGCACGATCTGGCTCGGCCACCGCACCCTGCGCGGCGCCGTCCCCGTGCTCTACGGGCTGTCCGTCGTCCTCGTCCTGGCCGTGCTCACCCCGCTCGGCGCGACCGTCAACGGCGCCCACGCGTGGATCGTCCTCGGCGGCGGCTTCTCCCTCCAGCCGTCCGAATTCACCAAGATCACGATCATTCTGGGCATGGCGATGCTGCTCGCCGCCCGCGTCGACGCGGGCGACCAGCAGCACCCCGACCACCGCACGGTCCTCAAGTCCCTGGGCCTCGCGCTCGTCCCGATCGCCGTCATCATGCTGATGCCGGACCTCGGCTCCGTCATGGTCATCGCGATGATCATCCTCGGTGTGCTGCTGGCCTCCGGAGCCTCCAACCGCTGGGTCTTCGGCCTCGTCGGCGCGGGCGTACTCGGCGCCGTCCTGGTCGCGGTCCTCGGCCTGCTCGACGAGTACCAGATCAACCGCTTCGCCGCCTTCGCCAACCCCGACCTCGACCCGGCGGGCGTCGGCTACAACACCAACCAGGCGCGCATCGCGATCGGCTCCGGCGGCCTCACCGGCACAGGACTCTTCAAGGGCTCCCAGACCACCGGACAGTTCGTCCCCGAGCAGCAGACCGACTTCGTCTTCACCGTCGCGGGCGAGGAACTCGGCTTCCTGGGCGCGGGCCTGATCCTCGTCCTGCTGGGCGTCGTGCTCTGGCGGGCCTGCCGCATCGCCCGGGAGACCACCGAGCTGTACGGCACGATCGTCGCCGCCGGGATCATCGCCTGGTTCGCCTTCCAGGCCTTCGAGAACATCGGCATGACCCTGGGCATCATGCCCGTGGCCGGACTGCCGCTGCCCTTCGTCAGTTACGGCGGCTCGTCGATGTTCGCCGTGTGGGTGGCGATCGGACTGCTCCAGTCGATCAGGGTGCAGCGGCCCATAACGGCATAGCCGCACCGCGGCACCGCGTCGCGCCTCGCCCTGCTCGGACCCTGTTTGAGCGCCCGTATCGCGTCTAGATTCATGACATGGCGGACACGAAGCGCGAGATCGAGCGAAAGTACGAAGCCACGACGACAACCCCCGGCGAAGAACCCCGGCTGCCCGACTTCACCAGGGCGGCCGGGGTTTCGTCCGTCCGGGACGAGGGCGTCACCGCACTCGACGCCCTCTACTACGACACCGCGGACCTGGCGCTCGCCGCCCACGCGACGACCCTGCGCCGCCGCACCGGCGGCGAGGACGCCGGCTGGCACCTCAAACTGCCGGTCTCCCCGGACGTACGGGACGAGATCAGGGCCCCCCTGGGCGCGGCCGGGGCCGCTGTACCGCGCGCACTGGCCGCCCTGGTGCGGTCCCGCACCAGGGGAGCGCCGCTGGCCCCCGTCGTACGGCTGAAGTCCTCCCGCAGGCTCTACCGGCTGCTCGACGCGGCGGGGGAGCCGCTCGCCGAGGTGAGCGTGGACACGGTCACCGCGCAACGGCTGGGCGCACAGCGGCACGGCGCGGACACCCCCGGCGAGGACCGCCCGAGAGAAGAGCCGCGGAAGGACGCGGCGGCGGGTGCCGTCGGCGACGGGGACGGTACGGCCGGGGACGCGGTCAGGATCGCCGCATGGACCGAGATCGAGGTGGAACTCGCCGACGAGGGCGACCCGGCGTTCCTGGACGCGGTGGAGAAGCGGCTGCGGAAAGCGGGCGTTCACCCCGCAGCGTCCCCCTCGAAACTGGCACGGGCGCTCGCCGAGACCGGTGGCGGACCGGCCCCGGCCCGGGAACCGTCCGGCGACAGCGCGGGCGAGCGGGTCCTGGCCTACGTGCGCGCGCAGGCCGAGGCGATGATCGCCCACGACCCGGCCGTACGGCGCGACCTGCCCGACTCCGTGCACCAGATGCGGGTGGCCACCCGGCGGATGCGCAGCGCCTTCAAGACGTACCGGAAGGTCCTGGACCGCACCGTCACCGACCCGATCGGCGAGGAACTGAAGTGGCTGGCGGCGGAACTGGGCGTCGACCGCGACCAGGAGGTGCTGGCCGCCCGCCTCCAGTCGCACCTGGCGGCACTGCCCCGCACCCTGCTGCTGGGACCCGTCCGCGGCAGGCTGCGGATCTGGTCGGTGGCCCGCCGCAGCGGCTCCCGGCGCAGGACCCTCGCCGTACTGGACTCGCGGCGCTATCTGGAACTCCTCGCGTCGCTGGACGCTCTGCTCGCCGACCCGCCCCTGCGCAGGGCCGCGCGCAAGGACGCGGCCGAGGTACTGCCGCAGGCCCTCGCCAACGACTTCGCCCGGCTGGCCGGCCGTACCGAACACGCGCTGGACCTGCCCCCGGGACACGAACGCGACCTCGCCATGCACGAGGCCCGCAAGGCGGCGAAACGGCTCCGGTACGCCGCGGAGTCGGCCCGCCCGGTCCTGGGCGGCCCCGCCAACCGGCTGCGCAAGCGGGTCAAGGCGGTGCAGGAGGTCCTGGGGGAGCACCAGGACAGCGTGGTCGCGCGCGTCGAACTGCGGAACCTGGCCGTGCAGGCGCACGCGGCGGGCGAGACGTCGTTCGTCTGGGGCCTGCTCTACGGCAAGGAGGAGGCCGCGGCGGCGGACCGGGAGCGGGAACTGCCACAGGTGTGGCGCAGGGCCAGTGGGAGGAAGGCGGTGGGGTGGCTGGGGGTGTAGCGGACGGGGCAGAGGCGGCCGGTGACCGGTGGGGCCGTGGCCGCCGCTCTTCGGCCACGGCCCCACCGGCCCTCCTCCCCGCCCACCGCGACGGAACACCTTCCCGCGGGCACCCTTGCGCGGACATCGCACCGTGGGCCGCCTTCTCGCGGACACCGCCCCACGAGCACCGCCCCGTGAGCCCCACGAGCACCGCCCCGTGAGTACTTCCCCGGGCTCCTTGCCGGCCGTTTCCCGCCGGGCTCCGCACCGGCCGTGCGGGAGAACCCCCGACCCAAGTTAGGCTTGAGGGTCACCCTGCCCGCTCATGAGAGACACCGCGATGCCTGTTGAGTCGGTCTTCCCCCGCCTGGAAGCCCTCCTGCCGCACGTGCAGAAGCCCATCCAGTACGTCGGCGGTGAGCTGAACTCCACCGTCAAGCCGTGGGACGAGTGCGACGTCCGCTGGGCGCTCATGTACCCCGACGCGTACGAGGTCGGCCTGCCCAACCAGGGCGTCATGATCCTCTACGAGGTGCTCAACGAGCAGGCGGGCGTCCTGGCCGAGCGCACCTACAGCGTGTGGCCGGACCTCGAAGAACTGATGCGCAAGCACGACGTGCCGCAGTTCACCGTCGACGCCCACCGCCCGGTGAAGAACTTCGACGTCTTCGGACTGTCCTTCTCCACCGAGCTCGGCTACACCAACATGCTGACCGCGCTCGACCTGGCCGGCATCCCCCTGGAGTCCCGCAACCGCACCCTGGACGACCCGATCGTCCTGGCCGGCGGACACGCGGCCTTCAACCCGGAGCCGATCGCCGAGTTCATCGACTGCGCCGTCATCGGCGACGGCGAGCAGGCCGTCCTCGACATGACGGAGATCATCCGGACCTGGAAGGCGGAGGGCCGCCCCGGCGGCCGCGAGGAGGTCCTCCTGCGCCTCGCCAAGACCGGCAACGTCTACGTACCCGGCTTCTACGACGTCGAGTACCTCCCGGACGGCCGCATCGGCCGCGTCGTACCCAACCGCTCCGGCGTGCCGTGGCGGGTGTCCAAGCACACCGTCATGGACCTCGACGAGTGGCCCTACCCCAAGCAGCCGCTCGTGCCGCTCGCGGAGACCGTCCACGAGCGCATGAGCGTCGAGATCTTCCGCGGCTGCACCCGCGGCTGCCGTTTCTGCCAGGCCGGCATGATCACGCGCCCCGTGCGGGAGCGAAGCATCACCGGCATCGGCGAAATGGTCGACAAGGGTCTCAAGGCGACCGGCTTCGAAGAGGTGGGCCTGCTCTCCCTCTCCTCCGCCGACCACACCGAGATCGCGGACATCGCCAAGGGCCTCGCCGACCGGTACGAGGAGGACAAGATCGGCCTGTCCCTCCCCTCGACCCGCGTCGACGCCTTCAACGTGGACCTCGCCAACGAGCTGACCCGCAACGGCCGCCGCTCCGGCCTCACCTTCGCCCCCGAGGGCGGCAGTGAGCGCATGCGCAAGGTCATCAACAAGATGGTGTCCGAGGAAGACCTCATCCGCACCGTCTCCACCGCCTACGGCAACGGCTGGCGCCAGGTGAAGCTGTACTTCATGTGCGGCCTGCCCACCGAGACGGACGAGGACGTCCTGCAGATCGGCGACATGGCGGTCAACGTCATCGCCGAGGGCCGCAAGGTCTCCGGCCAGAACGACATCCGCTGCACCGTCTCCATCGGCGGTTTCGTCCCCAAGCCGCACACCCCCTTCCAGTGGGCCCCGCAGCTGAGCGCCGAACAGACCGACGAGCGGCTCGCCAAGCTCCGCGACAAGATCCGCGGCGACAAGAAGTACGGCCGCTCCATCGGCTTCCGCTACCACGACGGCAAGCCCGGCATCGTCGAGGGCCTGCTCTCCCGCGGCGACCGCCGCGTCGGCGACGTCATCCGCGCCGTCTACGAGGGCGGCGGCCGTTTCGACGGCTGGCGCGAGTACTTCAGCTACGACCGCTGGATGGAGGCCGCGGCCCGGACGCTGCCCGCCCACGGCGTCGACGTCGACTGGTACACCACCCGCGAGCGCACCTACGAGGAGGTCCTGCCCTGGGACCACCTCGACTCGGGCCTCGACAAGGACTGGCTCTGGGAGGACTGGCAGGACTCGCTCGACGAGACCGAGGTCGAGGACTGCCGCTGGACGCCGTGCTTCGACTGCGGGGTGTGCCCCCAGATGGACACCTCGATCCAGATCGGCCCGACCGGCAAGAAGCTGCTGCCGCTGAGCGTCGTCAAGTAGTCACCGCGGCACACGTACGCCGCGCCGCGGTCCCGCACCGACCCGGGCCCGGCCGAGGGGCGATACCCCCCCGGCCGGGCCCGAGCCGTGCCACGGCACCCCGCCGACCCCGCACACGCCCTGTCCGCACCACCACCCGGGCGTACGGGCCGCTCCACAGGGCGAGCGGCTGCAGAACAACGCCGGGAGCGGGATCCGAACGGGCCGCCGGGGCGTCCTGGACAAGGAGACGGGGGAGGACCGGGATGGACCTGGAGAAGAGTCCGGCGCAACGGGCGGCGCCCGCGCAGACACCGCCGCGCGAGCCCGCCCGGCAGAACACACAGCAGCACGCGCGCCAGCCCGCGCAGCAGAACGAGGGCTGCCTGACGGCCTTCGTCAGGATTCCGGTACGCATCGTCGTCCTGGTCGTCGTCGTCCCCTTCCGGGTGGTGTGGGACCTGCTGCGGGCAGGTGGCGAACTGGTCCGGCGGGCGGCGACGGCCGTGGGACGGGGTCTGTTCGTCCGCGTTCCGGTATGGCTGTACGAGACGCTCCTCACACCCCTGGGGCACGCCCTGCGGTGGCTCGGCCGGGCCGTTCTCGTCACCCCGTGGGCGGCACTGTGGCGGTATGTCCTCGTCCCCGCCGCCCGCCTGCTGTACGCGTACGTGCTGACCCCGCTCGGCCACGGCCTGCGACGGCTCGGACGCGGCCTCGGCGCCGCGATCGGCGCGTGCGGACGCGGACTGTGGGCCGCCGCCGTGTGGTGCGTGACATGGCTGGTGGCCGCACCTCTGGTGTGGCTGTACGCGCGCGTGCTGACGCCCGTCGGCCACGGCCTGCGGTGGGTGGCCCGCCACCTCGGCGCCGGGGCCGCCGCCTTCGGGCGCGGGCTGTGGGCGGCCCTGACGTGGACCCTGCGGACCTCGTGGGCCGGTCTGGCCTGGTGCGGCCGGGTTCTGGCGGCCGTACCGGCGGTCTGGGTGTACACCCGCCTGCTGACCCCGCTCGGGCACGGCGTCCTACATCTGCTGAAGGCGGTCGGGGCGGGGCTGGCCCTGTGCGGCCGGGTCCTGTTCATCGTTCCGGCGGTCTGGGTGTACACCCGTCTGCTGACCCCGCTCGGACACGGTCTCTCGTGGGCGGTACGGGGTTTCGGGCGGGCGGTGGCGTGGACCGTGACGACGCTGCTGGTGCGGCCCGCGGTGTGGCTCGGCAAGGAACTGGTGGACGCGCTCGGGATCTGCTGGCAGGTCGCCGGGCGCATCTCCCGCGCGCTGGGCCGCGCCGTGAAGTGGCTGCTGTGGAACGCGGTCGGCCGCCCCGCGCGCTGGTGCTACCGCAGCGTGTTCACCCCGCTGGGCCACTGGCTGCGCGACGGACTGTGGCGCCCGGTCAGGAACGCGGTGGCCGGAGCGGGCCGGGCGGTCCGCGGCACGGCGCGCTCGGCCCGGCTGGCGGTGCGGGACGCGATGCGCTCCGCGCGGGCGTCGGTCCGTACCGCCCGCAAGGACGCCTGGCGCGCACTGGTGGGCGGACCCCCGGCCCCGGCCACGGCCCGCGTCCCCGCCCCGGCCCCGGAGCCCGCCCACCGGGCCCCCGCCCCGCAACCGGCCGCCGCGCCGTCCCTGGTCAAGGAGCCCTGACCGTTCGGGCCCCCGCCCCGGCTCCCGGAGCGAGCTGCGGTTTTCCCGTACGCAAGGGGACGGGCGGACTTCGGGCGGGCACGGGAACCACGCGCGCGCCCGGCGCGTACTCTGGGTAGTACGACGACTGCCCCCGGCGCAGCGCCCGGACCCGAGATCTCCCAGCGGAGCAACCCGCAGGGGTGAGCCGGGTCACGGAGATCGCCGCACGGGGTCACCCACAGGCCTGTGGGCGCGCGGAAGACGCGCCGCCCCGCACCGAGGAGAAGAACCACTGGGCAAGCGACAGCCCGAAGGCCCGCCGCCCGCACCGGCGGTGCAGCGCATCCGACTGCGCTACACCAAGCGCGGCCGCCTCCGGTTCACCAGCCACCGCGACTTCCAGCGCGCCTTCGAGCGGGCCCTGCGCCGCGCCGAGGTGCCCATGGCGTACTCGGCCGGCTTCACCCCGCACCCCAAGGTCAGCTACGCCAACGCGGCCCCCACCGGCACCGGCTCCGAGGCCGAGTACCTGGAGATCGCGCTCACCGCGCCCCGCGACCCCGACACGCTGCGCAAACTGCTCGACGAGTCGATGCCCGACGGCCTCGACATCACCGACGCCGTCGAGGCCCGCACCTCCGGTCTCGCCGACCGGCTGACCGCCTCCATCTGGGAGCTGCGGCTGAACGGCGTCACCGAGGAGGAGGCCGCCGAGGCGGTCGGGACCTTCCTCGCCTCGGAGAGCGTCGAGGTCCAGCGCCGTACCAAGAACGGCATGCGCAGCTTCGACGCCCGCGAGGCCGTCGTCGAGATGGCGGCGGTACCCGCTGCCGAGGCGCTCGACGCCGGGGACGGCGATAGGTCCACGGCGGAGCCCTGTGCGATACTGCGGCTGGTAGTGCGGCACATGACACCTGCCGTACGACCCGACGACGTCCTTTCCGGTCTCCGCGCTGTGGCCGACCTGGCGCCGCCGGTCCCCGCAGCGGTGACCAGGCTGGCGCAGGGGCTTCTCGACGAGGAGTCCGGAACGGTGACCGACCCGCTCGCGCCCGACCGCGAGGCGGCACGGGCAGGCTCTACCACAGCCCCCGCACCCGCCACCGCGAAGGCGCCGGAAGGTTCCGGTTCCGCGTAGGGGCAGTCGTTGTAGCGCAGCCCTGGTACTCGGGAGCCACCTGGGTCGGGCCGCGTACTGACCAGGACTTTCGCCAGGCCGTACGCCACGAGGCAGACGGAACCGGCGAGTTGGACAACAGCTCCCGTGCGGCGCCCGCGCCCCGGACGGTGGCCCCGCGCACCGCGCGTGGGCCGCGGCCGGACCGGATTCAGGCGCGGCGCCCGGGAGCGTGACGGGAGAACCCCGCATGCTTGAGCCGATCGAACCCGCTGAGGCCGACCAGACTTCGCCCAGCGACACACTGCCGCCGCGCCGCAGGCGCCGCGCCGCCTCGCGTCCCGCCGGGCCCCCCGGGGGCGGCGCGAGCCGGCAGGACCAGCCGGACCAGTCGGATGCCGCCAAGACCGTAGAGGCCGCGGCTCCGGCCATACCGGCCGGAGAGGGTGCCGTGAGCGACACCACTGACCAGACCAGCACCAACGAAGAGCCGGCAGCCCCGGCCCGCCCGCGCCGCCGGGCTACCCGGAAGGCGACCGCCCCGGCGGGCTCGCCCGCGAAGAGCGCCGAGGCCCCTGCTGCCGAGGCCCCCGCCGCACAGGCCCCTGCCGCCGAGGAGGCGCCCGCCGCCGAGGCCGAGGCTCCGGCGCCGCGCACGCGCCGCCGTGCCGTGCGCAAGGCGACCTCCCCGGCCGGTGCGCCCGGCGGGCGGACCGCCGCCGAGGACGCCGCGCCCGCGTCGGAGGAGGCCCCGGCCGCCGAGGCCGAGACCGCCGCGCCGGTGCGCCGCCGCGCCACCCGCAAGGCCACCGCCCCGGCCGGCGCCCCTGCCGCCGAGGCCCCCGCCGCCGAGGTCCCTGCCGCCGAGGAGGCGCCTGCCGCCGAGGCCGAGGCTCCGGCGCCGCGCACGCGTCGCCGTGCAGTGCGCAAGGCGACCGCGCCCGTCACCGGTACCGCTGCCGAGGAGACCCCCGCCGTGGCCGAGGCCTCCGTACCGCAGGAGACGCAGGAGACCCCGGACGTACGGCAGGACGAGGAGACGGCAGCCCCGGCGCCGCGCACCCGTCGCCGTGCCACCCGCAAGGCGACCGCTCCGGCGGGCTCGCCCGCGTCGGCCGCCGAGCCCGTGGCCGAGGAGGCCCCGGCCGTGGCTTCCGTACCGCAGGAGACGCAGGAGACCCCGGACGTACGGCAGGACGAGGAGACGGCCGCCGCGGCGCCGCGCAGCCGTCGCCGTGCCGTCCGCAAGGCCACCGCGCCCGCCCCCGCCGAGGAGGCACCCGCCGCCGAGGAGACCCCGGCCGAGCCCGTCGCCGTGACCGAGACCGTGACGGAGACCGGTGCGGAGGCCGCTCCCGCCGAGGAGGAGGCGCCGCGCGGACGCTCGCGCCGTCGGGCGAGCCGCCCGGCCACGACGCCGAAGTTCACCGCGGAGCCGGCCGCCGCCGAGGCCGCCGGGCCCGCCGCGAAGAAGGAGGCGGCCGAGGAGTCGCCGCGTTCGCGCCGCCGCGCGCAGCGCCCCGCCGTCGCCGTGTTCCAGGCCCCGGTCTTCGCCGAGCCCATGTTCCAGACCCCGGAGACCGCGGCCATGGCCGCCGCCGCCGAGCCCGTCGAGGAGCCGGAGGAGGACGAGGAGACCGAGGCCGAGGCCGTCGTCGAGGCTCCCGTCGCGGAGACGGCCGAGCCCGCCGCGCAGACCGGTGGCCGCCGTCGCCGCCGCCGTCGTGGCGAGCCCGCCGAGGACGTGCAGCAGCGCCGCGCCGAGGCCCCCGCCCAGGAGGCCGGGCACGACGAGGACGACGAGGACGCCGAGCCGGCCCACGAGGCCGAGGGCCACGAGGAGTCCGACGACGCCGACGACCGCAGGGCGCGCCGTCGCCGCCGCGGTGGCCGCCGCCGTCGCCGGGGCGAGGCCCTGGACGCCGACGAGCACGAGGGCACCGAGCAGGGCGGCCGGGGCGAGCGCGCCGAGTACGCGGCCGACCCGCAGCCCGCCGCCGTGCAGGAGGCCTCCGACGAGGACGACTCCGACGACCACGACGACGAGCAGCAGGCCGGGGCCGGCTCCTCCAGCAGCCGTCGCCGTCGGCGCCGCCGCCGTCGCAGCGGCGACTCCGGCCACGACGAGGCGCAGGGCGGATCCGACGACCCGGAGCGCACCGTCGTCAAGGTCCGTGAGCCGCGCAAGAAGGAGTCCGCCGAGCGCGAGCCCGGCACCGGCTTCGACGAGGTCCAGTCCATCAAGGGCTCGACCCGCATGGAGGCCAAGAAGCAGCGCCGCCGCGAGGGCCGCGAGCAGGGCCGCCGCCGCGTCCCGATCATCACCGAGGCGGAGTTCCTGGCGCGCCGCGAGGCCGTCGAGCGCGTCATGGTCGTCCGCCAGAACGGCGAGCGCACCCAGATCGGCGTCCTCGAGGACAACATCCTCGTCGAGCACTACGTCAACAAGGAGCAGTCGACGTCCTACGTCGGCAACGTCTACCTGGGCAAGGTGCAGAACGTCCTCCCGTCCATGGAGGCCGCGTTCATCGACATCGGCAAGGGGCGCAACGCCGTCCTGTACGCCGGTGAGGTCAACTTCGAGGCGCTCGGCATGGCCCACGGCCCGCGCCGCATCGAGAGCGCCCTCAAGTCCGGCCAGTCCGTGCTCGTACAGGTCACCAAGGACCCGATCGGCCACAAGGGCGCCCGTCTGACCAGCCAGGTCTCGCTGCCGGGCCGCTACCTCGTGTACGTGCCCGAGGGCTCCATGACCGGCATCAGCCGCAAGCTCCCGGACACCGAGCGGGCGCGTCTGAAGACCATCCTCAAGAAGATCGTCCCCGAGGACGCGGGCGTCATCGTGCGCACCGCCGCCGAGGGCGCGAGCGAGGACGAGCTGCGCCGCGACGTCGAGCGTCTGCAGGCGCAGTGGGAGGACATCCAGAAGAAGGCGAAGAGCAGCGGCTCGTCCCACGCGCCGACCCTGCTCTACGGCGAGCCGGACATGACCGTCCGGGTCGTCCGCGACATCTTCAACGAGGACTTCTCCAAGGTCATCGTCAGCGGTGACGAGGCGTGGGAGACCATCCACGGCTACGTCGCCCACGTCGCGCCCGACCTCACCGACCGGCTCTCCCGCTGGACCTCCGAGGTCGACGTCTTCGCGACCTACCGGATCGACGAGCAGCTGATGAAGGCGCTGGACCGCAAGGTCTACCTGCCGTCCGGCGGTTCGCTGGTCATCGACAAGACCGAGGCGATGATCGTCGTCGACGTCAACACGGGGAAGTTCACCGGTCAGGGCGGCAACCTCGAAGAGACCGTGACGAAGAACAACCTCGAAGCGGCCGAGGAGATCGTGCGCCAGCTGCGGCTGCGCGACCTGGGCGGCATCGTCGTCATCGACTTCATCGACATGGTCCTGGAGTCGAACCGGGACCTGGTGCTGCGGCGACTGCTGGAGTGCCTGGGCCGCGACCGTACGAAGCACCAGGTCGCCGAGGTCACCTCGCTCGGCCTCGTGCAGATGACCCGCAAGCGGGTCGGCCAGGGCCTCCTGGAGTCCTTCTCCGAGACCTGCGTCCACTGCAACGGGCGCGGCGTCATCGTGCACATGGAGCAGCCCACCGCGGTCGGCGGCGGCGGTTCCAAGCGTGCGAAGAAGCGCGGCAAGGGCGCGGGCGCCGTCGACCACGAGCACGGTCACGAGCAGGCCCACGACCACGGCCGGCACGAGAACGGGCAGGACCACGCCCAGGACGAGGCGCACGAGGACGCGCACGAGACCGAGGCGGAACTCGCCGCCGAGGTGGCCGCGCCGATCGCGCTGCCGTCCCCGGAGTTCGTACCGGACGAGGAGCTGTACAGCAGCGCGGCGGAGGCCGAGGCAGCCGCCTCGCGCGGTCGTGGCCGCCGTCGCTCCCGCAAGGCGTCGGCCCCGGCCGGTGCGCCGCGCGGCAGGACCTCGCCGGCCGACTACATCGAGCACGCGTCGCCGATGAAGGCGAAGGGCGGCGCCGCGGTCGCCGAGGCGGAGCCGGAGGCGCAGGACGCGCCGGTCGCCCAGGAGGCGCCGGAGGCCGTGTCCGAGGCCGTCGCCGAAACCGCCGCTCCGGCGGTGGAGGCCGCCGCCGCGGAGGTCGTCGTGGAGGCTGCTGAGGTTCCGGCCGAGGCACCCGTGGCGGCTCCCGCCGAGGAGGAGGCCGCGCCGGCCGCGCCGCGAGGCCGCCGCCGGGCGACCCGGAAGGCGTCGGCCCCGGCCGGTTCGCCCAAGGGCGCGGAGGCACCCGCCGAGGTGACCGTGGTCGAGGAGCCGAAGGCTCCGGCCGCCGAGGCCCCCGTCGAGGCTCCGGCCGAGGCCGAGGCTCCCGCCGAGGTTCCGGTCGAGGCTCCCGCCGAGGCCGCCCCGCCGCGGGCCCGCCGCAGGGCGACCCGCAAGGCCACCGCCCCCGCGGGTTCGCCCGCCGGGTCGGCCGAGGCCGCCGTCCTCGTGGTCGAGACCGCGCCGACGGCAGCCGCGCAGGCCGCGACGGACGGGCAGGCGGCGGACACCGCGGCCGAGGCAGCGGCGCCCGAGGGCGCCGAGGCCGCGACCGAGGCTCCGGCCCCGGCCAAGAAGACGGCACGCAAGACCGCCGCCAAGAAGGCCGCACCGGCGAAGAAGGCCGCCGCCAAGAAGACGACGGCCAAGAAGACCGCTGCCAAGAAGACCGCCACCAAGACGGCGACGAAGACGGCGGCCAAGAAGACTGCGAAGAAGACGGCCGCGGCGGAGCAGACAACGCCCTCCGTGTCCGCCTCCGCGCAGGACTGACGCAGTACCCGAAGTACCCGCATCACCCGCAGTTCCCGGCGGATCCGGCCCTGGGCCGGAAGCAGGGTGGCCAGTGCCCGTACCAGGCACTGGCCACCCTGGTATCCGGGAACGTCCGGGAGTCTTCCCGGAACACGCAGGCCCCACGGCCGCGCAATGTCCCTGAACGACGGAGAGTTCGTAACCCCATGAGCAACAGCGCCACCCCTCGCCCCATACGCAAGGCCGTCATCCCGGCCGCGGGTCTCGGCACCCGTTTCCTCCCGGCGACCAAGGCGACGCCCAAGGAAATGCTGCCGGTCGTCGACAAGCCCGCGATCCAGTACGTGGTCGAGGAAGCCGCCGGCGCGGGACTCTCCGACGTACTCATGATCACCGGCCGTAACAAGCGGGCCCTTGAGGACCACTTCGACCGCAACTACGAGCTGGAGTCCGCCCTCACCAAGAAGGGCGACGCCGACCGTCTCGCGCGCGTGCAGGAGTCCAGCGACCTGGCGACCATGCACTACGTCCGCCAGGGCGACCCCAGGGGCCTCGGTCACGCCGTGCTGTGCGCCGCCCCGCACGTCGGCGACGAGGCGTTCGCCGTCCTCCTCGGCGACGACCTGATCGACCCCCGCGACCCGCTGCTCGCCCGCATGGTCGAGGTCCAGCAGACGTACGGCGGCAGCGTCGTCGCGCTGATGGAGGTCGACCCGGAGCAGATCCACCTGTACGGCTGCGCGGCCGTCGAGACCACCGCCGACGGCGACGTCGTCAAGATCAACGGTCTGGTCGAGAAGCCCGCCACGGAGGAGGCCCCGAGCAACCTGGCCATCATCGGCCGCTACGTCCTCGACCCGGCCGTCTTCGAGGTCCTGCGCAAGACGGAGCCCGGCCGCGGCGGCGAGATCCAGCTCACCGACGCCCTGCAGACCCTCGCCGCGGACGAGAACGTCGGCGGCCCGGTGCACGGCGTCGTCTTCAAGGGCCGCCGCTACGACACCGGCGACCGCGGCGACTACCTGAAGGCCATCGTCCGGCTCGCCGCCGAGCGCGCCGACCTCGGCCCCGACTTCAAGACGTGGCTGCGCGGCTACGTCGCGGAGGAGATGTAGCCCCTACGGGCCTGCCTCCCTCACCCCGTTCCCCTGCTCGACCTGCTCCACCTGCTCGAAGGAGAAACCCATGATCGGCCTGGTACTGGCGGCGGGCGCCGGACGGCGTCTGCGTCCCTACACCGACACGCTGCCCAAGGCGCTCGTCCCCGTGGACGGCGAGACCACCGTCCTCGACCTGACCCTGGGCAACTTCGCCAAGGTCGGCCTGACCGAGGTCGCCGTCGTCGTCGGCTACCGCAAGGAAGCCGTCTACGCCCGCCAGGCCGAGCTGGAGTCGAAGTACGGCGTGAAGCTCACGCTCATCGACAACGACAAGGCCGAGGAGTGGAACAACGCCTACTCCCTGTGGTGCGCGCGCGACGTCCTCAAGCAGGGCGTGATCCTCGCCAACGGCGACACCGTGCACCCCGTCTCCGTCGAGGAGACCCTGCTGGCCGCCCGCGGCGACGGGCAGCAGATCATCCTCGCCCTCGACACGGTGAAGAACCTCGCCGACGAGGAGATGAAGGTCATCACCGACGAGTCCGGCGCGGTCAGCCGGATCACCAAGCTGATGGACCCCGCCTCCGCCACCGGCGAGTACATCGGCGTCACCCTGATCGAGCCGGAGGCCGCCGAGGCCCTCGCCGACGCGCTCAGGACCACCTTCGAGCGGGACCCCGACCTCTACTACGAGGACGGCTACCAGGAGATGGTCAACCGCGGCGTGCGCATCGACGTGGCCCCGATCGGCGACCTCAAGTGGGTCGAGATCGACAACCACGACGACCTCGCCAAGGGCCGGGAGATCGCGTGCCAGTACTGACCCGGCTGATCCCCTCGCCGGTCGCCGTCGACATCTCCAGGGGCGCCCTGGACGATCTCGCCGGCCTCCTGGCGGACCAGCGGATCTCCGGCTCGGGCAAGCTGGCCATCGCCATCAGCGGCGGGTCGGGACGGGTGCTCCAGGAGAAGCTGGCACCCGTCCTGCCCGACGCCGACTGGTACCCGGTCGGCGCGGGCACCATCGACGCGGCGGTCGCACTCGCCGAGGAGATGAAGGGCCGCAAGCGGTACGACGCGGTGGTCGGCCTCGGCGGCGGCAAGATCATCGACGTCGCCAAGTACGCCGCCGCACGGATCGGGCTGCCCATGGTCGCCGTCGCGACGAACCTGTCGCACGACGGCCTGTGCTCCCCGGTGTCCATCCTGGACAACGACAACGGGCGCGGCTCCTACGGCGTGCCCACGCCCATCGCGATGCTCATCGACCTCGACGTCATCCGCGACGCCCCGCCCCGCTTCGTCAGGTCCGGGATCGGCGACGCGCTGTCCAACATCTCCGCCGTCGCCGACTGGGAACTGTCCCACGAGGTCAACGGCGAGAAGGTGGACGGACTCGCCGCCGCGATGGCCCGCCAGGCGGGCGAGGCGGTGCTGCGCCACCCCGGCGACGTCACCCAGGACGCGTTCCTCACCGTGCTCTCCGAGGCACTCGTCCTGTCCGGCATCTCCATGTCGATCAGCGGCGACACCCGGCCCTCGTCCGGTGCCTGCCACGAGATCAGCCACGCCTTCGACCTGCTCTTCCCGCAGCGTGCCGCGCTGCACGGCGAGCAGGTCGGGATCGGCGCGGTCTTCGCGATGCACCTGCGCGGCGCGCACGAGGAGGCCGGGCTGTTCGCGGACGTACTGCGCAGGCACGGCATGCCGGTGCTGCCCGGCGACATCGGCTTCACGGTCGACGAATTCGTCCAGGCGGTCACCTACGCGCCGCAGACCCGGCCGGGACGCTTCACGATCCTGGAACACCTGGAGCTGTCCGAGGACGGAATCAGGGACGCCTACGGCGCTCTGGTGAAGGCCGTCGGCGAGTCCGGTGGACAGGGCGGCGTCCGCCGTTAGCCCGGTTTGACCCGGCCGGGCAAGGTCCCGTAACTTTGACCGTCGGCGTCTTTTTGTGCGCCAAACCCCTGAGCAATCCCCTCCTGAACAGTCCTCCCGAGGACCTGTGCGGGAGAGGCCGCTCGTCCTGTTTCACGCCGGAAGCGGCTGGCATCAGGGGTCCCGTCTTCGAGTGAAAGTGAGATCCGCGTGTACGCCATCGTGCGCAGCGGTGGTCGCCAGCACAAGGTTGCTGTCGGCGACATCGTTGAGGTTGACAAGATTTCCACTGCCAAGGTTGGCGACGCGGTCGAGCTTTCGACGCTGCTCGTTGTCGACGGTGACGCCGTGACCAGCGACCCGTGGGTCCTGGCCGGGATCAAGGTCACGGCCGAGGTCGTGGACCACCACAAGGGCGAGAAGATCGACATTCTCCGCTACAAGAACAAGACCGGCTACCGCCGTCGCCAGGGTCACCGCCAGCAGTACACGGCGATCAAGGTCACCGGTATCCCCACGGCTGCGAAGTAAGGGACTGAGACATGGCACACAAGAAGGGCGCATCGTCCACTCGGAACGGTCGCGACTCCAACGCTCAGCGGCTCGGCGTCAAGCGCTTCGGCGGCCAGGCCGTCAACGCCGGTGAGATCCTGGTCCGCCAGCGCGGCACCCACTTCCACCCGGGCACGGGCGTCGGCCGCGGTGGCGACGACACGCTGTTCGCTCTCGCCGCCGGTGCGGTCGAGTTCGGTACGCACCGTGGTCGCAAGGTCGTGAACATCGTTCCGATCGCCGGCTGAACAAGCAGGCTTTCGTAGCGGACTCCACCAAGGAGTCCCGAGCGAGACACAGCACGTTCCGAGGGCGGACGCACTTCCCGGCTAGGGAAGCGTGTCCGCCCTCGGCGTGTTACGTATGTAGACATTCCGCATTACCTGTACTGGAGGACACCCATGACCACCTTCGTGGACCGCGTCGAACTGCATGTCGCCGCGGGTAACGGAGGCCACGGCTGCGCCTCCGTACACCGTGAGAAGTTCAAGCCGCTCGGCGGCCCCGACGGCGGCAACGGCGGACGCGGCGGCGACATCATCCTCGTCGTCGACCAGGCCGTGACCACGCTGCTCGACTACCACCACAGCCCGCACCGCAAGGCCACCAACGGCCAGCCCGGCGGCGGCGACAACCGCTCCGGCAAGGACGGCCAGGACCTCGTCCTGCCCGTGCCCGACGGCACCGTCGTCCTCGACAAGGACGGCAACGTCCTCGCGGACCTGGTCGGCCAGGGCACCACCTTCATCGCCGGTGAGGGCGGCCGCGGCGGCCTCGGCAACGCCGCCCTGTCCTCCGCCCGCCGCAAGGCCCCCGGCTTCGCGCTGCTCGGCGAGCCCGGCAAGTCCGCCGACATCGTCCTGGAGCTCAAGACCGTCGCCGACGTGGCCCTGGTGGGCTACCCGAGCGCCGGCAAGTCCTCGCTGATCTCGGTGCTCTCGGCGGCCAAGCCGAAGATCGCGGACTACCCGTTCACCACGCTCGTCCCCAACCTGGGCGTCGTCACGGCGGGCTCGACCGTCTACACCATCGCCGACGTCCCCGGCCTCATCCCCGGCGCCAGCGAGGGCCGCGGCCTCGGCCTGGAGTTCCTGCGGCACGTCGAGCGCTGCTCGGTCCTCGTGCACGTCCTGGACACGGCGACCCTGGAGTCCGACCGCGACCCGATCTCCGACCTCGACGTCATCGAGGAGGAGCTCAAGCGGTACGGCGGCCTCGACGACCGGCCGCGCCTCGTCGTCCTCAACAAGGTCGACATCCCCGACGGCCAGGAACTCGCGGACATGATCCGCCCCGACCTCGAAGCCCGCGGCTACAAGGTCTTCGAAGTGTCCGCCGTGACCCGCGCCGGCCTGAAGGAACTGTCCTTCGCGCTCGCCCAGGGCATCGCCAAGCTCCGCGCCCGCAAGCCGCAGGAAGAGGCGACCCGCATCGTCATCCGGCCCAAGGCCGTCGACGACAGCGGCTTCACCGTCATCAGGGACGAGGCGGAGGACGTCTACCGGGTGCGCGGCGAGAAGCCCGAGCGCTGGGTCCAGCAGACCGACTTCAACAACGACGAGGCCGTCGGCTACCTCGCCGACCGGCTCAGCCGCCTGGGCGTCGAGACCGAACTGATGAAGGCCGGCGCCCGTGCGGGCGACGCCGTCGCCATCGGCTCCGACGAGAACTCCGTGGTCTTCGACTGGGAGCCGACCGTGATGGCCGGCGCCGAGATGCTCGGCCGCCGCGGCGAGGACCACCGCCTCGACGCACCGCGCCCCGCGGCCACCCGCCGCAAGGACCGCGAGGCCGAGCGCGACAACTCGCAGCAGGAATACGACGAGTTCAAGCCGTTCTAGTCCTTCACGGACACTTCCGCCCCACGGGCGAATGATCCGGAGAAAAAGGGGGGCCCGACCAGGGCCCCCCTTTTCGCATTGACACGCGGACCGGCAAGGATGGAGTCCGCACACGACGAGCAATTTTTGGGAGCCGCCCGGTGGAATCCGACGTAACGGTCAGCGTTGTCGTCATCGTCTACAACGACGCGGAACAGGTGGCCACCGCCGTCCACTCCGCGCTCGCCCAGGGCGAAGCCGTCGGCGAGGTGATCGTCGTCAACGACGCGTCCACCGACGGCACCCGGGAGGCGGTCGACGCGCTCGCCGCACAGCACCCGCGGGTCCGCCCCCTGCACCGCACCGAGAACAGCGGCGGCTGCGGCACCCCCCGCAACGACGGCATCGCCGCCGCGAAACACCCGTACGTGATGTTCCTGGACAGCGACGACGTCTACCCGACGGGCGCGGTCGACGCCCTGACCGCCGCCGCCCGCCCGGACATCGACGTCGTCGCCGGTGCCTGCGTACGCCGCGAACTGCCCGAGGGCCGCGACACCGTGTGGGCCCCCGCCCTCTACGACCCCACCGCCGGCGCCACCCTGCCCGGCACCGTCCTGGACGGCCTGGCAGACCACCCCGAACTCCTCCTCGACACCCTCTCCGTCAACAAGCTCTACCGGCGCGACTTCCTCACCGGACACGACGCGACCTTCCCCGACGGCGCCTTCCACTACGAGGACTTCGTCTTCACCGCGAAGGTGTACGCCGCCGCCCCGCGGATCGCCGTCGTCGACGACCCCGTGTACGTGTGGCACGTCCGCCGCGACGCCGCCGAACTCTCCATCTCGCTGCGCCGCGCCACCATCGCCAACTGGGAACACCGCGTCGAGGCCCACCGCCGCGTCGTCGAGGAATTCCGTACCGCGGGCTCCGCCACCCTCGCCCTGGCAGCCCAGGTCAAGTTCCTCGACTACGACCTGCCCATGTACACCAGGGAACTGCCGCAGCGCAGCGCCGACTACCGGGCCGACTGGTGGAGCGCCACGCGCGCGTACCTCACCTCCTTCGACGAGGCCGCGTACGAGGCCGCCGAGGCGCCGTCCCGCTGGCTGGCCCGCGCCCTGCTCGCCCATGGCGCCCCCGTCGAACTGGAGCGCGTCGTGGCGCTCGCCGCCCAGCCGCCCCGGCTGCTGCCGCCGTCGAGCGTCAACGACGCGGGCGTACCGGTACTGGCGCGGGGTCTGCCCGAGGTCGAGCTGGACGGGCTGGCCGAACTGCCCGCCCGCAAGCTGCCGTTGACCGTGGAGGGCACGCTGAGCGTGGGGCCCCGGCTCGGGTTCGCCCTGACCGTGCGCGAACTCCACGGGCTGCTCGCCCCGCTCGGCCCCACGTCGCTGCTGCTGCGGCTGACCGACCAGCGGGGCGCCCGCCCCGCGCTGGAGCAGGAACAGCCCCTGCGCGACGGCGGGGACGACGCCTGGCGGGCCGAGTTCTCGGTGCGGGCACGCGACCTGTCGGACCGCGAGCGGCTGATGGCCTGGCGGGTGCACGCCGAGGTGGTGTGCGCGGACGGCACCCGCATCCCCGCGGAGGTGCGTGCCGCGTCGTCCGCGGTGGCGCGCCGCAACGTCGTGCTCGGCGCCGGACTTCCGCTGCTCGTCCAGGCGCATGTGACCCCCCGCCGGGCGCTGACGGTGCGCGTGGTCGGCGGAGTGCGCGGAGCACAGGACGTACTGGGCCGCCGGCTCAAGAGGCTGGCGCGCAAGGTGAAGCGGTAGAAGAAGAGAAGCCGACAGAACAGTGGCCCCCTTCCGCGACTGCGGAAGGGGGCCACTGTTCTGTTGTTCTGTGCGTGCGGGGCGGCTGTTCTGTGCGCGCGAGTCTGTGCGCGCGGTGCGGCGGCGATCGTTCGCCGCCGCACCGGGAGCGCGTTTGCCCGCTATCGCTCCAGGAAGGTGAAGAGTTCTTCCCAGCGCTGGGTGATCGACTCGGGGGAGTAGCGCTGCACGTTCTTCCGGGCCAGGTCGCCCATCCGGTCGCGCATCTCCTGGTCCTGCATCAGCCGCACCAACTGCCGTGCCAGCTCCGGAGTGTTGCCGGGCCGGGCGAGAAGCCCGTCGACCTCGTCCTGGATGATCTCGTGCACACCCGGTGCGCAGTCGAACGCCGCGCACGGAACCCCGCACGCCATCGCTTCCAGCAGCGCCAGCGGGAAGCCCTCGCCGCGGGACGACTGCGCGAACACCGAGGCCCCGTGCAGCGCGCCGACGACGTCGCGGGTCTGTCCGGCCCACTCCACCGAATCGTCCAGACCGAGTTCCTTCGCCTGCTTCTTGAGCGAGTGCTCAAGCTCGCCCGCGCCGTACAGCTTCAGCTTCCAGCCCGGCACCTGCGGTGCTGCCTCCGCCCAGGCGTCGAGCATCATGTCGAGGCCCTTCTGGTGGCTGAGGCGGCCGATGCTCACCACGGTCTTCTCGGAGCGCGGGGAAACCGTCTCCGGCATCATCGGCAGCGGGTTCGGCATGAACCCGACGTTGTTGAGGCCCTTGACCGCCCACTTGTCGGCGTCCTCCTGCGTGAGCAGCAGCAGCCGGTCGACGTCCTTGTAGTGCTTGAGGACGCGGCCGAAGCGCGAGGACTGCCGCGAGTAGTCGTAGCTCTCGTGGCTCATGCCGATGACCGGGTGACCCGCGGTGTCGGCGAGGGCCACCCACTCCATCGCCCACACCTGCGTCACGACGATCATCGCGCCCGGGGCAGCGGCCCGGAACATCCGGGACAGCTTCGCCGAAGCCTCGCGCATCCCCGTCTCGCGCCGCGAGTTGTGCAGCCGGGCGGCCACGTCGACCTTGCCGCGCAGCCCGTGGACCGGCTTGCGGCCGGGCGGCCGCCGGTCGTACAGCGTGACCGTTTTGAACGGAGGGTTCTCCCCGAGGTCCATGGCCACCTCGGCCGGCGCGATGCCGACGATGGTGACCCGGTGGCCGCGCTCGGCGAGCAGCGCCGCCATCTGCGCCTGCCAGCGGGCGACGCCGCCCAGCTCGTCGACCTCGTTGGCCACGAAGAAGATGTCGCGGGTCTTCGGGTGCTGCGTCATCGGGTACGGCCCTTTCCGCCGAAGAAGCGGTCCGCGATCTGCGCGGCCGCGTCACCGTGGTCGTACTCGCCGTACCGGTCCACGAATTCCTTGACCTGCGGCCCGTACTGCGTGCGTACGGCCTCCAGGTCCTCCAGCACCGAGAACAGTGCCTCCTCGTCGCGCGGTACCGGACCCGGCGCCGTTTCCAGCAGGTTGAAGTACGTGCCGCGGATGTCCTGCGAGTACTCCTCCCAGTCGTACGCGAAGAAGATCATCGGTCGCTGCAGCAGCGCGTAGTCGAACATCACGGAGGAGTAGTCCGTGATCAGCACGTCGGAGGCGAGCAGCAGCGGAGTGATGTCCGGCTCCTCCGAGACGTTGACGACCCGTCCCGCCATCGCCGGCGGCAGCGACACCTGGTTGAGGTAGTGCGTGCGCACCAGCAGCGTGAACTTGTCCCCGAACCGCTCCGCCAGCTCCTCGATGGAGAACGGGAACTCGAACTTCTGCACCTTGCCCTGGGCGTTGGCGCGGAAGGTCGGCGCGTACAGCACCACCGGCAGCCCCGGGCGGATGCCCAGGCGCTCCTTGAGCTCCTTGACCTCACTGCTCTCCGCGGTCGCGTCACGGCCCTTCACCAGGGCGTCGTTGCGCGGGTAACCGGTGCGCAGCAGCTTGCTCTCCGGCATCCGGTAGGCGCGCGCCAGCGTCCGCACGTCGTGCTCGGTGCGCACCACGAAGTGGTCGAAGCGGTCCAGGGAGGTCTGGTACGCGGCCTGCTCGCCCTCCGACATCAGCCGGTAGCCGGGCTCGTCGAAGCCCATCCGCTTCAGCGCGGAGCCGTGCCAGGTCTGGATGTACGTCGTCTCGGGACGCTTCTTCAGCTTCAGAGGGAAGCCCTGGTTGTCGATCCAGAACTCTGCCTGGGCGAGCGCCCGCAGGTACTTCCACGACCAGCGCTTGACCAGTTCGACGTCGGCCGGGAAACCGGTCGGCTTGGCACCGGCGTACGACCAGATCGCGTGGATCGGGGCGCCGCGCCGCTTCAGCTCCTCGTAAATCGCGCGGGGGCTGTCGCTGTACTGCTTGCCGAGGTGGCTCTCGAAGACGACGGTGCCCTTGCGGACCGGCAGCGCCTTGATCATGCGGTGGTAGCCGTCGATCTTGCGGGGCCCGGAGTTGAGGTCCTTGCGCACGTCGCGCGCCTTGCGGTACGTGGTCTTGGCGATCCGCGCCGGCAGGCTGTCCATGTTGTTCTGGATCAGCGCGCGGGCCTTCTGCGAGGCCGCGCTGTGCTGCACGATGTGGAACGCCAGGTGACCGCGTCCGGAGACCTCTGCCTCTATGCGGTCGCCCGCCAGCCGCGTCAGCCTGGGCTTGACGGTGAGGATGCCGGTCCGCTCGATGTCGGCCTGTCCGACGGTGATGGCGCCGACCGTGGTCTTCCCGTCGACCTTCAGGTGCATCCGGACGTTCCACACGTCGTCCACGATGCCCAGCGGGCGCAGTTCCTTGGCCAGCGGCAGGGACGCCTCCCAGAGCACGCGGTCGCCGTCGAGGCGGACGCTGCGGACGGGGAAGCGGAACGTCTGGAGGCTGGTGCGGCGGGCCTTCAGGACGATCTCGGCGGACAGCTTCGCGTCCGGTCCGATCTTGCCCAGCGGGTTGACCACCGCACCGCTCAGCACGACGTCCGAGGGGTGCTCGGTGTAGCCGGTCAGGCTGTTGCGCAGGTCCAGCTTCTCCACCGGCCTGGTGTGGTAGCCGAGGTCCGTGACGTCCAGCAGCGCGCGGGCGTGGTCGTCCTCCAGGTGCTCCTCGCACCAGTAGATCCGCCCGTCCTTCTCCACCAGCGGCACCGCGAGCTTGTTCCTGTTCAGGAGCATGTCGATCGCGGGCATCAGGTTGTCCCAGTCCTCCTGGAGGAGGAGGTACGCGCAGATGGCGTGGGCCGGGTGCAGCTCGTTGTACGCCTCGGGGGCGAACGACTGGACGTACTCGCGGGCCATCTCGGCGAAGGCGTGCCGGTAGTCGTCGTCCAGGAACGGCAGCTCGCGCAAGTAGAGGACCAGGTCGTGCTTCAGGAACTTGATGTCCTTGTGCAGCTTCAGGTCGTCCATACCGCGGGACTTGAGGATTTTGTCGATCCTCCGGTGGATCTCCACCCGGTCCGCGAAATTGTTGATTTCGTTGCGGCGATTACTGATCGACTTCTTCTCGGTCTTCTCGACCACATTCCAGTAATAAACGGTGTTCGGAATGAGGGTGATACGAGAAGCTGCCAAATATGCCTGGGCGGAGAAAAGCAGGTCCTCGTAGTGAATTCGCTTGGGGAAGCTGAGGTTGCTCTCGATCAGGAATTCGCGCCGGTAGCACTTGTTCGTCGACAGGGTGTCGAAGACCAGCAGGTCGGGGAGTTCCGCAACGGAGTCGAGCGTGCGCGTGGAGTTGTACAGCCAGCGGTACCACTCGGTCGTCTTGCCGTGCCTGCTGTCGACGTGGACGCGCAGGCACAGGCCCGACACCAGATCCGCACCGGTCGTCTCGGCGGCCTCCAGCATGTTGCGGCAGGCGTTGAGCTCCAGCGTGTCGTCACTGTCCAGGAACATCACGTAACGACCGCGCGCCACGGCGATGCCCTGGTTGCGCGGCTCGCCGCAGCCCCCGCTGTTCTCCTCCAACTGGATCGCCCTGACCCGGTCGGGGTGCCGGGCCGCGAGCGACCTGGCCACGGTGTACGAACCGTCCGTGGAACAGTCGTCCGCGATGATCACTTCGACGTTGTGCAGGGACTGGTCCAGGACCGACTGCACGGCCGTCGGCAACCGGTCGGCATCGTTGTAGACAATGACCACAACACTGATGTCCGGCACGGTCGTCGGGAGGCTGTCCGACGAGGGAGACGGGCTTGACAAGGCCACCTCTGTGTTCACGTCCTCGATACGTTGCGATTACTGATCCCCCACAACTGCGGGGTCGTGGGGGATGGCCGACTGATGAACCCCGACTGAAGGGTCCGGAGGATTTCCACAGTCCCGGCCAGGCTAGCCTACGGACGAAGCCGCCCAGTCCCTGCCCAGAGATGCCCTGATCAGTGATCATTGCGTCTCTGTATAGTGCCTCTATGACTTGGCTGGTAACTGGCGGTGCGGGATACATCGGTTCACACGTGGTAAAGGCGCTCGTCGACGGCGGTGAAAACGTCGTTGTGCTGGACGACCTGAGTACCGGAGCCGAGAGCCGGATTCCGTCCGGCGTTCCGCTGGAGCGCGGCTCCGTGCTCGACCGCACGCTGCTCGACGGCGTACTCCAGCGGCACGGCATCACCGGCGTGGTGCACATCGCCGCCAAGAAGCAGGTCGGCGAGTCCGTGGAGCGGCCGCTGTTCTATTACCGCGAGAACGTGGTCGGTCTTCAGACCGTTCTGGAAGCGTCCGTCGCCGCCGGCGTCGCACAGTTCCTTTTCTCCTCCTCCGCCGCCGTATACGGAATGCCCGACGTCGAGCTGGTCACCGAGGACACCCCCTGCCTGCCCATGAGCCCGTACGGCGAGACCAAGCTGGCCGGCGAGTGGATGGTGGGAGCGGTCGGCAGGGCGCACGGCATGGCCACCGCCTGCATGCGCTACTTCAACGTCGCCGGTGCCGCGTCCCCCGAACTGGGCGACCCCGGCGTCTTCAACCTCGTCCCGATGGTGTTCGAGCGGATCGACGCCAACCGGGCGCCGCTGATCTTCGGTGACGACTACCCGACGCCCGACGGCACCTGCGTCCGCGACTACATCCACGTCGCCGACATCGCCTCCGCGCACGTCGCCGCCGCCCGCAAGCTGGTCGCCGACCCCGACGCCCAGCTCATCCTCAACATCGGCAAGGGCGAGGGCGTCTCCGTCGCCGAGATGATCGACCTCATCCGCGAGGTCAGCGGCCGCACCGACGTCAAGGCCGAAGTCGCGCCGCGGCGTGCGGGCGACCCCGCCCGGGTCGTGGCAGCGGCGGACCGGATCGGCACGGAGCTCGACTGGAAGGCGCAGCACTCGGTGCGCGACATGGTCGAGTCCGCCTGGGCCGGCTGGCGCCACCGCCACCCCCGGCCCTGACCCCGTAAGGGCAGCCGCCCCACCCAACCCTCCGCCCCGGGCCCCACCACACGGTGGGGCCCGGCGTCTTTCCCCTGCCGTGCCCGCACCGTGTCTGCACTGCCCGCCCCGCGCCCGCCCGCCCCGTCTCGCGGACCAGAACCCCGCAGCGGACCCGGGCCGCCCTCACGTACATTGCGCAGGACGCACCACCGCACCACACCAAGGGGACGCACGCACGTGGCAGGGGCAAGCAGTCAGTCGAAGCAACCGGGCGCAGCCGCCCGGCAGGCCGTCACCGACGCCCGCAGAGTGGTCGTCAAGGTCGGCTCCTCCTCCCTGACCACCGCGGCCGGCGGCCTCGACGCCGACCGGGTCGACGCCCTCGTCGACGTACTCGCCAAGGTCAGGGCCGGCGGAGCGCGCGAGGTCGTCCTCGTCTCCTCCGGCGCCATCGCCGCCGGACTCGCCCCCCTCGGCCTGCACCGCCGCCCCAAGGACCTGGCCCGCCAGCAGGCCGCGGCCAGCGTCGGCCAGGGGCTGCTGGTAGCCAGGTACACCGCCTCCTTCGCCCGCTACGGCGTGCGCGTCGGCCAGGTCCTGCTCACCGGCACCGACACCAGCCGCCGCGCCCACTACCGCAACGCCTACCGCACCCTCGACCAGCTCCTCGCGATGGGCGCACTGCCGATCGTCAACGAGAACGACACCGTCGCCACGGACGAGATCCGCTTCGGCGACAACGACCGCCTCGCCGCCCTGGTCGCCCACCTTGTCCGCGCCGATCTCCTGGTCCTTCTTTCGG
The DNA here is from genome assembly GCF_042874215.1 of Streptomyces sp. NPDC004111. NCBI lineage: Bacteria > Bacillati > Actinomycetota > Actinomycetes > Kitasatosporales > Streptomycetaceae > Streptomyces > Streptomyces sp. NPDC004111. Next base: position 52,313 of record NZ_JBIAMU010000029.1, read on the forward strand.
ATGTCGACGGCCTGTACGACGGAGATCCGGCCAAGCCCGGGACCACCCGCATCACCGAGGTCTCCGGACCCGAGGACATCGCCCACGTCCAGATCGGCAGCGCCGGAAAGGCGGGCGTCGGCACCGGCGGCATGGTCACCAAGGTCGAGGCCGCCCGCATCGCCGCCGCCGCGGGCATCCCCGTCGTCCTCACCTCCGCAAGCCACGCCGCCGACGCCCTCGCCGGGCGCGACACCGGTACCTACTTCCACCGCACCGGACGCCGCAGCGCCGACCGGCTGCTCTGGCTCGCACACGCCTCCACCCCGCAGGGCGCCCTCACCCTCGACGACGGGGCGGTGCGCGCGGTCGTCGAGCGGCGCACCTCGCTGCTGCCCGCCGGAATCGCCGCCGTGGAGGGCGACTTCGGCGCGGGCGACCCCGTCGAACTGCGCGACGCCACCGGCCGCGCCGTCGCCCGCGGACTCGTCAACTTCGACGCGAAAGAACTCCCCCAACTCCTCGGCAGGTCCACCCGCGACCTCGCCCGCGAACTCGGACCCGCCTACGAACGCGAGGTCGTGCACCGCGACGACCTGGTTCTGCTCCACCACTGACCGCCGGGGGGCGAAGCGGACGAAGCCTCCCCGAACACTCCACCAGCGTCCACGAAACGGCCGAAAGTCCAGCCTCCCGGTGGAGACCTTCCGGAAAACCCCCCGCATCCGGCCCAGGACTGGTCAACTCTGTTACGGGGGTACAGCACACAAACGCATCAGGAGGCCGCCGGTGAGACGAGCGCGCCCGGGGGCGCCGCCCCGAGGGACAGCCGAGCGAGCCTTGACGAGCGTCGGGGCGGGCGCGGACTTCGACGACGGCGGGGAGGGCGGCCACCAGGACGGGGCGAACGGCAGCGTCACCGACGACGCGCAGAACCAGGGCGGACCGGCCGGACCCGGCGGCGCCGGCACCCCGGGCAGCCCGGAGACCCGCGGCGGCCCCGTGCGGCCCGAACCCGAGGCGTCCCGCCTCTGGTACATCACGCTCAGCGTCTCCGGCACCGAAACGCCCCTCAAGGAGGTCAGGCGCGGCCTCGAACAGCTCGCCCACGACCACCCGTTCCTGCTGACCAGCCGCTACGCCGGCGACCACGCGGAGATCCGCTACTGGGAAGAGGCCCGCGACCTGCACGACGCGGCGGCCGTCGCCCTGCGGCTGTGGGGCGAACACCGCTCGACCGCGCAGCTGCCGCCGTGGGAGATCGTCGGCCTGGAGGTCATCGACCGCGACACCTACCACCAGCGCGTCGCCGAGGGATACGGACCGCCGCCCGCCGCACCCGTCGGCGTACACCCGTACTGACCGGCGCACGCGGGCACGCAAAGTCCCGCGCCGGTCCTCGCTCCCGCCTCCGCGACGACCCGAGCACGGCCTTCCGCGCCGGTCCTCGCGCCCGCGCCCGCCTCCGGGATCACACCCGCGCAGGTCCCGGCGCGGACACCGGAACCCGTACCCCTGCCTGTCAGAACGGTGCGTACGGGCAGCGCACCCGCCCTCGTACGGGGAGGGGCAGCCGTGCCGGCCCTCGTACGGACAGCCCTGCCGACCGACGGCCTGCGGTCCCGCGTGCGCCGTGGGTACGGCGCGGAAGCCGCCGTCTCGGAGTCCGGGACGGCGGACGGACGCCCCTGGCGCGGGATTACCCTGCGGGCATGACCTCGCACACCGCTCCCGCCGACGCCACAGCCGACGCCGCCGAAGGCCCCTCCCCGGTCCTCGCCGCCGCCTCCCGGGCCCGTGAGGCCGCCGCCGTGCTCGCGCCGCTGCCGCGCGCCGTCAAGGACGCGGCCCTGCTCGCCGTGGCCGACGCACTGCTCGCCCGCACGGACGAGATCGTCGCCGCCAACGGCCAGGACGTCGCGCGCGCCCGCGAGGCGGGGACCGCCGACTCCGTCGTCGACCGGCTCACCCTCACCCCCGAGCGGGTGCGCGCCATCGCCTCCGACGTGCGCGACGTGGCGGCGCTGCCCGACCCGGTCGGCGAGGTCGTGCGCGGCTCGACCCTGCCCAACGGCATCGACCTGCGCCAGGTGCGCGTCCCGCTCGGCGTGGTCGGCATCATCTACGAGGCCCGCCCCAACGTCACCGTCGACGCCGCCGCACTGTGCCTCAAGTCGGGCAACGCGGTACTGCTGCGCGGCTCCTCCTCCGCGTACGCCTCCAACACCGCGCTCGTGACCGTCGTCCGCGACGCGATCGAGGGGGCCGGACTGCCCGCCGACGCCGTCCAGCTCGTCCCCGGCGAGTCCCGTGAATCGGTACGTGAACTGATGCGCGCCCGCGGCCTGGTGGACGTGCTCATCCCGCGCGGCGGCGCCTCCCTGATCCGTACCGTCGTCGAGGAATCCACCGTCCCCGTCATCGAGACCGGCACCGGCAACTGCCACGTCTACGTCGACGGACAGGCCGACCTCGACACGGCCGTCGACATCCTCGTCAACTCCAAGGCGCACCGGGTCAGCGTCTGCAACGCCGCCGAGACCCTCCTCGTCCACCGGGACATCGCGGACGCCTTCCTGCCGCGTGCCCTCGACGCACTCGCCGAGGCGGGCGTCACCGTGCACGCCGACCCCGAGGTCCTCGCGCACGCCCGGGACACGAAGGCCACCGTCGTGCCCGCCGTCGAGGCCGACTGGGAGACCGAGTACCTCTCGTACGACATCGCGGCGGCCGTCGTGGGCTCCCTCGACGACGCCGTCGCGCACATCCGCCGCTGGTCCTCCGGGCACACCGAGGCCATCGTCACCACCTCGCAGGCCGCCGCCCGCCGCTTCACCCAGCTCGTCGACTCCACGACCGTCACGGTCAACGCCTCCACCCGCTTCACCGACGGCGGCCAGTTCGGCTTCGGGGCCGAGATCGGCATCTCCACGCAGAAGCTGCACGCGCGCGGGCCGATGGGACTGCCCGAACTGACGTCGACGAAGTACATCGTCACCGGCGACGGCCACGTGCGCTGACCCTCACGGGCCACGGCCACCGGCGCCCGCCGCACAGGCGCACGGCGCACACGGGCCGGCACGGAGCGCGCGAGGTCCGCGCGCTCCGTCCGTTCCCTGCCCAAAACGACCTCCCGGGTCTACGCTGAACGGGTGCCGGACGACGTGGAGGGCAAGCCGTTCCCGGATGGCTGGGAGCCCGACGACGACCGCGGGGGCGCGGACGAGGACTTCGCCTCCGTGGTATTCGACGAGGACTTCGTCAAAGCCGCCGAAATTCATGAACCGAGCGCGGCGGAGCGGCTGTTGGCCGCCGCCCAGGCGCGCGCCGACGCGGAGGCCGCCCGCGGCTGGGCGGGCCGGAGGCCCCCCGACGACGGGCCGTACGACGCCCGCGGGACCCCGCTGCCCGACGACGGCGCGGACGGCACGGAGACCTTTTCCGGGCCGTACGGACGGTACGGCGGCGCCCTGCGCCCCTACCGCAACTCCGCCCGCTGGCACCGCCCCGTCGCCTGGCTGCTCGCCCTGCTGATGGGCATCGGCATGGTGGCCTTCGCCTTCGCCGCCGTCTACCGGGGCGCCTCGGGAAGCCGCGACGGACAGGCGCCACCACCGGCGTCCTCCGGCGTCGACACCCCCACGGGCGGCACGGAGGCCGGCGCCGACACCGGCCGGGACACCGGTACGGAGGGCCGGCCGGGTGGCGGGCCGACGCCGGGCGGCGGCCCGTCGGCCTCCGCGGAATACACGGCGCCGGCCGTCTCCGCCCAGCCCCGCACCCCCTGACCCTCCGGACGGCCCGGAGTCCCGACCGCACCCCCTGACCGCCCGGACGGCCCGGAGCCCCGCCCGCACCGTCCGGACCGCGCGATTCCCCGGGCGAAACCTCCAACGCCCCTTGAATACGGCCGAGTTCCGCCGAAGTTCTGCCGTATCGGGGCGTTTACCTTCGCTTCCCGCGACCTACTCTGATAGGGAGACTCCTCTCCCCGCCGCAGGGCCCAGTGCTCAGGGAGAAGCGATGGCAGGTCGATCGGAACCGCCCGAGGGCACCCCACCCGAGGGCCTCCCCAACAGTGGTGACGACGACTACCGGTCCGTCGTCTTCGACGAATCGTTCGTCAGGGCTGCCCGGCTCCAGGAGTACTCCGCCTCGGAACGGGCCGGGGACCACGCCCCTGCCGTCCGCATCCTTCCCCCGCCGCCCGGGTCCGCCGTCCCGGGCAACAGCCGCAGACAGGTCATGCTGCTGGTGCTGCTCGTCGTCCTCGCCTTCGGCACGGCCGTCTACATGGGCGTACGGGATCCCGCCGCGGCCACCTCCGACCGCCGCCCCGAAGCCCTGCGCGCGACCGTCGTACCGCTGGCGCCCCGGGGCAGGGTGCCCGGCGGGACGCCCGAGGACCTCTTCGAGCACAGCCCGGCCGCCCAGTTCGGCACCGGCGCCGAAGGCATCCAGTTACCCGTGGCCCGCAGCACTGACCACTTCTCCGAGAGCCAGGTGCTGGCGGCCCTGACCATCGCCAAGGACTACCTGGTCGAGTCGTCCGTCGACCCCGGCGTACTGACCGGCGGCGCCGTCCGCCCCGTACGCCTGCTCCTGGACCCCGACCAACTGGACCAGTACGACGCCGGTTTCGCGTCCTCGCAGGCGGTGCGCAGCGGCGAGGTCCCCGGCGCGGGCGGCTGGCTGGTCCGCTTCGACCCCACCAGGGTCTCCCTGGCGGGCGGCGTCCGCGCCAACGGCACCCTGCGCGCCGCCGAGGTCGGCCCGGACATCCTCGACGTGATCACCGACCACACCTTCGTCTACCCGCTGCGCCCCGCGGCCCGCACCGGCCGCGAACGGGCCGACGGGGCCTCGCTGTTCACCGTGCGGCGCGAACTGCACTTCCGGTACGACGCCGAGGACCTGCGCCGCCACCGCACCGAACTGCTCAGTTCGTACGCGGTCGGCGGCCCGCAGGCCTGCGGCGCGAGCTCCGACCCCGCCGTACCGCAGTCCTGGAGCCCGCTGCTGGCGGGCCAGCAGCCGCCCGCCGCCCCGGTCGCCGGGACGGGCACCGACCCCTACGCCACGGGAGCGGCCACCGGAACCGTCTGCGGCACCCTCGCGCCCACGGCGATGCCCGGGGCCGCCCCGGCCCGCTGACCGGCCCGAAGGCGGGGGAGGGGCGTGGCCAGGCCCGCTCCCCACCCCGCCCGGCCGGCGGGCCGAAGCCTCAGGCTCCGTCCCCGCCGGACCCGGAGCCGGACCCGGGCGCGGAGCCGTTGCCGCCGCCGAACTTGTCCCGCAGCTTGGTCCCCAGGTCCCCGGCCCCGCCGGCCAGGTCCCCGACCAGCTTCATCAGCGGGTCCTTGCTGGTGCGGACCGTGTCCGCGTAGTGCGACGCCGACTCCTTGAAGGAGTCCGTCACCGAGGTGTCCTTGTCCTCGCTGCGCCGCGGGTAGTGGCCGTCCATGATCCGCTGGTAGTCCCGGCTCTCGGACCACTTCTTCAGCTCCGCCGCCCGCACGGTGGTGAACGGGTGCGACCGCGGCAGCACGTTCATGATCTTCAGTACCGAGTCGCGCAGATCGCCGCCCGCCTCGTACTCCTCCGCCTGCTTGAGGAACGCGTCCACGTTCATCTCGTGCAGGTGGTTGCCGCCCGCGATCTTCATCAGGCCGCGCATCGACGCCTGGAGGTCCTGGCCCACCAGCAGCCCCGCCCGGTCGGCCGAGAGCTCCGACTTGCGGAACCACTCCCGCAGTGCCGTGATGATCGCCATGATCGCGATGTTGCCCAGCGGAATCCACGCGACCTTCAGCGCCAGACTCGTCAGGAACAGCAGGATCGTGCGGTACACCGAGTGCCCGGACAGCGCGTGCCCGACCTCGTGCCCGACGACGGCCCGCATCTCCTCCTCGTCCAGCAGTTCCACCAGCCCCGTCGTCACCACGATGATCGGCTCGTCGAGACCGATGCACATCGCGTTGGGCTTCGGGTCCTGCGTGACGTACATCGCCGGGACCTTCTCCAGGTCCAGGATGTAACAGGCGTCCCGCAGCATCGAGTTCAGGTGCGCGAACTGCTCGTCGCTCACCCGCACCGAGTCCGACAGGAACAACAGCCGCAGACTGCGCTCGGGCAGCAGACCGCTCAGCGCCTTGAAGACCGTGTCGAAACCGCTCAGCTTGCGCAGCGCCACCAGTGCGGAGCGGTCCGCCGGGTGCTCGTACGCCCGCGAGGAGATTCCGGGGAAGCGCCTGCGCTGCCGTCCGGGCAGCCGCTCCTGCCCGTCGCCCGCGCCCCCCTGCCCGCTGTCCTGCCCCTGCTCGTGATTGCCGTCTGTCATGAAAGACCCCTGCTCTCGTACGAGACATGTCCCGTCCCCCGGACGGCCCCAGCCTAGAGGGGGCGCCCCGGAACCTCTCCTGTGCTGACGCCACCCCGTCCGGGCCGGTTGCCCGGGGGCCGATATCGCCTCAACGACCGAGTCGGCGTGAGCGTGCCCGCACGGGCCGCATACGATGTTGCCGAAGTCTCCCCCGACGTCTCCCGATAGGTCCGCCGAAGATGAGCCTCCACCAGACCGCCTCCCAGCTCGTGACCCTCGCCTCCGGCGAAGCGGGCGAGCACGTCGACCAGCACGCCTCGCTCAGCCCCCTCGTCACCGGCGGCGGTGCGTTCATCGCGCTGATGCTGTTGCTGTGGATCACCACCCGCTTCAACCGGGACCGCTGAACCGGACCGGGGAACCGGGCCGGGCACACGGGCCAGTAGGGTCTGCACGCATGGGAGAGCAGGTAACACCCTCCGGTCCGGCCGGCGGGAGCAGCGCGGAAGGCGCGGGCAAGCGCCGCATCGGCGTCATGGGCGGCACGTTCGACCCGATCCACCACGGCCACCTGGTGGCCGCCAGTGAGGTGGCCGCGCTGTTCCACCTCGACGAGGTGGTCTTCGTACCGACCGGGCAGCCGTGGCAGAAGAGCCACAAACTGGTCACGCCGGCCGAGGACCGCTACCTGATGACGGTCATCGCGACCGCGTCCAACCCGCAGTTCTCGGTCAGCCGCATCGACATCGACCGCGGCGGCCCGACGTACACCATCGACACCCTGCGGGACCTGCGCGCGGACAACGCCGACGCGGACCTGTTCTTCATCACCGGTGCCGACGCGCTCTCCCAGATCCTCACCTGGCGCAACGCCGAGGAACTCTTCGCCCTCGCCCACTTCATCGGGGTCACCCGCCCCGGACACGACCTGACGTCCGACGGGCTGCCCGAGGACGGGGTCTCGCTGGTGGAAGTGCCCGCCCTCGCGATCTCCTCGACGGACTGCCGCGCGCGCGTGAGCGCGGGCGACCCGGTCTGGTACCTGGTGCCCGACGGCGTGGTCCGCTACATCGACAAGCGCGAGCTGTACCGGGACTGACGGCAAGCGGCACCCAGCAGCAGGAGCAGCACGGAAATGGGGCACCGGTGAACGACCGCCAGAACCCGTACGACCCGTACGCGCACGATCCGTACGCGCAGCAGCAGCCGGAGATCATCGGCTACGACGCCTACGGACAGCCGGTGTACCAGCAGGCCGCGCAGCAGCAGCCTGAGCAGTCGCAGTACGACCCGTACGCCCAGCAGCAACAACAGCAGCAGTCGCCGGCGCAGCAGTCGTACGGCTACGACCCGTACACGCAGCAGCAGCCGCAGCAGCCCGCCGCCTACGACCCGTACGGCGGGCAGTACTCGCAGCAACAGCAACAGCAACAGCAGACGGCGCCGCACCCCGACAACGGGTACGGCTACGACACCGGCGTGCAGCAGCAGTGGATTCCGCAGCAGGCGCCCGCCCCCGAACCACGGCAGGCCCCCGAACCGCAGCGGATCCCCGGGCAGCAGCAGGCACCCCGCCCGGAGCGCCCCGAGGCGGACCCGAAGACGCAGGAACCCGACGTTCCCGGCCGCCGCCGCTCCGGCGAGGGCGAGTACGCCACCGAGCAGTTCTCCTTCGTCGAGGAACCGGACGAGAACTCCGAAGACGTCATCGACTGGCTGAAGTTCTCCGAGAGCCGCACCGAGCGCCGCGAGGAGGCCAAGCGCCGCGGCCGCTCCCGGGTGGTGGCCCTCGGCGTCGCCCTCGCTCTCGTCGTGGTGGGCGGCCTCGGCTACCTCTGGTACACCGACAGCCTCCCCGGCATGGGGTCGGACAAGAGCGAGGCGCCGGTGGCGTCCGGCGCCCAGAAGCGCGACGTCATCGCCCTGCACCTGCACAACACCGACAAGCCCGGCATGACCTCCACCGTGCTGCTCGTCGACAACACCACCACCCGCCAGGGCACCACCGTCCTGGTGCCCAACGCGCTCTCCCTCGCCGACGACAACGGCGTCGCCACCACCCTCGCCAAGTCCGTCGAGGTCGACGGCGGCTCCGGCACCCGCGAGTCCCTGGGCACCGCCCTCGGCACCAGCATCGGCGGCACCTGGCGGCTGGACACCCCCTACCTGGAGAACCTCGTCGAGCTGGTCAGCGGCATCGCCATCGACACCGACACCGCCGTCCCCGACACCCAGAAGGGCGCCGCCCCCCTGGTGAACAAGGGCTCCCAGCAGAACCTCAGCGGCCGGATGGCCGTCGCGTACTCCACCTACCGCGCACCCGGCGAGCCCGAGGCCAAACAGCTCGCCCGGTTCGGCGCGGTCATGCAGGGAGTGCTCAAGAAGATCTCGGACGACCCGAAGGCGGCGGCGGTCACCGTCAAGAGCCTCGCGCTGATCCTCGACCCGTCGCTCACCGAACAGTCCCTCGCCGGCTCCCTGGCCAAGCTCGCCGAGCACGCCAAGAAGGGCGCCTACCGCACGGTCGCGCTGCCGGTCCGCACGGACGGCCGGGTCAGCGAGTCGGACACGGTGGTCAAGACCGTCCTCGGCGGCACCGCCACCGCCCCCGACCAGGGCGACGCCGTACGGGTGGGGGTGCGCAACGCCAGCGGGAAGCAGGCCGCCACCGAGGCCGCGAGGATCGCCCTGGTCAACGGCGGCTACTCGTTCGCCGACGCGGGCACGGCCACCGCGGCCGCGGCCTCCAGGGTCACCTACGCCGACGCGGCACAGAAGGCGAAGGCGGAAGAGGTCGCCAAGACCCTGGGCCTGCCGGCGACCGCCGTCGCCAAGGGAACGGCGGCGCCGAACGCCGAGGTCTCGGTGATCCTCGGCCAGGACTACAAGGTGCCCGCGTCGCAGTAGGCACCGGCGCCCCGCACGGCAGCGGGCCGTACCGCTCCTCGCCCCGCCGGAAAACTCCGGCGGGGCACGGCGGCCTCACATGAGACCCTTGTGGTAATCACCGACCGCCGACGAAAGCCTGCTTGTGACCGCCACTGACCGTTCCATCGAGCTCATCAACGCCGCCGCACAGGCGGCCGCCGACCGGCTCGCGCACGACATCATCGCCTACGACGTCAGCGACGTGCTGTCCATCACGGACGCCTTCCTGCTGGCCTCCGCGCCCAACGACCGCCAGGTCAAGTCGATCGTCGACGAGATCGAGGAGAAGCTCAACAAGGAGCTCGGCGCCAAGCCGGTCCGCCGCGAGGGCGACCGCGAGGCCCGCTGGATCCTCCTCGACTACGTCGACATCGTGGTGCACGTCCAGCACAGCGAGGAGCGCGTCTACTACGCGCTGGAGCGCCTGTGGAAGGACTGCCCCGAGATCGCCCTGCCCGAGGACGCGGTGAAGACCCGCGGCAAGGCCGAGGAGCACGCCAAGCTGAACCCCGCGGGTGAGCTGGACGGAGAAGGGGACCTGTTCTGAACGGCGGGAAGAGCGGCAGCACGGCGACCAGGGGCCGCCGCATAGTCCTGTGGCGGCACGGCCAGACCTCCTGGAACCTGGAGCGGCGCTTCCAGGGCAGTACGGACATCGAGCTGACGGACACCGGTGTGGCGCAGGCCCGCCGGGCGGCCCGGCTGCTCGCTTCGCTGAAGCCGGACGCCATCGTCGCCTCCGACCTCAAGAGGGCGGCGCGCACGGCCGGTGAACTGGCCGCCCTCACGGGTCTCGACGTGACGCACGACGCGGCCCTGCGCGAGACGTACGCGGGCGCCTGGCAGGGCCTCACCCACGAGGAGATCGTCGCGCAGTACGGCGACCAGTACGCGGCGTGGAAGCGCGGCGAGCCCGTGCGGCGAGGCGGCGGCGAACTGGAGACCGAGGTCGCCGACCGGGCGGCTCCCGTCGTCCTGGCGCACGCCGACAAGCTCGCCGACGGCGGCACCCTCGTGGTCGTCAGCCACGGCGGCACCATCCGCACCACCATCGGCCGTCTCCTCGGCCTGGAGTCGCACCACTGGGAGGGCCTCGGCGGCCTGTCCAACTGCTGCTGGTCCGTCCTCGGCGAGGGCGCCCGCGGCTGGCGGCTCATGGAGCACAACGCCGGGACGCTCCCGGAACCCGTGCTCGGGGACGACGACTGAGCCGTCCGGCAACGCTCCCGGCACTCCGCCGGGAGGTTCCCCGGGCGGCGGCCGGCCCGGATTTCACTTTCCGGCAGGTCGCAGGCTAGAGTTCTTCTTGTTCGCAGCGCAGAGCGGGAAACATCCGCACAGCACCGAGAACACGCGGGGCTATAGCTCAGTTGGTAGAGCGCCTGCATGGCATGCAGGAGGTCAGGAGTTCAATTCTCCTTAGCTCCACAATCAGGATCCCGTCCCCGTCAGGGGGCGGGATCTTTTGCTGTCCCTCTTGCGGAGCCGTGACAGAATCGACCGCCGGAGGGGGCGACCGCGGCAGGGGAGGGGACGATGGGCGCGCACAGGCGGAAATGCGACTGGTGCGGCAGTGGCACACCGATCGTCCGCGACATGGAACCGGTCAACTCCGAGTACCAGTACTGGTGCGAGGAGTGTGCGCGGGCGCTGATCATAAAAGGCGATCCGATCGAGACCTACCGCGAGCTGGAGGGCGAGCCGATCTACGGCCGGCTGCTCGACGAACACTGCACGCTGAAGAGGTTCTACTCCTTCGCCAGGGCCTGAGTCCGCAGCAGCGACCGGAGAACGCCGGCCAGCACGAACGCGAGGCCGAGCGCCGGGTAGAGGGCCGACAGGGCGAACTCCCCGAGACTCTGGTGAAGTTCCGGGCGCGCCGCCTTTCCGTGCGGCACGGCCCACAGCGCGTACGAGAAGAACACGACCCCGGCAGCGCAGAGGGCCGCACGGCGCCCTCGTCCGCCGTCCAGGGCCCCGGTGGCGAGGAACAGCAGCAGCGGCACGCACCACACCCAGTGGTGCGACCACGAGATCGGACTGACGAGCAGGGCCGTCACGGCACATGTCAGCGCCGCACGGGCGCGTTCGCCCCGCAGCGCCGCGTCGGCCGCCGAGTACAGCCCCACAAGCGCCACCAGCGCCGCGCAGACGGCCCACGGCGCTCCCGGCTCCCCGGTGTGCAGCAGGCGGGCGAGAAGGCCCCCGAGGGACTGATTGGCGGTGTCCTCAACATTGCCGACCCGCGCGGACTCGAAGAGCGTGCGCGTCCAGAAGTTCCACGAGTCGGCGGGCAGCAGTAGGGCCGAGGCGGCGGTGGCGGCGAGGAACGCGGCACCAGCCACGGCGGCCCGCCGCAGCCAGGGGTTGTCGCCGCACCGCCACGAGCCGCCGCGAGCGGCCCGAAGAAGCCCCGTGAGAAGCAGGAAGACGACGAAGAGGCCGGGCGTGAGTTTCACCGCCGCGGCCAGACCGATGCCCACGCCCGCCCAGCGGTGCCGGTCGTGGCGGGTCAGATCCCACAGCACGACGACCGCCAGAGCCAGATTGACCTGCCCGTAGCGCAGCGTCGTCCAGACCGGCTCGCACCAGACGGCGGCCGACGCCACCCACAGGGTGACGGCCGGCCCGGCGTCGCAGATCAGCCTGAGCGACAGATGCACCAGGGCGAGCAGCAGCCCGAGATTGCCGGCGGTGGCGAGCGTGCGCACCAGACCGGTGTCCAGCAGTGGAAGCGGAGTGAACAGCAGCGCCGCGAAGGGCGGATACGTCGTCGGCAGGTGTGCGGCGGTGGCCCGCATCGCGTAGAGGTCACCGCCCGCGAGGACGGTCGCGCCCTCCGCGCGGTAGACGCTCAGGTCGATCATCGAGACCTCGGCGAGCCGCTGCGCGGTCCAGAAAGCGGCGAAGGACAGCAGGCAGACGGCCCCCGCGGTGAGCATCCGGCGCGAGGCGCGGCCGGTGCGGGCGGTGGCGAGCTGCTCAACGAAAGAAACGGTCACGTGCAGTGACGTTAGCGTCACGGAGAGGTTGCAGTCGGGGGCTCGGAGAGGGGTGGAGAAAGGGATTTGGTGATGCGGCGATCCACCGTCTAAAGTTGGCGATGTCGCCGGGGGAGACCACGGAGAACGACACGAAGTGCACAGCACGGGGCTATAGCTCAGTTGGTAGAGCGCCTGCATGGCATGCAGGAGGTCAGGAGTTCAATTCTCCTTAGCTCCACAGACAAGAAGCGGGCCCGCCCGTCGGACGGCCCGCTTCTTCGTGTTCAGCCCCGGCGCCGGTCGAGCGCCCTGCGAGCGGGAGCGGCCGGGCGTTCGGCGGGGGCGGACTCCACGCGCAGCGCGAGCGCCGGGCAGCGGCGGACCGCGCGCTGCGCACGGGCCCGCAGGTGCAGCGGTACGGCGGCGTCCGCGAGAGCGGGATAACCGTCGTTGCCGAGCCGGATCAGTTCCGGGACGACGTCCGCGCACAGGCCGTGCCCCTGGCACAGCGTCCAGTCGACGGCCAGCTTCTCGCCGCTGGGAACACCCCGCCCGGAGGCGGAGGAGCGCGCGGCGGGGCCCGGGAGGGGCAGGACACCGGTCGTGGGGCGCCCACAGCCGCCGCCCAGGACGTGGGCCGCCAGGTCGTCCGTGAAGGCGTTCAGGGTGGACAGCAGGAAGCGCACCGAACCGTCGGGGTGTTTGCAGGCGCCCCGCCCCCGCGCCGCGCGCGTCGTCTCGCGAAGCCTCTCCAGCGCCGCCTGGCCGCCTCCGTCCAGAACGTCGGAGAGGCTGCCCGCGGCGGCCGGCAGGCCCAGCTTGCAGGGACCGCACTGCCCGGCGGTTTCGGCGGCCAGCCAGTTCGCGACGCGCAGGGACTCGCCCAGGGGGCAGGTCTCCTGGCCGATCGGCAGCAGCGCGCCCGCGCCGAGCGCCCCTCCGAAGGCGGCCAGCGAGGCGCGGGAGACGGCGGCGTCGTGCGCGGCGTACGCGTCGATCCAGCTGCCGTGGTAGCCGCCGGTGAGGACGCCCTGGGGGACGGGCGGGGCCCCGGCCAGTTGCAGTACATGCCCCAGCGGGACGCCGGAGGGGACCTCCAGGACCAGCGGCTGGGGAACCGCCCCGGACAGGGTCAGCAGGACGGTGCCGGGCTCGTCGGGGAGGCCGGTGCGGGAGTAGCGCTGCGGTCCGAGGCGGGCGGCGACGGCGAGCTGCGCGTACGTCTCGGCGTTGGAGAGCAGCGTCGGGGCGCCCGCGACACCGGACTCGGCGGCGCGTTCACGGCGTCCGGCCGGCAGGGCGGGGCCCCCGTTGGCGGCCCGGATCACCGCGGACGCCTCACCGGTGACCATGCGCTCGGGCGTACGTAGCACCAGCGCGCGGATCCCGCGGTTGCGCAGCCGCCGGTCCGACAGCCCGCGCTCGGCGAAGGCGTCCCGCACCGACGCCTCGGTGGAGTCGCGGGTGACGGCGACGTACAGGGTGCGGGCGCCGAGCGCCTCGGCGGCCAGCAGCGCTCCGTCCAGGACGAGGTGCGGGGCCCGGTTGAGCAGCACGGTGTCCTTGCGGCAGGCCGGTTCGCCCTCGCTCGCGTTGACGACGACCACGGGCAGCGCGCCGCGCCGGGCGGAGGCCTCGGCAACGGCCCGTAACTTCCGGGCGAAGGGGAAGCCCGCACCTCCCCGGCCCTGCAGCGAGACGTCCTCGGCGAGCGACGCCAGGTGCTCGCCGGTGACGGGGGCGAGGGGGCCGTGGACCTTGAGGTGGGTGGTGAGATCGAGCCGGGCCGCGAGGTCGAAGCCCGCTGTGAGGTGCGGGAGCCCGACGGTGATCACGTGCGGGACGTCGGGGAGCGGGGCGTTGCGGGTGGGGTGCGCGCTGTGGGGGTCGCGGGCGTTCAACGTCGGTCTCCTGTGGGGGTGTGGGCGTGCCGGGGCGAGGGAGGGCCGGAGCGCGGCCCGCCGGTGAGCGGGAGGCGCTGTCGCGGCGTGCCGGGGGACGGCTGCAACGTGCGGGCGACGATGCGTTTCTTGAAGCGGGCCGGAAGCAGCCGCAGGGACAGTGCCGCGGTCACGGAGGACAGGCACAGGGCGTACATCGTGACGACCCAGGTGTCGGCGGGCCGGCCGGTGAACAGGCCGTGCAGCAGCGCCGCGCACCAGGCGGGGTAGGCCAGCATGTGCAGCGTGCGCCAGCGGCCCGGGACGTTGCCCGGGGTGGCGAAGGCGCTGCGCAGGGCGCCCGTGGCGGCGGCCACCACCATCAGCAGGCCGGCCAGCGAGCCGAACCCGACGAGCACGGCCGTCGCGGAGCCGCCGCCCGCGAACGGCACCAGCGCCGCCGTCAGGGACGTGTGGCTGAGGGAGACCTTCACCGTGAGGTGCAGCAGCAGGAAACCCAGGGAGGCGGCGGCGGTCGCCCGGTGCACTGCCTGGGCGATCAGACGGTGCCGGGGCCGCAGCAGCAGCCGGTCGGTGGCCAGCAGGCCCCAGGCGACGGCCGCGGTGAGCGACACAAGGGTCAGGACTCCGCTGGTGAAGTCGAGGGCGGCGCGCAGGCCGTCGCCGCCGAGGAGGGCGAGCAGCGGCAGCAGTGCTACGGCCGCGGTCAGCAGGAGACGCGGCAGCGGGCGGGAGCTCTTTCGCTTCCCGGGGCGTGCCGGGTTCGGGTGTGCAGCGTTCATGGGGGGTGGACTCCGGGGGTCGGGAATGTGGTCCCGTGGCGGGAGGCTAGGCGGGGCGGTGCAGGGTGGTGGGAGGTTTGGCGGTTCGCCGTCGCGCGGGTGGCGGGGGCGGGTACGGTCCGCGCTGCGCGCGGGACGGGCCGTTTCGCGGCGGCTGGACCGGCCGCGGGTTTCCCGGTTCGTTTCCTGGCCTCTCGTGCTGCCGCCGGTCCCTGCCCGACAGGCTCGATGCGGCCCGCACAGGCCCTGCGGTACCCTGACGCCATGCGTGCCGTACGCCTTCTGCTTATCGAGCCGCGCTGATCAGTACCGACCGGTGGAGAACCTGGTCGGCATCGGCGCGGCGTCCCCTCCTGTGCGAGGGGTTTTTTCATTTCCGTGGGCAGAGACGAATCGATGGAGCTTCAAAAACATGAGCGAGACGAATTCCGCTGCCGCTGCCGAGGTGGCCGCCGCGCACCGCTACACGGCGGCCATGGCCGCCGACATCGAGGCACGCTGGCAGGACTTCTGGGACGCCGAAGGCACCTACGAGGCGCCGAACCCGGGCGACGGGGACCTGTCGGGTGACGCGGAGCTGGCCGCCAAGCCCAAGAAGTTCATCATGGACATGTTCCCGTACCCCTCGGGCGCGGGCCTGCACGTCGGCCACCCGCTGGGCTACATCGCCACCGACGTATACGCCCGCCACCAGCGCATGACGGGCCACAATGTCCTGCACACGCTGGGCTTCGACGCCTTCGGCCTGCCCGCCGAGCAGTACGCGGTGCAGACCGGTACGCACCCGCGCACCTCCACCGAGGCCAACATGGCCAACATGAAGATCCAGCTGCGCCGGCTGGGCCTGGGGCACGACAAGCGCCGCTCGTTCGCGACGATCGACCCCGAGTACTACAAGTGGACGCAGTGGATCTTCGTCCAGATCTTCAACTCCTGGTACGACGCCGACGCGCGCAGGGCCCGCCCGATCACCGAACTGGTCGCCCAGTTCGAGAGCGGTGAGCGCGCCGTCGAGGGCACGCGCGCGTGGAGCGAGCTGACGGCCGCCGAGCGCGCCGAGGTGCTGAGCGAGTACCGGCTGGCGTACGCCTCGGATGCCCCGGTGAACTGGGCGCCGGGACTGGGCACCGTGCTGGCCAACGAGGAGGTGACCGCGGACGGCCGGTCCGAGCGCGGCAACTTCCCCGTGTTCAAGGCAAAGCTGCGCCAGTGGAACATGCGCATCACCGCCTACGCGGACCGTCTGATCGACGACCTGGAGGGCCTGGACTGGCCCGAGGCGATCAAGCTGCAGCAGCGCAACTGGATCGGCCGCAGCGAGGGCGCCCGCGTCGACTTCGCCGTCGGCGACGCAGGGACCATCACCGTCTTCACCACCCGCCAGGACACCCTGTTCGGCGCCACCTACATGGTGCTGGCGCCCGAGCACGACCTGGTGGAGGACATCGTCCCGGCCGCCTGGCCCGAGGGCACCCACGACGTATGGACCGGTGGGCACGCCACTCCGGCCGAGGCCGTGGCCGCGTACCGCAAGCAGGCCGCCGCCAAGTCCGACGTGGAGCGGCAGGCCGAGGCCAAGGACAAGACCGGCGTCTTCACCGGTGCTTTCGCGACCAACCCGGTAAGTGGGGACCAGGTCCCCGTTTTCATCGCGGACTACGTGCTGATGGGCTACGGCACCGGCGCCATCATGGCCGTGCCCGCGCACGACAGCCGTGACTTCGCCTTCGCGCGCGCCTTCGAGCTGCCGATGCGCTGTGTCGTCGAGCCGTCCGACGGGCGCTCGCTGGACCCGGCCGAGTGGGACGACGCCTTCGCCTCGTACGAGGCGAAGCTGGTCAACTCCGCGAACGACGTGCTGTCGCTGGACGGCCTGGGCGTGGTCGACGCCAAGGCGCGGATCACCGAGTGGCTGGCCGCCCGGGGCATCGGCGAGGGCACGGTCAACTTCCGGCTGCGCGACTGGCTGTTCAGCCGCCAGCGCTACTGGGGCGAGCCCTTCCCGATCGTCTACGACGAGGACGGCGTCGCCCACTCGCTGCCCGAGTCGATGCTGCCGCTGGAGCTGCCCGAGGTCGAGGACTACTCGCCGCGCACCTTCGACCCCGAGGACGCCACCGCGCAGCCCGAGACGCCGCTGTCGCGCAACCAGGACTGGGTGAACGTCACCCTGGACCTGGGCGACGGCCCCAAGAAGTACCGCCGCGAGACCAACACCATGCCCAACTGGGCCGGTTCCTGCTGGTACGAAATGCGCTACCTGGACCCGCACAACAGCGAGAAGCTGGTCGACCCGGCCGTCGAGCAGTACTGGATGGGCCCCCGCGAAGGCATGCCGCACGGTGGCGTCGACCTGTACGTCGGCGGAGCCGAGCACGCGGTGCTGCACCTGCTGTACGCCCGTTTCTGGTCGAAGGTGCTGTTCGACCTGGGCCACGTCTCGTCCAGCGAGCCGTTCCACAAGCTGTACAACCAGGGCATGATCCAGGCGTTCGTCTACCGCGACGCCCGGGGCATCGCCGTGCCCGCGGCCGAGGTCGAGGAGCGCGACGGCGGCTTCTACTACCAGGGCGAGAAGGTAAGCCGCGTCCTGGGCAAGATGGGCAAGTCGCTGAAGAACGCGGTCACGCCGGACGAGATCTCCGCCGAGTACGGCGCGGACACCCTGCGCCTGTACGAGATGGCCATGGGCCCGCTGGACGTCTCGCGCCCGTGGGACACCCGCGCGGTCGTCGGCCAGTACCGGCTGCTGCAGCGGCTGTGGCGCAACGTCGTCGACGAGACCACGGGGGAGAGCAGCGTCGTCGACACCGCACCGGACGAGGACACGCTGCGCGCCCTGCACAAGGCGATCGACGGCGTCGGCCAGGACATGGCCGGGATGCGGTTCAACACGGCGATCGCGAAGATCACCGAGCTGAACAACCACCTGACGAAGGCGGGCGCGCCCGTCTCCCGTTCCGTGGCCGAGCCGCTGGTCCTGCTGGTCGCGCCGCTGGCCCCGCACATCGCCGAGGAGCTGTGGCGCAAGCTGGGCCACACGGACTCCGTTGTGCACCAGGACTTCCCCGTCGCCGACCCGGCGTACGTCGTGGACGAGACGGTGACCTGCGTCGTCCAGGTCAAGGGCAAGGTCAAGGCGCGCCTGGAGATCTCGCCGTCGATCGGCGACGAGGAACTGGAGAAGCTGGCCCTGGCCGACCCCGCCGTCGTCGCCGCGCTGGGCGGAGCGGGCATCCGCAAGGTGATCGTGCGGGCGCCGAAGCTGGTGAACATCGTCCCTGCGTAACAGCAGGTCCGGCGGCCCCGGGAATGTCCTGGAACACGTGATCAGGGCGGTTTCGCGCGGTCGCCGCAGGAGTGGCTGAGGGCTTTCCCCTACGGGCAGGTTGGGGGTTCCGATGGAACCTTCGGCCTGCCCGCTCCGTTTACGGTGGGAGGGCAGGCCCAATCATTTGCTCGTTCAGTCCTACCGCGGAGGGGCGTCATGGAAGCTGTCGTCATCCTGATCATGGCGCTGCTGTTCTTCGCCTTCGTGGGGCTGGGGGTGTACGTCACCGTGAAGGCCGTCGGCGCCGCCAAGCGCGGTGTGGACCGCACCATCACCCAGGCCAGGCGCACGGTCGAGGACACCACCCTGCGGGCCAAGAGCTACGGACAGGTGGGCATGGGCGGCGAGCTCGCGCAGCTGCGCCTGTCGCTGCGCACCTCCATGAGGGCCACCCAGGAGGCGCTGGCCACGGGTATCACCGCGGACGCCTCGCTGTCGGAGTCGGTCGCCCTCTTCGAGCGGCTGAGCGAGTACGGCCACCAGCTGGACGACGAGCTGCGCAGGCTGGAGCGGGACCCGGACAAGTCGCGGGCCGCCGAGCGCATGCCCGAGCTGCGCGACCGTACCGAACAGGTCGTGCAGTCCGCGGACTCGCTGCGCTGGGCGGTGCGGGACCGGGCGAGGAAGTTCGCCGACGACGACCTGGCCACCCTGAGCGAGCAGATCCGGATGGAGTCGGGCGCGCTGCGGCACTGGGACGCGGTGGAACCGGACGAGGCCCGGGGGGCCGGGCCGGCCGCTCAGGGGCCCGCGCGGACCTGGGCCGAGGTGAGCGACGACGTGACCCCCGGGGCGTCCGGTGCCGGGGCGCCCGCGGGCGGTGCGTCCGCCGCCGAGAAGGACAGGGCCGCCGACTCCGGGCCGCAGGCGATCACCGCCCGGGACCCGCAGCGACAGACCGCCTACCCGTGGCAGAAGGCGCCCAGGCCCGAGAGCACGACCTGAGTCCGGGGTTTGCCACCCGGGCGCGAGCGTCGTGTGCCGGGAGATCGCTGGCTGTGCTGACTGACGGTGCTGACCGGTCGTGCTGACCGACCGATGTCGTACGGGCCCGGCTCCTGGGACCGAGGCAGTGCGGGCCCCAACCGTGCTGACCTGCCGGTATGCGTGCGGGGCGGGTGTGCGGCCGAGCGCGACCCCTGTGCGTCACGGTGGGCGCTGCGCCCGGATGTGAGCCCCGTACCGCCGATGAGGTGAGCCCCTCGCGGGGCCGCCGCGCAGGGGGCGGAACAGGGCGCGGACCTGATCTGTGGCGGTCGTGGCAGTGGTCGACGGTAGGCCGCCCGGCGTTCCGTGGCCGGTTGGGAGGGGCCGGACTGCCGTCGGACTTCGCCTGCGGGTAACCTCCCGCTACATGTCACGCCATGTCGCGATCGTCACCGATTCAACGGCTTACCTGCCGCCCCCGACGATGGAGCGGCACGGCATCACTGCGGTGCCACTGACCGTGGTACTCGGCGACCAGGCCCTGGAAGAGGGCACCGAGATCTCCGCCCGTTCGCTGGCCCAGGCGCTGCAGAAGCGCCGTTCGGTGACCACCTCGCGGCCGAGCCCCGACATGTTCGCGGCGACCTACCGCGCGGCGGCCGAGGCGGGGGCCACCGCGATCGTCTCGCTCCACCTGCCCGCCGAGCTGTCCGGCACGTACGACGCGGCCGTCCTCGCGGCGCGCGAGGCCCCCGTGCCGGTGCGGGTGGTGGACACCGGGATGGTCGCCATGGCCCTCGGTTTCTGCGCCCTGTCCGCGGCCGAGGTGGCCGAGGCGGGCGGCTCGGCCGACGAGGCGGTCGCCGCCGCGGAGAAGCGCGCCGAGGAGACGGCCGCGTACTTCTACGTCGACACCCTGGACTACCTGCGCCGCGGCGGCCGGATCGGTGCCGCGCAGGCGCTGCTGGGCTCGGCCCTCGCGGTGAAGCCCCTCCTCGCGCTCGACGACGGGCGGATCGAGATGCTGGAGAAGGTGCGTACGGCTTCGCGGGCGATCGCCCGGCTGGAGGAACTCGTCGTCGAGCGGGCCGGCGGGCGGCGGGTGGACATCGCCGTGCACCACCTGGCAGCACCCGAGCGGGCCGACACCCTGGCCCAGCGGCTGCGGGAACGAGTGCCGGACCTGGCCGACCTCCATGTCAGCGAGGTGGGCGCGGTGATCGGTGCGCACACCGGGCCCGGACTGCTGGGGGCAGTGGTCTCGCCGCGCTGAGCGGAGTTCCCCGTTCCTGGATCTTCACCCCAACGGGTGGTCGAGTTATCCACAACTCGCGGCTTTTCCACAGGAATTGACCAAGATCAGCGGGACTGCGCCGATGTGCCTACCGTCGGGCACATGGCTCTTCGATCACGCAACGAAACGACAGGACCGGGCCGTGCGCCCGGTCGGACCTTCTTCTCCGCCCCGCGTCCGAACTCGGTTGCGAGGCAACGAACTTCGCCGGGGCTCAGGCGCGGCAGACGCGGGACTGCCGCCGCGGCAGCCGCAGCCGCCGTGTACCGGCGGCGGGCGGACGCGCTCTTCGCGCTGCCCGTGCTGCCGGCGCTGCCCGCGGCGATGTCGCGGGTGTGGGCGGCACCTGCCGCGGCGGCTCGGGCGGTGGGCGCCTCGGCCCCGGCCGCTGTGGCACGCGCAGTGGCTGCCGCGTCCCCGGCGGTGGCATCACCTGCCGGCGCACCGCCTGCCGCTGTACCGCCTGTCGCCTCGTCCCCGGTGCCGACTCCCCGAGCGGTGGCGCCGCCTCCGGCCCCGGCGCCGAGGCCGCCGACTCCGGTGCGTATGCCCGCGGCGGCACCCGCAGTTGCCGTCGCCGCCGCCTCGTACGGCACCGGACGAAGGGGCATCGGCAGCCTGCGTCGCGCTTGGGCGGCGGCACGGGAGCGGGTGCCGGTGTGGGTGCAGACCAGGTGCGGGATGGAACCCCGGACCGTGGGGGCGCTCGCGGCGGTCCTGGCGGTGTCGGCGGGCTTCGCGTTCCACCACTTCTGGTCCGGCCGGCCCGAGCCGGTACGTGTTCCGGAGAGCGTCGAGGCGGGCGGAGCGGTGGCGCCCCGGGCGAACGCACCGCGTATGCAGCCGTCGGCCCCGCCGGTGACGGGAACGCTGCCGACGGCGGTTCCCGGCTTCCGGTCCCCGTTCCCGCCTCCGGGCGGGGCGGTCGTGGTCGTCGACGTGAGCGGCGGGGTGCGGAGGCCCGGAGTGCACCGGCTGCCCGCCGGGTCGCGCGTGGCCGACGCGCTGCGGATGGCGGGCGGTGTCAAGGCGGGCCAGGACATCGGCGGACTCAACCGGGCCAGGGTCCTCACCGACGGGGAGCAGGTCGTGGTGGGCGGACCGGCCCCGCCCGTGGCGGGTGCGGCGGGCGTACCGGGAGCAGGGCCCGCCGGTGCACCCCAGGCCGGGCCGGTCAGCCTCAACACCGCGACCGTGGAACAGCTCGACACCCTGCCGGGCGTCGGCCCGGTACTGGCCCGGCACATCGTCGACTACCGCACACAGCACGGCGGTTTCCGCTCAGTTGAGGAACTGCGCGAGGTCGACGGGATCGGCGATCCGAGTTGTCAATGCTAATCTAGCGAAATGACCCCTAGCCGTGCCGTGCTCCTCTTGCGCATCAGCTACCGCAAGCCGGAAGACGAGAACGAGGATCAGCAGACCGACGCGGAACGCCGTCGTGCCGAGTTCTCTAAGGGCATCGGGCGGCAGGAGGAGGACGGCCGCGCGCTCGCCAAGCGTCTCGGCTGGACCGTCACCAAGGTGATTCCCGAGGACGACACGTCTGCGTACAAGCGCCGGAAGATCCGGTTGCCTGACGGGTCAACCGGCCTGCGCACCGTGCGGCCCGGCTTCCGTGCGGCCCTGGAAATGCTGGCATCGGGGGAGTGCGACGGGCTCATTGCCGACGACCTGGACCGTGTCGCACGCGACCCGCGAGACCTTGAAGACCTGATCGATGTCGTCGAGTCGCGCCGGCCGCGCATCCCCGTCGAGTCCGTGACCGGCTCGCTGCGGCTGGCGAACGACGCCGATATCACCATGGCCCGCATCATGTGCGCCGTCGCCAACAAGTCGAGCCGCGACACCGCCCGCCGCGTCGCCCGCAAGCATGAACAGCTCGCGCAGGAGGGCAAGCCCGGAGGGGGAGGGTTCCGCGGCTACGGATTCACCGATCAGTACGACGTCATCGACGACGAGGCGGAGATCCTTCAAGAGATCGGCGCGCGCATCCTGGGCACCTGGGACGGCTGGACCAGAGAACAGCGGGCGAAGATCAACCCAGAGATCGGCGAGAGCAACAGGTCGATCGCCGAGGATCTACGGCGCCGAGGTGTGCCCACAGTGACCGGGGCGCCGTGGTCTGGCCGAACAGTCGGCAGTGTCATTTCCAAGCCTTCAGTCGCCGGGTTGCGGGCTCACAAGAAGGAAGTCATCGGCGAGGCCACGTGGCCAGCCATCATCGAGCGCTCGCAGTGGGAAGAGATCTGCATCCGCCTCGCGGCCCGCGCGGGAACGACTGACCTCACCCTTCAGCGGTGGTTGAACGGCGCACTCCGATGCCCCTTCTGTAAGCACATGCTGACCGGCAGCCACGGCAACAGTGGCCCGAGATACTGGTGTGCGACTCCTCGCGGCGGATGCGGGAAGGTGGCCATCAAGGCGGAGCCCGCCGAGGAAGAAGTTGGTAACCAAGTGGTTGATCTGCTCTCGCGGCCAAAGGTCCTTCAGCGGCTTCAGCGGGTAGCCACCACCGACGTGTCCGACGAGGCGCGCGCCGAACTGGCTGCCGATGAAGAACAGCTGAAGGAACTGGCCCGCATGTGGGCCCGCCGAGAGATCAGCTTCAGCGAGTACACGGAGGCCCGCGGCATCATCGAGAAGCGAGTGAAGGAATCCCGAGCGCTCGTCGTGTCCGTCGCGCCGCGAATCCTCCGGGGGCTGCTGGCCGGCGACGTGCGGGCGGGGTGGGAGCGCCTGGCCCCTACGGAGAAGCGGGAAGTTCTCCTGACTATCGTCCCTGGATACGAGGTCATGCCTCACGACCGCAGCAGGGGCAACCGGTTCCAGCCCGACAGGCTCGTCCCGATCAAGCCTGAGTAGATGAGGCTCGTCCCGGCGGCAAGTGACCCCGGCGACGAGCCTCCGCAATCCAGCGCCGCACCGTAGCGACCGGCACCCCTGCCTCCTCAGCAAGGACGGGTGCCGGTCGAGCCGTTTGTGCGGCAGCTTCCCGGTGGGCGCGCGCCACCAGCTTGTAAAAGCCGTCAGGGTCGTCCTTGCCTGGCCGCGTCAGCTTAGGGCGACTCCCTTGCTCAATCTTCGTGCTCAGTGACTCGCCCTTCCGGACCATGCCGACCCGGAACGACTCGACGAAGCCGTCCCGCGTCGTGGGGGCCTTCGTCAGGGCCTCCCGCAGCGGCTCCGGCCAGGCGTTCACCTCGCGCTCGATCTGGCCAACCTTCACGGATTGCAGGCCGGTAGCGGACATGCGGTCTTCAGCCGACACGACCAGATCACGCACGACGAACTGCCCGCGCGAGTCGAGCACCAGGCGTGCGAAGGCGAACAGCCCAGGCGTCTCGGTGGAGTAGCAGACCCAGCCGGCCGCGTCGGAGGTCGGAGCCCCGAAAGACATGAAGCGCATGAGCCGACGGTAGAGCCGAGACGATCGTCCGAGCAAGTCCACACCCCTAGCCGATCGACCGTGGATGTTTGACCGATCAATGCTGGGTGGTGCATCATCTGGACCAGGCGCACAACCGTGTGCGCTTGATCGGAGTGATGTCCGTGACCGTCAAGATCAGTTATTCGATTCCGGAAGCGGCTGAGGCGTCTTCGCTCAGTCGGTCGATGCTCTTCGACCTGATCCGCGCCGGTGAACTCGACAGCGTGAAAGTGCGCGGGCGACGTCTCATCCCCGCGGAAGCACTCCACCGACTCGTCAGCCAGACCCGTGATGACTGCCCCAACAGGCGGGCCGCGTGAACAACCCTCTGGCCGACGTGGTCGGCGATCTCTCGGACGAGCAACTGCGGCGCATCGCCGCCTTGCTGAGGCTGCGGCAACTGCCGGATGCGCCTCCGCAGGAAGAGAGGCAAGCTGCATGACTCAGAACGCAAAAGGCCCCGAGGTGCTCGTAACACCTCGGGACCTGGAAGACCTCACGGCGGGCGGGTCTGCACCCACCTTGCCACAGGGAGACCCGCCCCGAGTAGTAGGGCGACTCGACACCTACCGGTCCCGCTCCTCGAAGTGGCACCGACAGGTCAAGGTCGACCGGTGCCCCGGGTGCGGACACCCGCACCTGCACCGGGCCCCCCTTCCGCTCGTCCGATCCGTCCTCAAGAACGCACCGTGCGGCGCCGTGTACGTCGTCGTACTGCGCGTACCGGCGGTGGTCGCATGAACGACTCCATCTCGCCCGACTGCGGCCACTGGATCGGGGCGGAGGGGCGCCCCTGCCGCGCAGGTGAAGGCGTCCGCCAGTACGTCACCGGCTATCGATGCCCCGACCACACCCCCCGTGCCCTGCAGGGCAAGCCGGAATTTCCGGCCGGCCCCGGCTGGCCGATCCACCGACAGGGAGGGGCGTCGTGAACAGCTGGACGCGCGCCCGAAACAGCGCCCTGTACGCCATCGAGCAGGGGTACGCAGTGTTCCCCCTCTCCATCAACAAGACCCCCGCGATCAAGTCGCCCCACGAAAGGGGGCACAACTGCAAGGGGCAGTGCGGTCAGCCGGGACACGGCGTCTACGACGCAACCACCGACCCCGCCTATGCCCGTCATCTCTTCGAGCTGGCCCCCCGCGCGACCGGATACGGCATCGCGTGCGGCGGCCGGACGATCGGGCTTGACATCGACCGCAAGAACGGCGTCGACGGCTGCGCCACCCTCAACCAACTGGCCGCCAAGCTGGGGTTCGACATCCCCCGCACCATGACCGTGTGCACCCCCTCCGGGGGCTTCCACCTCTGGCTGTCCATCCCGGACGGCGTCACCGTGCCGAACTCCGCCGGACGGCTCGGACCCGGGATCGACATCCGCGGAACGGGCGGGTACCTCGTCGGGCCCGGCAGCATCGGGCGGGGCGGTGACTACGGGCTTCACCCGCACCTTGGCGAAGTCGACGTGCAGCCGGTCCCCGAAGAGCTGCTGAAGCTCATGCTGCCCCCTGTCGTCGCCCGTCCGGCCCGCCGGTACGAGCCGACCGGGAGCAAGGCGGAGGCGGCGCTGAACGGCCTTGTACGGGTCGTTTACGGGGCGGCCCAAGGCACGCGTAACGACCGCCTCTACTGGGCTGCGGCAAAGGCGTGGGCTCATGTGGATGACGGGCATATGACGCCCGCTGATGTCGAGCGGACTCTCGTCGACGCGGCCGTCTCAACCGGCCTGGCTGAGGCCGAAGCAATCCGAACGATCGCGTCCGCACGAAGGAGTGCCGCATGACCGAACCTAACTTGCGGCGCCCCCCTCAACCGCCCCGCCTGGCCGTCGTGCCGGTGCCGCGCCAGTCTCACCGCGGGCATCTGCGAATGGCTGAACGCTTTGTCGAGGAGCACACCCTCGATCTGCGGCACGTTCACGGAATCGGCTGGCACCAGTGGGACGGCTCGCGCTGGAAGGCAGATGAGGAGCGCGTCGACATCGAGGCGGCCATCAACACCGCCAAGCGGGCCCTGGCCGACGTGCTCGACATGCCCGCCTCGAAAGAGCGCGACGAGCTGTATGCCGACGTGCGCAAGTCGGAGAGCGCGTCCGGCATCGAGGGCATGTTGAAGTTGGCCTCGGCGATGCGGCCAATCTCCGTCGCGTCTCGGGCGCTCGACGCCGACCCGTACCTGTTCAACACCCCGGGCGGCACCGTCGATCTGCAGGGCGGAACGATCGCCGAGAACAGCCGAGACGACCTGATCACCAAGGTCGCCGGCGGACCCATCGGGGACGAACCCAGCGCAGAGTGGGAGAAGTTCCTCGAACGCATCCTTCCTGACCCGGACGTGCGCGCGTTCGTTCAGCGGCTCTTCGGCTACGCCATGCTCGGAAAGCAGACAGAGCACGTCATGCCGATCTTCACCGGCACCGGGGCGAACGGGAAGGGAACCATCCGGGACGCCGTTATGGCCGCCTTCGGGGACTACGCCATCGAGGTCGACCCGGCCCTGCTCATGGAGTCCAAGCACGAGCGGCACGGGGCGTTCAAGATGCGGTTGCGCGGTGCTCGGCTGGCCTTCTGCTCCGAGACCGAGAAGGGTCGCAAGTTCGCCGAGGCGACGATGAAACGCCTCGTCGGCGGAGACCCCATCGAGGCGAACCTGATGCACAAGAACCCCATCACGTTCGACCCGTCCCACACCCTCATCATGTTGACCAACCACCTGCCCACCGTCAGCGGCGACGACCCTGCGGTTTGGCGCCGCATTCTCGTCGTCCCGTTCGACGTGGTCATCCCGGAAGCCGAGCGTGACGGCGGTCTGCCGGAACGGTTGAAGGCGGCGGCGCCCACGGTCCTTGCATGGGTCTATCAGGGGTGGATCGACTACCAGGGACAGGGGCTCAACCCTCCGGAAGCGGTCCGCGTGAAGACCGATGAGTACCGCGAGGAGAGCGACGGTCTGGGGCGCTTCCTCAAAGACAGAACCATCGCCACCCCGCACGGGCATGTGCGCTCCCGAGAGCTCTTCACCGCCTGGTCTAGCTGGTGCCACGGCAACGGCATCGGCCCCGACGAGATCGGCAACGCGGTCACCTTCGCCACCTCCATGAAGGCCCGCGGCTACGAGAAGAGGGACCGCAACGTGGGCGCCGTCTGGGTGGGGTTGATGCTCGCCGGCGACGAGGAGGACGAAAGCCCCTGACCTGCATGAGTGGTGGGTTGTGGTGGGTCTCCCGGTTTCCCTCCATACGCGCACGCGTAGCGAGTTTCGGAAAACCCGCCACAACCCACCACCCACCACCCGGCAACCGGGTTCAGCCACCCACCCACATCCCCCGATATGTCCGTCTCCCCAACCCGAGCCACCCACCCGCTGCACACACAGGAGAACCCGTCATGACCGCACAGCAGATCCACGACACGTACAAGGCGCAGCTGGCCCGCATCGAGTCCAACCGGACCTACTCCGACCACGCCAAGCGGGTGCTGTCCGCGAAGGCGTACAAGCAGGCCGCCGAACAGCTCGACACCCTCCGGCAGGCCGAGGTCGACGACCTTGTCCGGCAGCGGGCCGCACTCCAGCGACGCATGTTCGGCCAGGCCGGGAATGCCGACGCGCAGACCGTCATCGCCCGCCGGGACGCCAACGACCGGGCCGCCAAGCTCGATGACCCCCGCATCGCCACGGAAGCCCTTCAGCGGGCCGAGATGGAGGGCGACGCGCTCATGTCCCAGGCCATCGCCACCCGGGCCGCACAGGTGGGTTGGAGCGACGTCCTGGCCGCGTACTCCACCGACCGGCCCGGATTCGCGGACGCCGCCGCTCAGTTCAACGAGCTGCCCGACCCGGACGACATCGACTTCAAGCTCCGGCACACCGTCCAGTTCATCGCCCCGGCGCCCAGCTCGCTCGCCAACGCGGGCCCGGCCGAGGTCGACCGGCTGGCGCAGCAGGACTTGGAGGCCGCCTGATGTTCGTAGGCGTCAACGTCCACGACGCGAGCAAGGCCGTCACAGCGGCCGAGCGGCGCAAGCTCCCCGTACCCGAGGAGGTGTACGAGGCCCGTCGGATTCAGCAGGCCGTGTTCGACACCGGGCGTACTCCCGACCCGGAACGGCCCGCCCTGCCCGACACCGCGGCCGACGCCGCCGAGGTCATCCGCCAACACGCTGAGGCGCTGCGCCTGGCCGATGTCACCCGCCGGGCCGCCGGCCTCTTCAGCGACGACGCCGATCTCCGGTACATCCGGGCCGCACGGGACGCCGTACCCGCATGGGTGGCCGGTCTCGACAGGGAGTTCACCACGCTCGTCGGGGTCGTCCGCAAGGCGGCGGCCAAGCTGCCCCACGACGTGAGCGCGGAGCGCATCAACTGGAACAACCCAGTTCACACAGTCGCTTACGGCAAGGCCGAAGGTGCGGTAAGCCAGCTCGAACAGCTGGTGTCCGACCGGGCCGACATCGCCAGGGTCGCAGGCTCCGACGGAGGCAGGGACAACGCCCTCTTCGCCGTTGCCGCACTGCCCGAGCCCAGCATTGAGCGGGTGATGTCGGATGACTGGCGGCAGCTGTACCCGGTCATCACAGCGTGGCGGGACCTGGCCAAGCAGCCCGTCGCCCGGTGGGTGCACCTCGTGCGGCAGGACGAGCTGCGGCTGTCGCTGGCCACACCCGGAGAGGTGCGGCAGCGGGCCGTCCAGGTGGAGCGGTGGCGCGACGCAGGCCATGCCAAGCGGTCAGGGCTCACCGTCAAGGGCGGACAGGACGCAGCCCAGCAGTACCTAGCGGCGACGGCATGACCCACGGGGCCGGCAGAGGTGCGGAGATCCACGGAGGGCGCTCCGTGCCACTGCCGACCACCCTTGATCACCCTGGGGAGGGACACCGTGGGGCGATCTTGACTGATCGCCTAGGTATAGCAGCCGCCCCCGTGTACGGGTCTGGAGGTTTCGGCACCCTCCGTGACCGATGCCCCGCGCGCCCTGGAAACCCGGGCGGGATGGCAGGTGCTATACGCGCAGATCTCTCAAGATCCACCCCACCGGGGTCAGTCCCCACCCCCTTGACCTGCATGAACGGAGACCCGATGGCCCACAACTGGGGTTCGTCGAACCGCAAGAGCCGCTTGCCTGCCAACTGGCAGAAGATCCGCAAGCAGGTCATCGAGCGCGATGTGGTCTGCCAGATCTGTCGTGTGCGCATCGCGGTCATCGCGGACCACATCAAGCCCATGACCGACGATCACCGGCTTGAGGCGCTGCAGGGCCTCTGCGACCCGTGTCACCGGCAGAAGACCGCCCGCGAAGGAGCCGCCGCCCGAGCGGCCATTCGGAAGCCGGGCCGCAGACGCCCGCCCGAACCGCACCCGGGCTTGACCGCCTGAACAGCACCCGCACCAGCACCAGAAGAGGAAACCTCATGCCCGACGAGAAGCCCGAGACCCCCAGCCAGAAGATGAACCGGCTTATCCGCGAGACGCCCGCCCGCGCCACCCGCGCCGCGCTCGCCGACAGCTTCCGGCGCACCTGGAACAAGACCCAGCCGAAGGAGAACACCCATGAGTAACGCGCTTCCCTGCCCGAAGCTGTACGACGGCCACGCCGCCGGGCACTACACGCTGCCTGACGAACTCGTCGCGGTCCGCGCCACCTTCGACAAGGTGCAGGCGCAACCGTTCCCCGAGCCGCCCGAGAACGCGTGGACCGTCATCCAGCGGGTGGCCGTCGAGACCGTCGACGCCGTGCAGAACGGGACCCCGCTGCCCGACCCCGCACAGATCGAGGCCGCCCGTTCCGCCGAGCGCGTCTATCAGGACGTGCTCGACATGATGGACCAGTGCAAGGAACTGGCCACGGCCCGCGCCCGGTCCGCAGTCGGCACCCATGCGATAGGCATCATCACCGACCATCTGCGGCCCGCGCACGATGCGACGGTGAGCGCGTTCACCGATGCCCACCAGATCCTCAACGAGTACGGGGAGCACGCGCCCCGAAGGCTGCTCAGTGCGCCCGCGAAGGTGCGTAAGGCGTCCGACACGTGCGACGCCATGGCCGACCGGTACGCGGTCATCAGGGCCGCGCGTATGGAACTGTGGTCGGCCCGCGGCATCCGGTGCGACACAGACCCCAACGGCAAGTACCTGTTCCTTCGCAACCACCACGGGCTGTTCCCCATCCGGCTCGCCATGGCCAAGCCGCCATGGGCAGACCTCAACATCCGGGATTACCTCGGGTGGATGGTCGACCACGGCGGACAGCTGTGGATGCCGACTCCCGACGAGCAAGCCGAGGCGGTGGCCGACGAGGCCGGGATGGCCCGCCCGAAGCTGCCCGTCACCCGCGCCGCATAGGCGCGCCCACAGATCCGGCGTCAACGTCACCCGCCCGCGGACGCATGTTGTAGGCCCGCCGCGGACGGGAGCGATGGGCGGGAAGCGAGTCCCCTTTCTCCTCGCAGTGATCCGTCCAGCGCCGACCAGCCCGAGCCGCGCCACCCGGCCGGCTCGGGCTGGAGCACCACCCACGCCCGCCCGGGGGTGGGGGCGCACCCCCGCGGGCCTGCGCAGGAGACCGCCGGGGAGGGGAATTCGTAGTACGGCCAATCGATCAGTTCCCGCGTAGCGGATCAAGAGAGGTGAAGCCATGGCCGTACCCGGCCGCAAGCCGAAGCCGTACATCGCGGCCGTGCGCGAGGGGACGTTCCGCCCCGACCGCAACAAGGAGGGAGTCCGCTTCCCGCCCGTCGACCCGGTCGAGCCGAGGTGGGCGGACATCCTGCCCGGCCCCGACCCGGAGGTGCTGCGCGCGAGGAAGACCGCGGCCGAGCTGTGGGGGCGCCTGGTGCCGGTGCTGACGTACTCCGCCGGCCTCGTCGACACCCAGCGCGAGACGGTCACGGACTACTGCGTCACGTGGGCGTGGATCACCATGGGCAACCGTGCCCTGGCCCGTGAAGGTGTGGTCATCGACGGCGACCGCGGGAAGGTCCGCAACCCCTGGTGCACGGTCCTGTCTCAGCAGCGGCAGCACTTCCGTTCGCTCACTGGCGAGTTGGGTCTGACGCCGGCCTCAGCACAGCGGATCGCGGCCCCGCAGCCGGACGACGACGATGACGACATCTTCGACTGAGCGCACGCCAGGGATGAAGGGGCACTATCCACCAGCACGCAGTGCGAATGCCTGCAGAGTCTCTTGTGCGGATCGGGCAGGATTGCCTTCATCGTGTTCCTGCGCCAGGTCTGTGTAGGCAGCGCAGAAGGCACCCAGGAGAAGGCCGAGCTGCGGTCCTTGAGCGTCCAATGTCGCTCGCGCGATCTCAGCGGGAGTCGCATCCGAAGCGACCGTCAGGCTTACGTCATCCAACAACCCCGCGATCAACGAGGCCAACTGCGTCTCAAGACTGTCGCCTTCCAGATCTGCAGTCAGGCAGGTGGTCAGAATTCCGATGACGCGTTGCCGCATTTCCTTCTCGTCCATGCCCCGCATCCTTTCGTCTGACGGGGTCGCGCGCTGGCAATCTCTCAGAACACGGCAGAAGCCCCCGGCCGTCCGCTGGCCGGGGGCTTCCGTGTGCGCTTGCCCTGTGCTGGGGTCTGGGCAAGCGCTCCCCGGGGCCGCCCTGTCGGGCCACCCTTGGAGGCGTCCCCCGGGGAGTTCATGGGTGTGGCGGGGTCAGTGACCCGCTTGGTGGGGCGGTGGGTTTCCACCAACCGCCCCACCAAACAGGGTCACCAACTCCGACCTGCAGAAAGGGCCGTTTGGTGGCCCTGGTGACCCTGGTGGGGCACCCGGCCGGGCGGCCTCATGACGGCCGTGTGCGGCTCGTCGGCGGGGTGGGACACACCCGATGCCAGTAGATCGTTGCCGCTGCGGCCGACCCGGCGTCGACGTCGTACTTGATGAACTTCTCGCCCGGACGGATGGCCTGCTGGCATGTGCTGCAGAAGCGGGTCACCGGGTTGCCTCCACGCACGAGGTGCACGCCCATGCCTCGCAGTCGAGGATGTGGGCGCCCTGCCGGCCGCGCGCGTACCCGATGTGGTGCGCGCCGGTCACGTCGGTGAGAGTCACTCCGCAGCCGACGCACGCCCACGCCCGGTACTGGGTGTAGGTCAGTCCGTGGATGGTCGGGATGCGCATGATGGTGGCGGCGTCGTCCGCCTCGTCCTGCGGGTGCGTGCCGCAGGCCCGGGGGAACCACCGGCCCGCCCCGTCGGGACGCTCCCGCACGCCGAGGTCGACGGCGGTACGGGCGGTGAGGGCGATCCCGCAGACGACGCAGTCCGCGCCGCGGACCTGGCGGGTGGACAGGGCGCCGAAGTCTCTCAGGCATCCCGTGACAAGCGGTGTGACATGCGCTTTGGTGGCCATGAACAGGACGGTAGGGAACGGCGTTTCTCCGAATCAGCCGTGTTTCTCGATGTTTCTCACGGGGTGCCCGGGGTTTCCCGATGTTGCTCAGGCGCTCTCGAGTCCGGCCCGGGTGCGGGCGATGATGTGGTGGGCGGCCCGCCCGTCGACCGCGGCGGCGGCCAGCGCGTTCCACACCTTCCGGTACAGGGCCACGTCTTCGGCGGAGTCCAGCCACATCTCCGCGTGCCACGATTCGGCGATGACGAGGCGGTCGTCGTGTATCCAGAAGTCGTCGCCGGACGCCACCCGCACATCGGCGGCCAACGGGATGATGCCGAGACGGACCGTGGAGAGCCCGTTGACGGACATCAGCCGGTCCAGCTGGTCGGCCAGCACGCCGGGGCTGCACACACGGGCGTGCAGGGCCGCCTCCCCGATGAGCACGTGGTAGCGCTTGTCCTGCGAGTACAGCCCTTCCTGGCGCCGTACCCGGGATGCGACGCCGGCCTCTATGTCGCGGACGACGCCGTGCAGTTCGGCGTACCGGCCGAGGACGGAGCGGGCGTACTCCGACGTCTGGAACACGCCGGGGATCACGGATGCGCTGAAGCCACGGAACACGCGAGTCCTCTCGTGCTGGGCGCCGAGCGCGTCCTGTACGGCCCGGTGCCCTCCGGCCAGTTGACGCCGCCACGAACGGTACGTCGACTCCAGTCCGGCGAGGCGGCCTTTCAGTTCCACGGCCAGTTCCGGCCGGCCGACCCCGTGCGCCCACGCGTCGAGGTCGACGGGCTTGGCGGTCTGCTTGCCGTTCTCCAGCTTGGACACCTTGGAGGGTGCCCACCCGCATTCGGCGGCCAGGCCGCGGACGGTGAGACCGCCCTCGGTGCGCAACTCGCGTAGCCGCACTCCGAGGGCGTTCCTGGCCTGCTGAAAGTCGGTGCTCACATGGGGGAAGCTACCCGCCGGGCGAACTCCTCGTAACGGGTGGCGTGGTGCCAGGCCGCATCCCGTGCCTGGCAGGCCCGCAGGACGGCCCCGGGGTCTTCGGTGAGTTCCATCCGGCGTTCGGCGTCGTCCCAGTTGAAGACGGCCAGCACGCGGGAGTCGAACAGCCAGAAGTCGAAGGCGGGCAGCTGCAGTTGTTCGGCCCGGCCGCGGGTCAGGTAGCGGATGTCTTCGCCGGCGGCCAGGTTGTCGGGGGTGGTGGCCAGCAGGTACCGCTGGTTGTCGGTGGGCGGCTCGTCGACGAGGCGCACCCGCTCGATGCGCTTGCCCTGCCCGGTCTGCGCGCGGGCGTTGGCGAACCATGGCCCATCGGTGTCCGGCGGGGGCTGCACGCCGTCGAGGAACCGGCGGTACTCGTCGGTGTTCTGGTCGGCCGCGTACTCCCGTCGGGTCTCCAGCCGCCATGCGGTGTGGGCGAAGCCGTCGCGGAAGTAGTCGAGGATCTGGCGGGCGGGAACGGCGTCCGGCAACGTCACTCCTTGGGCGCGAAGTTGATGAGCAGGGCCCGGTCCACGACGACCATGGTCTCCCCGGAGAGCGGGTTGACCATCTGCGCGATGTCGTCGGGGTCGGCCAGCTGGCCCTGTACCAGGATCTCGCCGGTGTCGACGTCCTCGTACAGGGTGGGGCACTCGCCGGTCTTGGAGTTCGTGCCGAGCATCCGAAGGTTGCGGGCCATGGTGTTCCCCTCTCGGTGGTGAGCCGCCCCGTGGGCAGCGTGGAGCGAAGCTAGCCGGTGGATCGAGAAACACGCCACCGGTTCCCCGAAGATCACGTCACGGCCGTCACACCGTCACGCCGTCACAGTCCGGGTGTCTGGAAGGAGCTGGGGGTTTGCCCGTCACACCGGGGCATCACACCGCCGTCACGCGTGACGGAACGCCCGCCGGAACGGCTCCGGCGCTGACACCCCCTCCGACCTGCACCGACACCTGTGACGTCCCAATGTGTCTGTTTTGCGGGGTGTCAGTGGATCTCCACGGGGTCGAAATCCCTAGGCCAACGCGCGTGCGCGCGCGAGCTGACACCCGACTGACACCCCCGCTGACACCCACTGACACCACCGAAGTCTCCCCATATGCCTGCCGAGTCTGTCTTGCGCCAATCTGGTGCACTGACACCCCCTTTGCGGACCACTGTTCCGTCCCCACAAGATCAGCTGTTCCGTGCGCCGTTCCTCGCGCGCGCCTAAGGGAAGACGCGGGGGGCTGTTCCGTCCGGCCTCACAGCCCATTCCGCTGTTCCACCAGGTCGGAGCGCTGTGCGGTGCTGTTCCGTCGCTGCTCCCGACGGAACCCGGGCTGTTCCATAGCTGTTCCGTCGCTGTGACGTGCTGTTCCAGCAGGTCAGACCGCCCTAAGCGGCCCCGCGGACCATCTTCGCGGCGCCGCGAAGATCACGGCCTTTCGTTTCGGATTTCGTTTCCGGCCGCAGGACCCGTCATCAGTGGTGACGGGTCCCATCGGGACCTGACAGAGGTCCCGGAAGGACCCGAGTCCGGCGGGGCGGGGCGCAGCCCCCACGCGCGCACGTCGCGCGCGCGTGAAGGAGTTGTTCACCACCTCGTATCCAGCGGTGATGATGACGATCCGGTGAGGCTCTTTGCCCCGGTCTGTCGGGTGGTCGCCCACCCGGTCGGCGTCCTGAATGCCCCGGTCTGTGGGGTGGTCGGGGCGGGGTGCAGGGTGGTCGGCCGACCGGGTAGGCATGATCAACGACCACCCGGCAGACCGGGCGATAACGGGCGCCGACCGGGGGGTGACCACCCTGCCGACCACCCGCCGCGGCCGAACCGCAAGGCGCCCCGCACCGTGCCCGGTGGAGTCGGGCGCGGGTCGGGGCGATGGGGCCGCGCAACGACGAACCCTCACAGTGAAGGTCTGTCGGGGTGCGGGCCCTGCCCGGTAGGAGGCGGGCAGGGACGCCGGTCAGGCGGCGGGTACGGAGGTGGCCGCCCGGCGGACTCTGCGGCCGTAGCTGTCGGAGGTTCCGAGCCTGGTTCCGATCTCAGTTCCGGTCAGTTCCGGCTCGACCGCCAACCACGTCTTCACGGTCACCACATGCTCGGCGGAGACGCCTGGCGGCAGCTCCAGAACGTCGCCCGAACCCTGCCCTGGTTCCGCCTCTGGTTCCGGCAGTTCCGCCTCTGGTTCCGGCACGGCGTCCTCCGGTTCCGGCTCGTCGTCAGGGACGGGTTCTCGCTGGTCGGCCCTGGTTCCGGCGAACGAAGCGACCAGTTCCGGCAGCGGGAAGAACACCGGCGGAGCGGGCGGTTCCCCCTCGTCGATGACCGGCGCCGGCGGGACGTCGACCGGCAGCGGAACCGGCGCAGGTTCCGGCAGTTCCGCTGCCGGTTCCGCCCGCTCGACGACGACCGGACCCGAGTTCCGCTCACCCTCGTCGGTAGGGGTACGCACTCCGTTCGCCCCCTCCGCGGCGGAACTCTCCACACCGTGGACACCCTTGCGGAGTACGTGCACCCGCCACATCACGAGGGGGGCGATGCACGACACGACGACGATCAGCGGCCAGGACACCGGCAGGACCCCGGCGGAGACAAGGTGGCTCAGCGCGTTCACCGCGGCCATGGAGACGACGACCGCGGCCATGTCCCGGCCGGCCCGCAGCGCCCGCAGCGCATAGATGTCGAGCGCCGCGGGGACCGCCCCCGCCACGTACACCCCGAACCCGCACGCGCGGGCCAGGTGGTACTCGGCAGAGGCGGTCACCACGAACGTAGCGCCAAGGGAAAGCCACCCGAGGACGTCACGCTTCACGCGCACCCCCGGAGTGGACCCGCCGCACCAACACCGGCTTCACCGGGTGGCGGAATCCGTTGCGGACCTCCCAGACGGGCTCACCGTCGTACAGGTGCTCCGCGATCCACTGGGCTCGCTCGGCGTTCAGATCCTCCGGCGTCCGCCCGTTCGCGCACGGCACCTTGTACGACTTCCACTTGGCCTCGCCGCACAGCCCGCACGAGTACGGGTCGTCGAGGTCGGAAGCGCCCCCGTCGAACATCCAGAAGTGCCCATTGCCGAACCGCTTGGCGGGCAGCGGACGCGAGTCGGCGAGGCGGACCTCACCGTCGACGACGACCCACACCTTGTGGCACTCGTCGCCCTCCGGGGCAACGATCTCGACAGTCTGAACGGTCATGACTTCACCCACCAGTTCTCGACGAGGTTCGCCGTCTCTTCGGACACGGCACGGTCGACGGCCTTGTGCAGCCTCCGGCCGGCGCGCGCCGTCTCGCGGGTGATGGCCCGCTCGACCGCGCGGGGGCCGTCCTCGTGGGCCATGGAGCCGCCGAAGACGCCCGAGTCGAGGACATAGGCGCGGACCGCGGCGACGGCCAGACGCTCGAAGTCCGGCGCGGCAGGGTCACGGCCGTGCCGCTTGGCTTCGAGGTAGCCGCAGACCCGGCGGGCCGCTGTCTCCAAGTCGCCCGGCTCCGGGGTGCCGAGCGGTTCCGGCTCCTCGATGACGAGCGGGTACAGCTGGATCGGGTCTCCGAAGAACTGCGGCTCGTGCACCAGCGGCATCCGGTCCCGGTACAGGTCGAGGACCGCGGCGTGCTCGGCGGGGATCTCCGTCAGCTTCCCGTCTTCCTGCGGGTAGAACATCGGCGGCGTCTTCATGACCGGCCCTCCTTGATGCTGGCCAGCTGGTCGCGCATCTGCTCCACACGGGCCAGGAACGCCTTGGACTGACGGATGAACTCGTCTACCTGCTCCGCAGCCAGCTCGACCGACGGGCCGCACACACCGGCCTGCGTGTCGATGACGAGCAGGCCCGGCTCGCCGTCCTGCGCAACCTCCGGGACGACGACGTGGGCGACGAGCTGCCACGGCCCGGAACGGCCCGAGCGCGACCCGTCCGGCGTCAGGCGCGCCGCCGCGGACCGGTGGAACACGTCCTCGGGGAAGTAGTAGCCGTGGTCTTCGACGCACCACGCCGGGCACGTCACGGTGTTGAGAATCATTCGCCTACCTCCGGCAGGGAAGCGCGCACGGCACGGTGCGCGAGAAGGTTCACGCCGTGCCGGTCACCCGCACGGTTCGCAGAGATCAGCTCCGCGAGGATGACCGGCATCTGCAGGTGCAGCCGGGGGGACCGGGACGCCGCCGCAACAGCGGCGTCCTCGGTCGGCCGGCGCACCAGGGAAGGGCTCACCGGGCATCCCGGTTCAGCTCGTCGACCCGCACGGACAGCTGCGGCATGTCGTTGACCGCGAACCGCACCAGGGCCTGCGACAGCGCCCACAGGGCGGGGCCGTCGAACTCGTGCCATTCGCCGTCCAGCTGCACGGCCGCCATGACGCGCGTCTCCGTCGTCGAGAACGGGCGCTGTACGAGCGACATCGACAGGGCGGTCACCTCGCCGTGGCAGGCGGTCGGAACCGTCGCCCGCAGCTGTTCGCCCTGGTGCTCGATGTCGACCCGGTACGCCTCCGCCTCATGGGCGCCGGTGCACCAGTACGGCTCCGGGATCGTCACCGGGCCGCAGTCCGCGGTCTGCACGGTGACGGTCGTCGGGGCGCTCACCGGGCGTCCCGCTCACGGACCCGGCGCAGCGCCTCCTCGATGTCCGGGTCAGCGTTGCCGAGCGGGCGGGACGTGGTCTCGAACGAGCCGGACAGCGGGGGCAGCACGCCGCCGACCGCGTCGGAGAGAAGCGAGCGGGCGAAACAGTCGGTCTCGAACTCCGTGAGCCCCGGGGCCAGCATCAGGATGATGCCGCCCTCCCGGCGGACCATGACCGCCCCGAAGAACTTGGGGTCGGCGATGGGCGACTCGACGAGCTCGACGTTCAGCCGCTCGTACAGCTCCGGAAGCGGGGCGTCCCACAGCTCATCGACGGACGGCTTGACGGGGTTGGGTACGGTAATGCTCATGGTTCGACTCCCTGTCTGAGAGGGGTTCGGGCCTAGGCCCTGTCCGGTGTTCCACCACCGGGCGGGGCCGTCCTCATGTCTGAGGTGGGGCCTTTGCGCTTTGCTAGATACCTATAGAACTCTCGGCGACCGCCGGTTCACGGATCTCCAGCAGCTAGTACGCCCGTGAACGGGGCGGGGGAAGGGGCAGAGGGACTGTCCGGGGCGGGGACAGAGCCCGGTGGAGTGGATGCGGCGGGGGACGGTCGGGAAGCGACTGGGGTCGACCGGGCTGCTGACGAGGCAGGGGCAGAGGCAGGGGCTGGAGACGGGGCCGGGGCGGTGCCGCTACTCCGGACAGTGCCGCTCGCCGGGGAGGCAGGGGGCCCGCCCCCGGCGAGAACACCGTCGGCGGGAAGGAGCGCAGCATCCGCATCCGTGGGAAGAGGGGCGTCCCCTGCGGAGGAACTCTCCGCGAGCGGGGGCGCATCCTCCGCCGGGAGAGGCACACCTCCGGCCCGAACGCCGTGCGCTGGAAGCGGCGCATCTCCTCCCGGAACACCGTCCCCCGGAAGCGGCACACCTCCTGCCGGAGTGTCCCCCGCCCGAAGCGGCACGCCTCCCGCCGGAACACCACCCGCCGGGGAGGCCCCGTCCGACGATTCGCTGCCCACTTCTTCCGCAACGTGCCTTTCCCGTGCGGCCGTTCACGCCGGTTCCAGGAGTCGGCTGGGGTCGTCCGATCCTCTTCAGGAAGGGCCTTCCGACCTTCGGCTGGTGCCCCCGGCGCTGGCGGCCTGGGGTGCGGCGGCGGTGACCGTCGGCGGGGTGGTGGAGGCGGCGGTCGCGCTGCTCGCCGTTCTGCTGGCCGGGGCGCTGGTGGTGGGGCTCGTGGTGGCCCGCAGGTCCGCGCGGGGCGGTGGTGTGCCGCCCCGGCGTGCCGCCGCCGTGCTCACCGCACTGCTCTGCGCCTCGGCGGCCACCGCCTCGGCCGCACTGCACTCCGCCGACCTGTACCGCGGTCCGGTGCCCGAACTGGCCCGCAGATACGCCGTGGTGGGAGCCGAAGTCACCGTCACGGGCGACCCGCGGCAGACCCGGCCACGGGTACGGGGCGACAGTGCGGCACCCCGGTCCGTCGTGCTGGACGTCGAGGTCACCCGGGTCACCACCGTCGACGGAACGGCCACCGTCGTACGGACGCCGGCCCTGCTCTTCGCCCCTGTGCGCGGGCCCACCGCGAAGTGGCTGCGGCTGCTGCCCTCGACCCGGCTGCGGGTGAACGGGGCCCGGCTGGCGCCACCGTTGTCGGACGGCGGCCGGATCGCCGCCGTGCTGCGCGTACCGGGCGACGGGGCCCCGGTGGTCGTCGGCCCGCCCACCGTCGTACAGCGGAAGGCCGGTGGGCTCAGGGCCGGGCTGAGGGAAGCCACCGAAGGGCTGTCGCACGACGCGCGGGCACTGCTGCCGGGGCTGGTCGTCGGCGACACCTCCCGGATGGAGCCGGAACTGTACGACGCGTTCGCGGCGACCGACCTGGTGCATCTGACGGCCGTTTCCGGGAGCAACCTCACGATCGTGCTGGCCCTGCTCATCGGGCCGCCCGCACTCGCGCTGCGGGCCGAGCGGCGCGGACTGGCACCCCGGCTAGGGATCTCCCTGCGCACCACCGCGCTGTGCGGCGGAGCGCTCACCCTCGCCTTCGTCATCGTGTGCCGGCCGGAGCCCAGCGTGCTGCGGGCCGCCGCCTGCGGACTGATCACACTTCTCGCGATCGGCACGGGACGGCGTAGGTCCCTGATCCCCGCGCTGGCCGCCGCCGTACTGCTGCTCGTGCTGTACGACCCCTGGCTGGCCCGGAGCTACGGGTTCCTGCTGTCGGTGCTGGCGACCGGGGCCCTGCTCACCCTCGGGCCCGTCTGGAGCCTCTGGTTGCAGCGGCGCGGGGTGCCGCCCCGGCTCGCGGAGGTACTGGCCGCGGCGTGCGCGGCGCAGGCGGTGTGCGCGCCGGTGGTCGCGGTGATGGCGGCCCGGGTCAGCCTGGTGGCGATCCCGTGCAACCTCCTCGCCGAACTGGCCGTGGCGCCGGCCACCGTCCTCGGCTTCGCCGCCCTGGCCGCGGCCCCGGTGGCGATGCCCGTCGCCGCACTGCTGGCCCGGGTGGCCGGCTGGCCCGCCGAGTGGATCGCCGGGGTCGCGAGGACCGGGGCCGCACTGCCCGGGGCCGAGATCGGCTGGCCGGGCGGCTGGCAGGGCGGGCTGCTGCTGGCCGCCGTGACCCTGGCCGTGGTGCTCGCGGTTCGCCGGGCCCGGCACCGTCCCTGGCTGGGTCTCGGCTGCGTACTGCTCCTGCTGCTGGCGGTGCTGCGTCCGCCGCCGCTCACCGGACTGCTCACCGGATGGCCGCCGCCCGACTGGAGGGTCGTGCTGTGCGACGTGGGGCAGGGCGACACGACGGTGCTCGCGGCGGGGGAGCCGGGTACGGCCGTGGTGGTGGACGCGGGGCCCGACCCCGTACTGGCCGACCGGTGTCTGCGGCGGCTGGGCGTGACCCGGGTGCCGCTGGTCGTGCTCAGCCACTTCCACGCCGACCATGTGTCCGGGCTGCCCGGGGTGCTGCGCGGCCGAGAGGTCGGGGCGATCCAGACCACGACGCTGCGGGAGCCCGGGGAGCAGGCGGCGTTCGTCCGCAGGGTCGCGGCAGCGGCGGGGGTACCGGTGGGCGCGGTCCGGCCGGGCGAGCGGCGCCGGACGGGCCCGCTCGACTGGCAGGTGCTGTGGCCCCCGCCGCCCCCGCTGCCCGTGCCCCGCGAGGCGAACGACGCGAGTGCCACCCTTCTCGTACGCATCCAGGGCCCCGCGGCGGGCACCACCCCCGGTTCCGGTGCGGCCGGCGGAGTGCTGACCCTCCTGCTGCCCGGTGATCTCGAACCACCCGCGCAGCAGGGACTGCTGCGGGCCCATCCCGCTCTCCCGCGGGTCGATGTCCTCAAGGTCGCCCATCACGGCTCGGCCCACCAGGACCCCGGGCTGCTCCGCCGTCTCGCGCCCCGGCTGGCCCTGGTGCCGGTGGGCCGTGACAACCCGTACGGCCATCCCTCGCCCGTCGCCCTGGCCGCGCTCGACTCCCTGGGAGCGGTGGTGCTGCGCACGGACAGGGACGGCGCGGTCGCGGTGACCGGCGCGGGGGACGGGCTGGAGGCGGTGCCTCTGGGCGGCTGACGGGAGGAGACGAGGGGGCTGATTCCAGCCGTCTTCGCGAGGGCGGGACGCCCGCACACCCGTCCTGAGGAAGCCCCCGCGCGGGGCGGCGCGGTTCGGCCGTCAGCGACCGCAGGGGGACCCCGCAATTCGCACCCAGCCTCGCATTACTGCAGGTAATGGGCCAGTGGCCAGCGGATACGGCGAAACGGAATGCTCAATTCAGACCTCTGGGGACAGGCGGTGCCATCTCACCACCGAGCGACGCGTTTGCCTCGAACGCCCCATGGGTGATCGAATGCTTTTTCGTCAAAGGGTCGCTGCTCCGGCGGTTCGTCGTGTCTCGCTGCGCCCCTGTATCAACCATTTGCACGGGGGTGCGCACCTCATGATCTCCCGCTGGCTTGGCCGACGTCCGACCACCGGAAGCCACGCCAACCCACTCGCCGGACTCTCCGTCCCGTCCTCCGCGGGCGTGCTCAGCTGCCGGGTCCTCGACCCGGTCAACGAGCCCGTACGACAGGCCGAGTTCGTCGTCACCGACGGCACGGGCCGCAGGGTGGTCGGGGGTGAGACAGACCCGTACGGGACCCTCGTCGCGGCCGTCCCCGCGGGCGACTATCGGATCGCCGTCACCGCCGAGGGCTTCACTCCGTACCGCGGCAGCGCCACCGTCACCGAGAGCGGCCACTCCGGCCTCGGCGACATCTCCCTCCAGGTCGCCGCCCCGCCGCAGCTCCCCGAGCCCGGCGACTGGGAGATCGACCTGATGCACTCGCAGATCAGTTTCTCCGCGCGGCACATCGGGCTGGCCCGCATCCGCGGCCGGTTCAACAGCTTCGCGGGCGCCGTCCGGATCGGTGAGCGCATGGAGAACTCGGCGATGCACGTCATCATCGACGCCAACTCCATCGACACCAACGTCAAGATGCGCGACGACCACCTGCGCGGCAAGGACTTCTTCGACGTCGCGAACTACCCGACGATGGAGTTCTACAGCGACCGCTTCGTGCACCGGGGCGGCAGCCGCTGGGCCGTCACCGGCGCGCTCACCCTGCACGGCGTGAGCCGTACCGTCACGCTGGACAGCCAGTACCTCGGCATGGGCAACGGCATCCAGGGCGAGACCCGCGCGGCCGTCCACTCCACCGCCGAACTCCACCGCGAGGACTTCACCCTCACCTGGCAGACCATGCTCGGGCACGGCATCGCCGCCGTCGGCTCCAGCATCGCGGTCGAACTGGACATCCAGATCGTTCCCAAGGCGTCGGAAGCCCCGGCCTCCTGACGGCTTCACCGGATCATTTAGGAGCCCCGGGCACCTAAGGTGCCCGGGGCTCCTGGGCGCGGCCCGGGTCGCCGAAACGGCGGTCCGAGCGGGGAGGAGTAGCCCGGGGGAGGGCGGGGAAGCGGCGCTCGCGACCCCTGCGGCCCCACACGGACCCTTCGGCCCGCGCCGGCTTGCACGCGACTCCTGGGGCCGCACGGCCCCCGCGCGACTCCCGCGGGCGGCTAGGGCGCTTCCAGCCACCCCTCGTACTCCGCCGCCAGCCCGTCCAGCGCCGCGGCGTCGAGGCGCCCCTCGGGGTCCTCGACGACCACCAGCCACTGGGCGTCCTCGGCGTCGTCCTCGCCCGCCAGCGCGTCCCGTACGAGCTGCGGCTCCTCGGCCAGGCCGAAAGCGTCGCCCAGCTCCTGCGCCACCTCCTCGGCGGCGTCCCGGTCCGGCAGTACCAACACATGGCGCACCTGGGCGCCTCGTACCTCGCTCACCCGTACATTCTCCGGCACGACGGCCAGCGCGGGAGCACTGTCAGTGGCCCGTGGGATGCTTGACCGCGATGGCCACCAGGAAGAATTCGACCGACGATCCGCTCGCCCCCGTCACCCTCGCGGTGGGCCAGGAGGACCTCCTCCTCGACCGTGCCGTGCAGCAGGTCGTGGCGGCGGCCCGCGCCGTGGACGCCGACACCGACGTACGCGACCTCACGCCCGACAAACTGGAACCCGGCACGCTCGCCGAGCTGACCAGCCCCTCGCTCTTCGCCGAGCGCAAGGTGGTCGTCGTGCGCAACGCACAGGACCTCTCCGCCGACACGATCAAGGACGTCAAGGCGTACCTGGGCGCTCCCGCCGAG
This sequence comes from Streptomyces sp. NPDC004111, assembly GCF_042874215.1. NCBI lineage: Bacteria > Bacillati > Actinomycetota > Actinomycetes > Kitasatosporales > Streptomycetaceae > Streptomyces > Streptomyces sp. NPDC004111. The sequence continues at coordinate 95,755 of NZ_JBIAMU010000029.1, forward strand.
GAGATCACCCTCGTGCTGCTGCACGCGGGCGGCGCCAAGGGCAAGGGCCTCCTGGACGCCGCCCGCAAGGCCGGGGCCCGCGAGGTTCCCTGCCCCAAGACCACCAAGCCCGCGGAGCGACTGACGTTCGTACGGTCGGAATTCCGGGCGCTGGGCCGCTCCGCCACGCCCGAGGCGAGCCAGGCGCTGGTCGACGCCATCGGCAGCGACCTGCGCGAGCTGGCCAGCGCCGTCTCGCAGCTGGTCGCGGACGTCGAGGGCACCATCGACGAGGAGGTCGTCGGCCGGTACTACACGGGCCGCGCGGAGGCCTCCAGCTTCACCGTCGCCGACCGTGCCGTCGAGGGACGGGCCGCCGAGGCACTCGAAGCGCTGCGGTGGTCGCTGTCGACGGGGGTGGCGCCGGTGCTGATCACCAGCGCGCTCGCCCAGGCTGTACGGGCCATCGGCAAGCTGGCGTCCGCCCCGCGCGGCGCCCGGCCCGGCGACCTGGCCAGGGACCTCGGGATGCCCCCCTGGAAGATCGACCGGGTCCGCCAGCAGATGCGCGGCTGGTCGGCAGACAGCGTCGCTCTCGCCCTGCGGGCGGTCGCCGAGGCCGACGCGGGCGTCAAGGGCGGCGGGGACGACCCCGAGTACGCCCTGGAGAAGGCCGTGGTCACGGTCGCGCGGGCGGCCAGGACTCGCAGCACGCGCTAGCGGAAGGCATGGGCCCCGTACGCCGCTCCTGAGGACGCCGGCGCCAGAACCTCCCCCCCCCCCCGGAAACGCTGCGCCGAAGCCGCGCCCCCGGAAACGCCGGAACCCCGGCTCCGTCCTGGGGAAGGACGGAGCCGGGGTTCCGGTTCGAGCTGGTTTCCGCCGCGCCCGCGTGGCGAACGCGTTCGGCGCGCGGCGGGGGTGCCGGGTCAGGAGCGGTAGAGAGGGTCCGCTGGGCCCTGACGCCGACGAATCACTACAGGTACCTCAGGGGTGATTGCTCAGCCCCGCGAGGCGAGGGCTCAGCCCTGAAGGGTGGCGACCTTGGCAGCCAGCGCCGACTTCTTGTTGGCGGCGGCGTTCTTGTGGATGACACCCTTGCTCGCGGCCTTGTCGAGCGCGCGGGAGGCGTCGCGAACGGCCTGGGTGGCCTTCTCGACGTCGCCGGCGACGACGGCCTCGCGGGCCTTGCGCACCGCGGTCTTCACCGAGGACTTGACGGCCTTGTTGCGCAGGCGCGCCTTCTCGTTCGTCTTGTTCCGCTTGACCTGGGACTTGATGTTCGCCACTGAAAGAGCCTTTACAGGTTCGATTTGGATCTCGATGTGCGTCCCGCGACCCGCGAAGGTCACCAGACACAGCTGCCCAGGCTACCAGCCGTCCTCCGACCGGCCCAAACCGGCCTCAGGGCCCCGGCCGTGGGACCATGGGAAGACTTCACAACTTCCGGACCGAGACGAGAACGACGCACGCGCGCGCACGACGCACACCGCCGTGACGCAACAGAGTGCCGTCTTCTCAAGAATCAGGACCCTGCGTGCCCGCGACTCCTCTCCACGTGCCCGAGCCGAGCCGTACCGACCCGGCACTGCTCCGCAACTTCTGCATCATCGCGCACATCGACCACGGCAAGTCGACGCTGGCCGACCGGATGCTCCAGCTGACCGGCGTGGTCGACCAGCGTCAGATGCGTGCCCAGTACCTCGACCGCATGGACATCGAGCGCGAGCGCGGCATCACGATCAAGTCCCAGGCGGTGCGGCTGCCCTGGGCGCCCACCGAGGGCGACATGAAGGGGACGACGCACGTCCTCAACATGATCGACACCCCCGGCCACGTGGACTTCACCTACGAGGTCTCCCGCTCGCTGGCCGCCTGCGAGGGCACGATCCTGCTGGTCGACGCCGCACAGGGCATCGAGGCGCAGACCCTCGCCAACCTGTACCTGGCGATGGAGAACGACCTCACGATCGTCCCCGTCCTGAACAAGATCGACCTCCCGGCCGCCCAGCCGGAGAAGTTCTCCGAGGAACTCGCCAACCTCATCGGCTGCCAGCCGGAGGACGTGCTGAAGGTCTCCGCCAAGACCGGTGTCGGCGTCGACGCGCTGCTCGACCGGGTGGTCCGGGACGTACCGGCCCCGGTCGGCGTCAAGGACGCCCCCGCCCGCGCGATGATCTTCGACTCGGTCTACGACTCCTACCGCGGTGTCGTCACCTACGTCCGTGTCGTCGACGGCCAGCTCAACAAGCGCGAGCGCATCCGGATGATGTCCACCGGCGCCACCCACGAGCTGCTGGAGATCGGTGTCTCCTCGCCCGAGATGACGCCGTCCGACGGTCTCGGCGTCGGCGAGGTCGGCTACCTCATCACCGGTGTGAAGGACGTCCGGCAGTCCAAGGTCGGTGACACGATCACCTCCCTCAGCAAGGGCGCCACGGAGCCGCTCGGCGGCTACAAGGACCCGAAGCCGATGGTCTTCTCCGGCCTGTACCCGCTCGACGGCTCCGAGTACCCGGACCTGCGCGAGGCGCTCGACAAGCTCCAGCTCAACGACGCCGCCCTGGTGTACGAGCCGGAGACCTCCGCGGCCCTCGGCTTCGGTTTCCGCGTCGGCTTCCTCGGCCTGCTGCACCTCGACGTGATCCGCGAGCGGCTGGAGCGCGAGTTCGGCCTCGACCTCATCGCGACCGCGCCCAACGTGGTGTACCGCGTGGTCATGGAGGACCGCACCGAGCACACGGTGACCAACCCGAGCGAATTCCCCGAGGGCAAGATCTCGGACGTCTTCGAGCCGGTCGTACGGGCCACGATCCTCGCCCCCAGCGAGTTCATCGGCGCCATCATGGAGCTCTGCCAGACCCGCCGCGGCACGCTCATCGGCATGGACTACCTCTCCGAGGACCGCGTCGAGATCCGCTACACGCTGCCGCTCGCGGAGATCGTCTTCGACTTCTTCGACCAGCTGAAGTCCAAGACCCGCGGTTACGCCTCCCTCGACTACGAGCCCACCGGCGAGCAGTCCGCCTCCCTCGTCAAGGTCGACATCCTGCTGCACGGCGACAAGGTCGACGCCTTCTCCGCCGTCACGCACAAGGACGCCGCCTACGCGTACGGCGTGCGGCTCGTCGCCAAGCTGCGCGAGCTCATCCCGCGGCAGGCCTTCGAGGTGCCCATCCAGGCCGCCATCGGCTCCCGGGTCATCGCCCGCGAGACGATCCGCGCCATCCGCAAGGACGTCCTCGCCAAGTGCTACGGCGGCGACATCTCCCGCAAGCGCAAGCTCCTGGAGAAGCAGAAGGAGGGAAAGAAGCGCATGAAGATGGTCGGCAGCGTCGAGGTGCCGCAGGAAGCCTTCATCGCGGTTCTCTCCAGCGACGACTCCGGCGGCAAGTCGAAGAAGTAGTACAGCGGCCGCACACCGTCACGGTGTCCGGCCGTCCGGCGGGCCCGTCGCACTTCGGTGCGGCGGGCCCGCCGTCGTGTCGGGGCGCCCCCCGGCGCGCGCACGGGTCGCACGGCGCGCGCACAAAAGGAAGTCCTCGGACTCTTACGTACCAGGCGCGGGCGCTCTAGTCTGATCACTGATCGTTTGTTACTCGCCAGTTAAATACCAGCCAGTCGCGCAGCAATGCCGCGGGCCCGGAGGACGTCGTGAGCGACACACAGACCTTGATCGAGAACCGGCCGCCGTCCGTCGCGGCCCTCTTCATTGAGCGCGTGGCTGCCACGCCGGACGGAGAGGCCTACCGCTACCCGGTGCCGCCGGCCGGCGGCACCGGCCCCGACGAATGGCGCTCGCTGAGCTGGGGCCAGGCCGCGAAGCGGGTGTACGCGGTCGCCGCCGGCCTCCTGGATCTGGGGGTGCAGCCCGAGCAGCGGGTGGCCCTGGCTTCCAACACGCGGGTCGAGTGGATCCTCGTCGACCTCGGTGTGATGTGCGCGGGCGCGGCCACGACCACGATCTACCCCTCGACGAACGCCGAGGAGAGCGCCTACATCCTCGCGGACTCCGAGAGCCGGGTACTGATCGCCGAGGACGCCGCGCAGCTCGCCAAGGCCCGTGAGCGGCGTGCCGACCTGCCGCACCTCGCCCATGTCGTCGTGGTGAACGCCGAGGACGCGGTGGCGGCCGAGGGCGACCCGGAGGGCTGGGTGCTCAGCCTCGCCGACCTGGAGGCGCGCGGTGCCGCCTACCTGGAGAAGAACCCGGAGGCGGTCAAGGAGCGCGTCGGGGCCATCACCTCCGACCAGCTCGCCACCCTCATCTACACCTCCGGCACCACCGGCCGCCCCAAGGGCGTACGGCTGCCGCACGACTGCTGGTCGTACATGGCGAAGGCGACCGTCGCGACCGGGCTGATCACCAAGGACGACCTGCAGTACCTGTGGCTGCCGCTGGCGCACGTCTTCGGCAAGGTTCTCACCTCCGGACAGATCGAGGTCGGGCACGTCACCGCCGTCGACGGCCGCATCGACAAGATCATCGAGAATCTGCCGGTCGTGCAGCCGACGTACATGGCCGCCGTGCCGCGCATCTTCGAGAAGGTCTACAACGGGGTCGCCGCCAAGGCACGGGCCGGCGGCGGCGCCAAGTACAAGATCTTCCAGTGGGCGGCCGGCGTCGGACGCGAGTACGCGAAGGTCACCCAGGACAACTTCCGGCGCACCGGGCAGGCCACCGCGCCCTTCGCTCTGAACGCCAAGCACAAGGTCGCCGACACCCTGGTCTTCGCCAAGATCCGCGAGGCGTTCGGCGGGCGGCTGCGGGCCTGTGTGTCGGGTTCGGCGGCACTGGCCCCGGACATCGGCTACTTCTTCTCCGGCGCCGGAATCCACATCCTGGAGGGCTACGGGCTCACCGAGTCCTCCGCCGCCAGCTTCGTCAACCCGGGCGAGGCCTACCGCACCGGCACCGTCGGCAAGCCGCTCCCCGGCACCGAGGTGCGGATCGCCGAGGACGGCGAGATCCTGCTGCGCGGCCCCGGCATCATGCAGGGCTACCACGGGCTGCCGGAGAAGACGGCGGAAGTGCTGGAGTCCGACGGCTGGTTCCACACCGGTGACATCGGAGAACTGTCCCCGGACGGCTACCTGCGGATCACCGACCGCAAGAAGGACCTCATCAAGACGTCGGGCGGCAAGTACATCTCGCCCGCCGAGGTGGAGGGCCAGTTCAAGGCGGTCTGCCCCTACGTCTCGAACATCCTGGTGCACGGCGGCGACCGCAACTTCTGTACGGCGCTGATCTCGCTCGACGAGCCGACGATCATGGGCTGGGCGCAGGAACAGGGCCTCGCCGCGAAGACGTACGCCGAAGTGATGGCGGCCCCGCAGACGCAGGCCCTGGTGGAGGGCTATGTGAAGGAACTCAACGAGGGGCTGCAGCGCTGGCAGACCATCAAGAAGTTCCGCCTGCTGCCCCGCGACCTCGACGTCGAGAACGGTGAACTGACGCCCAGCCTCAAGCTGAAGCGGCCGGTCGTCGAGCGCGAGTACAAGCACCTGATCGACGAGATGTACGCGGGAAGCCGGGAGGCCTGACCCGCGGCACCGTCGCGCGGCACCACCTCACGGCACCGCGTCGCTCGCGGTACCCGCCGTGGCGCACGGCGGTGCGCCGCGGCCCTCGTCACGAGTGGCCGCGGCGCATCTCCGTCAGGGTCTCGCGCATACGGGCCACCCGCTCCCGCAGCGGCGATCCCCCGTCGGGATCGTCCCGGACGACCTGTTCCTCTATCTCCGCCAGTTGTGCGGCGAGCAGCCCGTACTGCTGCCGTTCCTGATTGAGCATCCGCTCAAGCAGCCGGTTCTTGCGGTGGAGTTCGAGGAAGACATTGACCTTGGCGCGCAGTACCCACGGGTCGAAGGGCTTTGTCAGGAAGTCGGCGGCGCCCGTCGCGTAGCCCCGGAAGGCGTAGCCGGAATCGCCTTCCGTGCCGGTCAGGAAAATGATCGGAATGTCCTTGGTCTGATCAAGACGCTTGATGTTCGACGCGGTCTCGAAGCCGTCCATGCCGGGCATCCGTACGTCCAGCAGGACCACCGCGAAGTTCTGGCGCAGCAGTGCCTTCATGGCCTCCTCGCCCGAGCGGGCCCGCACCAGGGGCTCGTTGAGGGCGCCGAGCACCGCCTCCAGGGCGATGAGGTTGTCTTCCATGTCGTCCACGAGCAGGATGCTGGCGTGGTCGTTGTGCGCTGTTCGCGGTGCCTCAGTGGTCATCGTCCACAACTCCTGGAACTGCCGGGATTACAAAGACCTTCGACGCGCAAGTCGATCCGTCCGGTTCTGCCGCTGCCAGCGGTTCCCCCTCCGGGTCCAGTACGGAACAGACGACCGAGAGCAGCCGGTCGACGTCCACCGGCTTCGGCACGTACTCGTTGGCGCCCTGCGCGATGGACTTCTCCCGGTCGCCCGGCATGGCCTTCGCGGTCAGGGCGACGATCGGCAGGTCGGTCCAGCGGGGTGTCTTGCGGATCGCCTCGATGGTCTCGTAACCGTCCATCTCCGGCATCATGATGTCCATCAGGACCAGCTCGACATCGGGATGGCGCTCCAGCATCTCGATGCCCTCGCGGCCGTTCTCCGCGTACAGCACGGGCATGCCGACCCGGCCCAGCACATGGGTGAGGGCGAACACGTTGCGGATGTCGTCGTCGACGATCAGGACGCGGCGGCCGGGGAGCACCGCGCCGGCCCGGCCGGACCTCCACTCCTCCAGCTTGGTCGTGGTGGGCCAGTCGTCGTCCTGGTCGGGCAGGGTCACATGGTTGGCGGACAGCCGCTCGGACGGTGTCATCGCCACGGGGCGCGGCGCCGGCTGCTGCTGGGCGAGTTGCTCGGTCTCGATGTGCCCGGGGTAGCGCACCGGCACGTACAGCGTGAACGTCGAGCCGTGTCCCGGCTCGCTCTCCGCCACGATCCGCCCGCCCAGCAGGCCGGCGATCTCCCGGCTGATGGACAGGCCGAGACCGGTGCCTCCGTACTTGCGGTTGGTGGTGCCGTCGGCCTGCTGGAACGCCTCGAAGATGACCGGGAGCTTCTCCGGGGCGATGCCGATGCCGGTGTCGGACACGGCGAAGGCGATCACGTCGTGGGTGCCCTTGAGGAGGGTGCTCTCCGGGTCGGAGATCCAGCTGACGTGCAGCTCGACACGGCCGGTGGAGGTGAACTTGATGGCGTTGGACAGCAGGTTGCGCAGGATCTGCTGGAGGCGCTGTTCGTCGGAGAACATCTCGCGCGGCACGTTCTCGCCGACGGCCACCTCGAAGGCGAGCCCGCGGTCGAGGGTGACCGGCCGGAACGTGGCGTGGACGTAGTCGAGCAGTTTGATGAGCGGCAGCTTCTTGGGGCGTACGTCCATCCGGCCCGCCTCGATCTTGGACAGGTCGAGGATGTCGTTGATCAGCTGGAGCAGGTCCGAGCCGGAGCGGTGGATGGTCGTCGCGAACTGGACCTCCTGGTCGGAGAGATGGCCGTCCGGGTTGTCGGAGAGGAGGCGCGCCAGGATGAGGAGGGAGTTGAGCGGGGTGCGCAGCTCGTGCGACATGTTCGCCAGGAACTCCGACTTGTACTGCGAGGACGTGGCGAGCAGCGCCGCCTTCTCCTCCAGTTCGGCGTTGGAACGCTGGAGTTCGGCCTGCTGGCGCTGGAGTTCGTTGGACCGGTCCTGGAGCTGGACGGCGAGCCGCTGCGACTCGCTCAGCAGCGACTCCGTACGGGAGTTGGCGATGATGGTGTTGATGGCGACGCCGATGGTGTTCACGAACTGGTCGAAGAAGGCCAGATGCACGTCGGAGAAGCGGGAGAACGACGCCAGTTCGATTACTCCGAGCAGTTTGTCCTCGAAGAGGATCGGGATGATGACGACACTCGCCGGGGCGGCCTCGCCGAGACCCGAGTTGATCTTGATGTAGTCCGGCGGCGCCTCCTCGACCAGGATCCGCTTCTTCTCCAGGGCGGCCTGGCGGACCAGACCGTGGCCCGGCATGCCGTGGGTGTCGACGGTGGCGCCCTGCGCGGAGCCGTAGCCGGCGATGAAGGCGAGACCGCGCTGGGGCATCGTCGCGTTGGTGGTGTGCGAGGGGGTGCCGTCGGTGTCGGGGTCGGCCAGGAAGAACGCGCCGAACTGGGCGTTCACCAGCGGGGTCAGTTCGCGCAGGATCAGGTCGGCGACCTCCATCAGGTCGCGGTGGCCCTGCATCAGGCCCGCCAGGCGCGCCAGGTTGGACTCCAGCCAGTCCTTGGCGCGGGTGGTCTCGCGGAGGTTGGACACCATCAGGTTGATGTTGTCCTTCAGCTCGGAGACCTCGCCGCGGGTCTCGACGGTGATCGAGCGGGACATGTCGCCCTGGGCGACGGCGGAGGCCACCTCGGCGATGGCGCGGACCTGGGTGGTGAGGTTCAGGGCGAGTTCGTTGACGTTGGTGGTCAGGCGCTTCCACGTGCCGTACACGCCCTCGACGCGCGCCTGGCCGCCCAGCTGGCCCTCGGAACCGACCTCCCGGGCGACCCGGGTGACCTCGGAGGAGAACGAGGACAGCGTGTCGACCATCGTGTTGATGGTGGTCTTCAGCTCCAGGATCTCGCCGCGCGCGTCGACGTCGATCTTCTTGGAGAGGTCGCCCTGGGCCACGGCGGTGGCGACCTGGGCGATGTTGCGCACCTGGGAGGTCAGGTTGTCGGCCATGTAATTGACGTTGTCGGTGAGGTCCTTCCAGACCCCCGACACACCGAGGACCTGGGCACGGCCGCCGAGCCGGCCGTCGGTGCCGACCTCGCGGGCGACCCGGGTGACCTCGTCGGCGAAGGCCCGCAACTGTTCCACCATCGTGTTGACGGTGTCCTTCAGCTCCAGGATCTCCCCGCGGGCGTCGACGGTGATCTTCTTGGAGAGGTCGCCGTTGGCGACGGCGGTGGTGACCTGGGCGATGTTGCGGACCTGGGAGGTCAGGTTGGACGCCATGAAGTTGACGTTGTCGGTGAGGTCCTTCCACACTCCGCTGACCCCGCGCACCTGCGCCTGGCCGCCGAGGTTTCCCTCGGTGCCGACCTCGCGGGCGACGCGGGTGACCTCGTCGGCGAAGGCGGAGAGCTGGTCGACCATCGTGTTGATCGTCGACTTGAGTTCGAGGATCTCGCCCTTCGCCTCGACGGTGATCTTCTTGCCGAGGTCGCCCTGGGCGACGGCCGTGGAGACGAGCGCGATGTTGCGCACCTGGGAGGTCAGGTTGTCCGCCATGAAGTTGACGTTCTCGGTGAGGTCCTTCCAGACACCGGAAACGCCACGCACCTGGGCGCGTCCGCCGAGGTTTCCCTCGGTGCCGACCTCGCGGGCGACGCGGGTGACCTCGTCGGCGAAGGCGGAGAGCTGGTCGACCATCGTGTTGATCGTCGACTTCAGCTCCAGGATCTCGCCCTGCGCGTCCACGGTGATCTTCTGCGACAGGTCGCCGTTGGCGACGGCGGTGGTGACCTGGGCGATGTTGCGGACCTGGGAGGTCAGGTTGGACGCCATGAAGTTGACGTTGTCGGTGAGGTCCTTCCACACCCCGCTGACCCCGCGCACCTGGGCGCGGCCGCCCAGCTGACCGACCGTGCCGACCTCGCGGGCGACGCGGGTGACCTCGTCGGCGAAGGCGGAGAGCTGGTCGACCATCGTGTTCACGGTCAGCTTCAGTTCGAGCAGCTCACCGGTCGCCTCCACCGTGACCGTACGGGTCAGGTCGCCACGGGCCACCGCCGTCGTCACCGCCGCGATGTCGCGGACCTGGGCGGTCAGCCGGGACGCCATCGTGTTGACGGCCTCCGTCACGTCCCGCCAACTCCCCGACAGACCCTGCACCTTGGCGCGCCCGCCGAGCCGCCCCTCGGTACCGACCTCGCGGGCCACCCGGGTCACCTCGCCCGTGAACAGCGAGAGCTGGTCGACCATCTTGTTGACGGCCCGGCCCAGCCGCCGCAGATCGCCGTGCAACTGCCTTTTGCCGTCGTGCAGATCGACCCGCTGGGTCAGATCGCCGCCCGCGACCGCGTCCAGCACCCGCGTGGCGTTGGCGGCAGGCACCACCAGGGCGTCGAGGAGCGCGTTCGTACTGTTGATGTTGGAGGCCCAGCCGCCCTGGCCGGGGCTGGCCGTCAGCCGCTCGTCGAGCCTGCCGTGCCGTACCACTTCCCTCCGCACCCGGGCCAGTTCGCCCGCGAAGTGCTCCTTGCGGTCGGCGATCTGGTTGAAGACGGCGGTCAGCTCACCGGAGGGACCGGCGTGCGTCTCCGGCAGCCGCACCCGGAAGTCGCCGTCGCGCAGCGAGGTCATCGCGGCGAGGAGGGGGCGCAGTTCGGAGGCGTGCACCCAGCCGTCGCCGGGGTGGCCGTCGTCCGCGGGAGGCTCTGCCGGGCGTGCGCCACCGGTACGGATGTGGGCGCGCGTGCCGGGACGTGGAATGGCTCGGTCTTCGTTCATTTGCGGCCCACTTCGGTGACTCGGTGCTTATGGGCAGGCTCAGTCTGTCACCCTGTGGTTGTCGTAAGCGGCGCATTGCGACAACTGATCAGGAGCCGCACCGTGACACTCATTCCGACACAGCGGGACGAAGGCGCCCGCGAGAACGCCCCGCAGGTTGGGAGGTACGAGATCCAGTCCGAGGCCCGCACCAGCCTGCCGGGAAACCCGCTTGCCCCCTCCGCCGCGCGCAAGTTCGTCCGGGCCGCCGTCGCGGACTGGTCGGGCACGTCCCTGCTGCCCGACGACGAGGGCATCGCCGGCCGGCTCGCCGACGACGCCGCCCTCGTCGTGAACGAACTCGTCACCAACGCGGTCGTGCACGCCGGCACCACCGTCGAGCTGCTGTGCCGGATGGAGAGGGCCGACCCGCAGGGCGGCGGCACCGTCCTCGTCGTCGAGGTCTCCGACCACCACCCCTCCCGGGTGGTGCACAACCAGCCGCAGCGCCGCGAGAGAAGCGGCTCCCCGGAGTACGGCCGCGGCCTCCACCTGGTCGCCGGACTCGCCGAGAGCTGGGGCGTCACCTACCGCACCGGCCTCAAGACCGTCTGGGCCGCGCTCACCCTCGACAACTGGCGGTACAACAGCGCCCCGACGGACCCGGCGGACCCCGGTCATGTCGTCCGGCCCTCCGAGCGGGCCCTCCAGCGCGGCCTGCGCACCGCCGAGATCCTCGCCCCGCTGCCCCGGCGGCAGGTCCGCGACGAGGACCCCGACTGGATCAACCGGGGCGCCCTGTCGTTCCTCGCCGAGGCGTCCGACCTGCTCGCCGGACAGTTCGACCAGGACATGGTGGTCGCGCTGGCGGCACAGCTGCTGGTGCCCCGGCTGGCCGACTGGTGCGCCGTGTGGCTCGACCCGGAGGGCGGTGGTCCGGCGGCGGAACCACGGCTCGCCCGCGTCTGGCACGCGCGCGAGGCGTGCATGGAGGAACTGCGCGCCAGGCTGGAGAAGGAGCCGCCCCGGCTGCCGGAACCCGCCCGCGGCGGCCCCGTACCGCTGCCCTGGCCGAGCGCCGGGGAGAGCTTCGGCCCCGCCGGCGCGGTGCTCGCCTGCCGGATGGTGGTGGGCGGGAGCCGGGTCGGCATCCTCATGATGGGCCGGGCCGGGATCGCCCGGATCCCCGACGAGGTGACCGGCCTGATCGAGGACTTCGTGCGCCGGGTCGCCCTGGCCGTCGGGGCCGCCCGCCGCTACACCCAGCAGGCCAACATCTCGCGCGTCCTCCAGCGGGCCCTGCTGCCCAGCCGCGTCGCGAAGATCCCCGGCATGACCAGCGCCCTCGTCTACCAGCCCCGCGGCGAGGGGCTGGCCGGCGGCGACTTCTACGACATCTTCCACGCGTCCGAGGGGCGCTGGTGCTTCGCCCTCGGCGACGTGCAGGGCAACGGCCCCGAGGCCGCCGTGGTCACCGGGCTCGTACGGCCGTGGCTGCGGCTGCTCGCCCGCGAGGGCTACCAGGTCGCGGAGGTGCTCGACCGCCTCAACCGGCTGCTGCTCGACGACGCGATGGAGTCCGCGGACGCCGCCGCGCGGCTGGTCGCGGCGGCCGGCGGCCAGGAACTGCCCGAGGGACCGCAGGCACGTTTCCTTTCGATGCTGTACGGGGAGCTGGAGCCGCTGCCGCAGTCCGAGGGCGGCGGGGTGCGCTGCACGGTCTCCAGCGCCGGACACCCGCTGCCGCTGGTGCTGCGGCCCGACGGCGACGTACGGGTGGCGGGACGGCCCGGGGTGCTGCTGGGAGTGCTGGACGACGCGGCGTACGAGAGCGAGACGTTCGTCCTGGCCTCAGGGGAGTCGCTGCTGAGCGTCACCGACGGCGTCACCGAGCGGCGCAACGGGCGGGCGATGTTCGACGACGCGGACGGGGTCGCCAGGGCGCTGGCGGGATGCGTGGGGCTGTCGGCGCAGGGTGTGGCGGAGCGGATCACCCGGGCGGTGCACGCCTTCGCCGCGGACCCGCCGGACGACGACCTGGCGCTGCTGGTGCTGCGCGCGGACTAGCGGGCGGGGGCACGACGGGGGCGGTGCCCGGCGGGGACGGGCGGGGGCCGGCCCGGCCCGGTCGAGGGGGTGGGCGGAGCCTTCGGCGCGAGGGCGGACAATGGGGGCATGCCTTCTGTACTGCCTGACGGTGAGCCCATGCCCGAGGACGGGGCGCTGCCTCCCGACGCGCTGCGGGGGGCGGGGGAGCGGCCCCTCGGGTTCTATCTGCACGTCCCCTACTGCGCGACCCGCTGCGGCTACTGCGATTTCAACACCTACACGGCGACCGAGCTGCGCGGCTCCGGCGGCGTACTCGCCTCCCGCGACAACTACGCGGCGACGCTCGTGGAGGAGGTGCGCCTCGCGCGCAAGGTGCTGGGCGACGACCCGCGGCCGGTGCGCACCGTGTTCGTCGGCGGGGGCACGCCGACGCTGCTGCCCGCCGCCGATCTCGTCACGATGCTGGCCGCGATCCGCGAGGAGTTCTCCCTCGCGGACGACTGCGAGGTGACGACCGAGGCCAATCCGGAGTCGGTGAACCCGGCGTACCTGGCGGAGCTTCGCGAGGGCGGCTTCAACCGGGTCTCCTTCGGCATGCAGAGCGCCCGCCCGCACGTACTGAAGGTGCTGGACCGCACGCACACCCCGGGACGCCCCGAGGAGTGCGTCGCGGAGGCGCGGGCCGCCGGGTTCGACCATGTGAACCTGGACCTGATCTACGGCACGCCGGGGGAGTCGGACGCCGACTGGCAGGCGTCCCTGGACGCGGCGATCGGGGCGGGCCCCGACCACGTCAGCGCGTACGCGCTGATCGTCGAGGAGGGCACCCAGCTGGCCCGCCGGATCCGCCGCGGCGAGGTCCCGATGACCGACGACGACGTTCACGCGGACCGCTACCTGATGACCGAGGAAGCCCTGTCGGCAGCCGGTTTCTCCTGGTACGAGGTGTCCAACTGGGCCACCTCCGAGGCGGGCCGCTGCCTGCACAACGAGCTGTACTGGCGCGGCGCCGACTGGTGGGGGGCTGGCCCCGGCGCGCACAGCCACGTGGGCGGGGTGCGCTGGTGGAACGTCAAGCACCCCGGCGCCTACGCGCAGGCCCTGGGCGACGGGCGCTCCCCGGGCGCGGGCCGCGAGGTGCTGTCGGCGGAGGACCGGCGGGTCGAGCGGATCCTGCTGGAACTGCGCCTGGTCGAGGGCTGCGAACTGTCGCTGCTGAAGCCCGCCGGACTTGCCGCCGCCGAGCAGGCGGTAAGGAGCGGGCTCCTGGAGGACGGTCCTTACGCGCAGGGCCGTGCGGTGCTGACGCTGCGCGGGCGACTGCTGGCGGACGCGGTGGTGCGGGACCTGGTGGACTGACGGGCGGGCGGGCGACAGGGCCGCCCTTGTTCCCGCCGCGCGCTACTCCGCCGGTGCCGTCACGAAGTCGATCAGCTCCTCGACCCGGCCGAGCAGCTCCGGCTGGAGGTCGCGGTACGAGCGGACCCGGCCCAGGATGTGCTGCCAGGCCGCGCCCGTGTTCTCCGGCCAGCCCAGCGACCGGCACACGCCCGTCTTCCAGTCCTGGCCGCGCGGGACCACCGGCCAGCCCGCGATGCCCACCGAGGAGGGCTTCACGGCCTCCCACACGTCGATGTACGGATGCCCGACGACCAGGACGTCCGTGTGGGTCACCGAGGCGGCGATGCGGGACTCCTTGGAGCCGGGCACCAGGTGGTCGACCAGGACGCCGAGCCGGGCGTCCGGGCTCGGACCGAACTCGGCGACGATCGCCGGAAGGTCGTCGACACCCTCCAGGTACTCCACGACGACGCCCTCGACGCGCAGGTCGTCGCCCCAGACGCGCTCCACCAGTTCGGCGTCGTGGCGGCCCTCCACGTAGATGCGGCCCGCCCTGGCGACGCGGGCGCGCGCGTGCGCGACCGCGACGGAGCCGGAGGCGGTACGGGTGGGGCGGGCCGGTCCCGCGGCGGCCGACGGGCGCACCAGGGTGACCGGCCTGCCCTCGTGCAGGAAACCGGCGGGGGCCATGGGGAACACGCGGTGCTTGCCGAAGCGGTCCTCCAGGGTGACGGTGGGGCCCTCGGCGGTCTTCTCGGTGCGGATCACCGCGCCGCAGAAGCCCGTGGACACCTCCTCGACCACCAGATCGGGATCGGCGGGAACCTCCGGGACCGGCGTCGACTTCTTCCACGGCGGGGTGAAGTCCGGGCTGTAGCTGCGCATTCGCCAAACGCTACAGGGGCGGGTCCCCACGAGCGGCCGGTCCGGCCCGGCACGCGCCGGTCCCGCAAGCGGCTAGTCCCGGAAGCGGTGGGCCAGTGCGTCGCGCTGTGCGCGTACGAAGGCGGCGTCCACCGCGGCCCCGTGTCCGGGGACGTACAGCGCGCTCTCGCCGCCCAGGGCGAGCAGCCGGTCCAGGGACTCGGGCCAGCGTCCGGTGACGGCGTCGCTGCCCGCCTGGGGGTCGCCCGACTCCTCCACCAGGTCGCCGCAGAAGACCACCTCGGGGGTGTCCCCGAGGCCCGGGACCAGGGCCACCAGGTCGTGCCTGCTGTGCGCCGGGCCCAGGTTGGCGAGCAGCACGGTGCGGCCGCCGCCCAGGTCGAGGGTGCGTTCGCCGGAGACGAGGTGGTGCGGGGCGGTGAGGAGGTCGGCGGCCTCGACGGCGGCCGCGGGCGCCACTCCGTGCCGCACCGCCGAGGTGGAGATCGTCTCGCGCTGCGCGGTGAGGGCCGTGTCCATGCCGACCGCGGCGAAGACCTCCACGCCCGCGAACACGCCCGTGCCCAGCACATGGTCGAAGTGGGAGTGGCTGAGCGCGATGTGCGTCACTCTGCGGCCGAGCAGAACCTCGGCCTCCCGGCGGACCGAGGCGCCCTCGCGCAGGGTGGAACCGGTGTCGAAGAGCAGTGCCCCGCAGGCGCCCGCCACCAGGCCCACCGTGGCGTCCCAGCCCGGCAGCCGGCGCCTCGCGACGCCCGGCGCGAGATGTTCCCAGCCTGCTTCGGCGCCCAGCTCTTCCCATCGCAAGTCCATACCGTGACGCTAGCGTGAGCAGCCGCCCTTGTTCGGGTGGCACCCCGCCGCCGTACACTGGCCCGGGGAATCGCTGGCACTCGTACAGGGGGAGTGCCAGGCAGGGTGGCGGGGAACATGCCGTCCATGAGCGACCTGCACCAGGGAACAACACGGCTTGGAGGTGTGCGCGATGCTCAGTGAACGCAGACTTGAAGTGCTGCGCGCCATCGTCCAGGACTATGTCGGCACGGAGGAGCCCGTCGGCTCCAAGGCCCTCACCGAGCGCCACCAGCTCGGTGTCTCCCCGGCCACCGTCCGCAACGACATGGCCGCCCTGGAGGACGAGGGCTTCATCGCCCAGCCGCACACCAGTGCCGGGCGCATTCCCACCGACAAGGGCTACCGGCTGTTCGTCGACCGGCTGGCCGGCGTCAAGCCGCTGTCCACGCCGGAGCGGCGGGCCATCCAGAACTTCCTGGACGCCTCCGTGGACCTCGACGACGTCGTCGCCCGTACGGTGCGGCTGCTCGCGCAGCTGACCCGGCAGGTGGCCGTCGTCCAGTACCCGTCGCTGACGCGCTCGACGGTGCGGCACGTGGAATTGCTCTCACTTGCCCCCGCGCGGCTGATGCTGGTGCTGATCACCGACACCGGACGGGTCGAGCAGCGGATGATCGACTGCCCGGCGCCGTTCGGCGAGACGTCCCTGGCGGACCTGCGGGCGCGGCTCAACAGCCGGGTCGTGGGCCGCCGTTTCGCGGACGTACCGCAGTTGGTGCAGGAACTTCCCGAGTCGTTCGAACCGGAGGACAGGGGAACCGTTTCGACGGTTCTCGCGACTCTTCTGGAGACACTCGTGGAGGAGACCGAGGAACGGCTGATGATCGGCGGCACCGCCAATCTCACCCGCTTCGGCCACGACTTCCCGCTCACCATCCGGCCCGTTCTGGAGGCGCTGGAGGAGCAGGTGGTTCTGCTGAAGCTGCTCGGCGAGGCGACCGAGTCCGGTATGACCGTACGTATCGGGCACGAGAACGCCCATGAAGGACTCAGTTCTACGTCCGTGGTCGCAGTCGGCTACGGTTCGGGCGACGAGGCAGTCGCCAAACTAGGCGTGGTCGGACCGACCCGCATGGACTACCCCGGAACGATGGGAGCGGTACGCGCAGTGGCACGTTACGTCGGACAGATCCTGGCGGAGTCGTAAGTGGCCACGGACTACTACGCCGTACTCGGCGTGCGCCGCGACGCTTCCCAGGACGAAATCAAGAAGGCGTTCAGGCGTCTTGCGCGTGAGCTTCACCCGGACGTGAATCCGGACCCGAAGACTCAGGAGCGCTTCAAGGAGATCAACGCCGCCTACGAGGTGTTGTCGGACCCGCAGAAGAAGCAGGTCTACGACCTCGGCGGCGACCCGCTGTCCGCCTCCGGCGGTGGCGGGGCCGGCGGCTTCGGCCAGGGCGGATTCGGAAACTTCTCCGACATCATGGACGCCTTCTTCGGCACGGCCTCGCAGCGCGGACCGCGCTCGCGGACCCGCCGGGGCCAGGACGCCATGATCCGCCTGGAGATCGACCTCAACGAGGCGGCCTTCGGCACGACCAAGGAGATCCAGGTCGACACCGCCGTCGTCTGCACCACGTGCAGCGGCGAGGGCGCGGCCCCCGGCACCTCTGCGCAGACCTGCGACATGTGCCGCGGCCGCGGTGAGGTCTCGCAGGTCACCCGGTCGTTCCTCGGCCAGGTCATGACCTCGCGGCCCTGCCCGCAGTGCCAGGGCTTCGGCACGGTCGTGCCCACGCCGTGCCCGGAGTGCGCCGGTGACGGCCGCGTACGGTCGCGTCGCACGCTCACCGTGAAGATCCCGGCCGGTGTCGACAACGGCACCCGGATCCAGCTCGCGGGCGAGGGCGAGGTCGGCCCCGGCGGCGGCCCCGCCGGTGACCTGTACGTGGAGATCCACGAGCTGCCGCACCCGACCTTCCAGCGGCGCGGCGACGATCTGCACTGCACGGTGACGATCCCGATGACGGCGGGCGCGCTCGGCACCAAGGTGCCGCTGGAGACGCTCGACGGCGTGGAGGAGATCGACATCAGGCCCGGTACGCAGTCGGGCCAGTCGGTGCCGCTGCACGGGCGCGGTGTCACGCATCTGCGCGGCGGCGGCCGGGGCGACCTGATCGTGCACGTCGAGGTGCTCACCCCCACCAAGCTCGACCAGCAGCAGGAGGACCTGCTGCGCCAACTCGCGAAACTGCGCGGCGAGGAGCGCCCCCAGGGGCAGTTCCAGCCCGGTCAGCAGGGGCTGTTCTCGCGCCTGAAGGACGCGTTCAACGGCCGCTGACGTCGGAGGGGCGCGCTCGACGGCCGTCGGGTGAACAGCGCCACGCGCGCGTGGCACGGAAGCGGGGGGGGGGGGGGGGGGGGGGCCCCCCCCCGCGGGCCGGGGGGGGGCGGGGGCGGGGGGGCCAAACAGGCCACAAGAAGCGGGGGGTCGAGCGAGTTGGGGCGCGCGGGGGTGGAG
>NZ_JBIAMU010000030.1:0-109422 GCF_042874215.1 Streptomyces sp. NPDC004111
GCGCGCGGTCTGCTCCGCAGACGCGACGCGGAGCCGCTACGCGGCTCTTCCCTTGATCGCTCCGCGATCAAGGACGCCGGTCCACTCCGTGGCCCTGCGTGCCCAGGGCCGCTTCGCGCCCCGGGCGCCAACCGGCTGATGCCGGTTGTGTCCAGCGCTCCGCGCTGGCAACTCGCCTGCTTCGCAGCCGAGTTGACCCGCTTCGCGGGTGGCTGGCTACGGGGTGGGGGTGGCCGGGGTCGGCGTGGAGCGGATAGGTCCGGCGCAGACCGGACAGGATCCGGAGCGGGCCGCCCCGGGCGGGGCCCTGAGTGTGCGTCAAAACTGTACCCCCGCTGGCTTGTCTCAGGAGCAGGCACATGCACCCCGGGCCCGGACCGCTCTTCCGGTGCGGCCGAAGCGGTGAACCCGCGTACCGGCCAACGGAGTTGAGCAGCCGGGGGCGGCGCTGCCCTCCCTCGGATCCCTGGGGCCCGCTACACGTTCACCCTGCCGTTTTCACCGGGATTCGGCGCCCGCTTTCAGCGCCCACTCGGCGTCCCGGGTTCAGCCCACCCGCCCCCTCTCACGCCACGCACCGTGGCACCGCCGCTGAAAGCGGAACGCCGAACCGCTGAAACACCAACGCCGAGCATCACCGGCCGGTGGCCGCGCGGACCTCGGGCCCGGATTCCGGCCGCGCCCCGCGCTCCCCTCCTGACACCCACCGAGAAACCACTACACGCCCCCTCAGAGGCCCCGGAACACCACACCGGCACCAGGGCCGGTAGCGGGTCACAAGCCGTCAGAACGCCGCACACGGCGTGCTGGTGGGGGCGGGAGCGCAGCGACTGCACCCGACCCGGACGTGACCTCACGAATGGGCGGGTTGTCTCGTCGGAGTGGTGAAGGCCGTTCCCGGCACATGGCATAAACGAAGGAGTAGATGGTGAAGCGCGCTACATCGCTTTCTAAGATCAACAGGATCGGTCTGGCCTTGGGTACTGCCACCACTATCGTCGTCGGGTTCAGCAGCGCTGCTCACGCGGACGGGACCAACGTCATGACAGCCTCCCCTGCCCAAGCTGCCAGGGCCTACAAGTGCACCAACTGGAAAACAGATGCCCGTGGTTGGACCGCCGACTGTCAGGTCTTCTGGGGCGAGGCTCGCGCATATGTGGGGTGTACCGACGGTTCGTCGCACTTCGGACGATGGATGGGGCCAGGTAACTGGAAGTTCGGCATGAGCTGCGGCCGCAGCCTGATGGGCGAGTGGGGCCCGGAGTGGAGGAGGTAGCGCCTCTGCACGCCCTGCGGTCCTGCACCTAGCGAGGGGTCCGGCCGCCGCCGTGTTCGCTGCGGGCGGCGGACGGGAGCGTGGGTCTCTCCCCCAAGGGGGGCGACACGGCCCGGCCGGGGCGGGACGCTGCACAGAAAGCCATGACGGGGTCAACCCGGTCCGCCGGCCCCACGCGCGCACACCGCGGCGCACTCATGGCAGCAGGGCCCGTGCTCTTCCGGTCCCCCGAGAGTGTGGGTCCTGCCCCTGCTCGCTGCTGTGCCAGGACGTCCCGCAGGTACTCGGGCGAGTCGACCGGGCCGCACACGACCGCCTTACCCGGAAAACGACAGCGCACTTCACCAACCTGGCGACACCCGTTCCTTCAACAACACCGCCCACCCGGGCCCAACAGCAGTGCAACCACCTGACGCCCACCCGGTGAAAAAGACACGACGCGCATCAGTACCGGGGTCAGTGCCGGACGGCTGGACGGTGATGTGGACGTTGCCGGTGTGCAGGACGAGCGCGGCGTCGTCCGCGACGGCCAGGACGCCGTCCCGGGCAGCCGAGGGGGTGGGCGCCAGGTCGATTCCGAGGTCTGGGTCGGCAAGGTTCAACTGGCGGTACTCCACCAACACCGCGACGGGGCCGCTGAGGGTCATGTGCCGTTCACCCAGAACGCGTCGCCGTCGAGGAGTCGCGGGTCCTGGCAACTCTTCTCGACACAGCGGGGATCGACGATCTCGTCGAACTCGACGCGCCAGGTTAGGTCGGTCCCCTTCATCCCCACCTCTGTTCCCCCGGAACCGCGGCCGCAGACTCAAGTCGACCTTCATCTGGAATCAGCCTTTGTTGGAACAGCAGATGAGCCGGGCGTCAGGTCGTGGTGCTGGTGAGGAGATACTCGCGTTAATAATCGATCTAGGGACAGGGGCGAAGAGTGACTAGCGGGGGCGTGTGGGCTGATCTGGAGGCGTACTGGCCAGCGCAGCGGTTGCTGCGTGATGCGGACCGGCTGCTCGGCAAGATCGAGCAAAGTTACCGGGACGCCCACCCGAACGGAGAGGACCCCTCGACGGGGGATGTGGCCTCGTGGCGGGAAAGTCTGTACGAACTGGCGACCGCGCTGGCCGACGAGGGGCTCGGCCAGGTGTGGATGTTCGTGGAGTACCGCGTTGATCAGCGCATGAACCCCATCGATGTGGTGCTCGCCGGTGTGCACCCGTCAGGCGGCCTGAGCTACGCCGTTTTTGAGCTGAAGCAGTGGGGCGACATCCACCGCCCGCAGCTAACCCCGACCATGGGCCTGTGCCCGGTATGCCGTACTCCGGGCACGGTCTTGCTGTGCCAGTCATGTGCCACCGGCCTCGTCTACGCACCGTTCTACGGGAAGCACAAGAAACATCCGGCCGTGCAGGTGTACGACAACATGGTGGACCTGCGGAAGTACCACAGCATGTTCGACGACCGGTACGTCAAGCTTGTCGGCGCCGCCTACCTGCACGAACTGAAGAGGCAAGACGCCCAGTGGATCAGCATGGTGGGCCCGCACGGGAACATCCCGACGTTCACCGCACGCCAGCCTGCCGCCCTTCGCACGTTCCTGCGCACGCACTTCAGCACGGAATCCGGTGCCGAAGCGTCCGAGTCGCTGCTCACGGGGCGGCGCTCCGGAAGCCTGCTGTCCGATGACATGGGGGCGATCGCCAACGGCCACACCCGGTTCAGCCTCGTGGAAAACCAGCGCAAGGCCGTCGATGCAGTGATGGACAGCGTCACCTCGGTGTCGCCTGCGGCGAAGAAGGTTTACGTCGTCAGTGGCCGGGCCGGCAGTGGGAAGTCCCTTGTTGCCCTGACCCTGCTCGGCGAGGCACGGGCCAAGGGGCATCGCGCGAGCTACGTATCCGGTGGGGCGGCATCCTGGGACAACTTCAGGCGTGGCGCCCGCGGGCACGGCAAGGCCTTCGAAACCCTGAACAGGATCGCTGACAAGCGGGTCCCAGACGAGCTCGACCTCCTGCTGTGCGACGAGGCACACCGGTTGCCGGAGCGGCCGTTGAAGGGCTCCTTCCACATGCGTGACGGCGAGTCGTCAGTGGCCGTCGTCGTCAGCAGGGCACGGGTACCTGTGTTTTTCATCGACGGGGATCAGCGCCTGTTCGCCAATGAGATCTGGACACCCGACGCCCTTCGCAGGGAGATCGCCTGCCTCGGGGCGGAAATGGTCCCCATCCACTTGGACCGTGTGCTGCGCGCCGTCGGAAGCGCCACCTACGACACGTGGGCCCAACAACTGCTGCACGGGCAGCCAGTGCCGTGGGACACAGGCGATCAGGCGGATCCCGAACCGTTCCAGTTGTACTACACCGACCGGGCCGCGCGGATGGAAGAGTTCCTCCGTGCCACTTCAGAAGATCAGGCCAGTGCCAGGATCAGCGCGGGGATGTGCTGGGAGTGGAACGACCTAAGCGGCACCGTCCCCGAAGTCGCCCCCGAGCCAGAGTGGGCGCGGCCCTGGAACGCCGGTGACAATCACAAGACGCCGGGCGTTCCGAAACGCAAGTTCTGGGCGACGCACCCTGGAGGCTTCGGCCAGATTGGCTGCGTTCACACCGCGCAGGGCCTGGAGTACGAGTGGGGTGGTGTGATCATGGGACCTGACCTCACCCGAGGCGCCAACGGGTGGGTGGTGCACCGCGAGCATGTGAAAAGCAAAGCCCGTGACATCAGCACGGACGACGACCTGCTGCGGGCCATCCTCAATGCATATGGGGTGCTGATGTCGCGTTCCATCCGGGGAACGGTGCTGTACTCGGTCGATCCGGCCACCCGGGAGCTGTTCGCCGACCTCGGCGTGCCGAAGCTCTGAGCAACTGGCGGCAGGAAGCGAGTCGGTGGGCCGAAGCCCGGTCGCATGTCCTGCCGCCATACCTTCATCATGCCGTGCCGAGGAGGAGCTGCACACCGTCTGGGCAGGGCTCAACTCACCGACGCCCACCTCCAGGCCCCACACGGTGGGCCGGAAATGACTCTCCCTGTGCCCGGCAGTCACCATTTTCCCTGCCGGACGGGCGGATGCGGTGGGGCATGGCCCGGGAAGTATGTATGGAACTAAGTGACGAGGCGGCTGAACTGCCAGCCGTACGGCACTCGATACAGGCCAGTTCCGGGTATCTCCCCAGGATCCGGTCGCCCGACAATCGTCACTCAACGTGCATTTTCTACGGAAAAGTGTGAGCCAGAACCACAACCCGTGAACAAGGCCAGCGGGCGAGGCGAGTGTCCAATAGACGGCGGATCCGATGATCAAGGAGACGCCTGAAGTGAGCGAGACCATCACCGAGCACGAGGCCGGGCAGGAGCCGGTCGTCGAGCCGGTCGCGGAGGCCGTGTCGGACGAGCAGTTGATCGCGATGCTGGTCGACCGCGCCCGGACGGACGGGCTGCAGTTGACCGGCGAGGGCGGGCTGCTGCAGCAGCTGACCAAGCGGGTTCTGGAGTCTGCCCTGGAGGGCGAGATCACCGATCACGTCGGCTATGACAAGCACGACGCGGCAGGACGGAACAGCGGCAACTCACGGAACGGCACTCGGTCGAAGACGGTGCTGACCGATGTCGGGCCGGTCGAGGTGAAGGTGCCCCGCGACACCGCCGGCACGTTCGAGCCGCAGCTCGTAAAGAAGCGGCAGCGCCGGTTGACCGGGGTCGACGAGATGGTGCTGTCGCTGTCCGCGAAGGGCCTCACGCACGGGGAGATATCGGCGCATCTCGCCGAGGTGTACGGGGCGGAGGTGTCCAAGCAGACCATCTCCACGATCACCGATGCGGTGATGGAGGGCATGGCCGAATGGCAGGCCCGCCCACTCGATCGCGTCTATCCGGTGGTCTTCGTGGACGCCATCAACGTGAAGATTCGCGATGGCAAGGTCGCCAACAGGCCAATCTATGTCGCCATGGCCGTCACGGTCGACGGCACCCGGGACATCCTTGGGATCTGGGCCGGCGACGGCGGCGAGGGCGCCAAACACTGGCTCCAGGTCTTCACCGAGCTGAAGAACCGCGGAGTTGAAGATGTCCTGATGCTCGTCTGCGACGGGCTGAAGGGCCTGCCGGACGCGGTCGAGACCGTCTGGCCCCGGACTGTGGTTCAGACGTGCATCGTTCACCTGATTCGCAACAGCATCCGCTACTGCGCTCGGCAGGACTGGGACAAGGTCGCCAAGGATCTGAAGCCCGTCTACACCGCACCGAGCGAGGCCGCCGCGACCGAGCGGTTCCTGGAGTTCTCCGAGAAGTGGGGCGGCAAGTATCCGGCCGTGATCAAGCTGTGGTCGGACGCCTGGGCCGAGATGGTGCCCTTCTTGTCCTTCGACGTCGAGATCCGCAAAGTGATCTGTTCGACGAACGCGATTGAGAGCGTGAACGCCCGCATCCGCAAGGCTGTCCGGGCACGCGGCCACTTCCCCTCGGAGGGCGCCGCGTTGAAATGCGTCTACATGGCGCTGATGAGCCTGGACCCGACCGGCAAGGGCCGACGTCGCTGGACGATGCGCTGGAAGGCCACGCTCAACGCCTTCCAGATCGCCTTCGACGGCCGCCTCACCCCCACCAACCAGCGATAACTCAACAACCAAGATCAGCCGTTGACTGGACAGACCCCCCCAGACGGTCCTCCGGAGAAGGAACAGCATGGTAGGTCGCGCACCTGTTGCACCCCGGGAGACCGCCGGCCGCAACGTTGCAACAGCCTCCTCGGCCGGACGCACACAGGCGGCAACGCCCGAGATCCAGCTCAGCGGGATGCTGCTGAGGCTGCCGGTGTTGCCACGACGGGAAAATCGGCAACACCGATGCCAACCCCCTGGTGGGCGATGCGGCCGTGCCGTCAGCCGCACCGCCCCTGGGGCTGCCGCCCGGTCACCCCGCGCACGGCCGTGTACCGGGCCGCTCCCCGGTCGACGGCCAGGTCTGCAGGAGGTAGTACTCGCCGGAGTCGTCGTCCGGGTCGGTAGTGTCGAGGGCTTGTGCATGGGCGCGCCCCTGGTTGTGGAGGCGCAGGTGGTAGGTGCCGGGGCCGTACGGGGTCAGGGTGGGCAGGTCTTCGAGGGGGCCGTCCTCGTAGCCGTAGACCACGAGGGTGCCGGTGGTGGAGGTGAAGGTCGCCTCGATACTCCGCTTCCCCGGCGCTGAGGACGTGCCTTCGCGAAGACCTACGGGGCCAAGTGGCCCAAAGCCGTCGTCAAGACCACCGATGATGCGGAGGAACTGCTGGCGTTCTACGACTTCCCGGCCGAGCACCGGATCCACCTGCATCGAGTCGACGTTCTCCACGGTCAAGCTGCGCACCAAGGTCACCCGCGGGGCCGGCAGCCCGGCCGCGGCCCTGGCGATGGTGTTCAAGCTGGTCGAGTCCGCCCAGGACCGCTGGCGCGCGATCACCAACGCCTCCCTCGTCGCCCTGGTCCGCTCCGGCGCCAGGTTCGAAACGGCCTCCGGGTCGAGCGCGAGGAGGCCACCGCAGCCTGATCGCACGTCACTCCATCCGACGACAGCTTCTCGACAACGTCCGCAAGCGGGACGGCGACTGACCGACGAACGGTGGGCGCAGCTCGATGCGCTGGGCATGCGGTGGACGGCAGGCACGGCCAGGAGGAACACGAAGTGACCAGCGGCAACACGATGAGCCTGGGCGCGTACCGCAGCGGGCCGGTGGACCGGGCGGCGAACAACGTACGTTAGGAATAGTTCGGGTGTCTCATGGGCCCTGATGTCTCAGTTGACGGTGGCCCCGCAGGTCTTCGCGACCTAGCGACGCGAGGGTGGAGGTGTCGCAGAAGATGACGTCAGAAGTTATGCGCTCGTGACCTTTCGGTCCTCCCGCGGGGGAGGACCCACTCATGCGGCATACGAATCCCGAGGAACGGATCACCCTTCTCCGGTGATCGCATGCAGCAGCGCGACAACGGCGATCGCGAGGCTGAGGGCGACCGTAAGTCCGGGGTAGTGGACAGCGAGCGCGAACACCGCCGCCGCGATGAGAGCGATCAGCAGCCAGCGCATCGGCAGCCGATCTCCCTGCCCTCCGCTTCCTGTGCTCATGGAGTCCTCTTTCTGACCGAATCTGACTGTGCCAGCGCATGCGCGGAGCAAGTGCGACCGAGGCAATGCCCCTCGGTGGAACCAGACTTGACCATGGCCACCCCGCTGACCAGTGTTGCCAGGGGCTCATACTTGGGGAGAGGGCTCACGTGACGAGAACGACAGAGGAAGGGCCTGATGAGAGGCCTTATGAGGAAGTCTTCGGTGCTGGCGAGGAGACGCTGACCGTCACTCTAAAAGACGGGGCCGAAGCCTGTTTCGGCACCGATGGGGCGGTCACGGTCCGGGCTCCGATGGCTGTCGGCCTGGTGTGCGTGGCCGAGTTCAAGCCCGTGGGCGGCCGACTGCACCTCACCCGCCAAGAGGTGACGAGCGCTGCGGGTGAAACCGACATCAAACCCGACGCTGTGGCCTTCACTCTGAAGCAGCTCCGAGCGGATGCCCGGGAAGCGTTCGACGTGGCCTGGGACAAGCGCGGCGCGGCCTTCGCGGAGCGGAGGATCCGGGCCCTGCCACGGCAGGGCGTGAGCCGTGACGAGGAGCAGATCTTCCAGGCAGCGATCGTCTATAACCTGGCGCTTCTCTTTGGGAAAGACCCCACAAAGACGGTCATGGAGCGCTTCGGATGCTCCAAGGCAACGGCCAAACGCTGGGTGGGCAGAGCGCGCGACGACCTGAAGCTCATCAAGAAACCTGATGAGCTCAAGAACAGGGGCTTCCCCGAAGACGAGATCCCCTGGCTCGAAGCGGACGATCCGCAGTTCATGGCGAACTTCGTCAAGGTCATGGACGAGATGGCCATGATCATGCCGCCCCGCATGTACCACTTGGTGCGGGGAGCGATGTTCATAGAGATGCTCAGCCAGGTCATGGATGGCGAGGGCAGCGGAGGTGAGGGCGCCGATGAGGAGATGCGTTCGGTCGCCCAGCAGTTGCTGTATGCAATAACCGGCACCACAACGCTCGCAGACGAGGACAACGACGCGACGCCCGCAGCGCCGAGTTCCTCCGCGCAGTCCGCAACGTGAGCGGACGGCATCCCCTCCGAGCCACTCGTCCCGTACCAGCGAACGTCCCCAGTCGCGTACGACTCCGTCGTGCACCATCGCGTACAGACCTATGTGCCCAGAAGCGTTTTCGAGCTGGGAGGCTTGCGTCAGCTGCCCTGGGCGGGGACGACGGCCAGCCGCTGGCGGCTGCCGAGCTTCTTCTTCAGCGCGAGGTTCTCCGCATAGAGGTTCGCGGCAACCGTGGCCAGGGCGTCGAAATTTCCCTGGGTCTCGGTAACTTGGGCTTGGGCCTCCCGCAGCTGCTTGCGGAGGTTGGCGATCGTCTCGTCCCGCTGGGCCTCTCCGGGGGTCCGCAGGACCGGGCTGGCAACCTGGGCATCCCACTCGGCCAGGATCTCCTCGGCCCGGTGGACGGTTGCATGGCTGACCTTCGCCTCACGGGCGAGGTTTTCTTTGGTGAGGGCTCCGTCGGTGTATAGGGGCTCGCCGGCCAGCAGCCGGACCATGGCTTCCCGCAGTTTCGTCTCGGTGACGGTGGACACCGGCATCAGAGATCGCCTCCGTTCTCCTTGAAGGTCCGGGTGATCAGCCGGACGTCCGTCAGTCGCAGTTCCAGGGACTCCATGCGAGGAGGCGCCAAGCGCCTCTCGGTAAGGGGGGTGACCAGGTCCTTCTCCTCGGCCAACCAGATCGGTGCGTGAGCGCGGGTGATGGTCGAGTTGCGGCACTTGGCGGGCTGGCGCGGCCCCTGGCCACGCTGGGCGTCCGGGAGCCCTTCCTGGCGAGGGCCTCGGGGCCGGTGGCGGGCACCTTCTTGTCAGCGGTCGACGACGTCCTTGTCGAGGTCGCGGTGGACGAGGTCGACGGTCAGGTGGCGGTCGGTGAACTCCTGGGCGGCCTCGGCCAGTCCGTACAGGGCGGCCTGGACGACGTCGCCGGAGACCACCGCGCGCAACGCCAGTGCCGTCGTCGCGGCCCTGTGGCGCCCGCCGACGCACTGGGTGACGACCGTGATGGGGGCGGGCGTCGGCCTGGCGAGGTACGCCTCGATCTGCAGCACGTCGCCACGAGCAGGGGGCGGATGCCGGGGGTGTCCATCACGGTGTCGCGCACCGCCTTCTCGTGGGCGGTCTGCCCGCGCAGTTGGGGGCTGACCCGGTACGGGTCGGCGAAGTGTGTCCGGAGGTCGAGGGCGATGGTGGCACGGTCCAGGATGTCGGCGTACGAGCCCTCGGCACTGTCGTGCAGGTGGCCGATGGACACGATCGTGACGTCGGCCGGGGCCACACACGGCGTCCAGGTGGGGGCGGGAGCGCAGCGATCGCACCCGAATCCATGAAGCCGCCCCAAACCCCCGAGGAGCGTCTTGTACTGCTGCCCCGCTCTTTTTCCCAGGGGTGGCGGTACAGGAGGCTGTGAGGGGGTTGTCTGGGTTTTTCAGGGGGCTTACCACGGGGGTTGACCAGGGGGAATGCGTCCGGGGCGCCGAAGGGGTGTCACCCCTCCTGTCCTACCCCCTGTCTCCCCTCCTGCCGCTCCCCCTGTCCACCCTCCTATGCGGAGGCTCCTAGGCCACCGCCCGCCCCACCCCTGCCCCCGGAGAAGCCACCATGAGCGAGTCCTCCCGCCCCCTGTCCATCCATGTCGACGGGCGCGAGTTCGTGAGCCGTGAATGGATGGCCCGGT
The DNA here is from genome assembly GCF_042874215.1 of Streptomyces sp. NPDC004111. Taxonomy (NCBI): domain Bacteria; kingdom Bacillati; phylum Actinomycetota; class Actinomycetes; order Kitasatosporales; family Streptomycetaceae; genus Streptomyces; species Streptomyces sp. NPDC004111. Next base: position 10,057 of record NZ_JBIAMU010000030.1, read on the forward strand.
ACGCCGGGGCCAGCAAGGGAGCCGTGGCCACCTGGTACAAGAAGCGCGACGAGCAGCCCGAGGAGTCCCGCTTCCCCGAGAAGGCGCACAAGGTCGACCGGGTGGACTACTTCGACCGCGAGGCCTTCGAGCGGTTCCACGCCGCGCACATGGCGCGCAAGGAACAGGCGGTGCTGCCCGCCGCCCCCGAACTGCACACCGGCGACCCCGAGGAGCTCGTACCGCTCCGAGAGGCAGCCAGGATGCTCGGATTCTCCAACGGGTCGGTCATCCGCAAGTACCTGTCTTCCAACTCCGGTTACTTCCCCGAGCCGACCGGGACCGTCATTGTCGAGGGAGGGCAGAGCGCACGGGCGTTCCGCCGCAGCGACCTCCAGAACTTCGACAACCGCCGCACCGGCGACAACACCGGGGCCGCCGGACGCCCGAAGGGCGGGCACCCGGCGCGAGGTATCTCGCCGAAGGTCGAGCAGCGCATCGCCGTCGCCGAGGAGTACCTGAAGAAGATCGGCGGATGGCGCCGCGGCGCCGGGGCCGCACTGGCCGCCCGCCTCCAGGAACCCGAATGGAAGTGGAACCGCGCCGTCGCCGAGGCCCGCGCCCGGCTCGCGGAGCGCGACACCCACTGACCACGGCAACCGGGGCCATGGTCAGTACCCGCCCCGGCAACGGACCACGGAATTTGCGGCACTGACCACGGGGGTGCCGCACTGACCACGGGGGCGCCGCACTGACCACGGGAATGCGGCAGCTGACCACGGGAATTGAGTCCGTCTCATAATCGTGGTCAGTACCTGGTGGTAAGCAAACCGGTAAGCCCGGCACGGGAGATTGACGGCACGCCAGCACTGCCGCCCCCTGCTCCCCGGAGCCCTCCCGTGCACTCCCCCGCGCCCGCCCCACCACACCCGCACCACCAGGCCGCGCCGCGCCCCTGCCCCCGCCGGTGCCGTCCCGTGCCGGAGCGCCCGGCTGCGCCCGCCGCTCGCGGCACCACCAGGCCAAGCCCCCTTCCGGCCCTATGGACCCGCGCCCGACGAAGGGGCGGGGGGCACGGTCCGCACGCGGCCGGGCGTGGACGGGGACCACCCGCACCGTCCACCGGCCCCGGCCCCTCTGCTGGCTTTTGCTGCCGCCCGCCCCGACCGGCCTGCCGGTTGCAACGAGGGCCCGCCCGGATCCCCGCCCGGCGCCCGCCCCCACCGCCGCGCACTTTAAGAGATAGCAGCAGGCCTCTGAACTGCGCTTTTGCCGGAGATATATTCACCAGCATGCATAGATCGATGCTCCCGCACCCCGAGATCCATTCACGCTGCGCGAATACATCGCATCCGTCAAGCAGCAGCGGCACACCGGTGAATGGAACGCGGCGGAACATAGCCCAGAAGCGATATTCCGAGGCTGTCATCCAAGGAAAGAGCCGGTTGCAGTGGTTCAGCCCGCACCACCATGCCCCGCCCCGCGGGGCCGCTGCCCTCGCTGCCCCCGCTGGCCGCCCCCGCCCAGACCAGTGCACCGAGCGCATCGTCCGAGCAGAAGCTGGTCGAGGCGCTCGCCCGGATCAGCCGCACCGGCGGCAGCTACCAGTTCGCGCCCCCGCCCCGGCCCTACGAGTTTTCCGGCCAGACCCACCTCAACGCCTCGCAGGAGATCACCCTCCACCTGTGGCGCTTCCGGCTGACCACGACCGCCCGCGATGTGCTGGACCACCTGGCCGTCACCCACGACGAGCACGGCATCGTCGCCGTCGCCCAGAGGGTGCTCGCCGCCTACTTCGGGTGCAGCCAGGCGAAGATCAGCCGGGCACTCGCCCAGCTGTCGCACCACCACTTCGTCTGGAAGGTGCGGCGCGGCCAGTACCAGCTCAACCCCCGCTACGCGTACCGCTTCAGCAGCCGCAAGCACGCCGTACTGATCGCCCGGCTGGGAGAAGCGACACTGAAGGAACACGCCATCGCGATCCCCGAGACGAGGGTTTGAGATGAACGAGCCGCCGATCGCCAGCGTCCACAACCCCGCCATCTGGGAGCAGTTGCCGAACGCGAAGCTGACCTCCACCGCACGCGACGTCTTCGACATCCTCACCGCCCGCCAATCCCCCGGCGGCGAGGTCCGCATCAAACAGAGCGAACTCGCCGAGCGTCTGGGGATCCCGCCAAGCACGGTATCGCGGGCGATGAGCGAACTGCGCGACCGCGGCCTCATCGACGCCCGCACCCGGCACGGGCGTGTTCTCATCCACCCGCTGTTCGCCGGATACGAGTCACTCGCCCACATGGTCCACCACATCCAGGACCCCGACACCTTCATCTGGCCCCTCCACTTCGACTCCGGCGACATCCGCCCGCCCCGCCGCAACGACCCCCGCACCGGAACCAGCTTCGACCCCAACCCCGGCCCGGACCCCGACGGCGGCGCACCCGCACCCACCCCACGCCCCGACCTGCGCCTCGCGGGCTGACCCCGGCCGCCCGATCGTCAGCGGCAGATCCAGTGACTGCCACCCGCCGGGTACCTGCAGTGCTCACCGGACGGGCGGGTCACCACGACGGCGCCGCCCCCGTACGAGACACGGTCGCCCGCCGCAACGAACACCGGCCGGTCCAGGCCGACATGGAAACCCGAGTCGAGCTGGAACCCGCTGACGAGCAGCATCCGCGGCACCGGAGTGACTCCGTCGAAATCAAAACGCATGGGCCCAGCATCCCCAACGCCCCCGTGCGACCGCGACGGGTTTCCCGCCCCCAGGGCTGCACCAGCCAGCCCCTGGCCAAGATCACCCGCCCGAGGGGCGGCATGCACAGGCGGCAGCACCGGAGAGGCCCCGCCTTACCAAATAGAACACCTGCGCGAACATGAGGGCATGGCAGGCAGACCCACACACACCCAGGCAGCACCCCGTACCCGGGTGCCGCCTCCCGTGCGTGTGGCGCTGCCGGACGGCGAGGTGCGGGCGCTCCTGGCCCGCCAGCAGCAGACCGCCCGCGGCACCTGGGTCTGCACAGTCGCGCTGCGGGCATGGGCAAGCCGGGCCGCCAGCACCGGCGAGGACCTGGTCGAGATCGACGCCCCCGCCGCTCGGGTCGGTAGGGTGCCCGGCGTCTCCTACGACGGGGTCCCGGTCCTGCGCGCCCCGCGCCCCACCGCACCCCCGCCCCCGCCGTCGGCTCCGCGCCGGGTGCCCGCGCCGCCCCCCGGCACCCGAGCCGCCGGATGCGCTCGCTCGGCCTGGCTGGCGCCGTCCGCGGGAAGACCCAGAACCACGGTCCCCAACCCGGCCGATTCCCGGGCCCCGGAACTGCTGGGCAGCAACTTCACCTCTCCGGTACCGGACCAGAAGTGGATCACCGGCTTCGCCTGCGTCCCCACCTACGTGGCGTCCAACGTGCACTGCTTCTCCCAATCGAAGACATCCGGCCCTCGACCGGCAGCGTCGGCGACGCCTACGACGGCTCTGCAAGGCCGAGTGCATCCGCACCAAGGTCTTCCACGACGGTCCCTGGAAAACCGTCTCCGACGTCGAGTACGCCACCGTCTCAGGGGCCGAGTGGTACAACAACCGCCGTCTGCAGGGAAGCCTGCGCATGACCAGCCCCTCCGGGTACGAGGCAGCACACCACGCTGACACAGAATCACGAGCCGACTGATCACCGGCCCCACAAACCACCGGCAGGAAAGTCGGAACGGTTCAGTGATCCCGGCTAATCTCTTGCGGTAACACAAGAGACTGTGTGGTCCCCGCGCACGCGGGGGTGATCCCTGGGGATCTCTAGCGCGTATCTGCTCCCCGCCCATGCGGGGCTCGTTGTTGAGGCTCAGGAAGCCGCCGCCCTCAGCTGTCCGCTACCGGTAGTCCGTTAAGCCCGGCGGCAGAGATCGAGGGGTCTTCCGGCGGTGACCGCGTCGAGGAGGGCTTGGAGTTCGAGCGGCGGGTCATGGCCGGTCCAGGCCCGCCACCAGCGGGCCAGACTGATCGCCGGGTTGAGCTAGGAACGGACGGCGCGTAAGGCCCTGGGCCAGCAGGGCGGTTGGGGCTGGTGGGGCGCGCCGGCTCCCCTCTCTGTGCCCTTGGCGGGGCAGGGGCCCGGTGCGGTGGCGTCCAGCGGTCCGGACGGGGCAAACCACTGGTACCAGCAGAAGGAGAACGCGCAGTTGACCAGAGTCCGGTGGCGGTGGATGGCTCTCTCGGAGCGGACCTGGAAGTCGGCCCGGCCGGGTTCGTCCCTGATCTGTTCGTAGCTCTGCTCGATCCGCGGCCGAAGCCCGTAGATCCGGACGATCTCGGCGAGTCGGCGGGCGGGTACGTGCTGGTGACAGCGCGCGGAGCGTCAGGGTGGGGCAGGTTGGTGGTCAGGTACCAGGTGGCCTTCTCCGGCAGGGTGCCCGGGTCGGTGGTGGCTACGACCAGCACGGGCTCTTGGAGCCGTAGCCGCCCAGGCGGGCGTCGGCGGCCCGCCAGGTCTCGGTGTGCCCCTCGCGACATCCTCGTTCAACCGGCCTCCACCCGCCCGGATGGCCGGGACCGGCCCCGGCCAGAGCGCGGGCGGCGCCGATCGGGGTGTGTGGCTCGTCGGCTCGGGCCCAGCTGCCGCGGCGCAGCTTGAGCGCCACCACGGCCGAAGAGCGGAGCGAGTTGGCGCAGCGTCAGGTTGGTGCGCCAGTACGCCGCAACCAGCCGGTCCTCCAGCGTCAGGCTCCACGGCCGTCCACGCCGCGGCTCATCCGAGACCTCGCGCCGCACGACGGCGATCAGCTGGCCGAAACCACGCGAGCTCAGCCCGGTGAACGGGGCTATCCGGACACCTCACGAAGCCGTGACCAGGTATTACGGAAAACTTTCAACTGGGGATCTCAAGCGCGTCAGACTTTCGGGCGAAGATTCTTTTCCAGATCACCACTCGTAGCTGCCGCGCGTACGTAGGCTGCTGCCTGTCAGCCCTCGCAGCGCGCCCGTCCACGCAAAACGGCCGGACCCGCTGCGCCTCCCCATGCAGCGAGGAGGCCGGGTCCGGCCTGTTCCCACAAACCAGCGACCGAAGGAACTCAGCCATGGTATTACGTCCAAGTCGCCGCTCGGATGACCCGTCCGAGCCGTTCACCGCTCCGTACGCCGTGCTCGCAGCGCTCCTCGCCGCCTGCCCCGCTACGCCTTCTCCGTACGCACCGTGGGTGTGGGGTGCCGTAGTGGTCGTGGTCATCGTTCTGGTGATCGCGTCGCCGCAGTGGGGAGGACGCCGGGCCTGACGGCTGTGCTGCGGTCGGCGTCAAGGATGCGCAGTGCCGACCGCCTGCGCCAGGCGGTCGGCTTCCCTCTACGCCGCTCTACACCGTCCGCCGCCAGTCCCCCTATTCTTTTCGCCTTTACCGTCTCTGTGAGGGCTCGGACCTGTCCCATGTACCCGTGATGCCACCATCCCCAGAGGGTGGAGCGCCCTTCGCTCGACTCTCCCAGCCCGCCCGCACTGCTTGGGCGAAGCATGACCGCAAGACCGACGGTCACCTGCCCCTGTGGAGACACCTGGCCGACACAGCAGCTGTGGCCGGGAAACTCTGGGATGAGTGGCTGCCTGCCCACGTCAAGTCCCTTGTCTCCGAAGACCTTTCGGGGAACGAAGCTGACGCGCGGCGCCTCGTGGTGTTCCTCGCGGGAGTTCATGACGTGGGCAAGGCGACGTGTGCCTTTGCGTGTCAGGTCCCCTCGCTCGCGGACTCCATGCGTACCGCCGGCCTGGAAATGCTTACCGCCGCGCAGTACGCGACGGATCGCCGCTTGGCTCCACACGGGCTCGCCGGGCAACTGCTGCTTCAGGAATGGCTCGACGAGCGTTACGGCATGAGCGCGCGGGTGTCCGGCCAGTTCGCGGTCGTGGCGGGCGGACACCACGGCACACCGCCCGAACATCAGCAGATTCACGATCTTCAGCTCCGCCCCTGGCTGCTGCGGTACCCGGGCGATGCCGAGGAGCTCTGGCGCAGCGTGCAGTACGAGTTGATGGACGGCTGTGCGGAACTAGCGGGCGTTACAGAGATGTTCGCGGAGTGGGGGGGCGTACGGCTTGCCCAGCCGGTGCAGGTGGTCCTGACAGCAGTTGTGATCCTTTCGGACTGGATAGCCAGCTCTGCCGAGTTGTTCCCCTACGATCCTCACTCTTGGCAACCGGTCAGCGCAGCCGGTGAGGCACGCCGTGTCCGAGCTGCCTGGGCGGGACTCGACCTCCCCGGCCCGTGGGCACCCGCGGAGCCGGACCAGTCCGTCGAAGCTCTGTTCGCCGAGCGGTTCGCTCTCCCTGCCGGCGCGAGGGTTCGACCGGTTCAGGTTGAAGCCGTGCGCAAGGCACGCGAGATGGAATCCCCCGGGCTGCTGATGATCGAAGCCCCCATGGGAGAGGGGAAGACCGAAGCTGCATTCGCAGCGGCGGAGATCATGGCCGCAAAGAGTGGGGCCGGTGGGCTTCTCGTGGCGTTGCCCACCCGCGCCACGGTGGATGCCATGTTTCCTCGGCTGCTGGGCTGGCTTCATCGGCAGCCTTCCGACGGCTCGTGGTCCGTGGTGCTGGCGCATGCCAAGGCGGCACTCAACGAGGTCTGGTCCGGATTCATGCATCGCGGGCATCGCACCATCACCGCGGTCGAGTTGGACAGGTCGGAGCAGTTGAGCCCGGTACGTTCTCCTCGCTCCGAGCCTGCTGGATTGCAGGCTCATCAGTGGCTGCGGGGGCGGAAGAAGTCATTGCTCGCCTCGTTCGCGGTGGGGACCATCGATCAGGTGCTCTTCGCCGGGCTCAAAAGCCGGCACCTGGCGCTGAGGCATCTGGCCGTGGCGGGCAAGGTCGTCATCATCGACGAGGTGCACGCCTACGACGCGTACATGGGCCGATATCTCGACCGCGTCCTGGAGTGGCTCGCCGCATACCGCGTACCGGTGATCATGCTCTCGGCGACGCTTCCGGCGGGGCGCAGGCAGGCACTCGCGGCCAGCTACGCGGGAACGTCGTTCGAGGACAGTGCCGTTGAGCAGGATCCTGACGCCTATCCGCTGGTCACTGCCGTGGTTCCCGGCGCCCCGATCCGGTCCGTACGACTTCCTGCCGCGTCGGAGCGTCGGACCGATGTGGCGTTGGAACGCATGGATGACGGCCTTGACCAGCTCGCCGATCGTTTGACGCACGAGCTCCGGGACGGCGGCTGCGCGCTGGTCGTACGGAACACCGTCCAGCGCGTACTGGACACCGCAGACGTCCTGCGCGAGCGGTTCGGTGCGGAGAACGTGACCGTCGCCCACTCCCGGTTCCTGGCCGCCGACCGAGCCGCCCGGGACGCCGAACTGCGGGACACCTTCGGTCCGCACGGCAAACGGCCCCAAGGCGCGCACATCGTGGTGGCGAGCCAGGTGGTCGAGCAGTCTCTCGATGTGGACTTCGATCTGCTGGTCACTGACCTGGCACCGGTGGACCTGATGCTCCAGCGGATCGGAAGGCTGCACCGACACCCGCGGCGACGCCCGCCGCGGCTGGCCCAGGCGCGCTGCCTCGTGACCGGTGCCGCTTGGACATCGGACCCGCCACAGCCCGCGCCCGGATCGGAGTTCATCTACCGGCGGCACGCTCTGCTGCGTACGTTGGCCGTACTCGGGCCGTGCCTCGACGGCGAACCACTCGTGCTGCCCGACCACATCAGCCCGCTGGTACAGGCGGCCTACGGTGAGGGCGAAGTCGGCCCACCGCAGTGGGCGGAGCACTTGAGTGCGGCGCGGACGGAGCACTTCCGCCATCTCGCGGACAAGCGTCAGAAGGCGGAGGCCTTCCTCCTCGGACCCGTCAAGCGGGCCGGCCGTCCGATCTACGGCTGGCTCGGGGCCAACGCCGGGGACGCCGACGACAATCCGGCGGGCCGGGCCCAGGTGCGCGACAGTGAGGAGAGCCTGGAGGTACTGGTCGTTCAGCGGCTGCGTGACGGCTCGCTCGCCACCGTGCCCTGGCTGACGCAAGGGAGGGGCGGTCTGCCACTGCCCACGGACTTCCCGCCCGAGCGGCGTGCTGCCGAAGCCGTGGCAGCGAGCGCGATCACGCTGCCACGGCTGTTCACACATCCCGGGGCGATCGATCGGACCATCGATGAGCTGGAGCGTTTCCTCATCCATGGCTGGCAGGTGAAGGAATGTCCCTGGCTGGCAGGCGAGTTGGTGATCGTTCTGGACGTGGATTGTCAGACCCGCCTGGCAGGCTACGACCTCCGGTACAGCCGTGACGACGGACTGCGGGTAAGCAGTGGCTTTGAGCCGCCGCGCCCCGCGACCGTGCCATTGGCTGCGAGCAAGCCTACGGAGGATGGCGAACATGATCAGAAGCCGGCCCGCGCTATCGCTGCCGCCGACCCCGGCAAGGAGCTGAGCCTGGTGTCACAGGAACCTGTTCCGCCGCAGGGCCCGCCCTCTTTCAACCTCGTGTCGTCAGCCTGGTTGCCGGTCCAGCGCCTCGACGGGAGCACGTCCGAGCTGTCGCTCCTGGAGGTGTTCGCCCAGGCTCCGGACGTACGACGTCTCGTCGGTGATCTGCCCACACAGGATTTCGCTCTGCTGAGGCTGCTGTTGGCGATCGTCCATGATGCGGTCGACGGTCCTGCAGAACTCGACGACTGGGCGGAGCTGTGGGAATCGGACGACCCTTTCAGCGTCATTCCCGACTATCTCAACCGGCATCAGGACCGCTTCGACCTGCTCCATCCCAAGAAGCCCTTCTACCAGGTCGCCAATCTGAGCACGGCGAAGGACGAAATTGCCTCCCTCAACCGGCTCGTCGCCGACGTGCCCAACGGAGAGCAGTTCTTCACCATGCGCCGCACCGGCGTGGACAAGCTCTCTTTCGCCGAGGCCGCACGCTGGCTGGTTCACGCACACGCCTTTGACCCCTCGGGGATCAAGTCCGGGATGGTGGGCGATCCCCGGGCCAGGTCCGGCAGGGTGTATCCGCTCGGTGTGGGTTCCGTCGGCAATCTCGGCGGCGTCTTCGCCGAGGGCAGTACCTTGCAACAGACCCTGCTCTTGAACCTGATCGCCTCCGACGAAGGCGTCGTCGAGCAGCAGAAGAACGACCAGCCCGCCTGGCGCCGCCCCCCGTCCACGGCAGCCGCATCCGACGCCGAACGGCTCGCTGGCGGCCCCACGGGGCTGCGTGACCTTTACACCTGGCAGTCCCGGCGGCTGCGCCTGCACACTGACGCAACCGGTGTGACCGGCGTCGTCCTTGGCTACGGAGACCCGTTGGCGCCGTACGCGCCGTGGAAGCTGGAGCCCATGTCCTGCTGGCGGCGCAGCACGGCGCAGGAGAAGAAGCAGGGGCGGCCGCTGGTCTACATGCCGCGCCAGCACGATCCGAGCCGGGCAGCGTGGCGGGGGCTCGGCGCCCTTCTTCCCGCAAGGCGCTCAGGCTCGGAGGACACCGGGCGCGGCATCCCTGAGTCGCTACCCGCCGGGATCGTCACTTGGTGTTCGATGCTCGCCTCGGAGGGTGTGCTGGATCAACGGTCACTGATCCAAGTGCGGCTTGTGGGCGTGGTGTACGGCACACAGCAATCCGTCGTGGACGAGGTGGTGGACGACTCGGTGGTCCTGCCCGTGGTCCTCCTGCACGAGGAGAACCCGGCTTTTGGCGCCACGGCGATCGACGCAGTGCACGATGCACAGGGCGCGGTCACGGCACTGGGGCAGCTGGCCGGGAACCTGGCGCGTGCTGTCGGCTCGAACCCTGACCCGGCGAGCAGCAGCGCCCGCGATCTCGGGTACGGCGCGCTCGACGGACCGTACCGGAGGTGGCTCGCCGGACTGCGTCCGGACGTTGATCCGCAGGAAGCCCGGACCCTCTGGCAGGCCACCGTCCGGGAGAACGTCGTAGGGCTCGGACTGAAGCTGCTCGACTCCGCGGGGCCCGTCGCGTCGGAAGGACGGATGGCCGATGTCCCCGGCTCCGGTCGCCAGTGGGTCAATGACGCCCGTGCGGAGCAGTGGTTCCGAAGGCGGCTGAACCAGGTACTTCCCTGCCCGCAACGAGAATCGGACGAAGGTAGCTGAATGACCACCGTCATGTCGTCATCATCCGAGAATGCACCGAAGGGACCGTCGAGCGGTGGCTTGCGCCGCCCTTCCCTGAAAGCCCCGGGACAGGCGGTCGACCGCTGCATCGGGCGTCTTCAGGCTCTGTACCGGCAGGACAACTCCAGTGCCGTGGCGGCGCTGGCCCGTCTGCGGCGCGGCATCGGCAAGGCCGCACACGAAGCCCCGGAAAGCTGGGGCAACGACGGCCTGGAAGAACTGTCCACGATCCGGGCGGAACGCGAGGGCGCCGGCCCAGCCGGGGCGGGAGACGATGCCTCGGCGAAGTACTACTCCGCCGATGAGCGCCGGTGGAGCGTCCGACGCGAGCAGGCCGAGGAAAGGGCCGTATTTCTCGCGATCACACTGTGGGCTCTCCACCAGCAGTCCATTCGGGATGCCAACATGCACGGCCATGACTGGGGGCTTGGCCGGTCCGTCCGGTACTTGGCGCAGGGGCCACTGACTGCGGCATCCTTTGAGGCCGCAGCAGTAGCCGACACGAGGCTGAACGAGGAGCTGAACGAGGCTCTCCGTAAACGGTTCGTCCGGATCGGCACATCCACATCGTTCGAGATGCTCGGGGTGAGACTGCGCGAGGTGGTGCTTCTGCTCCGAGGGGCCCGGGTCCCGCTTGACTACGCACGCCTGGCCGATCAGCTCTCCGACTGGCAGGACCCGCCCCGGCAGGCCGAGGTCCGTCGCACCTGGGGCCGTGACTTCCACCTGTCCTCGCGTCGCAGCACCCGTGACAGCAGCGGCACTGCGGGCGACAAGGACGGTATGGACGCCCTACCCGACACCGGCGATTAGAGACCGGTAACGCTTCTGATCGGCTTCACCTCACCCGTTGGCACACCGAGAGGGAACTCCCGTTGACCCGCACCATTCTTGACATCCACATCCTTCAGTCCGTACCGCCCAGCAACCTCAATCGCGACGACACCGGCACCCCCAAATCCGCCCTCTACGGCGGTGTGCGTCGGGCCCGCGTATCCAGCCAAGCGTGGAAGCGAGCCACACGGAAGGCTTTCGCCGACCTGCTCCCCTCCTCCGAACTGGGTGTCCGGACGAAGAAGGTCGCCGATGCGCTCGCCGAGCACATCACCGCACTGGAGCCCTCGTTGGCGGCATCCGCAGCCGTGGAACTGGCCGCGGAAGTCATGCGGGCCGCCACCGGTTCCAAGGTCGACGTGCCCAAGCGCAGGGCCAAGGACGAGGCGGGAGAACGCGAACCGGGCCCCGAATCCTCGTACCTTATGTTCCTCAGCGGTCGCCAGCTCGCAGCGCTGGCGGCAATCGCGCTGGAGCGCAGCCCCGGCGGTGACCTCAAGGCCTTCAAGGAAGCTCTGAAGGACAAGGAGTACAAAGCCCGTATCAAGAGTGCGGTCGACAGTCGTCACTCCGTGGACATCGCGCTGTTCGGCCGTATGGTCGCCGACTCCGCCGGCCTCAATGTCGAAGGTGCCACTCAGGTCGCCCACGCGATCGGGGTGCACCCGTCCGAGATCGAGTCGGACTACTACACGGCGGTGGACGACCGCAACGCCGACGACGAATCCGGAGCCGGAATGATCGGCACCATCGACTTCAATTCGGCGACCCTTTACCGCTATGCCGCTGTCGACATCGACGAACTCCACCGCAACCTCGGCACCGGGCTCCAGGAGAACGAACAACCGACGACACCGGCGCAGAAGGCGGCGAGCGCCTTCCTCGAAGCGTTCATCACCTCCCTGCCCACCGGGAAGATCAACACGTTCGGCAACCACACCCTGCCAGCCGTCGTGATCGTCAAACTCCGCGACAAACGACCCATCAGCTTCGTCGGCGCGTTCGAGGAACCAGTGCCCCAAGGCACGGAAGGCGGCTACGTCCGGGAAAGCTGCAAACGCCTCGCGGCCTACATCCCCGACCTTGAGCGCCAGTTCGACGTCGCGGACGACCAGCCGACATGGGTCTTCCGCGTGGGCGAGGAAACCCGGGCACTCGCTGCGCTGGGCACTGAGGTGACCCTCGGCGCCCTGGTGAATGCCGTCGAGGACGCCATCGCCCAGCGTCTGGGATCACCGGGGTCGGCAGCATGAGTGTGCTGCTCCTCCGGCTGGCGGGCCCTCTCCAGTCGTGGGGGTCCGCCGCCCGGTTCGCTCGCCGTAGCACCGAGAACGCCCCGACCAAGAGTGGCGTCCTCGGCCTGCTCGCTGCGGCCCTGGGCCGCAGCCGGGAAGAGGATCTCTCCGACCTCGCAGCTCTGCGGTTCGGCGTACGGATCGACCAGCCGGGCTCCCGGCTGAGGGACTTCCACACGGCCCACCACAGCGACTCCGGCCGGGCCATGCCCCTCTCCGAGCGGTTCTACCTGGCCGACGCGGTCTTTCTGGCAGGCGTCGAAGGCGACGCCGACCTGCTCCACCGGCTCTACGAGGCACTCCTCGCACCGCACTTCCTTCCGTATCTCGGCCGCCGTTCCTGTCCGCCCTCGCGCCCCGTCACCATCGGCCGGCCGCAGAACACCGCCCTGGAACAGGCGCTGAGGGAAACCGAGTGGCAGGCCTCCGCCTGGTACGTCAGGCAAACCCGGGCGCGGCGGAGCGACGCAACAGCAGCCACCGCAACGCCGACCCTGGACATCCTGATCGACAGTCCTCCCTCCGAAGTCCCGGACTTCTCCGTGCGGGACATCCCGCTGAGCTTCGACCCGAAGCACCGCCAGTACGGCCTGCGAGGCGTCCGCACCCACCAGACCCAGACCCCCGCAGCCCCACGCCCCTCCGCGACACCCCATCCAAATCCCTCGCCCCACGATCCGACCCATGGGCTCCCGCCAGCCGGCAGAACGACTGCACGCCCCAAGCCCTCGTCGACGCCACCACCGGAATCCGGACTCCCGAGGATCCACTGATGTATCTGACCCGCTTCCGCTTCAACACCGCCCGCTCCGGGGCCCGTCGGCTGCTCGGTTCGCCCCACCTGCTGCACGGTGCCGTGAACATGGCATTCCCCGTGCGACCGGCCCGCGACGGCGAGGGCCCGCGCGTCCTGTGGCGCGTCGACCGCGACCACCAGTCGCAGGTCCAGCTGTACATCGTCAGCCCCGCCCAGCCTGACCTGACCCATCTCGTCGAGCAGGCCGGCTGGCCCACCTTGGCCGAACCGGGATGGGCCACCTTCGCCTACGACGGTTTCCTCGGCGCGCTGGCCGCCGGAGACACCTGGAGTTTCCGGCTCACGGCCAACCCGGTCCACAACATCCGCCTGCCCCAGGACAAACCGGGTGACCGCACCCGGCGCACGGCCCACCGCACACCGCGTCATCAGATGCGCTGGCTGCTGGAGCGGCAGGAAAGGGCAGGCTTCGAAGTGATCCGCAAGGCCGCCGACCAACAGCTGACCGAGTCCGGTGACGCACACGAGCTGATAGTCCGGGACCAGGTGCCACTCCAGTTCCACCGCCCGCCGACCGAACGCTCCCGCCAGGACGTCCGCTTCACCCGGGTGACCTTCGACGGACGACTGCGGATCACCGAGCCCGACGCCTTCCGCCGCACCCTCACCCAAGGGCTCGGAAAGTCCAAGGCATACGGATGCGGGCTGATGACACTCGCCCCGGTGAGCAAGCCATGAGCACCGTCGGACGCAGGCCGACGTCCACGCCCCGCGAACTCACCCGGGCCGGAGACCGGGTGTCCTTCCTCTACCTGGAGCGGTGCACCATCCACCGCGACGACAACGCGATCACCGCGACGGACGCGGCCGGCGTGACCCATGTGCCCTCGGCGACCATCGGCACGCTGCTCCTCGGCCCCGGCACCCGAGTAACGCATCAGGCCATGGCCCTGCTCGGAGAATGCGGCGCGGGCGTGACCTGGGTCGGCGAGTTCGGCGTCCGCTTCTACACAGGCGGCCGTGCCCTCACCCGCTCATCAGGACTGATCGAAGCCCAGGCCACAGCCTGGGCGAACCGACGCACCCGACTCGAAGTAGCCCGCGCGATGTACCGGCTCCGCTTCCCCGATCAGGACCCCGCCGGTCACTCCCGCCAAGAACTCCTGAGCATGGAAGGACACCGGCTCAAAGAGTGCTACCGCCGTGAATCAGCCCGCACCGGGGTCCCCTGGCGACGCCGCGACTACCACCGCGACAACTTCTCGGCCGGCGATCCGCCCAACCAAGCAATCACCGCCGCCGCCCAGTGCATGTACGGCGTCGCCCACTCCGTCGTCTCCGCCCTCGGCTGCTCCCCCGGCCTCGGCTTCGTACACTCCGGCCACGAGCGGTCCTTCGTACTCGACGTAGCTGACCTCTACAAAACAGACGTAGCGATCCCGGCCGCGTTCGACGCAGCCTCCGAGGGAGCGGAAGACGTCGCCTCCCGAACCCGCAGAGCACTGCGCGACCGCATCAACGAAACCCGCCTGCTTGACCGTTGCGTCCGCGACATCAAAAACCTGCTCCACTACACGGGAACCCGCGAGACAACAGAGACCGACCAGGACCGCATGTCCTTGCACTCCGACGGCGACACGCACGTCGAAAGCGGGCGCAACTACGGCACAGACGAGCCGATCTGGTGACGGTCATCGTGCTCGCCAACTGCCCGCCGGGCCTCAGGGGCTTCCTCACCCGCTGGCTCCTGGAGATCTCCCCCGGCGTCTTCCTCGGAGCACCCACAACCCGTGTACGAGACATCTTGTGGGCGGAGGTCCGCCAGTACTCCGGCCAGGGCCGCGCCCTGCTCGCCTACCAAACCGACACGGAACAAGGTTTCGCCTTCACAACACACGACCACGCCTGGCACCCGGTGGACCACGAGGGCCTGACCCTGCTCCACCGGCCCTCACCACACGCCCCTCGTCCAGACGGCAAGGGACCGACGCCCCCTCGCCAAGGATGGAGCAAGGCATCGAAAAGGCGCCGGTTCGGCGGCCGGTGACAGCAGCGGAACCTCATTCTCGACGAACCTCACAGCGCGAAAATACACTAAAGGAGCAGTATGTCGGACTCTGCGGAAGTAAGTAAAAACTGCTGTTCCGAAGCATAAACACCCAGGCCGGCTGCTGTGATCCCCGCGCATGCGGGGGTGGTCCCTGGGGGCTCGGCTCATCGCGGCCGGCCATGATGTGATCCCCGCGCATGCGGGGGTGGTCCCCACTTCCGCTTCACCAGCGCGTCCCGGGAGATGTGATCCCCGCGCATGCGGGGGTGGTCCCTGCTTCGCCTGCGCGACGCGCGTGGCGAGGGTGTGATCCCCGCGCATGCGGGGGTGGTCCCCCTCTGGGAAGCCGCCTGACCGCTGATCCGGTGTGATCCCCGCGCATGCGGGGGTGGTCCCCGCCGCTTCGTGGCCGTCGATGCCGCGCGCCAGTGATCCCCGCGCATGCGGGGGTGGTCCCGCACTCGTCATCGTTGTCGGGGTTGCGCTTCAGTGATCCCCGCGCATGCGGGGGTGGTCCCGTGTCGAGCGGCATCTGAGTGGTCGTCAGGGTGTGATCCCCGCGCATGCGGGGGTGGTCCCGCGGCGCACGCGGCTCCTCCGCCAAGACCCAGGTGATCCCCGCGCATGCGGGGGTGGTCCCGTCGGGCCGATGACCTGCATCAATCCGACGCTGTGATCCCCGCGCATGCGGGGGTGGTCCCTCACCGTGCGTCCTGTCCCGGCCGATCTGATCGTGATCCCCGCGCATGCGGGGGTGGTCCCTGAGCTGGGGCACCGGGTCCACCCTCGGCACCGTGATCCCCGCGCATGCGGGGGTGGTCCCGCGGCAATGCGGGAGCGTAAGCCCAAGCCGAAGTGATCCCCGCGCATGCGGGGGTGGTCCCCCACCCAGCCGCAGCCCCCACAGGGCGGCCGGGTGATCCCCGCGCATGCGGGGGTGGTCCCACTGGGCAAGCGCGCAAGGTTTTCGCTTACGTGTGATCCCCGCGCATGCGGGGGTGGTCCCGTGGCGGGACCCGCTCCGACTCCCTGGTCCTGGTGATCCCCGCGCATGCGGGGGTGGTCCCTGCGCCTGCAGCCTGATTCGTTGGCGGCCCAGGTGATCCCCGCGCATGCGGGGGTGGTCCTCTCAGCGGCAGCACGTCGGCGCTGACGACCCCGTGATCCCCGCGCATGCGGGGGTGGTCCCCGGGCTGCCTCGATGCGGTGTGCCTCGCGGCAGTGATCCCCGCGCATGCGGGGGTGGTCCCCCCCGGCTCCCGATCCCGCGCCGACCCCGGCGGTGATCCCCGCGCATGCGGGGGTGGTCCCAAGACCGCCACCGCCACCGAGACCCACACGGGGTGATCCCCGCGCATGCGGGGGTGGTCCCGGCAACTACTGACCTGGTGTCGCTTGACATCCGTGATCCCCGCGCATGCGGGGGTGGTCCCTACGCCAGCACCAGGGAGACCGCCTGATGGAGGTGATCCCCGCGCATGCGGGGGTGGTCCCACCGCGCAGGCCTGCGCCACCCTCACCGCCACGTGATCCCCGCGCATGCGGGGGTGGTCCCGCCTCCCAGTCTTTTCGGGCACAAGAGGATTGGTGATCCCCGCGCATGCGGGGGTGGTCCCGCGGCGATGGCGAGCTCCGCCCCGCGCACGGTGTGATCCCCGCGCATGCGGGGGTGGTCCCTGCCAAGGAGAGCGGCGTCTCGGGGTGTTTTTTGTGATCCCCGCGCATGCGGGGGTGGTCCCCGGGCCGCGCAGGACCTGGTGGCCATGCGGAAGTGATCCCCGCGCATGCGGGGGTGGTCCTGCAGAGCCCGCGCATGCTCTCCTGGCCTGCGGTGATCCCCGCGCATGCGGGGGTGGTCCCAGCAGCGGCATCGCCGCGTGGTAGACCGCGCCGTGATCCCCGCGCATGCGGGGGTGGTCCCTGGAGAAGCCAGCGGGAAGGCAAGCATGAGGGGTGATCCCCGCGCATGCGGGGGTGGTCCGCGGGTACGGCGCGGTAGGTAACCCCGTTCAGGAGTGATCCCCGCGCATGCGGGGGTGGTCCCTTCCTCATCGGGGCACCTCCTTTGCTGGTCTGGTGATCCCCGCGCATGCGGGGGTGGTCCCGGCACCAAGATGACCCCGCCGGCTCGGGTCTGGTGATCCCCGCGCATGCGGGGGTGGTCCCACCGCAAAACGACAGGGAGTTGTGACCATGAGGTGATCCCCGCGCATGCGGGGGTGGTCCCGCCGATGAGGTCGCGCTGCTGGACTACGGGCCGTGATCCCCGCGCATGCGGGGGTGGTCCCTGCTCCGCCGGGCCGCCGTGGCCGCGAGCACCGTGATCCCCGCGCATGCGGGGGTGGTCCCCGCCCCCGGAGGCGCTGTCCTTGGCGGTGTTGGTGATCCCCGCGCATGCGGGGGTGGTCCCAAGACGCGCTTCGACCTCGTCGGAGAGCAGGCGTGATCCCCGCGCATGCGGGGGTGGTCCCCCTGTGGGCCTCATCCACGACGATCAGGTCCCGTGATCCCCGCGCATGCGGGGGTGGTCCCGCCCCGTTGATCGCATCGTCCTGACAGGCGTCGTGATCCCCGCGCATGCGGGGGTGGTCCCTTCCCGGCGTACCCGTGCGCCGTCCAGCGCCGGTGGTCCCCGCGCATGCGGGGGTGGTCCCTCTGCCAGGTTGACGAGGTACGGATCGTGGCAGTGGTCCCCGCGCATGCGGGGGTGGTCCCCGCCGGACGCAGGTCTGCCTGTACGACCTGGTGTGGTCCCCGCGCATGCGGGGGTGGTCCCCCCCCCAGACCACCCAGGGCGACCACGGCGCCGATGTGGTCCCCGCGCATGCGGGGGTGGTCCCGAGCTGCGGGACGGATTCGGAGTTGGGTCGTCCGGTGGTCCCCGCGCATGCGGGGGTGGTCCCTCCGACCGGGGCTTGTAGGTCCGGCACGTTGACGTGGTCCCCGCGCATGCGGGGGTGGTCCCGGCGGTGACCCCGAGGTCTCGGTGATCCCGATGTGGTCCCCGCGCATGCGGGGGTGGTCCCCGGAACGACATCCCGTTCACGGAGCCCTCGGAGTGGTCCCCGCGCATGCGGGGGTGGTCCCAGCCCGGGGGTGCGCGCCTGGCTCGCCCGCTCGTGGTCCCCGCGCATGCGGGGGTGGTCCTTCCCTCCATCTGCGGCTTCACCGCCAGGCTGAGTGGTCCCCGCATGCGGGGGTGGTCCCGCGTCCGTCGACGGGGCGACCGCCGCCCTGGTGTGGTCCCCGCGCATGCGGGGGTGGTCCCCGGTGTGCCGGTGCGGGGCTGGGGTTGGGGCCGTGGTCCCCGGGCATGCGGGGGTGGTCCCAGATCTGGCGTGACATCACAGTGCCACCACTGGTGGTCCCCGCGCATGCGGGGGTGGTCCCGCAGCGTCCGGCATGGGTGCCGCTCATGGCCTGTGGTCCCCGCGCATGCGGGGGTGGTCCCTCCAGGCCCGCCGCACCCGTGCTTCCGATCCGGTGGTCCCCGCGCATGCGGGGGTGGTCCCTGGCAGTGCGCTACGAAGCATCGAGCAAGACAGTGGTCCCCGCGCATGCGGGGGTGGTCCCCGCAGGCCAGAAGATTCCGGACGATTCACGCTGTGGTCCCCGCGCATGCGGGGGTGGTCCCCTCAAGGCTTCCTCAGAGACACCACTGAACCAGTGGTCCCCGCGCATGCGGGGGTGGTCCCCGACCAGGGTGAACGCCCACCCCAGGGCGATGGTGGTCCCCGCGCATGCGGGGGTGGTCCCCGACCAGGGTGAACGCCCACCCCAGGGCGATGGTGGTCCCCGCGCATGCGGGGGTGGTCCCCGGTCGTGCTGCCTGCGGGGCCCGCGATCTTCGTGGTCCCCGCGCATGCGGGGGTGGTCCCCAGTTCACGCGCCACCGCCAGTGCGCTCCGCGGTGGTCCCCGCGCATGCGGGGGTGGTCCCGAGGGCACCACCGAGGACGTACGCCTGCGCGCGTGGTCCCCGCGCATGCGGGGGTGGTCCCGACACCACGCGTGGTGACAACGGTCTCGTCATGTGGTCCCCGCGCATCCGGGGGTGGTCCCGGGCAGTGCAGGCACGGGGGGTCAGTACGCGCGTGGTCCCCGCGCATGCGGGGGTGGTCCCTACGGGGCGCAGCGCTCGGGCCTGGTGGTGTTGTGGTCCCCGCGCATGCGGGGGTGGTCCCGCCAGCGCCACCATCGCGACGCCGAAACTGACGTGGTCCCCGCGCATGCGGGGGTGGTCCCCGCTTCGCCTCGGCCAACCGCTTCGCCGCTTCGTGGTCCCCGCGCATGCGGGGGTGGTCCCTCCACGCCGAACAGCTCGAAAGTGGTGGGCTGGTGGTCCCCGCGCATGCGGGGGTGGTCCCGCGGTGGTGACGGTGGCGGTCGGCCCGCCCCGGTGGTCCCCGCGCATGCGGGGGTGGTCCCAGGGCTCGCCTGTCTTCAGGAAGTGCTGGAACGTGGTCCCCGCGCATGCGGGGGTGGTCCCCTTCAGGACGACGTTCACGAAGCCCCCTCCAGTGGTGATCCCCGCGCATGCGGGGGTGGTCCCTTGAACGCCGCGCGGCCTGCCTGCGCCAGCTCGTGATCCCCGCGCATGTGGGGGTGGTCCGGCGCGACGGGGCCGGCACCCTGCACCTGAGCGGTGGTCCCCGCGCATGCGGGGGTGGTCCCTACTCGGCTCGCACGGTGGTCGCGGTCCTGTCGTGATCCCCGCGCATGCGGGGGTGGTCCCGGGTCGGCCGACTGAAGTACGAGCGGTACCAGGTGATCCCCGCGCATGCGGGGGTGGTCCCAGCCTCCGTGAGACGGCCTACCCCGAGGAGGCGTGATCCCCGCGCATGCGGGGGTGGTCCCCGCTTCCCAGCTTCCTCCCCGTATTCACGGGTGGTGATCCCCGCGCATGCGGGGGTGGTCCCTCCTCGCCGACCTCGACAGCCCCTCACTCGGCGTGATCCCCGCGCATGCGGGGGTGGTCCCTGAGACAAGCAGAAGGGATCGGTCCTCCATGGGTGATCCCCGCGCATGCGAGGGTGGTCCCATCCTCTGGCGGTGGGGAATGTTCGCCTTCGAGTGATCCCCGCGCATGCGGGGGTGGTCCCAGCATGCTGTGGCGGCTGGGCTCGGACGTGCTGTGATCCCCGCGCATGCGGGGGTGGTCCCGCCTTGTGCCATGGCCGGGTCAACGACGGACGGTGGTCCCGCATGCGGGGGTGGTCCCCCCGGACGGCGCTCGGGCCGTAGGCCCGTGGTGTGGTCCCCGCGCATGCGGGGGTGGTCCCTCGTCCGAGGCGAGGGCATCACTCTCTTCCGTGTGGTCCCCGCGCATGCGGGGGTGGTCCCTTCGCTTCGCCGATGGGTACCGGGCCCATGAAGTGGTCCCCGCGCATGCGGGGGTGGTCCCTTGTAGGCGTCCTGCGACGACGTCGACATGTCGTGATCCCCGCGCATGCGGGGGTGGTCCCCTGTTCGGCGAGCGCGGCCGCCACCCGGACGCGTGATCCCCGCGCATGCGGGGGTGGTCCCGCGGGCGTCGGCCACACCGCAGGCACCCTCGGGTGATCCCCGCGCATGCGGGGGTGGTCCCGGTGTTGCCGTCGCGGTGCCGTACGACGGCGGGTGATCCCCGCGCATGCGGGGGTGGTCCCGGGGTGCTAGCGCGCGGCGAGAGCGCGGAGAAGTGGTCCCCGCGCATGCGGGGATGGTCCCCTGGGACAGCTGGAACTGGCCGCCCCGGCCATGTGATCCCCGCGCATGCGGGGGTGGTCCCGACGGCGACGCCTCCCCGCTCGCCTCCGCACTGTGATCCCCGCGCATGCGGGGGTGGTCCCCAGGTGCCGGTGACCAGGACGTGGACGGGCCCGTGATCCCCGCGCATGCGGGGGTGGTCCCAGAGTGCCGATGGCCATCGCTCCGTTCCGGAGGTGATCCCCGCGCATGCGGGGGTGGTCCCTGCTGACTGTGGTCAGCGTCGTACCCGATCACGTGATCCCCGCGCATGCGGGGGTGGTCCCCGGGTGCGGGCGGTGTCGTCGAAGACGGGGGGGGTGATCCCCGCGCATGCGGGGGTGGTCCCAACGTGCCCTACTTCCACCGTGACGCGTCCCCGTGGTCCCCGCGCATGCGGGGGTGGTCCCTCCCTGGCCCTCGGCGGGCTCGGGTCGGGCAAGTGATCCCCGCGCATGCGGGGGTGGTCCCGACGCCATCGTGGCCATCCCGATCGAGACTGCGTGGTCCCCGCGCATGCGGGAATGGTCCCGTCGACGAACAGCCCGATGTCCCGGGGTGCGATGTGGTCACCGCGCATGCGGGGGTGGTCCCGGGGTGATGATCCACCACACCGTCACCAGTCGGGTGGTCCCCGCGCATGCGGGGGTGGTCCCGACGGGCGCAGACTCTCGTCATGAGCACCACGGTGGTCCCCTGAGGTGACGGCGGTGCCCAGCAGGATGGCCGTAGTCCCCGCGCATGCAGGGGTAGTCCCGGGATGGAGCCTCTCACCCTGTCCGGCCTGCTGTGGTCCCCGCGCCTGCGAGGCTGGCCCCCTGCTCGAGCTCATCAAGAAGCTGGACGCCATGTGCTCCCCGCGGGGCCAACGACCAGTGGCCAGTGGCCACTCATCGTACGGAAGCCGCCCCATGGTCAGTGCGTCCAAGGGCATGGTCAGTGCGGCCACCGGCCATGGTCAGTCACACGGGTGCGCCCCGTCCACCACCCCCGCGACCAGTGCCACAACCGGCACGAAAGAGGCGCGGTCAGTCCCCTGGTCAGTACGCGGAACGCCATGGTCAGTGCCCCGGGCGCCCATGGTCAGTGCGCAAAAGCTCATAATCAGTGTGCAGAACGCCGTGGTCAGTCACCTGGTCAGTGACCGCTCCGTCTCGCCTCCATGGTCAGTGTCGAACCGGTACGCAAAAGGGGGCGTGGTCAGTCACCTGGTCAGTTGGACCGGTGGCCGCTCCGCCCCTCTTGCGGCCACCGGCCATAACGAATGGCCAACGGCCAATGGCCGCACGCCCCGGCCACCGGCCAACGCCCCGCGGCCGCCGCGGCCACTGGCCACTCTTCGTACCGGAATCCGCCCCGTGGTCAGTCCCACGGCCGACTCCCCGTACGCCGCCCTCGGGACACGGCCAAAACCGGCCCGCGGAGGGGCGTGGTCAGTTCCATGGTCAGTGCAGCCGCTGAGGCAGCCATGGCACTTCCCGGAGGGTTATTTCCAGAAGTCGGCCCACGCGCGAGCGGCCCGGACGGTCGTCTCCAGGCCGGTGACGCCGTACGCCTCCCAGTCCGCCCACGATGCTGCTTCTGCCTCGGCCAGCACCCGCACGGCGTGGCGGGGCGCCTGGGCAAAGGCGGGAACGGTCCGCGCCCAGTCCGCGGCCTGCTGGGGAGACTGCCCGCCGTCCAAGACCAGACGCAATCCCCACAGGGCTGTGTCGATCCACCCCGGTCCCCGCGCTGCCCATGCCCAGTCGACGAGCCAGGCCTGTCCGTCACCGGCGATGAGCCAGTTCGTCGCCACAGGATCGGCGTGCACAAGCTCCTGTCCTTGGAGGTGGGGCTGGTCCTCGGGGTCGCAGTAGTAACCCCACCGGTCCCACGCCGTCCTCAGCCCGACATCCGGGGCGGGCCAGGTGCTCAGCTCGCGAAGCGCTGTCGCGACGGGCTCCAGGTGCGGCGTTCCTGGGCGGAAGTCTGCCCAGGGAGTCGCCGTCACGCCCTCGAATCCGAGCAGCCGCCAGCCAGCCGCCGACAGGTCCCACAGCAGCTTGGGGGCGAAGGCCGGCAGAAAGGCGTTGACCTTGGCCTCGATCTCCAGCTCGCCAGCCCGCTCGTGATCCTCGGGAAGGCCCTTGAGGAACACCTTGGTGCCGTCCGGGAGGAAGAAGAGAGCGGCGGTGCCTGAGCTTTCCCCTACGGCCATGTCCGTGCTCGGGCAGGCTCCCCCCAGCCGGTCTTCGACCGCCGCGCGGGCTGCTGCGGGGAGCTGCCTGAAACTGCGCCGTTCCACCCGCACGGTCAGGAACCCGCCCCGGGCGGGTTCGGCGGGAACGGCGGGTTCTTGTCCGGGGCCGGACCACTGGGCGGGCGTCCCGGCGGCGGCTTGGACGGCGGACGTGCAGGAGGCTTCCGCGCTTCGACAAGCATCGACAGTGCCATGGGCCCATCCTCCACCAGAGGTACGCCGGTTGAGGAGTTGAGGAGAGGACAAACCGCCCGGGAACGCGTACCACCGGCCAACACGCGTGGCCCGCGTGGCACTGGCCACTGCAGAATCCACCCCCACGGTCAGCGCGGCCAACCGCGTGGTCAATACGACCGCCGCCCACGGTCAGTACGCGGAAGCCCGTGGTCAGTCGCATGGCTCCAGTTGGGCCGGTGGCCACCCCGCCCCTCTTGTGACCACCGGCCGGTACGTACGGCCAGCGGCCAACACCCGTGGCCAACGGCCAATGGCCGCGAGTCTGCGGCCAACGGCCGGCGCGCCGCGGCCACCGTGGCCACCGCCAAAACCGGCGCGGAGAGGGGCGTGGTCAGTCCCATGGTCAGTACGTTGGACGGCATGGTCAGTGCGCGGAACACCGTGGTCAGTCCCATGGTCAGTGACCGCTCCGCCCCGTCCTCATGGTCAGTGCCGAAGGGGCGCATGGAACGCCGTGGTCAGTGCCGTGGTCAGTGCCGCTTCGCACTGACCACGGCACTGGCCGCGGAAAACGTGACCGGTGCGTGACCGTGGTAAGGCCGATCTGGTAAGGGAACCGGTAAGGGCCGGTGGGTTGTCTGCGGGTGTCACCTCCTCCGCAGACAACCCTCCCGGGAGTGCCCGTGTCTCCGCGTTCCACTCGTACTACCTCCTCCGACGAGGCGCCCGCGCCCGTCGCCGACCGGGCCGCGCTCGGTGCGGCCCGGCGCCGGGTGTCCGCCGGCCGGATGGCCGTCTGGGGTGCGCTGGCCGCCGGTCCGGCCGCCCTGGTCCTGGCCGTGCTGCCCGCCCCGCGCACCGTGGCCGCCACCCCGAAGAAGACGGCCACCGTCGTGGCCACTCCTGCTGTGGCCGCCGACCCGTCCGGGTACGCCGAACTCCTGGTGTCCTCCTGGCTGGCCAGCAGCACGAAGACGGTGTCCGAGCCGTCGCGCCGGGTGCAGGCGATGGCGCCGGGCACCGCCCTGCCGGACACCGCCGCTCCGGCCACGATGGCCAGTGCGATCAGCGTGACGGCGACCGCGCCGGGCCGCTGGCAGGTCACCGTCGCCGCCACCGCCAAGGACGGGGCGGTGCGGTACTTCGCGCTTCCGGTCACCGCCGATGGTGACGGCCGGTTCGCCGTCCCCGCCGGACCCGCCCAGGTGGCCGCCCCGGCCCCGGCCGCCGAGGCCACCGAGTCCGGCTACCCGGTGACCGTTCCCACCACCGGGCGGCCGCTGGCCGCCACGGTCGCGGAGTTCCTGACCGCGTACCTGTCCGGCGGGCAGATCGACCGCTACGCCGTGCCCGGGGTGCGGCTGAGTGCCCCTCAGGCCGCCTACCGCAAGGTCGAGGTGGAGCAGCTCGGCGCCGATGAGCAGGCCGCCGCGGCGGAGACGGTCGCGGCCGACAACACCCGGGTGCGGGTGCGGGTGCGGGTGAGGGCCGAGGACACGGCGGGCGGTGCCTGGCCGCTGGACTACGGACTGGCCCTGACCGCGCGGGCCGGACGGTGGGAGATCTCTGCCGTCACCGCCAGCGGCCTTGCCGGGGGTGCCCGGTGACCGAGCTGATTCTGGCCGGGCAGGTCGGTGTGCTCGGCGACTCGTGGATCGCGACCCTGGCCGGCTGGGGCGACAAAGGGCTCAAGGCCGCGCTGATCGTGATCGTGGTCATCACCGTCATCCGCCGCGCCAGCCTGAAGGCAGGCATCGGTGCCCTGTTGCTGATGGTGATCGCGCTCGCCCTCTACGACTCCCGCAATGCCTTGTCGGACAAGTTCGAGGACGAGGTCAACAACCCGGGGCCGCCGAAATCGGCCGCGGTAATGCCGGTCCGGCCCGTGGACCGGGTGCTGTGAGCGGGGCACCGGCGCGGGTCGGCCGGAACTACACCGCCGCCCGCCGCCACCCCTGGGTGCTGGGGCGGGTCGGCGAGTGGAAGCTGCCGTTCGGCCCCTACACGCCGATCCAGCTCACGGTCGCGTTCGTCGGTGCCTTCACCCTGATCAAGACCGTCGACTGGTGGGCGCCCGTCCTGGGCCCGATTCCGATCGTCGGCTGGGGCGTCGCGGTCTGGGCGGTACGGGGCGCACGGGTAGCGGGCCGCGAACCGGTGTCGGCGCTGCTCGGCTGGATCAGCATGCTGACCCGCCCGCACGCCGGACGAATCAACGGACGTACCGCCCGCGACCGAACCCCCCGCACGTTCCGTGGCGGGTTCGTCATCGAGGCCGCCCCCGGCGAACAGCCCGGCGGGGTGGCGTCGCCCGCCCCGGCCACCCGGCGGCCGGCGACCCAGCAGGCGGCGGCCGCCCGGCGGAGCCCGCCCCCGCGACGGCGGCCATCCCGCGCCACCGGCTCGCCTCGTCCCACCGCCGCACGCCCGCAGTCGCGTCCAGGCAGCCGGACTGCCCCAGCGCCGTCCCCTTCCCCGGCCTCGTCCTCGGTGGCCGCCCCTCTGTCCCCGCTGCACCAGCGGCTCGCCACCGCCGCCGCTTCCACGTCCAGTTCCACGTCCAGGAGTTCGTCATGAGGGTCCCCATCCGGCACATCGCCGGTCACCTGCTGTGGTCCGTGCAGGGCACCACCTGGGCACTGTGGCGCATCAGTCCCGAGGGCGGCCGCTACCTCAGCGGCCAGGTCCGCGAGGAAACCCTGACCAAGGTCACCTCCCTGGTGCGCTCGCTGGCCGGAGCGCCCCGGTTCTTCGGTCTGTGCGCGCAGACCGATCCCGGCGAGGTCGCCCTGAAGATGATCGACGGGGTGGCCATGCCGCCGGGCCCCGACGGGCAGCAGCACCCGTGGGCGCAGACCACGGAGGCCGCACTCGATCTGCTGGACGGACAGGAGATGCACCAGCGGACACTGTGGCTGGCCGTCCCCCTCGATACCGCCTCCCGCCGCCACGAGGCGGGGGCTGCTCTCGCTTCCCTGTGGGCGGAGGTGTCCGCCGAGCTCGGGATGCAGGCCGCCCCGGTGCGGCGCAGCGAGGTGACAGCGTGCCAGAAACAGGCCGACCGGATCGCCGCGGCGATCGGCTCCGCGCTGGAACTGCGTCCGGCGACGCCAGCGGAAATCGTGTGGATCATTCAGCACTCCCTGCACCGCGGGCAGCCCGAACCGCTCCTCGCGGAGGCGGCGACCTGCGGCCTGTACGGCGGGCGGGTACACGGCGGGGTACTGCGCTCCCCCTCGTACGCGGACCTGGGACAGGTACGGCTGACCGAAGGCGGCCAGGACGACAGTGCCACCACGGCCGACGACGACCAGGAGAACGAGCCGAGCCACGTGCGGCGCCGGGGGCTGGCGGGCCTGTTCGCCCGGCGGCCTGCTGGGGCGGGTTCGCCGCTGGCACGGCGGTGGCTGGCAGTGGAGACCGAGGACGGCACCGGCTACCAGGCCCACCTCGTTCTCTCCCAGCTTCCCCCGGCGGTAACGGCGGACAGTGCGGATCTGCTGGCCCAGCTCGAAACGCTCCCCTTTCCAGTCGACTTCACCGTTGACATGGAGATCCTTTCGGCCGCGCAGTCCCGCAGGAAGATCCAGCAGAAGAAGAAGGACCTGCACGAGCAGGCCGATCAGTACGGTGCGCAGGTCACCGGGATGCCGTCCTCAGTCCCCGAAGCAGTCGGGGACCTGAACGAGATGGACGCGCGGATGTCGCGGACGTCGGTGGAGGTCGAGGTCCAGTCGGTGACCGTGCTGACCGTGTGGGGAGCCTCCGCGGCCCAGTGCGACACCCGGGCACGTGCGCTGGCCGCCGTGCTGACGCAGGCCGACTACCGGGCGGTGCGCCCCACCGGACGCCAGGAAACCCTCTTCACCCTCGGGCTTCCCGGCACTGCCCGCCCCGCCTCACTGCGCGAGTTCGTCCAGCTGCAAGTGTCCGAGGACTGGGCGTTGATGGGTGCGGTCACCGGCGGGGAATCCGGGGACCCGACGGGGATCCTCATCGGCTATGACCAGGACTGCGGCACCACCCGCCCGGTACTGATCGACCCGGCCGACGCCCCCGCACAGCACGCCTCCGCCTCCCTCGGAGTGGTCGGGGACTTGGGGTCGGGGAAGTCGGTGCTGCTGAAGCTGCTGAAGTCGGGGGTGGTGGACCGGGGCGGGCGGGCCATCGTCATAGACCGCACCCCGGTCCGCGAGTGGGCCGCCTACGCCCAGGGCGCCGCCCCCGGCCGCCACCAGATCGTCGACGCGGCCACCGCCGCGGTGTCGATCGACCCACTGCGGATCTTCGGCGGCGCCACCGGCGCCCACTACGCCCTCTCCTACCTCACCCTCCAGCTGGGCATCGGTGCGATGACGACGGCCGGGTCGGTGCTGCACCGGGCGGTCGAGGAGGCCGCTGCATCTGCGGAGCCGACGATGGCCGGGGTGCTGACCGCCCTGGAAGAGATGGCCGCTGCAAAAAGCGGAGCGAGCGCCCGGCGGGACGCGGCCGCCACCCTCACCGACCTGTTGCAGATCGTGGCCCGCAACCCGCTGGCCGCGATGATCTTCGATCCGACGCTGCCGCCACTGACCCTGACCGGTGGCCCCGGCTCGGACCTGGTGGTGGTCACCACGGCCGGTCTCACCCTGCCCCCGCGCGAGGCGTTCGCCCAGCCCGAAGTGCTGCGGCAGCAGCCGCTGGAGGCGCTGATCGGGCGGGCCGTGCTGTACCTGATCGCCGCCATCGCCCGGCAGGCTGCGTTTGCCGACACCTCCCAGTTCTGTGCTGTGGTCACTGATGAGTGCTACTGGCTGACCGGGTCGGCGGAGGGCACCGCCCTGGTCCACGAAATTCTTCACGACGGCCGCAAGCACGCTGCGGGGATCTTCATGGGCGGCCACGACGCCGAGGAACTCGGCCCCGACCGGGGCCTGCTCGCCTACCGGGTACTGGCCCGCACCTCCGACCGCGCTCGCGCCGCCCGGGGGCTGAAGTGGCTCGGCCAGGACCCCACCGACGAATCCCTCCTGCGCACCGTCAC
This sequence comes from Streptomyces sp. NPDC004111, assembly GCF_042874215.1. Lineage (NCBI taxonomy): Bacteria > Bacillati > Actinomycetota > Actinomycetes > Kitasatosporales > Streptomycetaceae > Streptomyces > Streptomyces sp. NPDC004111. Next base: position 38,251 of record NZ_JBIAMU010000030.1, read on the forward strand.
CACCGACCTCTCCCCCGTCGGGCAGAAGGGCCGTGAGGGCGAGATGCTGCTCACCGCACCGAGGCAGAACACCTGCCGCCTCAAGGTCATCATTCCGGCGCTGGCCCGGATCCGCGCCGGGATCTCCACCACCCCAGGTACTGCGCGGCCGCGTCCGACCGCGGAGACCGCACGCCCCAGCCTGGCCAAAGCCGTTCAGGGATCCGTTCAGGGGGCGGGAGTATGAGGGGGCGTCTGCGCCGGCTGGTGCCCGCCCGGTTCGACCGGGGCACTCTGCGGGCCGCCGGGTTCGTTGTGCTGCTGGTCGTCGTGTTCACCGTGGTCGACACCCAGGTCGCGGCCGCCGCCGACGGCAACGGCGGCGGGGGAACGGGGCTGCTGGCCCCGTTGAATCTGACCACGTCCGAGGGGGCCCCGCTGGAGGGCTACCGGCTGGGCTCGAACCCCGGGATCATCCTCAACGTCGCCGACAACCTGCGGGCGTTCCTCCTCAGCGGCGGTTTCTCCGTGGTCCGCATCCTGGTCGGCATCGCCGGGTGGCTGGTCGAGTTCGTCTTCACCTTCCCCCTGCTGTCGATGCTGCTGCGCCCGGCGCAGGAACTCTCCGACACCTACAACCGGCTTGTGGTCGACACGCTCGGCCTGAAGGGGCTGCTGCTGGGCTGGGCGTTCGTCTTCGGGCTGATCCTGTTCGCGCGGGGCAAGGCGGCCCGCGGGCTCGGCGAGATCCTGCTGACGCTGCTGATCGCCGCGTTCGCCGCGTCCGCGCTGATCCGCCCGGACTACCTGCTGGCGAAGGACGGGCCGCTGGACCAGGTCCACCAGGCCGCCGCCGAGGTCGCTGTGGCCACCGTGAACTCCTACGACTTCAACACCCACGGCGAGGCGCCCTGCGCCGGACTGCCCGCGGCCGCGGTCGCCCCCTGCGAACAGCGCGAGGGCGCCAAGGCCGACCCCAACCCCGGCAGCATCAAGGCCAAGGACATCGCCAAGCCGATCCAGGACGTGCTGACCAACGCGCTGGTCGTCAAGCCCTACATGCTGGTGCAGTACGGGCGGATTCTCGACCCGGTCAAGGACGCCAAGGCCTACGCCGTGCACCTGAAGTGGGTCAACGGCAAGTACGACCCGAAGCCCGGCGGTGGCGCCTTGCAGGGCGAGGAGAAGGAGAAGCAGGAAGAGGCGTGCAGCGCGCTCAAGGGGCGCGCGTACGACTTCTGCATGGCGGGCCCCGACGGGCCCTCTCCCGCCGAGATCCCGGGCGAGGACACGAACAGCCCGGTCGACGTGCTGGGATATCTGTCCCCCGAATCGGTGGAGTTCAACAAGTTCGTCGACGAACTGTCCAAGACCGGCCCCACCGGGGCGGCGGCCTCCGAGTACGCGAAAGACAGCTCCTGGGAGCGGGTCGGGGCGGTGGTGCTGCTGGTCATCGCGGTCGTCCTGATCGCCGCGATGGTCGTCGCGATGACGCTGGTGATGCTCGGCACGCAGGCCGCCGAGGTCGGCGCCAGCGCCGGCGGCGGGGTCGCCCTGGTGTGGGGGATGCTGCCCGGCCCGAGCCGGTCCACGGTCTGGAAATGGCTCATGATCTTCATGGCCTCCACCCTGCTCATGTTCGCCGTCGCCGCGTTCATCCCGTTCTTCGGGATCGCGGTCGATGTGGTCCTCACCGACGGGCCCGACCTGCTGCTGGAACGACTGCTGCTGATCGACGCCATCGCCGTGCTCGGACTGGCCTTCCACCGCCGCCTGCTGGCGTCGGCCACCGGGCTCGCCGAGCGCCTCAAGACCCAGATGCGGTTCGCGAAGGTCGGCGGCACCCACCTGTCCGGCGACTCCAGCGAGATCGGCGCCGCGCTGGCCACCTACGCCAACAGCGGCGGCGGGGTGTCGAGCGGGATGCTCCTCGGCGGTGGTGGCAAGGGCTTCAGGGCCGGGCTGCTCGGTACCCGCCAGCGGCTGATGAGCCGTCTTGCGGCGCTCTCGGACGGCACCGGCATGCCGGTGAATGCCGGGGGCATCCTGCGGGACGCCGGCGCCGAGGCCCGCCGGGGCCTGGCCCCGGGCATGATCGCCGCGACCGGTGGTGCGCTGGCCGCCCGCGGGGCGTACGCGCTGCTGGTCGGTGGTCGCCCCGGCGACGACAAGCTCGCCAAGTGGCGGGTGGCCACCGACCCTAAGCTCCCGCCCGGCCAGGAGAAGGAGGACGGGCCGCCGGTCAGCGGTCCGCACGGCACCGGCCCCAACGGCCCCCAGCCTCCCGGCAGCGGAAAGGGCGGCCCGGGAAGCGGCGGCCCGCACGCGCCGGTTCGCATCAACAAGGACGGCGAGGTCCTCCACGACCCGGCGACCGACCGGCCGCTGCTGGGAGTGCGGGCGCACAACCGGCTGGTGCGCTTCCGCGGCTACCGCCTCGCCCGCCGCACGGGACTCGTTGCCTACGGCAGTACGTACGGGCTGCCCGCCACCGTCAAGCGGGCCAACCAGGCACGCTCGGACCTGTGGGCCGACGCGAAGCAGCAGGTCAGCGTCACCAAGGGCCAGTGGGGCGAGGACGGCAGCGAGTGGGAGCCGGTCGGACGGCCCCTGAAGGCGGCCGGGCAGGCCGCCGGGCGGGCCGCCCACCAGGCCGCCGTGAACACAGCGGTAGCCGGCACCATCCTCTCCTCCTCCACACGCAGCGCCTCCACCACTGGCACCTCCCCTACCCCGGTCTCCCGGCCCGCCGAAGGCGCCTCCTACACCCGCCAGCGCGTCAACGATGCCCTGTTCAAGGCACAGCGGGAGGACTGGGAGGCCCGCCGCGCCGAAGAAGGCAACGGGAGCGCCCCGCTGAAGGCGAATCCCCGGCCGGAGCCGGTGCAGGTGCCTGATGAGGTCGCTCCCCGCTCGCCGCAGGACGGGCCGTGCGCGAAGTGTGGCCAAGTCACCCGCAGGTACGGCGTCGGCGGCAACCCGCTGTGCGGGTCATGCCGTACGGCCGCCCCTCCCCTACCGCAAGCGCAGCCCGCACCCGAGCCCAAGCCTGAACGGCGGCCCCGGCAGCCGCAGGAGCCGAAGGGACAGCCGGACAACTTCAACGAGAACGACTGGACTTGGACCACCTACGACGGAAGTGGCGGGGCATGAAGGCCAAGCGGAAACTCGGCTGCCTCGCGGTCCTGTTGCTGGTCAGCGTGGTGTGCTGCGCCGCCCCCGTCTCCGGCGCGCTCAGCGCGCTCAGCGCACTGGCCGCCCAGCCCGAGCAGGGAACGGACGACAACGCGGGCGGCGGCGAAGGGACGTCCGCGGACATCCCCGACCGGATGCTCGCCGCGTACAAGAACGCGGTCAGCAAGATCGGCGGGGAAGTCTCCAAGTGCCGGGGGCTGACGTGGCCGGTGCTGGCGGGGGTGGCCCGCATCGAGTCCCACCACGCCCAGGGCAAGAACATCGCGGCCAACGGAGACATCAGCCCGCGCATCCTGGGCCCGCTCCTCAACGGCTCCTGGGTCGGCGGCAACACCACCGTCTTCAACGACACCGACAACGGCCGGTGGGACGGCACCGCCACCGGCGAACGGGCCGTCGGACCCTTCCAGTTCATGCCCGCCACCTGGAACGGCAGCGGCCGTGACGGCAACGGCGACGGGCAGCGCAACCCGCACAACGCCGACGACGCCGCACTCGGAGCGGCGGTCTACCTGTGCGGAAACGGCCGCAACCTCACCGACCGGTCCCAGCTGCGCAAAGCGCTCTTTCAGTACAACCGCAGCACCGAGTACGGCAATGAGGTCCTCCAGTGGATCGACACCTACACCGAGGCCGCCCGCACCTCCTCCGGCACCAGCGGCACCGGGGTATCGGCGACCGGGCGGGCGAAGAAGGTCATCGACGCGGCGCTCAAGATGCGGGGCACCCCGTACTCATGGGGCGGCGGCACCGCCAAGGGCCCCAGCCGGGGCTCCTGCTGCTCCCCCAGCGGCAAAAGCGGGACCGGCATCAACGGGTTCGACTGCTCCGGGCTGACGACGTACGCGTTCGCGCAGGTAGGAATCAGCCTGCCGAGGACGGCCGCCGCACAGGCAGGGAAAGGGAAGCGGATCCCCGCCTCCGCCGGACAACAGGCGCTGCGCCCCGGTGACCTGGTCTTCTACGGCTACGTCGCCACCCAGAACTCGTCAATACACCACGTCGGGATCTACCTCGGTGGCGGTCGCATGATCAACGCTGCCCGGCCCGGAACCGTGGTGCGGATCGATGCCCTGTCCTCCATGCCCGACTACGCAGGCGGGGCGAGGCTGCTGTGACCCGCCCACCTACCGCCCCGCGGTCCCCGCTCGTACTGCTCGCCGTGGGCGCGCTCCTGGCCGTGCTCGGTGTGATCCTGCTCGCCGAACCCGCCCCGCAGCCACCACCCGCACCCCGCCCGCCGGCCGCCACGTCGACTCCGGGAGGGCCGGGCGACCGTGCACCCGCCAGCACGCCCACCGGTTCCGGTTCCGCTCGCGCACGGTCGGCGGACCCCACTGCCGAAGGGCCCGCGGGACGGCCGAACGCGCTGCCGGTCTCCGGCGAGGGACCACGGGGCGACCCGGCCATCCAGAAGGCGGTGCGGGCGGCGGTGCCCGACGACCTCCCGAAGGAGACCGCGCGGGTGCTCGCCCAGCTCGGCCGGACAGTCCAGGTCGCTGAAGCCACCGGGCGGGGACGCCACTTGTGGCCCACGTACTTCCCGCCGGATCAGCCGGTGCGGGCCTACACCCGGGTCCGGATCCAGGCCGCCGCGGCCCGCGCGGACGGACCCGGCCGGGCGGCCGTGCACCTGGTGTGGGCGGGCGCCGACCCGGCGGGCACCTACCGCAACGGCCGGCCCGCCACCCTCCGCTTCCAGCACACCCCACTCGCGAAAAAGACGACCACTACTGAAGGAGAGGCGTGGACATCGTGGATCCCCGTTCGCTGACGCTGGCCGAAGGCGCGGCCGTCGTGGACTGGGCGGTTGCCCTGGTGCGGCTGATCGCCGACCTTGCCGACTGGGTCACTGCCAGCTTGTGGTGGCTGCTGCCCCTCGCGGCGCTCCTCGCTGTCGGCGGCGAGGTCCTGGTCCGCCGCCTCGCGGACCACGCGAGCCAGTCGCGGATGGCGGTGGAGCTGGTGCCGCACGACGGGTTCGACCCGTCGCTGGAGCAGGTGTTCCGGTACGGGGTGCAGATGGTGCGGGCCTCCGGGAGCGGTTCCTGGTATGTGCCGCGCCGGGCGAAGGCGGTGCGGGTGCGGATGCGCGCGGACGGCCGTACCCCGCTGGCCTACCGGGTCGAGGGCCCGGCCGGGGCCGCGCTGCTCATGCGCACCACTCCCTTCGCCCCGGCGGTCACCTGCCGTGAGGCTCTCCCGCTGAAGAATCCGAAGGCCCAGCACACGGTGCGGGCGGAGTTCGTGCTGCGCGGTCACACGGTGGGGATGCTGCGGGAGGTGCCGTTGGACCCGGATCCGTTGCAGCCGCTCGCCGACGCGGTTGCCGATCTGCGCGCCGACATGGGGGATCTCGCGGAGATCTGTCTCGACATCCAGCGTGCTCCGGCGTGGCAGTTGCGGGCGCGGCGCTGGCAGGCGGTCCAGGAGGCCCGGCGGGGCGAGCACCGCGAGGCCGGCCGGGCGTCGTCGTGGGTGCGCCGGGATACCGAGCGTGCCGAGGACAGTGTGCTGAGCGTGCTGCGGGAGATGTTCAGTACGGAGCGCCGGGGGGAGGGGCGCAGGTGGGTGATGCCGCCCGCTCCGCGCCGGGTGGACCGGGACAAGGCGCTCGGCAAGCTGACCGGCACTCATCTGGTGCGGGTGCAGGTGCTGGTGCGGTGCACCTCCGATGAGGAGGGGCGGGCCCGTGCGCGGCTGCGCCAGCTCGAAGCCGCGCTCGATGTGTTCGGGGGCCAGGCGCGCTGGCAGATGCGGGGCTGGCACCTGGGGCCGTGGCACTACTCCAGCGACAGCCGCCCGGCGTCCCAGAGTTTTGACCACCGGTGGGAGACGGGGCAGATCCGTGCCCCGCGCTCGAACTGGGTGACGCTGGACGAGGTGGCCGGGATGCTGAAGCCCCCCACCATGCACTGCCGTCTGCCGCTGTTGGCCACCATGGTGCCCAGCTGGCAGCCGGGCAACCCGCGTCTGGAGTTGCAGGGGTGGCACCGTACCGGGGACGGCGAGCGGCGGATGCTCGCTACCTTCGAGGCGGAGACGCTGTTCGAGGTGGCGGTCGGCAAGGCCGGGTGGGGCAAGACGGAGCGGGCTCTGTGTCAGGCGGTGGCGCGTGCGCGGGCCGGCGGCGGGCTGCTGTTCGCCGACCCGCACGGCGACTCCTGGCACCGGGCCGCCCCGTACCTCGCGCACCCCGCGCTGAAGGGCCGGATCGTACGGATCGATCTGTCCACCACCCACGGACAGGCCCGGCTCGGCTGCTGGAACCCGCTGGGCATGGACCAGGGGCAGCAGGACTACCAGGTGGTCGCGCAGGTCGTCGACGCGTTCGCCGCCGCACTCGGCTGGAACACTGTCAGCGCACCCCGCGCGCTGACGATCTTCACGAAGGCGGTCGAGGCGCTGGTCGCGGTGAACCGACTCGCTTGCCAAAAGGGTGAGCCGGGGGCGCAGGCCACGGTGTTCCAGGTCCGGGCGCTGCTGCTGGACAAAGTGTTCCGGGATGTGGTCGTGGGGGCTCTGGAGGGTACGGAGGCGGCCGCCTGGTGGCAGACCACGTTTGCGTCGCTGCCCTCCGACGCGCTGCCTGTCGTCCTCAACCCGCTGGACCGGCTCGCCGCCGACCCTACTGCCCGCGCGTTCCTCGGCAACCCGGTCGGGGCGTACAGCATCCGCACCGCGATGGACCGGGGCATGGTGGTGTGGATCTGTCCGGCCGGGGACGGGCCCACCGACCGGCTGCTGGTCTCCCTGCTCATGCGCGACCTGCTGCGCGCCGGGCTCTCCCGCCGCGACCTCCCGGAGAATCGCCGGGTCCCGTTCAAGGGGTATCTGGATGAGCTGATCACTTTGGACGGGGCGGCGTCGGATTCGCTGGCCGCGATGCTGGAGCAGCTGCGGAAGTTCGGGGTGCGGCTGCATGGCATGACCCAGTTGCTGCAGCGGCTCTCGGATCCGGTGCGGGCCTCGCTGCTCCAGAACTCCTCGACGTTGACGACCACGGCCGGGTCGATGGCGGCGATCCGGCACATCACCGGCGAGTGGGGCGAGCGCGTCGCCCCCGAGGTGGTGGCCCGCCTCGGCCGCTACCAGCACTACGCCACCTTCACCGTGAAGGGCGAGCGGGTGGGCCCGCTGCTGCTGGAAGGCCCCCGGCTCGAAGACGTCTTCGGTGAGGGCGCCGAGCAGAGTGACGTCGCCGCGCTGACCCGGGACGCCGACGCGGAGGCCGGTGCCCGCCCGCTGAACAAGCTCGCGCAGACCGCACTCACTCACACCCAGGCCGTCCAGGCCTTCCTCCCGGCGGGCAAGTCCGCCGACAACGACAACGGAGAGTTCCAGTGACGATCATTCCCGCGCCCACCGAGACCCTCGCCGACACCAGGTACGTGCCCGACACCGGCGAGACGATGCGCCACCAGGTCCTGGCCGCGCTGGCCCAGCACCGCATGGCCACCACCCACCAACTGCGCGAACTCCTCGCCGTCCCCAACAGCCTCACCCGTCAGAGGTTCTCCCAACTGATGGTCTCCCTGAAGGGGGACGAACTGGTCAGCTCGATCACCCTGCCCGGAGCAGGAGGCACCCGCGCCTGGTTCCTGGACACGGAGGGCGTGCGGATCAGCCGGGACTGGCCCGAGCTGCGGGGGCGTCCGGCCTACCCCGTGACCACGGCGACCGCGGCGTCCCTGCGCACCGCGCACACTCTGACCGTCGTCCGCGCTCACCTGGCGTTCGCCCGCGATGCGCGGGCGCGGGACGACGAGCACGGGTTCCTGGACTGGACGCCGGAGGTGGCCCACCAGCTGCCCGACGGGGAGCGGCTGATCGCGGACGCCCTGCTGCGCTACACCGTCACCACCGGCGAGGTACGCGCGAAGCTGCGGGCGTTCGTGGAGGTCGACCGGGGCACGATGAGCGCGGAACGCCTGGCGAGCAAGCTGATCGAGTACGCCCGGTTCCGGACCTATGAGCCGATGCCGCCGGGCGGCCGGCGCACCACCGAGGCCGCGCAGGCGGTCACCGGGCCCGCCTGGCAGCGCTGGTACCCGCGCTACCCCAGGGTGCTGTTCGTGCTGACCGGGGTCGGCCGGCGGGCGGCGGCGAACCGGATCGCCGACCTGCGGGCGATGACCGCCGAGCACCCCCAGGTCGCCGCGATGGCCCGCCAGGTGCCGCTCGGGGCAGCGGTCCTGGAGGACATCGAGGAGCAAGGGCCCAGTGCCCCGGTGTGGACCCGGCTCGGGGAGCGTCCCGGACCGTGCGGATGGGCCGAACTCTGAGCCGGAATATGCCCAAAGTTTGCTGGGCGGTCGCGACTGCATACGACTACATGTCGATTTTCCGCAGCCACAGCGTCCCCGTTCATTCCGTATGTCCCATTCAAATCGTTGATAGCAGTGGGCAGTTGACCGCCACTTGCGTAACGTGCCGACTACACAGAACGAGCAACTCCGCTGCCCCACCAGCCCGAACCCGTGCCGCCGCACCTATTGCGGCCCTCCACCGCCACCGACCCGGGGTCCCCATGAGCCGAGCCAGCCTTCCCGTTGCACTTCGCACACGAAACCGAACCGCCATCAGTGCGGTGGGAGTTGCCGTCGCACTCGCCGTCACCGGCTGCTCCGCCGGTCCGGACAAGCCCGAGGCCAAGCCCGCCGCGACCGCCAGCACCAAGCCCACCACCCCCGCGACCCCGACCGCACCGCCCACCAGCGCCGACCCGCTCGCCGCCGAGAAGGTCGCCGTGCTCAAGTCGTACGGGACGTTTCTGCGGGAGCAGGCCAGGGCCTACGAGATCGTCGACTGGAAAGCCACCGATGTGCGCCAGTACGTATCGGGCAAGGCTCTCCAGCAGGTTCACAACGATGTGCAGTCCCTCAAGAGCGCAGGCAATCACGCTCAAGGAGCACCCAAGAACGACTCGAAGGTCACGAAGATCACCATGGGTGGTCCGATTCCGACCGCGACCATCACCTCGTGCATGGACGTGTCCGGCTGGAAGACCGTCGACAAGTCCGGCAAGCCGCTGCCGCCCGTGCCCGGGGCTCTCGACCGTTTCGTCATGGTGAGCACCCTGGAGAAGTGGCCCAACGGCTGGATGACCATTGCGGAGAAGCCGGAGGGCGCATGCGCACCGCGCGCGTAGGGGCCGCCGCCACCGCGGCCGCCATGTGCTCCGTACTCCTCAGCGGTCCGGCATCGGCCATTCCGCTGCCGAACGACGGCTCGTTCGGGAACTGCGCGGGCCGCTTCGGGGCAAAGTGCGTGACCGCCAAGGACGTCAAGAAGGGCGCGGAACGTCCGGCGACGTCAGGCAAGAACAAGAAGCAGACTCCTGCCCGCGCGGGTTCAGGCGCGGCCAAGCCGGACCCGAAGGCACCGGTATGCACCACTAGGGCGATGGACCCGCAGCCGCCGGCCAATAGCTCAGAGCGGCGGGGCTTCAACGGCAAGGGCGCCCTGATCACCGGCACCGTCTATCAGCAGGAGTGCGTCCAGGGCGAGGGCGACAACGTCACCGTGATCGACTTCGTCGGCGGCGCCGAAGGCGGAGGCGCCCCCGCTCCGGCGGTCGACCCGGTGGTGCTCGCCCAGCAGGCGGTCGATTCGATGCTGTTGGAGGGGCCGAAGATCCAGACCGCGCCGAAGAAGGGGGCAACCGGTCTGGTGGGGTTGCCGGTGTGGATGTGGAGTGCGGTCTCGCCCACGACGACCGGCCCGAACAGCGCGTCGGCAACTGCCGGGGCGGTGACGGTGACGGCGACGGCGAGGGTGACGTCGATCCAGTGGTCGACCGGTGACGGCGGCTCGGTGACCTGTGCCGGGCCCGGCACCCCGTACAGCGCGGCGTACGGCAAGAAGCCCTCGCCCACGTGCGGGCACACCTATACGCGCACCTCCGGCAAGCAGCCCGGCGCCAAGTACACGCTGACCGCGACGTCGACGTGGGCCATTGAGTGGCAGGTCCAGGGCAGCGGGCTGGGCGGCGAGTTGACCGAGACGCGTACCGCGGTGCCGCAGCAGCTGGCCATCGGCGAAGCCCAGGCGGTCGGCAGCTGACGCTGCCCCGCCGCATCAGAGAGGCAAGTTCGTGAGCAAGACAGCAACAAAGACGCCGGTGGCCGTGCCCGCGCAGCAGACCCCCGCACCCACGGTGTCGGTGGGGTTCAAGGCGCGGCGGCGCCGTCCGGCGATGGCCGCGCTCGGGGTGGCGCTGATCGCGGCGGGCGGGCTCGGCGGATTCCTCGCCTACCAGGAGACCGGGCACCGCACCCCCGTACTGGCGGTGGCGCAGGCCGTGCAGGCGGGGGACACCATCAAGGACGCCGACCTGGTCGTGGCGTCCGTCGCGTTGGACCCGGCGCTCAAGCCGGTGCCTTCCACTGACCGGGCGAAGATCGTGGGCAAGCGGGCAGCAGCTGCCCTCGTCCCTGGCGCGCTCCTCACTGAGGGGCAGGTCACCGACCGGGCGCTGGTGCGCCCCGGCGAGCAACTGGTCGGCATCGGGCTGAAGCCGGCGCAGCTTCCGGCGAGCCGTCTGTCCCCCGGTGACACCGTGTTCGTGGTCTCCACGCCGTCCGAGGCGGCCCGTGCCGCCCAGAGCACCGGGCAGAAGACGACTGTGCCGAAGTCCCCGCCGACGGTGCAGGCGCGGGTGGTGCGGGTCGGTGACAAGGCCGCCAACACCGGGGACGTCGTCGTGGACGTGGCGGTGCCCGCCGCCAGCGGCCCGTCGTTGGCGGCGCAGGCCGCCACCGGTGACGTCGCGCTCACCCTGGACGCTGGGGGTGCGTCCTGATGGCGGTCACCGCACTGGTCGGCGCCCCCGGTGCGCCGGGGGTCACCAGCAGCGCGCTCGCGCTGCTGCGGACCTGGCCGCTGGAAGAGAACTGGCGGGTACTCCTCGCTGAGTGCGACCCGGACGGCGGGGCGATCCTGCCCGGCGCCCTTCAGGGGCGGCTCCCCGCGGACCGGGGGCTGCGGCACCTCGCGGTGTCCTCCCGGCTCCAGGGCCAGGACCTGGTCGCCGCGTTCTGGACGCAGCTGATCGCCCTGTCCGACCCGTCCGACACGGCCGGGGCACGGCGGCGTCTGCTGCTGCCGGGGCTGACCGATCCCGCGCAGGCCGCGAGCCTGACGGCGGTGTGGGCGCAGTTGGCGGACCTGTTCGCGGCGATCGAGGCCCACCAGCACGACGTACTCGTGGACCTGGGCCGGGCGGGGGCGTTCGGCCCGTCCGGGGTGCTGGCCCTGAAGGCGGACACCGTGCTGGTGGTGGTGCGGGGCACGCTGCGCGGTGTGCACGCGGCGTCGTCACGGGTGGCGGCGCTGCGGCGGCGGATGGAGGGCGAGGACGGGCGCGGTACGTCCGGTCTCGGCATCCTCTTGATCACCGAAGGCGCCTACACCGCCCGCGAAGTGGAACAGGAGCTCGGGGCGCCCGTGGTGATGACGCTTCCCTATGCGCCGAAGGACGCCGCCGTGCTTTCCGATGGCGCCCCCGAGAGCGGCAAGTTCGGGCGTGGTGAATTGATGCGCGCGGCCCGTTCCGGGGCGGCCGCGGTACGTGGGCAGGGCGCGTCCCGGCGGCCGCGGATCACCTCTCCGCTGCACCAGAAGCTGCGGGAGGTGGCCGCCGGTGGACGCTGAACCCCTCTACCCCGAGCCCTTCCGCATCCCCGAGGCCCGCCCCGCAGCGGCGGGCAGTGCGGCCGCACCCGGCGCCATGGGGGCGGGTGTGCCGCAGGTGCGGGTCGACTACCGGGCCGCGCAGGAGCTGAAGCGGCGGGTGTCCGAGCAGCTGCTGGCCGAGCACAAGCACAATCCGGCGCTGGTGGGCGGGGTGCGTGAGCAGCGCGGCCGGGCTTTGATCAATGAGCAGGTCACGGTGTGGGCGGATGCTGCCGCGCACCGGGCGGGCGGCATCCTGCCGGCCGAGGAACAGGCCCTCGCCGCCATGGTGTTCGACATGCTGTTTAGGGCCGGGCGCTTGCAGCGGTACCTGGACGATCCGCTGGTCGACAACATCTACATCAACGGGCACGACAACGTCACCCTCGACTACGGCGACGAGGACCCGGTGCCGGTGGAGCCGGTCGCGGACTCCGAGGAGGAGCTGAAGGAGCTGCTGCGCGACTTGGCGCGGACCAGCGGGCAGAGCGAGCGGACCCTGTCGACGGCGAACCCGATGCTGGCTTTGCGGCTGGCCGACGGGTCGCGTCTCCAGGCCCTCTCGGACGAGATCACCGGCGACCGCACCTTCGTGACGATCCGCCGCCACCGGGTGCAGAACGCCACGCTCAAAGAGCTGATCGGCTACGGCACGATGGACGACACCCTGGCCGGGTTCCTCGCGGCGTGTGTGCGCGGCAAGCGCAACATGATGATCGTCGGGGAACAGGGCTCCGGGAAGACCTCGCTGCTGCGCGCGCTGCTGCGGGAAATCCCTGCTCACGAGCGGTTCGGGACGCTGGAGACCGAGTTCGAGCTGTGGGCGCACCGCAACGGGCATCACACGCAGGTGGTGCCGATGGAGGCGCGGGAGTCCAACGGCGAGCGCGTCGACGGCCGGGGCGCCGGTGAGATCACGCTGATGGACCTCATGCACAAGGCGATGCGTATGTCGCTGACGCGGATCGTGGTCGGCGAGGTCCGCGGCCCGGAGATCACCGCGATGATGCAGGCGCTCACCAACGGCCGTCCCGGCAACCTGTGCACCATGCACGCCAGCAGCCCGTATGTGGTGTTCGACCGCATCGCCGAGCTCTACCTGCTGGCGCAGCAGAACTTCTCGGAGGCCCTCGCCTACCGGCAGATCGCGAACGGTCTGCACTTCATTGTGTTCGTCGACGTCGACACCACCAGCCCCCGCAAGCGGCGGTACGTCTCGCACGTCCTGGAGATCACCGGCATCGGGGAAGGCGGGCGTCCCGCCTACAACCTGGTGTTCGGGCCGCCGCCGGTCACCGGACAGGGCTGGGAGACCCCGGAAGCGCGCGCGGTGCTGCGCACGCCGCCCACGCCCACCACCCTGCGCAGGCTGGAGGCGGCCGGGTTCGACACCGCACTGCTGCACCAGCACACCGTCGCCCCGTGGCCCCAGGGGGGTGCCGGATGAGCGGGGTGCTGTGGTGGGCGCTGTGCGGTGCCCTCCTCACGAGCGGGCTGCTGGCCGTGGTGCTCGGACTGGTCGGCACCACACAGCCGAAGCGCGTGGGGAGGCTGGCTAGGTGGCGGGTGCGGGTGACCGATTCCGCCGGCACCAACGGCACCATGCCCTACCGGGTACTGCTCCCGGCCGCCGTCGTGGTGTTCGTCGCGGTGTGGCTGCTGTCGGGGGTGTTCATGGCGGGGCTGCTCCTGGGCGGCGCCGTCGTCGGCGTGCCGTGGCTGCTGACGCCGACGGCGTCCACGAAGGCGAGGATCGGGAAGCTGGAGGGACTGGCGGACTGGGCGCAGCGATTGGCCGATGTCCTGATCTTGGGGTTCGGCATGGAGCAGGCGCTGATCACCGCACGGAAGAACCCGCCCCCGCCGCTCGCACGAGAGGTCACGGATCTCGCGGACAAGCTCCAGGCCGGATGGACCGCCGAGGAAGCGTTGCGGGACTTCGCGGACGAGCTGGACGACATCACCGCGGACAAGGTCTGTGCCTCCCTCGCCCTGTCGGCCCGGGATTCGGGTCCGGGGCTGGCGCAGGCGCTGGAGGACCTGGCCGCCTCCGTGCGGGAGGAGATCGCGTCCCGGCGGAAGATCGAGGCCGACAGAGAGAAGGCGCGCACGGCGGTGCGGTGGATGACGATCATCACCGTTGCGCTGGTGCCGTGCGGGTTCCTCATCCCCTCCTACACCGCCCCCTACGCCACGTTGCTGGGGCAGTTGGTGATGGCTCTGCTGGGGATGGCGTTCGTCGGGGTGCTGCTGTGGATGCGGTCGCTGGCCACCCACCGGCCCGTCGCCCGCTTCCTGATCGCCGACCCCCGCAGCCGGGTCAAACAAGCCCAGGCCCAGCAGGACCAGCACCAGCAGGAGAAGGAAGGGGTGGGTGTGCGATGAGCGTGACCGGAATCCTGGTGCTGTGCGGGTGCACCGCCGGACTGGGGGCCGCACTCCTGGCCCGCGAGCTCGTGCCCGCACCCCCGAAATTGGGTCCGGCGCTGCGGCGGCTGAACCCGCCGCCCGTGCGGCCCGGCCAGTCCGCGCAGCAGTCCGCTTCCGAGGGCCGGTGGGAGCGGTTCGCCGAGCGGGCGCCGGGGCCGTTCCCGCGCGCCGACCTCGACCTGCTCCAGCAGTCCGCGGAGACGTTCTTCCTTCAGAAGATCGCGTTCGCGCTGGGCGGGCTGCTGCTGCCGCTGATCGTGGTCGGGTCCTGGTCCCTGATGGGGCTCGGCATGCCGTTCGTCGTCCCCGGGGCGCTCGGCATCCTGGCCGCGGCCGCCCTGTGGTTCGTGCCCGACTGGCAGGTCCACGACCAGGCGAAGAAGGCGAGGACCGAGTTCGCCCACGCCGCCGCCGCGTTCCTCGAACTCGTGGCGCTGCGGATGCGGTCGCACGTCGGCGCCTCCACCGCGTTGGAAGAGGCCGCGGCCGTCGGCCGGGGCTGGGCGTACGTGCGGATCCAGGAGGCCCTGGCGCGTGCCCGGTCCGAGAAGGTGTCGCCGTGGCAGGCGGTGGAGGAGCTGGGCACCCAGTTGCGGCTGCCGGTGCTGGCCGACACCGCCGACATCATGCGCCGCTCCAGCGACGACGGCGCCGCCGTCTACGCCACGCTGCGCGCCCGCGCGGACAGCCTGCGCACCGAACTCCTCACCGACGAGGCCGCCGCCGCCAACGCGGACAGCGAACGAATGTCCGCGCCCGGTGCCCTTCTGGCCACCGTGATCATGTTCGCCATCGCGTTCCCCGGCGTCCTGTCGATCTTCAACCTCTAAGCGCCAGCGCACCGCAGGCGCCAACGAGCGTCCGGGTTCGCCACTGCTGTTGACCACCACATGCAAGGAGAGTCATGAAAGAGATGCTGCTCAAGTCCACGGTCCGGGCGCAGGCCGCCGGGCGGCGGGTCCGCGCCCACCTGGAAGAGGTCCGCCAGCGGGCCGCCGAGGACGGCGAGCGCGGCGAGTCCCCGATCCAGACCGTCATCATCATCCTCGCCGGAGTCGCCGGAGCCCTCATCATCGCCGGTGCCCTCGCGGCGCTGTACGCGAAGTACGGCGGCAAGCTAGGCGGCGCGTAGCCGTGCACAGGTGGCAACAGGCTTGGTCACAGGCGGGTGACCGGGGGTTCACCGCGATCCAGACCGCGATCGTGATGCCGGTCGTGCTGATGGTGTTCATCGCCGCCCTGCAAGCCGCCCTGTGGGGCTACGCCCGCAACATCGCCCAGTCCGCCGCCCGCGAGGGCGTCACCGCCGGGCGGATGTACGGGGCCGGTGCCGGGGCCGGGGCGGCACAGGCCCGCAGCCACCTGGACCGCAACGCCGGGAACAACCTCACCGGCCGGACCGTCTCCACCGCCGGCAGCGGCCCCGACCTCATCCGCATCACGGTGACCGGGCGCGCCCAGTCCCTGATCCCCGGGATCCCCGACTGGCCGGTCACCGCCGAGGCCTCCGGGGAAATCGAGCGCTGGACGCTCCCCGACTAACAGTGTGTCAAGAGAGCAGGTCATGAACACAGGGGCATGCAGGGGCCGGTGGGGCCACTGGTGGGCCGCCCGCACCGGCGGCCCGGGTGGGGGTGCGGACCGGGGCAGTGCGCCGATCCAGGCCGTGGTCGTGGTTCCCGTACTGATCGCGTTCGGCCTGTTGTTCGTGGCCGCCGCCCGTCTGTCGATGGCGGGACAGGCCGTGGATGCGGCGTCCGAGCACGCCGCGCGCGCCGCCTCTCTGACGCGCACCGTCGGCGCCGCGCAGGCCGAGGCACAGCGGGCCGCCGCCCAGTCCCTGGCCGGGGACAACCAGCCCTGCACCGCCACCACCGTGCAGGCCAACACCCAGGGCCTGGACGCCGCCATCGGCCAGGCCGCCACCGTCACCGTCACCGTGTCCTGCACCGTCCCGATCGGCGACCTGTTCTTCTTCGGGGGCGGCCCGGGAGTACGCACGTTGAGCAGCGAGTTCGTATCCGTGGTGGATTCCTACCGGCAGCGGGAGGGACAGTGATGACCCGTTCTCTGAAGGCGGCCGCCTCACGCGTGCGCGACATCCTGGCCCGACGGTATGCGGGGACCGGCGATGACCAGGGCAGTATGGCGATCTTCGTGGCGATCGTGACCGTGCCGCTGCTGCTGCTCGGCGGGCTGCTGGTGGTCGACGCCACCGGGAAACTCCGGGCCGCCGGCCGGGCGGATGCCGTCGCAATCGAGGCCGCCCGCGCGGCGGCGCAGGCCATCGACGGGGCCGCCGTCCTCGGTGAAGGGAAGGTCGCCGCCGACCCGGCGACCGCCACCGCGGCCGCGCAGGCCTACCTCGCACGGGCCGGAGTCACCGGGACCGTCAGTATCGGGGGTGGCGGGAAGCGGATCGAGGTGACCGTGGCCGACACGTACGCGACGAAGTTCCTCAGCATGGCCGGGGTCGGCTCTCTCCCGGTCAGCGGGCACGGCCAGGCCAATCTCCTCCACGGCGTGCTCACCCCCCAGGAAGGCAACCAGTGACCCCCAACGCTCCCACCCGTCCCACCACTCCCCGCGCACGGCGCGGCGCCCTCGCCGTGGTACGCGCGCTGCTGTGCCTGGTGGCCGTGCTGCTCCTGGTCGGCGGCCTGCCGGTGCTGCTGTGGCACGCATCCGCCGCCGTCTGGGCCCCCGGCATCGAGGCCCTGGCCCATCTGCTGACCCGTCAGGACACCTCCGCCGTTTTCCTCCTGGCGCTGACCGCGCTCGGCTGGGCAGGGTGGGGTGCGTTCACGCTGTCGCTGGTGGTGGAGGTGCCCGCGCAGCTGCGCGGGCTGCGCGCTCCGAGGCTTCCGGGGCTGGGGGCGGGGCAGCGGGCGGCGGCCACCCTGGTCGGCGGGATCCTGATCCTGCTGCCCGCGGGAACCGCGTTCGCCTCCCCCGCGCAGGCCTCGCCCGTCGCGGTCACCGCACCCCAGGCACCCCAGACCACCCCCGCCGAGAACACCCAGGGGGCGAAGGCGGCGGCAGGGGCGGAGGAGGCGGCGACGTACACGGTGCGCGAGATGAGGCCAGCGGAAAGCCTCTGGTCCATTGCCGAAGCCCAGTTGGGCGACGGCACCCGGTACACGGAAATCGCCGACCTCAACCAGGGCCGCACCATGACCGACGGGCGCACCTTCGACGCGAACGCGCCCATCCAGCCCGGCTGGAAGCTGCGGATGCCCGCCCCGCCCAGAACCCCCGAGGTACCCGCACCGCGCCCGCAGGAAAGCACCGGCACCGACCGGGCGGGAGCGTCGTACACAGTGGTCGCCGGGGACACCCTGACCGGCATCGCCGAAGACCAGCTCGGCGACGCGGAGAAGTTCGAGGAACTCTTCACCGCGAACAAAGGCTCCGCCCTGCCTGGTGGGGGCACCTTCACCGACCCCGACGAGATCGAAGCCGGGCAGCACCTCACCCTGCCCACCACCCCGCCCACGCCGGACGACCAGCCGAAACCCCAGGAGCCGCAGAAGCCCGGCCCGGACCGGGCGCAGCCGACCCCGAGCGAAACCAGCACACCCACGCCCACGAAGCCGGAGCCCTCCAAGCCCGCTGCGGAGAAGCCCGCGCCCGCGAAGCCGTCCACTGCCGTCCCCTCCCCCGCGAAGCCGTCGACGGCCGTTCCCCAGCCCGCGACGTCGGCGCCCGCGAAGCCGCCGGCGTCCGCGTCGAGTACGCCGTCGTCTCCCGCTCCGTCCGCGACGCCCGACCGCGAAGCCGAGGTGCCCGTGCCGCCCGCCAAAACCCCCACCCCGAGCGCCCCGACCACCACCCCGCCCCCGGCCGCTGTTCCTGGCGGTGCTGCGACGGGGCTGGACATGCAGACCATGGTGGGCACCGGGGCGTTGCTGGCCGGGTCGGCGGTGACCGCGCTCGCCCTGAAGCGGCTGCTCCAGCGGCGCCGCCGCAAGCCCGGCCAGCGGATCGCCATCGGCGAGACCAGCCAGGCTGAACAGGCACTGGCCGCCACGGCGGCGCAGGCGAGCCCGGATCTGCTGGACCATGCCCTGCGCGCCCTCGCCCACCGGGCCGCCGGCACGGAGAGCGTGGTGCCGGTGCTGCGGGCGGCCCGTGTCGGCTCGCGCACGGTGGCCGTGCTGCCCGACGACCTGTCCGCCGAACCGGCCTGGCCGTTCACGGCCGGGACAAACGGGTGGTGGAAGCTGCCCGAGAAGGCCGAACTGCCCCAGGAGGCGCGGGACACGGCGCCGCCGTACCCGGGGCTGGTCACGCTCGGGTCCGGCCCGGACGGGAGCCTGCTGCTGCTGAATCTGCCGTCGGCCCGGCACCTGCTGCTGGAGGGCAGCACCCCGCACATCGAGCAGGTGGGCACCTCCCTGGCACTGGAACTCAGCTCCAGCCCGTGGGCCGCCGACTCCGAGGTCCTGGTCGTCGGATTCGGAGGGGAACTGCCGAAGCTGCTGCCGACTACCCGGATCCGGTACGTCGAGCAGGCCGCGCACGCGGTGCGTGATCTCGCCGAGCGGGCCATCGAGGCCCACCAGGACGACGAGGACGCCCCGGCCCGGCCGTGGATACTGATCATCGCCGGGCAGGTCAGCAGCGAGGACGCGTGGGCCCTGGCCGACGCCCTCGACAAGGCCCGCAACGTGCCCGCCTGTGTGGTGCTGCCCGCCGCCGACGCCCGCACCCACTTCCCCGACGCCGACGTCCTGGACGCCGACCTCGACGACACCCACCCGCAGCCACTGCCCTCGCTGGGCGTGGAGGTGCGGCTCCAACGGATGGAACCCGCCGCCTACCAGGACGTACTCGCCTCCCTGGCCACCGCAGAACAGCCCGCGCACAACGCCGAAGGCCCCTGGGCCAACGTCCCGGGCGAGGACTCCCCCGGTACCGAGGTGCCCGCCTCCGAACCCGCCCCGGAGAAGGCGGTGAACGGCACGCCGGTGGTGCTCGGCAAAGGGGAAGCGGCAGCGGACCCGGGGGCGTTCCCCTCGCTGCTCGCCGCCGTACGCACTCCCACCCACGGGGCCACGGCTGAAGCCACCGCACCCGCCCCGGACGACGCCACCGGCGTCTCCGAGGAAACCGCCAAGCCGACCGAGCCGGACACCGGAACCGAGACCAAGCCCGGCACCGAGACCGAGGCTTCCGAAGCAGGCCCGGAGCCGGCTGCCACGGACCAAGTGCCGGAAGCAGGGGCCGAGGCGGGCACGCCGCGGCTGCGGGTTCTCGGGGCGGTCGAGGTGACCGGCCTCAGTGCCAGCGGGCACGGCCCGAAGCTCGCCCAGCTCGCCGCCCTGCTGCACCTGCGGCCCGGCCGCGACCGCGACAGCATCTGCACCGCCATGGACCCCACAGAGCCATGGACGCCCAACACCCTGATGGCCCGCCTGTCCGGGCTGCGCAGCCAACTGGGCTCCGCACCCGACGGCACCCTCTACGTCCCACGCCGCCGCACCGGCACCGACCCCTACGCCCTCCACCCCCAATTCCCCTGCGACTGGCACCAATTCCTCGCCCTCGCCGAACGCGGGCTGGTCGAGAAGGCGGTGGCCCCGCTGGATGCGGCGCTCGCCCTGGTCCGCGGCCGCCCGTTCGGCACCCACCCACCAGAGTGGGCCCACTCCCTCCAGCAGGACATGCTCACCCGCATCGTCGACATCGCGCACACCAGCGCCCGCCACCACACAAAGAACGGCGACTACCCCGCCGCCCGGCAGGCCCTGGCCATCGGCCTGGAGGTCGACGAGACCGCCGAACTCCTCTACCGCGATCTGCTGCTGCTGGAGCACGCACACGGCAACCGGGCCGGACTCCACGCAACCATCGCCCTCATCCAGAAAACCAACCGGGACTGGGGCATCAGCATGGACCCCGACACCGAACACCTCATCGCCGAACTCACACAACAGCAGACACCCTGACCGGCGCTCTGGGTTCCGCAGTTTCGTGAGCACTTCCGCGTGATCATGGGCATCGGTGACGCCCTGTATGCGACTCGGCTTGACCTTCGACCCAGGTCGAAGGTCTACCGTCGGTCGTGTGAGCACGATGAGGATCTCCCAGCTCGCCGAGCGCTCTGGTGTGCCGGCGACCACCCTGCGCTTCTACGAGGGCGCCGGACTCCTTCCGGCCGACCGGACCCCAGCCGGCTACCGGCTGTACGGCGAGACCGCGGTCGAGCGGCTGGCGTTCATCGGCGCGGCCAAGCACCTCGGGCTGCCCTTGGAGGAGATCAGTGAGCTCCTCGGGGTGTGGGAAACGGGCGCCTGCCGGGACGTGAAGGCTGACCTACGGCCGCGGCTCGCCGCCCGTCTCGCTGAAGCCGAGGCACGCTCCGCCGAGCTGGCATCGTTCACCGCCTCCCTGCACACGGCCCTGGACCACCTCGATGCACTGCCCGATCGCGCGAGCCCGTGCGATCCCGAGTGCGGCTTCCTCACCACGCCGACCCCGGCCGCCGGCGACACCCGGCCGGTCGACGTAGTGCTCGCCCCGAGCCGCCAGGCCGCCGAAGTAGAGGCGGAGACGTGGCGGACAGCGTCGGTGGCCTGCTCCCTGAGCGGCGACGGACTGCATGAGCGGACCGCGCAGTGGCGCGAGGCGGTCGACGGCGCCGTGCGGATCACGGTGCCCGACGGGCTGCGGCTGACGCTGCCGGTCGACCGGACGGCACGGCTGGCGGAGCTGGCGGCGGCCGAGCAGCAGTGCTGTCCGTTCTTCGACTTCCGGCTCCACCTCGACGGCCCGCGCCTGCACCTGGAAGTCCGCGCCCCGGCCGACGGTGCGGAACTGCTCGCCGACCTGTTCGGCCGCGCCGGCTGACCGTGCCCCTCCCTGTACCGCCCGCTTCCCTGCTCCGGAGACTTCCTGCCGTGCTCGTCGCCCGCTCCATCGCCCTGTTCGTCGTCGCCGCGCTGTTCGAGATTGGGTGCCTGGCTCGTCTGGCAGGGCATCCGCGAGCACAAGGGCTGGATCTGGATTGGCGTCGGCGTCATCGCGCTCGGCCTCTACGGGGTGGTGGCCACCTTCCAGTCCGACGACAACTTCGGCCGGATCCTCGCCGCGTACGGCGGGATCTTCGTGGCCGGATCGATCGCCTGGGGCATGGTCGCCGACGGCTACCGCCCCGACCGCTTCGACGTCATCGGCGCGCTGGTCTGCCTCGCCGGGATGACGGTCATCATGTACGCCCCGCGCGGCAACTGAGCCGACTGCCCGGGATCAGGAAAGCGCCTGGACGGCGTACACCGCGCCCAGGGCGGTCGCCAGAGCGCCGAGCAGGAGCCGGAGCGCGGTCTCGGGCAGATGAGGCTGAAGTCGGGCCCCGAGATACCCGCCGATCAGTCCGCCCGCCCCGCAGGCCAGGCCCAGCACCCAGTTGGGCGCAACGGAACCAGGACTGGCCAGGGCCAGCACCGCGTACGCGGCGGCCCCGGCGACGGACGTGGTGAACGTCGCGGCGAGAGTGGCCGGGGCGATACGGGCCATGGGCATGCCCCGCGCGGCAAGGATGGGTCCGAGCAGGGAGCCACCGCCGATCCCGTAGATCCCGCCGACCACCCCGACCGCCAGGGCCAGGGCAGCGAGCACGCGCGCCGACGGCTCCGTCGCGTACGGCCTCCGCCGGGCGGGGCTCAAGGTCCGCAGGCACAGGAAGATGCCGAGCGGCAGCAGAAAGGCCGCGACCAGGAGGCGGAAGACGCCGGGGCCGGGGAGGGCGAAGACGCGGACGGCGGCGCCGAGGAGGACGCCGGGCAGCGTCCAGGCAACGAGGCGCCGGGCCAGTGGGCCGCGCAGAGCGCCCTCGCGGCGGTAGCGCCACAGTGCGCCCGGCCCGGCCACCACATTGAACAGCAGGTTCGTCGGCGTGACCGCGGGACTCGGCACACCGAGGACGCTGAGCTGGACCGGCAGGAGGAAGACCGCCCCGGACACGCCGACCGGGGAGGTCACCGTCGAGATCACAAGTCCGGCCGCGAACCCGGCCCAGATCGTCCACTCCACCGTTGCTCCCGCCACTCCTTGATCGCCCGGTCAGTATCGGCGGAGCGGCGGCGGGAGGGCGCCGTGGCAACGAGATGTTCACGAGCAGCCGGTGCAGCCCGGCGCGCAGCCGCTGTACTCAGGTGGCGACTGGTCGGCATCCAGCCGGAGACCGACCGCACCAGCCGCGAGCATCCGCTCGGCGGCGCAACATAGCCCCTGATCGCGCCGGTTAGGGAAACCGGCCTTTGTCGCGATCATTGAAGGACCCACCCACCGCTCAAGGAGGGCACACGCCTGTTCTCAACCACTCCGACCACACTGGTCCGCCGCCACTACGGAGAGTGGCGCCCACGCCCCTCCGAGGTCGAACTTCTGCTCGTGATCACCCGTCAGAAACGGTGCTCACCGGCCGCGGAAACCGCAATCTTCCTGGTCAGAGTGCTCACGGAATCGCGGAACCTACAGCGCAGAGACGCAGATGGCGGTGCGCCGTGTCAGCTCTGTTCGAGGGGCAGGCGAACCCAGGGCCGGTCAAGATGCGGGTAGCGGAAGCATCGCCTCTCCAGGGTAAGGACGGCTTTGGCGTTAAAGAGATTCGCTTGGATTTAAACGTCAAGCCCTACTTTCCAACCAGAAGGAAATCCTGCTTCACTCGGGGGGTGAAATTAATTAAAGGACTCCCCGAGATGGAACCTTACAGCAACGGATCTGTTGTGTCATCAGGGTAGTCCCTGAGAGCCGGGCACACACAATTTAGCCGATGCGTTCAATCCGCTGCCCAGATTGATACCGCGCTGCCCGACCTCTTGATGAGACCCTAAAAATGGCAGGTGGCAGGCTGTGAGACTACGCGTAAGCAGGCTCCATATTGGATCATCCGCACAGAACACCGAAGCCATCCCACCCTTTGACCGAAAAGCATCTGGCGGACGCTTGAATTCCAGGGCCACATTCGTCAGGTCAATGCAACTCAAACAAGGAACGGGGGAACATCTAATGGGCTTCAAAAAGTCTGCCGCGATCCTGGGCGGGACGCTCCTGCTGGCCACCACAGCCACGGTTGGAACGGTGGCAGCCGCACCGGCCTCTGCTCCGTCCTGCGCGGGACCACACGCTCTCCGCAGTTCGCAGGGCCACGCTTCGATCTTCTTCTGCGGCACCAGTTCGATCTTCGGCACGGTCTACGACGACAAGGCGGACGGGAAGTGCCCGCTGGTCATCGTCTATCTCAAGAACGGCGGCAAGCGATACTCCAACTGGGCTGGCCCGAAGGGCGACAGCAGCCCGGTCAACGTCTCCGCCCCGTCAGGCACCTACATCACCTCGGCAGGCATGGGTTACATCAAATGCTGAAATGATCTCGAATGCTGTCTGAGCGGCGTTCCTGATTTCGCTGGCCTGGAAGAGTGCGACACCGGGCCAGCGGAATCGGCGTTCCGCCGCCTGCCTGGCGTTGGAGACTTCGGCACCTCGGGAGCCGGGAAGAACACAACGGCCGCCGCGGCGCACATAAGATCCTGCCGACGAGTTCACTGCCCGGGACCCGGCCCAATCGAAGTGACAGCGGACTACGCGGGACGGTACGGGACTGACCGATCACGTGCGCCCTACGGTGCAGGATTACAGCAGCTACTCCAGAGGTTTACTGGCTTGCCCACCCCTGGGTTGATTTCTTCTGTGTCAAAGCTCCCTAGGGTCTCGTCCACGAATTTCGCACCGGAAGGGCCGGTGCGAACGAACCGGAACACGAGGGGGAAACACCATGCTGAGTCTTCAGAGGGCCGGCATCGCCGCATCAGCGGTTCTCGCCGGGCTGGCCGCTACTCTCTTGCCCGCTGGTGCGGCCACGGCCCAGGACAGTCCCGTCGAGCGCCAGCGTGCGGGGCAGCAGCTCTCGGCTCAGGCCGGCGACGGCTGGGGCTACATGAAGTTTGCGCACTCCCAGAAGTGCGCCGACCTGCCGGCGTGGAACACCGGGAACGGCGTGCAGCTCGATCAGTATGCATGCGCTCCGCAGGGGAACCTCTGGTGGGGGTTCTACGGAGCCAGCGACGGCACGTGGCTGATCAAGAACTACCACAGCCAGAAGTGCATAAACGTCAAGGGCGGGAGCACCGCCAACGGGGCCAAGGTCGTGCAGTGGCCGTGCAGCGCCCAAACGAACGGGCTGTGGTACCTGTCGAAGTACTCAGACGGCACATGGCAGCTCAAGAACGTGAAGAGCGGCAAGTGTCTGAACGTGGAAGGCGCCAGCACGCGCAACGGCGCCGACCTCATCCAGTGGACGTGCAGCGCAGCGAGCAACATGCGCTTCAAATTCATCGACTGACCACCGGGCCAAGTCGAGGCCGCCTTGGCACTGTTGGATCCGCCAGCCTGCGGATCCAACAGTGCCGCAGACCGCACTCAAGAAACCCTCCGCGATCGCGACCCCAGATGTTGCGCCAGGAACACCTACTGACCACCGCGAGCAACCACGGCATCGCCGCTCTTCGCCTCAGGCTGAGCGCGGATAGCCCCCTGATCGCCGTCTGCGGTGTGCGCGTGCGGCCCGACAGTGGGGTGTGAGACCAAGGCGCAGGCCGCGATCCGCAGTTGTGCTTCCCATGCCGCCTCGTCGAGCCCCAGCGTGTACTCGATGCAGCACGCGCATGTCGGGAGCAGCGCAACGAATGCTTGCTCCTCAGCGGACTCGACCTCCGTTTCCGACCATTCGACCGATGCCATCTCGGTGAGCTCCACCTCTCCGGCGGTGAATCGCGTGGCCAGCCTGCGCAGCGCATATCGCCGGGCCAGGTGGTGATCGGGCAGAAGGATCCCCAACTCTCCGAGAGCCTGCTCGAATGCGTCGCGGATGTCCCGGGGGTCCGCGTGACGTGGCAGACCGGCGAGCTCACACAGGGCTGGCGTGTCCACTCCCATGGCGAGTGCCTGGGCCGCAGTCATCGGCAGGTCCTCCGGGCACACCTGATCCGCCTGATACAGCCACGCTGCCTCCACCAAAGGCGGATAGACGCTGCGGACAGGGCTGTCGGGTTCGGATGTGTCGTCTATCGCTGCCATGGTTCATACGATGCCAGCACGGCTCGCGAGCGCACCCGGAGATCTGGACTGTCCCGGCAAACCGCCCTGGCGGAACCAGACAGCTATTCAGGAGTGCCGGTCCCGCGCGACCGGCGGATGACGGGGCTCATCACAGCCAGGAAGAGGTGTCCGGCGTGCGGGCGGGTGCCTACGCTGGCGGGTATGAGCGAGCCGATTCGTGCCACCCCGCCTCGCGGTCCCAAGACCCCGACGCCCCCGGGCCGCCCGAAGGGGCCGGTGACCCCGGACAAGAACCCGCCGGCGCCGCCCGAGCACCCGCCGCCGCCCGGAGCCTGACATGGGCGCGCGCATCGGATGGGCCGATCTTCCGGCCGGGGCCGCCGCGGCGGTGCACCGGCAGGTGGGAGTGCCGACGAAGGCCGTGGACGCTCAGCACGCCGCCGCGTCGGGGGTGGCGGCGCTGCTGACGGCGGCCGACGGCACCACGACCTTCGCGAAGGGGCAGCGCGACCCCGCCCCTGCCCCCGCCAAGGCGCCCGCGGAAGGGGGCAGTTCGTGGTGGGGGCCGTCGTGGTCCGCCGTCGACGAGCTGGACCTGGAGGAGGCGGTCAACCCCTACCTCCCGGCGAGTTCACCGGCCGTGCTGTGGCGGGTGCACGCCGACGGATGGCACCTCCTGGGCTTCGAAGGCCTGCACGGACGAGACGCCGACTTCGCGCCCGGCTCCCCCGACCTGGACGCCGTGGTCGGCGTGCTGGCGGAGCTGGGACGGGTGCGGGCCCCGGAGACGGTGCGGCTGCCGACGGTGTGGGACCGGTGGGGCTACTACTGCGACCCGGCCGACGAGCCCCTGTTCGCCGGCGGGCAGTTGCTGCACACCGATCCGGCCTCGACGAACGTCCTCATCAGCGCACCGGGCCGGGCGCATCTGGTGGACTGGTCGTGGCCCGCGACCGGCCCGTCCTGGGTGGACGTGGCGCTGTGGGGGATGCGGCTGATCTCCACCGGCGGGCACTCCCCCGCCTCCGCGTGGCAGTGGGCCGCCCGGGTACCGGGCTGGACGGACGTGGACCCTGTCGCGGTGCAGGCCCTGGTGCGGGCGGAAGGCCGCCGGTGGCGCGACCTCACCGACGAAGTACCCAGCGCCGCTGCCATCGCGGACGCCGCCCACACCTGGGCGGACAGCGTCGGTCTCCAGCGACAGGCCTGACCGGCACCCCCCTAGCTTCATCTAGCCCCCCCTAGACGCATTCGACTAGGGGGGGCCAGAGTTTTCATCTCGTCCCGAGGAAGGTTCGGAGTGTGGATTTGCCCAAGATCGTGGCCCATCGTGCCGATGGTGGGTGGGCACTCGAAATGCAGGGAATCGCCCCCGCCTACGTTCGCAGGCTGAGCGAGGCAGCCGAGTGTGGACGTGCCCTCATGAAGGCCGCAGACGTGCCCGGGGTTGAACACGGCGTGCAACTCAAGGTCGATCTCGGCGACGAGCTCAACCGGCGCGTCAAGGCTTCAACCCAGGCAACTGTTGACGCTCACAGGGCCCAACTTCAAGCGGCAGCGGAGCTTCGACGAACAGCGTCAGCTCTCAAGAGCCAGAACTTGACCGGCCGGGACATCGCCCACATTTTGGGCGTCTCGCCCCAACGGGTATCCCAACTGCTTACCCAGCCCGCGACCAGAAGTTAGAGCACAAGCTGAGTACCCGACGGCCACGGCCGCTGTCGTCCCCGGTACCCGACCAGGTATCTCAACAACGTGGCTCAGCGTCTGCCCCCGCCGCCGTCATCGTCCTCGTCCAGCTCCGGCGTGTCCGGGTCGCGCAGCGGACACAGGGCGCCAACGGCCGGACGCTGGCGGTGAAGCTGTAGCAGCCGAGCAGATGCGGGTGCCTGCCTGAGTATGTGCTCTCGGTGGCAGGCACCCGCCAGGGACGCGCCGTTCCAGGGTCCGGGGAACGGCGCGCCGCTGGGGCCCGCTCCGGCGCCCCATCCCGAACCACCCCAAGGGTGGACAGGTTCGCCCGAGCGGGGGTCTGAGGGCTACGACGCAGTCACACCATCCGCGGATATCAGCCCGACGACAGCGAGACCGGGCTGCCACAGAACCTGGTCCATCGGGTAGCCGGCAGCCGCTTCCGCGGCCTCCGTCCGGGCGAGGGCGTCAGGGTCCGGGGGCGTTGCCGGATCCCGGAGTAGGTGTTGCACCGCCTCGCCGAGGTAGAGGTTCAGGCGCGCGTACGGCCGGGCATGCAGGGCCTGGACCCGCCATCCTGTCGCGACGGGTGGGAAGGGTTCGAGGCTCGCACCGGACCGCACGAGGGCGGCGGTGGCCACGTACGCCAGAGCCTGAACAACGCCACGCTCCGCGAGATCGGGTGCCATGCCCGGGTGCGCCCCCTGGACCGCGCGCGTCAGGTGCTCGGTCCCGTCGTCGTCCAGCAGACAACGGGGGCACACGCTCACTGTGGTGCCCCCTTTCGTGGGAAGCCGGCCCCAGCCGCCGCACAAAGCAGGCAGACGTCGCGGGCAGGTGATCGTGGCGGCTACTCATCCTCAGGGGCGTCGTCCGGGCCGTCATCAGAGCCCCCGACCGGCGACCACAGCAGCGTGTAACCGTGGGCCGGGCAGTGGGACCGGAAGGTTCCCGACTCGGGATACTCGTGCTCCTCGTCCTCGTCTCCGCCTGGGCAGCGGGTCATGTGCCGATGACTCTCGCTGCGCACGGCGCGCAGGCATACACGGTGGTATCGAGGCTGTGGGCCCCGATACTGCCGCGCGCTTTACCGATGAGCACGGCGTCGGCCGCTGTGGCAATCGAGACCCGGCAGTAGCAGCAGGCCCACCCCGACCGCTGGCGGGAGTTCAGATCGTGGGCGGAAGGAATCCGCCTGTCCGCGGCCGGGGTACTCACGACGACGCACCCGCCAGACGCGAGACACCGACCGACACCATCTCGCCGACACGGCCCAGGTCGCACAGGCGGCCGGGCTCCCGCGGCGGCACCACCCAATACGCCCCGGGCGGTGCGAGCTGATCGGCCCGCGGCACTGCCAGCCACCCCTGCGAGAGGTAGCGGGCTGCGGGAGAATGCCAGCGGACTGCGCCACCCACCCGCACCAGCGGGTAGAACCAGCGCTCGTCATCCTGGATGACCGGGCCGCCGAGCAGATTCGCCAGTGTCTGGCCCACCCCTGCCGGCCGGACATTCACGAGCGCCGCGTACAGCACATCGGCGGGAATGCGAATCGTGTCGAAGAGCGCGCCAAGCGGCAGCATCGCCATTCTCTGCCGGGCCCACTCGGCCTGTGCCTGAGGGGGAACGTGATGTGCGTAAGCAAGCCACTCTTCCGTCCCGAGCCCCTGCATGCCGGGTTCCGCCCGGTGGGCCGCGCAGCCGACGAGGGGCCGCTGACGACTCTGCCCGTCGCCATCTGTGGTGACGATGCCCGCCGGACGGAGCTCACCCCTCGCACTCCCGCACCCGTAACAGGCGCCGCCGTGCGGCCGGGCCGGGCTCATGTCCTCCCCTCGCGGGGGTAGCGCCTTTTGTGCCACGTCGTCCTCCTGACCTCGTGCTCAGGACGATCGTGATTCACAAGAACGGCCACAAGTACCCCTGTCGGGGGTACCGCTACGAGGCCTGGCACCACTGGGCAAACTGCGTCAGTTCCTCGGCATCGGCACGCTTGAGGCGCCGCAAGGTTCCGGCATCCTCCTTCACCCACCGGTGCTCACGGGTGTGCTGGGGTGCGACGCGCCTGGCGACCTTGAGGCTCTCGAAGGCACGGTCGGGGCGACCTGCCCACAGCTGCGCGCGAGCGAGCTCGATCCAGAAGCCGCTCCTGCGCTCCGCGGGAAGGGCCTGCGGAGGAGCCCACTCACCGGCAGCGGCGAGCGCCTGGCTCACATGGTCCCCACCGAGGCTGACGGCGACGGACACCTGGTGGATGCGCACCGAGTCAGGCCCCCAAGCCGTACCGAGGAAGACTCCTTCCCGCTCCCCTTCGGACAGAGCTCTTGCCTCCGCCAGGTGGGCCGCTGCCGCTCCTGCGTTGGCAGCCCGACCCGCGACGACCGCGGCCCGCATATGGAGGGTGCCGCGACTCGCGCGTGTCGCGGGGCCCACGGGCGCGGGTGACCGGTCGATGGCCTGCTCCAGCACGCGCAGGCCCGCGTCGTGGGCCGCGGCGGCGAAGAAGGTCTCCGTGCGGACGTAGGCGACGACGCTGTCAAGGAGCGGGTCCTGCGCCTGCGGCGCGGCCCAGCGCATGAGCTCGACGAGTCTGGCGGAAAGGTCGTGCGCACCGTACTTGTAAGCGACGGCGTCAGCGGTGCGGCAGGCACCGACGAGGAGGGCGGCGATCGCTGCGCGTTCCGCCGGGGCTGCGCTGGCGAGCGCTCTGCTGAGCTCACCAAGAAGCGGGGGAAGGTGGCGGCTGATGCGCACGTACTGTGCTCCGAGCCGCCACTGCGTCGCCTCGGCGACGGCCAACTCAAGGTCCTGGAGCGGGCGCACGGGGCCGTCGTCGGGCACATCGCAGGTGGCGATGATCCGCGAAAGGGCCGGCATGCCCCGATGGACACGGTCGTCGGGCCGCTCAGAGCCAGGCAGCAGCCGGCTCGTGTCCACGTTCAGCGCCGTGGCAAGGTCGTCCAGGGTCTGGGCAGAGACACCGCGTTCATTTCGCTCGACCTTGCGGATGGTGCCGAGGGAAACCCCCGCCCGCTCGGCGAGTTGGGCCTGGGTGAGTGAGGCGATGCGCCGTTCGTACGCGACGCGTGGGCCTACCCCGTGGTACGTGATGCTGGGCATACTGGACTCCCCTCGGGCTGCACCCGAACCGTACCCAGGCGGAAACCTCGCCGGTGCGCAAACGACCGGCCCCGACCCGCGAGGGGACGGCGCCTTTCACGGGCTGCTAGCGGAGGTTGACCAGTTCGGCAAGACTGTCGACGACCCAGTCGGCGTTCGCCTGCACCTCCAGGCTGTCGGCCCACAGATGCCCCCAGGGGCCACGGCGAAGATGAGCCGTGCGCAGGCCGGCAGCGCGCGCGGGAACGCTGTCGTTCTGCGGGTGGTCGCCGACGTAGACCACCGTCTCGGCCGGTCCGGCGGCCAGGTCCACGACCCTCCCGAAGAAAGCGCCGCCGGGCTTCGCGATGCCCCACTCCCCCGAGGTCGCGATGACGTCGGCAGGGAGGTCCAGCCCGCGCAGCAGCTCACCAGCCCTGCTCGTCTGGTTGCCCGCAATGATGACCCGGAGACCAGCTTCTTGCAGCGCCGCCAGCGCCGGCCTCACGTCCGGATACAGGTCCGTCTCGTCGAGGTACTCACCACGCCCGGCTGCCTCGCGCGCCCGATAGGCGGCGGGGATGTCGATACCGGGCTTGAGGAGACGCAGCGCGTCCGCGTTGTCGCGCCCCTGAGCAACGACCGCTCCGACGAGAGCGGACACAGTATGGCGAGGCACGCCGAGCCAATCCGCCCACGAAGCCCAATAGCGGTCGTCACGGACGAGGGTCTCACCGATGTCGAACGCAATGGTGGTGATCACCCGCCGCAGTGTAGGACGGATGCTGGCAGACACCACACCCCTGCCCCAGGCTCCTTCGTCGACGTGCTCCCCGGGTGCCCGAGGCCGCGGACGGATTCCGCCCCCACATCTCCGTGGCGTACTCCGCCGCCGATCCCTCCGGTCCCGCCGCCAGGGCCCTCGCCGCAGTCAGCGAACAGCCGGCCCGCGCCCGCATCACGGCCGCGGAACTGATCGTCCTGCACCGCGACCATCGCATGTACGAATGGGAACCCCACACCAGCATCCGCCTCGCCGGACCAGCCCAGCAAGCGGACCGGGGCGGGCCGTCACGGCCATTCGCCTCCCGCCCCGAGCCCGGCCCATCCCACGGGCCACCAGCCGCAGGTGGCACCGCGCCAAGGGAGCCCAGGACCACCGTCGCCCCCGGCCCCTGCCCGGCCGCCCCGCCCAAGAACCGCCACGCGGACGGTCCCCGGGGAGCGGCAGCATGCAGCACTGCCCGGTCGCTCTCCCGCCGGGGCGAGCAGGACCGCGGCAGCAAGCCCGGAGGTCAATACGTGTCGTCGCATGTCCCCTAAGCGGCCCGGGCCTCCGACTGGTGCGGGGTCGTTCCCCCTGATGACTCAGAAGAGATGGTCAGCGCCTTCGGTCAGGCCTGACGAGATCCACGGACACCGTGGGGAACTCGAAGCGCAGATCACCCATCACGGTGTCGGGGCGCGGCCCGGCGCTGCCGTAGTGGTAATCCAGCACGGCGCTCGCCATCCGATGTCATAGCCGTCGGGAAGAATCTCCCGCATGGCTACAACTGCTGCTGATTACATGTGGTTCGAGGAAGGCTTCCCGGACCTCGCCGAGTCCTATTGCGTCACCCTCGTGCACGACGTGACCCCGCACGAGCTGATACGCAGGTTGGGTGGCCAGCCCGAGCCCGAGGTCACCGGCGCCGCTGCACTCGTCGACACCGCGTACGCCCTCTGGGGCCCCAGCACCACGCAGACGTTCTTCGGAATGACGGCGCTTGGAGCCTGGACCCTCATGGTCGAGCCCAATGGCTGGCACGGAGTGAACAAGGCGAAGGCCCTTCCCGCATCGGTGGGCACCCGCTGGATCTCCCACTACGACAACGCACACGCCAACAACGACGGTACGTTCTTCTGGGCCGAGGACACCGAACTGCGACTCCACTTCGAACTCCGCGATGCCGAACACCGTTCGGGCACCTGCGCCGACGACCTCCTCGAAGTGATCCGCCACCTCGGCTTCGTTTTCCCGGAAGAACCGTCCGACACCGACGACGACCTTGCCGTGCCGGCCGCCTTCGCACTCGCCGAGCACCTCACCGGCCTCCGCATCACCCCGGCCCTCCTCCGAGACACCACCTTCATCTGCGGCACCGCCGAGATCCGGTGACTTGCCGGTAGAACGGTGAGTGGGAAAGACGGAAACGGCAGGACGAGCTCAGTCCAGCTGCGTGTAGAGGCTCTCGCGCAGGTACCTCTTCTGCACCCACCCGTCCGGGAGGTTCTTGCGCGTCCCGTCCGCGGTGAACCCGTCGAAGGCGGCGTGCACCCATCCCTTGGACGCCTTGTCGGGGTACGCGGAATCGTGAACCTTCCCCTTGATCGCGGACACCTGGAGACTGGGATCTTGAGGTTCCAGAGGAAGTAGCACCAGGTGGGAAGCAAGTACACGAAGCGGTACACCGCGGAGTTCAAGCGGGACGCGATCGCGCTCGTCGACTCCTCGGGCAAGACAGTCACCGCCGTCGCCCGGGAGCTCGGCATCAGCTCGGAGTCCCTGCGCGGCTGGTACCGCCAGGCCAAGGCGGACCGGGGTGAGGGACGGCCCGGTGAGCTCACCACGGCCGAGCGCGAGGAACTCAGGCGGTTGCGCAAGCTCGCCGCCGAGCAGGCCAGGACGATCGAGGTCCTGCGAAAAGCCGCGGTCTTCTTCGCGAAGGAGAGCGATCGGTGAACGACACGTACGCGTTCATCGAGGCGGAGAAGACCACCCACGGCGTCGCTTTCCTCTGCAGGCTGCTGAAGGTGGCCCGTTCCTCCTTCTACGCCTGGCTCGCCGCAACGAAGACCCGGGCCGCCCGCGCGGCGGCCGACGAGGCCCTGGTGCACGAGATCACCGTCATCCACGTCGCCTCCCGCCAGACCTACGGCGTCCCGCGCATCCACGCCGAACTGCGGCGGCCGGGGCGGTGCGTGAACCGCAAGCGCATCGCCCGCCTGATGCGCGAGCACGGCATCCAGGGCGCCCACCGCCGCAGGCGGCGGTCGCTGACCCGGCCCGACAGGAAGGCGAAGCCGGCACCGGACCTGATCGGCCGCGACTTCCACGCCGACCTGCCCGGCACGAAGCTGGCCGGCGACATCACCGCCCTGCCCACCGGCGAGGGCTGGCTCTACCTCGCCTGCTGGCTGGACCTGGCCACCCGCGAGGTCATCGGCTACTCAATGGCCGACCACCACCGCGCCACTCTCGTCGTCGACGCGCTGAAGATGGCCGCCGGCCGCGGCCGCCTCCAGCCCGGCTGCACAGTGCATTCGGACCGCGGCAGTGAATACACCAGCAACCAGCTCCGGTGCGAAATAGCCGAGTTGAACCTTCGGCAAAGCTGCGGACGCACCAGATCTTGCTTCGACAACGCCGCCGCGGAGGGTTTCTGGGCCCTGCTCAAAGAAGAGATCGGCACCCGCGTCTGGCCCGACCGGGCCACCGCCCGCGCCGAGGTCTTCGACTTCATCGAGACCTTCTATAACCGCCGCCGGCTGCGCAAGCACAAGACCTTCGGCTACCTCACCCCAGCCGAGACCCGACAGCGGCAACAGCACGTCCTCGCCGCGTAACGAACGAGTGTCCGAGAGCACGGGGAAACTTCACACCGCCCCTGCCCCGGACCTCACTGCAGGGCCCCTCCCCGGCCGGTTTCAGGCCACCGCCACGCTCCCGTCAAGTCGCTCCGGCGAGATCACCTACTACGCCACCGTCACCGAACGGTCGGGAACCACCGACCACCTCCACCTCATCGGCAGCCCACCACCACGACGCACGTCTGCACCCGATGCCCCGGATCAATGAGCCTCCGCCAACCTGAAGTCGCAGTTCAAAGGGCTGGTGTGACCGGTCCTCGGGGCGCTCATGCTGGTCGTGGGCGGCAGTCCACGGAGAAGATCGTCTGTCGCCGCTGGATTGCTGATGTCTGTCAACCGGTTTGTCGATGGGTTGACGCGGCGGGCAGAGTGTCACTGTGAAATGGCAACACCGGTCGTGCCAGGCACCTCGCCGGGGCGGCGTTCTGCCCGCCTTCGGCGGCAAACTGGCGGTGGCCCGGTGCTGATCGACGCAGACAAGGAGCACAGCCAAGTTGAGCAGCAGCCACCTCTTGTTCGTCTCCCCGTGCGGGAAGGAACAGCGACCCGGAATGCATGAGCCTGCCGACCTGTACACAGGCCGGCTGTTCGAGCTCCGGCGGAAGGCCATCAAATCGCTCCGCACTATTAATCGCGGCCCGGCTTTCATCCTCTCTACCCGGCACGGACTCATAGAGCCCCGCGGCACGAAGTACGCGATGTACGACGCTGCTGATCGTGAGACCAGCGTCGAGAGAGTCCAAGCCCAGGCCGCAGCCCAAGGCATGCTCGATGCCCAGGTCATCGCCGTTGCGTCGATCGGCGACATCGCCTTCCTCCGGGAAGTGTTCGGCCATGACCAGGTAGTGGACATGTGCCGTGAGGTGATCCCGGACGTAAGAGCCGGGGGCGCCGCCGTCAAGCCCTTGGCCATGGCCAAGTACATCGCGGACAACCCAGGCCGTTGCTCCACGTACATCAAGAAGCCCTCGCCAACTTGATTTCCGCTGGTCGCGAGGGCTGGTGTGACGTCATCGGGGGGGTCTCGGGCCAGTCGCGGACAGGAGTCCGCCGTCTTGATCGTCCGGCAGGGGGCATCGGTGGTCTGTTCGTTTCCAGCTCACGAGGCAGGGCGGGTTCGTAGGCTCGTGGGATGACGGAGATCAGCGAAGTCGCCGAACGCGTCGCCGCCCGTCGGGCCGAGCTCGACGAGGGGGAGAAGTTCCTGGCCGAACGCCTCGCGGAAGTCCGCGCGGAGCGCAAGGATCTCGCAACGGCGATGCACGTTGGGGAACGCATACACGCTCAGCTGGGGACGGAGAAGGCCGCCACGCAGGCTGTTTGAGCACGAGTTCATCCTCAACACCAAGGGCGATACCGGCCTGTACAACTTCGGCAACTGATCGCGCCAGACACCCCTACTCGGGAGCCAGGATGACCCGCACCACCCCGCCAAGGCCCTACGACGTCACGGCGGCCCTGCCCCACCTGGCTCCGCTGGCACGGCCGGCGACCCGGCTCCACCCGCGACCCGGGTCGCCGACCCCTCGGAACAGTTCGGTCGGCGGGCCCCTCCTGTGGCCCGCCACCGAACCGTGGCCCCACTGCACGGGCCCGCACGTCTGGGACGAACACAATCCAGCGCAGTCCCCCGACGATGTTCGATTGCAGCGGCGGATCTACGAGACGGCAGCCGACCGTGCCCAGGGAGATCCCCGTCTCCTCCAGTACACGCCCGAGGAGGAAGCCGCCGATGAATACGCCGGAGCGGGACGTCCGTGGCCCGAGGGGCCCATCGCCATGCTGCCCGTTGCTCAGCTGTACCGTCGCGATGTCCCGCTGCTGAACCCGCCCGGGCCGGCCGACCTGCTCCAAGTCCTGTGGTGTCCCTTTGACCATCCCGCACACCCCAGGACCGCGGTGTTCTGGCGGACCGCCGCTTCGATCACCGACGCCCTCACCGCACCGCCCGAACCCCCCGCGATCCAGTTTCCGGGCTATCTGCCGCAGCCATGTGTGCTCGCACCGGAACACGTGACGGAGTACCCCAACGATCTGGAACTGAGCCAGGAACTCAGGCAGCAACTGGAGGACTGCGACGTATGGCGGGCGGCCGCCGCTGACGCCGACGAAACACCGGGAGGCTTCTACAGCGAAGAACTGTCCGTCTCCCCCGGCTGGAAGCTCGGAGGCTGGACCCGCTGGGGGCTGACCGACCCGCAACCCCGGCAATGCGAGGTCTGCGGCACCGAACTGAACCCACTGCTGACCATCGCCACAAGGGAATGGGTCGGGGCAACCAGCACATGGATCCCACACGAGGACCAGGCCGCCCCAGCCTCTCCCCTCGACCCGTACCCGGCAGAACCGACCAAGGTGCAAGTCGCTGACGCATACGACCTCCAGCTCTACGTCTGCCCTGTATCCCCCGATCACCCGCACCTCGACCTGGTCCAATGAACCCTTCAAGCAGTCTTCCTCCAGGATGAGTTGGACGAGTCGTCTCTAGCCGCAGAGGGCTGCGGGGGTCTGCCGCACGATCGGGTGACATCTTGGCCTGCCCCCTGTCACCCAAACCTGCAGCAGACCCGCCGGACCCGGTGAGGGAACACAGAGTTGGCCCGAGACCTTGTTGGGAGTTCGGGCCAACGTGTGCGTGGCTAGGGCAAACGGTCAATGGCGTAGAGAACCACGCCGATGACGATGAGGGCGGCAGCAACCCACAAGGCCTTGCGCTGCCAGCCCGAATCACGACGTGCAGTCATCTTTCATCCCCTATCCTGCCCCAATGAACCCCAACGCTGCTCCGACGGCACCCCAGTCTGCCGATGCGGGGTCGTAGTAGCGGGCCCTCAGGTGGTAGAGGCCGGTGGGGCATCGCCCCGCTCACCAGGACTGCACCTGGGCGAGGCGCCGTTCCAGTTCGTTGTCGAGGTCCTTCTCCTGAACCTCTGCGGGTGCGTATCTGTTCCATTCCTGGAGCGCGATCCGCGCGGCGGCCGCACGGTCGGCGCGCTCCTGCGGGGTGAGCAGGGTGTCGGCGAGGCGGGCGAGGTAGGCGCGCAGCGAGAGTCCCTCGGCGGCCGCGATCGCCGCGAGCCGGTTCTTGGCTTCCTCGGGGATCCGAACGTTCGCATCAGACATGGTGATGCTCCTTCCCATGCCTTCTGGGTACGGGTACGTACCCGTCGGGTGTTCAGGGCAGACCGGGGTGAGGGGTCTGCCGTAAAGGAGTCGGCTACTCGCTTGCCGTGGCCTGGGCAATCGTGGCGGCGCTGGCGGGAAGGCGCGCGGCCTGCGCGCTCTGGCGGATCTGCTCCGCCTTCCACTGGTTTCGCGGCGCCCGGCACGTGTCTGCCAACGATGCAGTGGAGGGGCCGCAGACAGCGGGCTGTCTGCGGCCCCCGAGCGTGCAGTACCGATGTACCGCGCGGGCTGCTGACCTAGCTCACGCAACCAGAATCATGATCACGCCGATGAGCACTACAGGCGCGGCAATCAGAACTCCCCGAAGGCTCTTGTTCCGCCGTGGTCCTGCAGGGTCACTGGACAACGCCACGCTCATGAAGACAGCGATTGCCAGGCAACCTGCAACGAGGAGGCCATAACCCACTTGTTCCATCATCAACACCCGTCAGAGAACAAGCACGCCACACCACCGACACCGCCAGCGATGCCAGTTGACAAGCTGATTCCGCCCCACGTGATCGCGACGACACTGCCGGCGGCTACCGCCACCGCACCGACTCCTGTGCCCATGCTAACGACTCCCAGAGTTGCAACAGTGATCTCTCCTGCGGATGGGGGTCTTTCCCGCATCGGTTGGGAAGGACCCACCGCCGTGTTCTGGCTTGCTGGTTACTGCGCAATGGCGTGGATGAAGGCCGTCCACGAGGCGGCTGACGTCGTGACGTTGGGGCGGGAGGCGTCCTTGGAGTCCCTCACGCTGACGTGGGTTTCGATACGGACCTCGACGCAGTTGTTGCCGGTGGAGTCGGAGTACGTCGACTTGCGCCACGGGGGTCGGCCGTCGTGGTGTGCGGTACGGGGGGCGTCAGGCATCAGTCAGACCTTTGGCTAGTTCGAGCATGATCTTTGGTGTGTCTTCGGGCGATTCGGCCGAGGCGGTCATCGCACTGAACCAGGCGGTGAACCTGTTGACCTCGGCGGGCTTGTCCGACATGGACAGTGCGCCCCAAGGGGTATCGGCCTGAACCGTGGTCGGCAGGGGCTTCCCAAGGTCCAAGATCGTAAAGTTGTGGGGGAACATCGGGCCTTCCTTCCGAAGGCGGTAGACCTGGATTCGGATGTTGTCCCTCTGCGACAGCCGGGCGATCTCGTCGAACTGCTCCCGCATGACTTCCGGGTCTCCCACCGGGCGCACCAGGGAGGCCTCGTGGATGATCGCCTCCAGTTTGACCGGCCGTTCGGTGCGCAGAATCGACTCCTGCTTCCGCCGCATCCTGAGTTCCGTGTGGTTGCGGACGAAGGCCACGGTGGTGTCGTTGATGGCCCGGTCTGCTTCGAACATGGAGCGCGCGTACGCCTGGGTCTGCAACAGACCGGGAATCAGCGTCGCGTGGTAGGTGCTCACGGTCCTGGAGACCTGCTCCAGGCCCAGGAAGGTCTTCATGTCCGCGCGCAGGTGGTCAAACTCCTGCGTCAGCCAGTCGGTCTTGGCCGCGTCGCGGTGAAGCACGATGAGTTCTTCACACAGGGGTTCGCCTTCAGAAACGCCGTACAGCTCGAGCAGGTTGAGCAGGTCCGCCTTGGTGGCGATGACGCCGTTGCCCTTCTCCAGCCGCTGCATCTTGTACTCCGAGAACCGGGGCAGCACCTCGGCCGCCTCCGCCTGGGTTATCCCCACGTTCTTGCGCAGCACCCCGAGATGTAGTCCCAGCACGACCTTGCGGGCGGTGACCCCGACCGGTTTTCCCACGCCTGCATCCTCCTCTTGGAGAGCTACCGCTCTAGCGTCTAGAGCCTGGGCTCGGAGGGCAAGAGCTGCCGCTGCTGGTGCCCCAGCCCGGAGTCTGGCACCGAGAGAGTCCCTTCCGCACCCCAGCTAGAGGCTCTGGCATATACCAATACACCTGCAATGCAGTTTCCTTGCAGGACTGCTTGCAGGTGAACTCTGGCACGCGCAAATGTAGTTGAGCCTCCTCCCGCAGTAGCGGGTACGGCAGCCCCCCACTCTCGGCGCCCCTCGGACGCGCCTACCCGACCACAGAGGAATGGGCGATGCCTCCACCGATGCCCCGCAGCGCAACTCTGCTGGAGCCCTCCGTCGACCCCGGCCCACTGCCGCAGTGCGCGGTCTCAGTCGTGGCGTTCGCCACGACCGGCACT
This sequence comes from Streptomyces sp. NPDC004111, assembly GCF_042874215.1. NCBI lineage: Bacteria > Bacillati > Actinomycetota > Actinomycetes > Kitasatosporales > Streptomycetaceae > Streptomyces > Streptomyces sp. NPDC004111. The sequence goes on from NZ_JBIAMU010000030.1 coordinate 77,341, forward strand.
CCGGCCGACGGAGTGTGGGTCGGCCGGATACGCCGTGCCGTCGGTGAGCACCTGGGGAGCGTTTACCCCAAGGCCTCCACGAACCCCAACCTCCAAGAGGAGGTGGCCCAGGTCGTCTCCGAACTGGTCACCAACGCACTCGTGCACGGATCCGGCGATGTCGTGGTATCCACCCGCACGTGTAACGGCACGGTGCTGCTCTCCGTCGAGAGCGGACTCGGCATCCAAAAGCCGTGCACACGCACCGCGCAGCCGGAGGACGAGAACGGACGGGGCCTGGCCCTCGTGGAGCACCTCTCCTCGGCGTGGGGCGTGACCCACCGAGGTACCAGGCTGCAGGTATGGGCGAAAGTCCCGGTCCTGCCCGGTCGGCCGCGGTGAGCGCCCTGTGGCACGGCATCAACTGGCCGGCCCTCGCCATCGCCCTGGGACTCCTGGCCTTCGTGGCCGTCCTCATGCTCCTGCCGCCGCCGAACGACAACGCGACCGCCGACGACCGGCCACAGGGAGACGACCAATGACCACGGCTCCCACTCCGGGACTCCCGACGAGCCAGCCCCAGGCTGCCCGCGCGTACACCCCGGACATCCCGTACGCCCTGGCCACACCGCGCCTGGAGCGGAGTGGGCGCGCACCGTGCTGGTGGTACGGAGCCGGGGCGGGGACGTCGAGGAGGCGGCTCAGGCGGTGGGGCGCCTGGTCCTGTGCACCGTGCGCCACCAGGTGGCGGACGGGCTCGTGCAGGACTGCCGCCCCTTGAGTCTGTGCCGCGCCACGGACAGGAGCGACTGCCTGCGGGTTCAGGTGCGCGGCGCCTGCCCGCGGTTCCCCGACCGCGAGACGCTCGCCGCTCTCGTGCCGTCGCCGGCCTGGTACCTCCACCAGGACTCGACGAGCACAACCCTCCAAGCCCTTGTGCCGGGCGGTGTGGCATGACCCGCCCGGCAGAAGGAGACGACTTTGATCGATGTGGAGCTGACGTGACAACTCCTGAGACCACCAGTGCCGCCGGCCTTACCGCGCTCGACGAACAGTTACGTGCCCATCCGGAATGCCTGTCCCCCGCCTGGCTGAACGGCGTGGTCGACACCCTGCGTGCCGCGTTCGACCACTACCGGCAGGAAATCAAAACCGGGGAGATCCCGGACGGGCTCAAGGCCCGGTTCGCTGCCGTCACCGACCGCCACGACCGGCTGATCGACGCCTACCACGAGGCCGTCAGCGACGACGCACGCCTGGTGCACGCCCGCACCCTCATCCAGCACCTGGGCATTCTGATCGCCGTCCGCACCGCACAGGACGCGCTCCTCGCGCAGGACGCGGCATGAACGCTCTGCCCGCTCCCCCGGCGGGGCACCACCCGTTGTGGTCGGAGAAGTTCCAGACCGATCCCGAGACGCTGTCGCGACTGCTCCGTGAACTCCGGCAGATGCCGGTGCTGGAGGAGATCCTGGACGCGGCCGGGGACATCCTCAGCGAACAGGCCCTGGCCCTGACCGAACTCCGCCCCCTGGCAGGCCAGTTGTCCGCAGACCTGCGCCGGATCGTCGCCCTTGCCACGGGCGGCCGGGGCAGTGGCGACGCCGCCGTGCAGGCGCTGGTGGGCCGGGCACAACAGCTCGTCGTATCGGCGTGGCCCAAGCCGCCCGAGGGGCTGCGGATGTGCCTGCGGCAGGCGGCCGGCGTGGTGGTGGCCCTGGTCGACCGCCTGACCGAGATCGACGCTCTGGACGAGGTCGCACCGGTCGATGCTGCCGACCGCGTCCACTGCCACCAGGCGGACACCGAGCGCGCGCACGCGCGCCCGGTCCAGCGCCCACCTGTGGCTCCGTACTACATACCGATTCTGGAGGCACGCACGTGACCACCCCGCCGGAGACCGGCCCTGGCCATACGGCCCCGACCTCCCAGCACGAGCCCGCCGACGACCCCGCCGGGGTGCGCGCAGGGTGCACCGAAATCCTCCAGTGGCGGATGCCGCCCGAACACCGGCGCATCCGCGAAGCCGCCAGCGACCTCCACACCTGGTACTGGAACCTCGCCCACCACCTCGACAACACCCTGTACAGCCCCGCCGACTGGCCGGACCACCAGGCCGTCCTCGCTCGCGGCCGGGAGCTGGCCGGAGACGCATCCCCGATCTACGCCACCGGAGCGAACGAACCGCTGGAAGCCCTGGCGTACGTCCAGGCCCTGGCCCGGTGCGTACGCGCCCTCGCCCGCACCTTGGAGACCCAGCACCGCCTGACCCCCGCCATCCGCCGCCAACAGCAACGCACAGCTCTCCACCTCGCCCGGGGGCTGCGGTGAACGGCATCGCGGCGGACGCCGACTGGATCGCGGTCATCATCAACCGGGCCACGCGCCAGATCGGTGAACCGACGGCCCGGGAGACCGCCGAACTCACTGACGATCTGGTCACAGCGGCCAACACGCTGCTGCCGCAGCTCGACCTCAGTCGAGTGCCCCCGCCCCGTCGTGCGCGGCTCGCGCGTGCGGTCACCACCAGCCGGTTCCTTATCGAGCACAAGCGCAGCGGCCTGGGCGTCGACGGCGGCTTCTGTACCGACCTCGGCTGCCAGCTGCGCCGCATCCAGTACGCCGTCCTCCACTACAACCCGCCCCCGGACCACGGGAGCTGACATCCGTCCGGCGTTATGGGGTCACGCCCGGCGCCAAACCGCATCGCTGCCGTGGGCTCTCCCCCGCGACAGCGGCCCTCGTATTCAGAAGCGCAGCTCAGACTGCCCACCGACTCCGTCCGGGCATTCTCCCGATCCTCGCACTGGCCGCTCCCCGCCCTGTACTGGGTGACCGGCAAAGTCCGCGCTGCGTTGCCCACCCAGGACCCACCACACTGCTGCCATCCCGGTCATCTCATCGAGAAGAAGGGACGGTCCGAACGGAGATCCGCCGCAACAATTCGGGGCACTGCTCCCCTCAACTGCCTTCTGCTAGCAGGATGTGCGGACCGGCAACATACCGGCCGCATAATCCGCCCGCCCCTTCTGCCTTGGACTGAACCCATGAGCACCACACTCATCACCGAGCACCCGGCATGGCACCGGCTTGAGGACGGAGGTGCGCTGCGCGTCGTCGAGTCGGCGGAAGCCTTCTGGTCCGCCCGCTGGGCCGACGGCACCCTGCACATCCAACCCTCCTGCTCCCGCACCGTTCACACACCAGCACCACAGGTGGCCAGAGCATCGGCCCACGACCTCCCCGACCACCCCCAGTTGCAGCCCCTCGTGGGGGAACTGGCGAAGCTGGAAACCGTGGAGCGCCTCACCAACCCCTCGCTGTGGGACGCACTGGCAACAGCGGTGCTGCGCCAGGTGGTACGGGCCGGACAGGCGAAGAAGGTCTACCGGGCGTTCTGCACTGCCCACGGGCGCAGCATTGCCACCACGGGAGGCCCCCTGTCAGTGGTGCCGCAGCCCGAGGCCGTGCTCGGGCTGGGCGACGCGGCGTTCTCGGAGGTGGGCGCGGCCTTCCACCGCGACGCGCTGCGGTACGCCGCCAAGGCGTACCTGGAGCACGGGCCGGCCTGGCAGTTGCTCGACGCCGACAGCCTGATGAAGGAACTGCTCGGGGTGCGCCGTATCGGTCCGTGGACGGCGGCGGCCGCAGCAGCCGACTTCACCGGCGACCACGCCGTCTACCCGCACGGCGATCTCGCCGTGCGGACCTGGGCGGCCAGGGCCGCGCCCACCATGCCCTTCCCGACATCCGATGGCGAGTTCGAGACCCTGTGGCGGCGCTGTGCGCCGGACCGGGTCGCCCTGCACACCTTGACCCTGTTCACTCTCACCTGGGGGAACCATGTCCGCAGCACACCGCACGAAGGAGCACCGCACCAACCCTGAACTGATCGCCGGCGCCGACCCCAGGCGCCCACTGGACTGCCTGTTCGTGAACGCGCCGTTACGGGACTACCGGCTGCGCCCGCGGACGAACGACTACACCCTGCCGGTGCTCGGCCTCGGCTACATCGCGACCTACGCCAGGGACATCGGCGGGTTCAACGTCGGCGTCCTGGACGCCGAGACCCATGGGCTGGGCGTCCAGGAGACGGCCCGCCTAGTCAACGAGGCCCGGCCGCGGTGGGCGGCCATGAATCTGCTGGCCCCCACCTACGAGCTGTCGGCGCAGATCGCCGCCGTGCTCGATCCGCAGATCCGTCTCATGGTCGGCGGCCACCACGCCCGGGCGATGCCCGGCCGCATCCTCACAGACCCCCGCCTGGCACGCCTGCACGCGCTGGTCATCGGCGAGGGGGAGAGCAGAGTGGCCGCCCTGCTCGCCGACCACACCCGCCGCACCGTCCTGCCCGGCGTCATGTGGCGCGACCCGCTGCTGAAGACCACCGCGGTCGGCATGCCACGCCCCGGCGAGGATCTGCACCGGTGGACCGCACCGCCCATCGACGAACTGCGTCTCGACCGCGCCTTCCTGCCGCAGGACCCCTACCGCGCCGACGACGGCAGGATCGAGTGCAACCTGGTGTGCAGCAGGGGGTGCTACTACAACTGCGACTTCTGCGGTGCAGCGCTGTCCGCGAACCCCGACATCAAGATCAGGACCCGCACTCCCGAGAACATCGTCGCCGAGCTCGACGAGCTGCACGCCGCATACGGGGCGACCGCGTTCCGTATCGTGGATGACCTGTTCCTCGGAGCCGACGTCATCATCCGGCCGCAGATGGCCGCGTTCGCACACCACCGGGTCGGAGAAAGGTACGTGTGGGATGCGACGGGCCGCATCAACATCTTCGACAAGGCCGACGACGCCCTGCTCGACACCCTCGCCGCGAACGGGCTGCGCGAAGTCGCGCTCGGGATCGAATCGGGCAGCGACACCGTCCTGGCCCACATGGACAAGCGCATCACCGCCCGGATGACGGAGGAGGTGACCGAACGGCTCCTGGCACGCGGCATACACGTCAAGGGGTACTTCATCCTCGGGCACCCCGCCGAGGGCCGCGAGGACCTGGACGCCACCCTGCGCCATATCCATCACCTGTGGGCTCTCGCCGACCGCCTGCCGGGCAACTTCCGGGCCTCCGCGTTCGAGTTCCGCCCCTACCCGGGCACCCCCGTCTGGAAGAACCTTATCGACGCCGGCCACGATCCCGACGCCCTGCTCGCCTACGCCGACGTGGACCTGACCTCGAACGGGGCCGAGGAAGCCATGCGCGCCCGCGACGAGTTCAACTTCAGTGTCGGCATCCAGTTCGGCGGCACTCCCCTGCCCGAGGTACGCAGCGCCCTCGCCATGCTCACGCGCGAACAGCACCACCGCAACCGCGAAAGCAGCGCGGCATGACGCCCCGCCCCGGGGTCTTCGTCACGGTCGACGGCCCGAGCGGCGTAGGGAAATCCACCGTGCTCTCCACTCTGGAAGCCGTGCTCTGTCAGCGCGGGCGCGCCGTGCACGCCACCGCCGAGCCCTCCACGAGCCCGCTCGGCACCTTCACCCGGGCCCACGCCGACCACATCCACGGCCACGCCCTGGCCTGCCTCGTCGCGGCCAACCGTTACGAACACCTGGAACACGACGTCCACCCGGCACTCGCCACCGGACACACAGTGATCTGCGACCGCTACCTGGCCTCCACCCTCGTCCTGCAGCAGCTCGACGGCGTGCCCGAACCATTCCTGCTCGCCGTCAACTCCGCGATCCTGATGCCCGACCTCGCCGTGATCCTCACCGCCGCACCCGCCACCATCACCGGCCGCCTGGCAACGCGCGGGCGCCGCCACCGCTTCCACCACGACCCCCACGGGCCCGCACGCGAAGCAGCTCTCTACACGGCCGCCACGAACACCCTGGTCTCGCTGGGCGTAGCCACCCTCGCTATCGACACCACCCGCATCACCCCAACGGAGGCCGCCGCCCGAATAGCCGACGCAATCCCCCACACCCCGGTAGCGTCATCTGCCACACCAACCCCCCGCAACCGACCGGTGAACCAATGCCCCACACCGCCAAGCCCGTGATCGACACCCACGTCTTCCTGCGCAACGGAGACAAACTCCTGCTCTCCCAGCGGGGCGGCCCCTACGGCTACGGCCGATGGCATGCCCCCAGCGGGAAACTCGACCAGGGCGAACCCTGCCGCCACGGAGCCGCCCGCGAACTGCACGAAGAAACCGGCGTCGTCGTCGACCCCCACCACCTCCGCCTCGTCCACACCGTGCACCACCGGCAGAACGAAGACATCGAACGCATCGGCCTCTTCTTCGAAGCCACCCAGTGGCAGGGAGAACCCGAGAACCGCGAACCGGACAAATGTCTGGCCCTGGCCTGGTACTCCGTCCACGAACTCCCCGACGACATCATCGAATACCCCGCCGCAGGCCTGCACGGCTACCTGCACGACGAAGGAGGACTGACCGAACACGGATGGACCCCCTAGCGGTCACTTCACTCCTTCCCCGCCAGGAGAACTACGCGGGCCGGCGGAGCGCAGCGCACGGCCCGACACTCCTCCGGCGAGGTCTGTGAGGTGCGCGCCCATCCTCCGGACACCCTCCGGCACAGGTCCTGCCGACGCAGGCCGCCCCCTGGACTGCAACTCTTCGGCAGGGCCCCGCAGTGTCGTCCAGCGCGGCCTGACGAGCCGCACTGGACGCCCCCCGAAGGCTTGCGCGATGCCGCATCTCGGGCTGCACCAGCCACGTGGAGCCCCTCCGCAAGGACCGGCAGGGCGGCAGCGGCAGCGGCAGAAGAAAAGTGGTCGCACCGGCGCAAGCCAGTGAGCTCCTTCGTACGACCCCACTGAAGTGGGAATGACACCATGGGACCTTCCCTCTTGGGGACAGCCCGCTGGATTCCCTGCTGCCGCTGTGGAGGCTCGAATTGAACCGGCGCCGCTTCCTCGCCACCTCTGCCTACTCCGTTGCCGCCGCGGCCCTGCCCCTCACCCAGGTCCACGAGATCGCCGACCGCACCAGAGCGGCACGCACCGGCGGCACGGCCGGAATGGCCGAGGTCGAAGCGGTGCGCGACATGGTCCGCGTCTTCTCCGAGATGGACGAACGCCACGGCGGCCGCCACGGGCGCAGCGCCCTGGTCACCTATCTCCACGACGAGGTAGCCCCCCTGTGCCGGGGGCGCTTTCGCACCGAGGAGATCCGCCGTCAGATGCTGTCGGCGGCCAGCCGCGGAGTGCACCTGCTGGGCTGGAAAGCGTACGACGCCGGCCAGCAGGGCCTCGTTATCTATAGCTCTTAGGACTCCTGAGGCACGTGAGAATCATGTGCTCATTGCTCTGTTCCTGAGAGGTATCTGCTAGGTGTTTGGCACGTCTGTTACGTACGCCTCTGCGCGTACTTTCAAGGCCGAGAAGGCCGTCTCGGCGGATGGTTCCGTCCGCTGGGTCATCGCATCCGACGAGTACGAGCTGCACTCGGAGTCGAGTGCGTACTTGGCCTCGTTGCGGTCACGGGACTGCTCGATCAACACGGAGCGCGTGTACGCGGGACGGGTCGCGTTGTACCTGACGTACTGCGCGGCCAACGGCCTGGACTGGGCCGCGCCGGGCTTCGTCGCGCTGTCCCGGTTCCTGCACTGGCTGGTGGAGGAACCGCTGCCGCTGCGGGGAAGCCGGAGGCGAACGGAGCCGCGTCATCGCTCGAGGACGACGGCGAACCAGATCCTGACCACGGTCGGCGAGTTCCTGCGGTTCGGCGTCCCGAACGGCTGGGTGCGACCGGAGACGGCCGCGATGCTCTCGGAGGAGAAGTACCTGTCGTTCCTGCCTCCGGGGTACAGCGCGGGTGAAGACGGCCAGTACCGCGTCATCAACGCGAAGACCATCAAGTTCAACGTCGCGGTGCCGGGCTACGAGTGGCTGAACGACGAGCAGTTCGAGCAGCTGGTCAACGTCACGACCCGGGCCCGCGACCGCTTCCTGGTCTGCCTGCTGGGCGCGACCGGAATCCGGATCGGCGAGGCGCTGGGCCTGCACCGGCAGGACATGCATCTGCTGTCCACGTCGGCGTCGCTGGGCTGCCAGGTGCTCGGCCCACATATCCACGTCCGGCGCCGCCAGAACGCCAACGGCGCCCTGGCCAAGTCCCGCATGCCGCGGTGGATCCCGGTGGACGAGAACCTGGTGTCGCTCTACGCCGAGTACGCCTACGAGCGCGAGCCCATACCCGAGGCCGCCGACTGCGACATGGTGTTTGTCAACCTCTTCCGGGCCCCGCTCGGCAAGCCGATGAGCTACCCCAATGCCAAGGATCTGTTCGACCGCCTGGCGGCCAAGGCAGGGTTCACGGCCCGCCCGCACATGCTGCGTCACACCGCGGCGACCCGGTGGATCCGCAGCGACACCCCGCGCGATGTCGTGCAGAACCTCCTTGGTCATGTCTCGCCGTCCTCCATGGACCCGTACGTCCACGCCACTGAGGCCGACAAGCGCGCCGCTGTCGATCGTCTCGCGGCCAACCGCCGCCAGGGGGTGCAGGCGTGAACAGCAGCCTCGCCTCCGTCACCCCCATCCCCGCACGGCCTGCCGACGACGGTCGGCTCGAGCAGTGGCGAACCTTCCTCGCCGGGAAGATCGACCCATCCTGGCGTGAGGATGAGTGGGACGGCACGTCCTGGCTGTTCACCGGCGACCTGGACAACCCGCGCACTGCCGCCTACCGGTGCCGCACTCCCGAGTGCCTATCGGTGCTTCCGTCCCCGCACAGCAGGTGCCAGTTCTGCAGAGAGGCCCTGCGGGACAGCGGCCTGAACGAGGCAGAGTTCGAGGCCAGTTACCGCCGCGACCCGCAGCGTTACCTCGTCTACACCCGGCCGAGCCAGTGCATCGCTGGCATCAAGGGAGACCGGTGCCGCCGCTCGGCTGCCAGCCGAGGGCTCTGTCGCTCCCATCATGCGCGATGGCACCGGGTGTTTCGCCGCGACGGTCTGGCGAACACCGACGAACAGCTCGTGGAGTGGGCTGCCGGGGTGCCGGGCCTGGACCCCGCACCGTCCTGCATCGTCGGCGGCTGCCCGCTGGATGGTGTCGTGAGCTCGGGCCTCTGCGGCACCCACTACGAGCGGTGGAAGAAGGCCATGTCTCAGTCCCCGCAGCCGGTGCCGGCGGAGACTTGGGCCCTCACCGCGGTCCCGTATCTGACGGGAGCGCAGTTCTCCCTGGCTGGGCTCAGGCCGGTGGTGCGGTTGGAGATGCTGCTCGGCCTGCAACAGCGTGACGCCATCGCGGGAAGAGTGGTTCCGCGGGTCATGCGGTCGCTCGCCACGCGACTGACCGGCTTTGCGAGCCTGATCCTGGGCACGACCGAGGCGGACGTGATGCAGGCCATCGAGGGCCAGACCAACGGCCTCTACTTCTGCGGTCAGACCCTGCACTACCTCCGCGTCGCCTTCGACGAGTTCAACGGGATCGACCCCACGCAGCGTCCTGTTTGGGACGTTGCGGCGCTCGGCATCGCCGCCGCGACTAACTGATCGTTTCAGAATGAGTTTGGTTCTGGGGCTTGGCAGTTGAGGTGCCCGGACGGCAGAGTTCTGTCTGTGCCGGATGATCTTGTGCCTGATGACTTGTGGGAGCGGGTAGCGCCGTTGTTGCCGCCGCGCCCTGCGCGGCGGCATCGCTATCCGGGCCGGTTGCCGGCGGATGACCGTGCTGCGCTTCGCGGCATTGTGTACGTGTTGTCCAAGGGCGTGAGCTGGCGGGACGTGCCGGCGCAGCGGACTGGGTGCAGTGGGGTGACGGCCTGGCGGAGGTTGAGGGACTGGACCGAGGCGGGTGTGTGGCCTCACCTGCACGAGGTGCTGCTGGCCGAGCTACGGGCGACGGGCCTGCTGGAGATGGACGATGCGGCGATCGACGGCTCGCACATCAGGGCGCTCAAAGGGGGGCTCACACCGGACCTTCGCCGGTCGACCGGGGCAGGCCGGGCAGCAAGCACCACCTGACTACCGACCGGCACGGAACCCCGCTCGCCGTCACCCTGACCAGCGGAAACCGCCACGACGTCACCCAGCTCCTGCCGCTCCTCGATGCGATCCCGGCGATCCCGCGCATCCGTGGCCTGCGCGGTCGCCCGCGCACACGGCCACGCAGGCTGTTCGCAGACCGGGGCTACGACTTCGACAAGTACCGCCGCCTGGTGTGGAAGCGTGGGATCAAGCCGCTCTTTGCCCGACGCGGCGTCGCCCACGGATCGGGCCTGGGCAAGACCCGCTGGGTGGTCGAGAGGACCTTCGCCTGGCTCCACCAATTCAAGCGCCTGCGCATCCGCTACGAGATACGCGCCGACCTCCACCTCGGTCTGCTCCAACTCGCCTGCATCATCATCTGCTTGAGACGACTCCGAACCTCATTCTGAAACGATCAGTAAGCACGGACGCCGACGCTCGGGCACCATCGACTTCACCCAGATCCGGCAGCCATGGCTACGAGAGGTGACCATGGACTGGGCCCGCAGCACCCACCCCACCGCGCACCGGTTGTCGGTCCGGCTCACAGCCTGCACTCACGCCTCGCGGGCACTTTCAGTACGCCCCGGCGAGGGCACGGACTCCTCGTCCTTGAAGTTCGCCGACATGACCGCGATCGCGGACTACTTCAGCACCCTGAACAGGGCTGACGGCACCGAATACACCAACAAGTACCGCAGCAGCCTGCTGACCGGCTTCTGGCAGGTCCTCGAATTCGGTCGCCAGGCCGGACTGATGGATGAAGTTCCCGGCGGATTCACCCGCCACCGCTCACACAGGATCGTCGAGGAAGACCCGAACGAGGACGACATCGGCAAGGCGATACCCGAGTCCGTGATCCACCAACTCGACCAGAAAATAGACCCGTTGGCAGTCGAGGCGACCTATGGTGCCCTGGGGTCCGCAGACATCAAGAAGCTGTTCCGCACGATCTACCTGCTGCTGCGGGACACGGGACGCCGGCCTCGCGAGATCGCATCGCTGAAGGTGGACTGCCTGGAGTACATCGACGGCGACTACAACCTCATCTGGGACAACCACAAGGGCAAACGGCTGCGACGCCGGCTCCCGATCGACTCCGACACCGTGAGGACGGTCCAGGACTGGCTCGAGGTGCGCAAGCGGATGCCGCGGAGCGAGCACGGCGGCCGCTACCTCTTCCCGGCCCCGACCGATCGAAGCGCCGAGAAGTACATCCCCACACTGACGATCTCCAGAGTCATCCGGCAGTGGGCCGACGCGATTGAGCATCTGGACTCGGAAGTCCTGGACAAGGACGGCACCCCGCTGCCCTTCGACCGCTCGTTGATCTATCCCTATGCCTTCCGGCATTCATACGCTCAGCGACATGCGGACGCCGGCACCCCACTTGACGTGCTCAAAGAGCTTATGGATCACCGGGATGCCTCCACCACCATGGGCTACTACAAGGTGTCCTTGAAGCGGAAGCGGGAGGCCGTGAAGACGATGCGACTGCATGTCGTCGACCGCTCCGGACGCCCGGCCCCGATGGCCTCCAACGTGTCCTACGAGCGACGTTCCGTCGCGGTCCCGTTCGGCGGCTGCGTCGAGCCTAGCAACGTCAAAGCGGGCGGACACGCCTGCCCGATCCGCTTCCAGTGCGCTGGCTGCGGCTTCTACCGTCCCGACCCCTCCTACCTGCCCGCCATCGAGGACCACATCCGATCGCTGAAGGCCGACCGGGAAACCGCCGAAGCCATGGACGCCGAGGAATGGGTCGTGCGCAACATGGCCGAGCAGGTGGCCTCGTTCAAGGACGTGGCCGAGCGAATGAAACAGCAGATGGACAAGCTGGACCCCGCCGAGCGGGCTGAGATCGAGGAAGCGAGCAAGATCCTCCGCAAGACCCGGGCCGCGAACGGCCGCACCACCCTGCCGGTGACCGTCATCCAGCGTCAGGAGCGCGGCGCATGAGTGGCAAGCGCACCCCCGCCGAAGTCCTCGCCGACTCCCGTCGGCGCGACAGCCGCCGCAAGCGCGCCAAGGTACTCGAGACCGTCGACGCGCTGGTCAGCAGCGACCAGCCGGTGACGTTCGCGGCGGTCGCGAAGACCGCAGGAGTGTCGAACTGGCTCGTCTATGCCGATGGAGTACGCGAGCACATCCAGACGGCACGAGATAAGCAGGCCGCTCGAGTCCAGCGTGGTCGCGCAGCTGGCACGGTGGCCAGCGCGGACGGACTGAAGACCGACCTGGAACTGGCCCGCCAGGAGATCTCATCGCTACGGATCGAGCGCGACAAGCTCAAAGGCGCCCTGCAACGTCAACTCGGCCAGCAGCTCGACCAAGTGGCCGCCAGCGACCTGACCGCCCGGATCAACGAGCTGACCCAGCAGAACCAACGGCTGATCGACGAGCGAGACGCCCTGGAACGGGAAAACGCTGAGCTCGAAGCAAAACTCGCCGAGACAGAGGAAGACCTCGGGGCCGCCCGCACAAGCCTGCGACAGATGATCCGCTCGGAGAACACCTGACCCGCACGAGGGGAGTGAAGCAACCAGGGCCCGCGTCCTCAAAGATGCGGGCCCTGGTGCACTACTTCTTCCTCGTGGTGATGAAAGCGGCGAAGATGGTCGCGGTTGCGGTGATGGCCGCGGCAATGACGATCTCCACTCCTTCCCTCCCTCCCATCGCAGGTGATCCGGTGGCACTGACCACCTTGGCGTCAGGCGGGGAGGGAGTGGGGATCGTCTAAGAATCTGCATCCCGCGGTGGACGCTGTCCGCTGTCCCTAGGGTGAGCGCATGGGAACGAAGAAGCCTCCCCAGGCTCTGCTCAGGTTGCTACCCGCGGTTCACGCAGCGCTTGAGCGGCATGGCGCAGGTGCGAGCGGCTACTCGGAGGAGCGTCTCCGCCGCGATCGGCTGGATCATCTGATCCCGCTGCCCGGGCGAGACGGGGTGACCGACGAAGAAGCCGAGCAGGCCATGTTCTTCGCTGCGATGGCCCGTTCGAAGACTGGCCATTTGTGCCCGGGGGTCCGCTGGTATCTGCTCGCACTGAGTCCGGAGCCGAAGGCCACCGACGTTCTTCGAGGCCAACTCGAGCAAGCGCTGGACCGCGTGGAGAAGCGCGGCTTCAAGGTGCCGAAGCTGCCCACGCAAGGAGAGAAGAACACCAGCGAACATCTGGATGAGTACGCGCTCAAGGCCGTAGGGGCGATGCGTCAGTTCATGCTCTCCCTCGCCTCTCGTCTCGGGGAGGATGATGAGGGCAGCAAAGCAATCCTGAGCGAACTAGAACTGCTGTTCCCTTCGGCTGAGCTAGATCCGCGACGTCGGTCATCGGCCGCGGCGTTGCGGGATGCGGGGAAGATCCTTTCGAATGCGTTCGGTCGGCCGATGAGCCGGGAGGAGACGAGCCGCATCTTCGAGACGCAGGCCAAGGCAGGCAGCATGCTGCTGCCCTTGGTCGATGTGGTGATGGCTCAGCAAGCGGATCCAGGGTCTGTCGCCCGCATCACGGATCCTGCTTACGTGCATGGACTTCTCCATAGCGCGCGCGTTGACGATCTTCGCGCTGTCACGCTGAGGTTCTACTCGCGCAGGGTCAACGGCCTCTCAGACCGTCACGAGTACGCAGATCAGCAGTGCAAGCCGGCTTCCGGCACCGACGCCTGGACGTTGTGCGCCCTGCTCGAGCCGACTCATTCGTTCTTTTGGGAGCTTGCCGAGGGCTACAGCGGTGGCGCGATGAATCACATCGTTCAGCAGATCGAGCGATCCACCAACGCGCCGACCACGATGGGGCCTTGAACGAGGGTTTCCCACGCTGTTCAAGACCCCTCGATCAGGCGGCGCGGACCACGCGCATGACCTGCTCAGCAACACGTGCCTCACGTTCCTGACATGCAGCATGAGCCTTGACCTGCGCAGACTCTTGACAACTCTAGATAAGCCTCGCCCAGCGCTACTACCTCCAGTCCTACGCCCTGGCCGTGGAGTCCGGGGCCACCGGCCACGACGGGTTCGTCATGCGCACCATGGCGATGCAGGGGCTCAAGCTCCACCGCCCCGAGCACTGCCTCGCCCTCGCCGAAACCGGGCTCAACACCGCCAAGGGCAAGGTCGACGCTCAGAGCGAGGCACTGTTCCGTGTCGTCCTCGCCCACACCCTCGCCAAGACGGGACAGCGCAGAGCCGCCCTTGCGGAAGCAGAACGCGCCCACGTACTCCTGGCCGGCGAGCCCGGCGACACCGTGCCGTTCTGGGCACTCACCTGGGGGCCGCCCGCCGCCTCCGTCTACTCCCGGACCGCGAAAGTGTACGAGACGCTGGGCGAGCAGCGGGCAGCCGCCCAGCGGTACGCCCGCGCCGCAGCCGCCCGCCCGGCCGGCACCTACGCGCGGATTGTCGCCCTCGACCTCGTCGCCGGAGCACAGATGCACTACCAGCGCGGGCACATCGAACAGGCCTGCTCCGTGTGGGGCCGGGCGATGGACCACATGGACGGCGTGGGCTCCGTCCGCACCCGCACAGCCGTCACCGCCATGCGCAAGGACCTCGCCCCGTACCGCAGCCGCGGCCTACGCTCCGCCATAGATCTCGACGCACGCGCCGTCGACTTCCTGACACACGCCTAACCCGAAACCCAGCAACTCTCTCTGCCGTTCACCGTGACGTGCAGGCAAGCTCCGGGACAAACAGAACCTCGAGGGGACGCATCCGTTCCGCGACCGCCACACACCCACCACCCGCCCCCACTGCCCAGCGGCACGCGCACTGACCTGCCACTCGAACCAGAGGGCCCGCGGCCTGACCGACCGTGATGACGTCGTCTCTCCGCTTACAGCGGCCATACGCCAGGGCAGCGAGTCCTGCCTGCCGCCAAGACAGCGACTACCTCCCGCACCGGCAGGCACGCCGAACAACGACAGCAAACCTGCGGGACACAGGACCTTCACCCGCGCATAAAACACCACGCAAAGAACCCTAGAAGCTATATTATCCAGCTTCCATGCACGGGAGTACCCATAGGCAACGGCACACAGGCCCGTCACTCCCGCACGACCTCCCTCCTCCGCCCTTCACCTCCACATCGATGAGCGGGGCCTGGCCGGTAGACCCGCAGGTGGGCGACGACGGCCCGGAATTCTGGTGGCCGGACGACCACAGCTGGGTGGTCACCACCGACTACGACCTGCTGTCCACCTACATCGGCTGCTCGGTGACGACCGCCGAGCGAATTCTCCGTGACGACGTACTCGAAGCATTGCCGGTCACAGCGCAGACGCGCGTCGATTGGTACGCCGACCGCCCAGCATGATCAGGAGCAGCCACATCAGCACTCCGAATCGACCAGACCAAGGCCCTGAACTTGGCACTCGACCTTTGACGAGACAAAGCGTGATCCGTCAAGATGCGGTGAGAGTCACTCGAGGTTCGGTGCGACGGGTCAGCAGCTGCGCCAGCACGACGGCGCCACACTTGTGACCGGCCGGAATCGGGTGCTTGCCCTTCGAGGCGGGGGTTCAGTCGCCGGAGCGCAGCCGGACGAACCGCACGCTGCTATGGCGTCCGTCGACCTGCAGCTCCACCACAGGCCCGTCGGCCACCGTGTGCATGGGGTTGCCCGTCCCGTATCTCGCCGGGGCCTGTCACGCCGCCGGTGAGGCCGTGCCCACCTGGCGGGCAGCCATGGTGTCCAGGCGGTCAGCCGGGAGCCGTCGGTGAGTTCGGCGACCACCGTGACCACCGTGGGGGGCCGCCGGACCGGGCCGATGACAGCGATCAGCCGGCCGTCGACCGGGTGGAAGTGCCGCGTCTTCAGCCTTTGACTGCACCACTCGCAGAATCGCCAGTGCACACGTCTGGGCCCGCGGGCAGCTTCGCAGGACGAGATCACGGCCGCCACCCGCGCGGGCGGACCGATACTGACCCACGCGCACTGACTTCGCGCTGGGACTCGTGCCAGCGCAGCCGTTCCCGGCGAAGGCGGCGTCGTTGTCGGTCTCTTCTGAGTCGCTTTCCGCATGCAGTACCCGCGACCAGGAGCAACAACAACGCGAGCAGAGCGGCCACGACCGCCTGGGCGGTGCTGGCAATAGGTAGATCAGTCCGGGTCAAGCCGTAGGCGGTGGCTGCCGAACATCCCGACCCCGTGCTCAGCACGAGCAAGTACCGGCCCGTCGGGTCAGGCACCGCCTGCCCCTGGGCTCCCCACTGCTTGAGGCCTTCAGCGAACCAGAAGCCCACCAACGCCACCGTTTCCAACCCTGACAGCAGCACGGCCAGGGCAAGGTCCGCAAGGAACTCCATGTTCATCATGTTCGGGCAGGCGAGTAACAGCCCGCCAGAGTACGACTACTCAGGTTCCTGGTGCCTGCGGGCTGGAGAAGTTCCGGACGCAAGCCAAGGTCACCAGGATCTAGGGTGGTTCCATACCTCTGTCGGGGCAATGTCCCAGGACGTGCCAGCGATCCCCCTGAGGTCGTAGAACAGTGCCCAGGTCACCACGCTGTCACCAGAGCGTTGAGTGCCGCGCTCCATCACAAAGCTGTCGCAGTAGACGTCTCCCTCGCCGTTGATCCTGATTCCCTCGCCGTTTCGAGCGCGTATGCCTCCATCTCCTGGTCAAGTTCGGAGGGCACCCTGCCCACGAGCCGTATCCCCTCGTGAGTGACCTGCGGACCGCAGAGGCCATCGACCAGCACGCACGACAGGCCCACGCCCTCCACGAAGTAGCACTTCGCGACCGCCCGGTCGAGGTAGTGCGACGTAGTCCGGCGGAACTCGACACGCCACTGTGCGCGCTTGCCGTCACACCAGAGCCCAAGGTCTTCCTGCGCGGCAGTGAGACCATGTTCTCCCATAGCAGTGATGGCCTCTTGCCTCTCCATGCCGAAGCGCAGCGGCCCGATGCTCTGACGCGGAAGGTACTCCCAGTGGCCCCGCTCGGAGTCCGCCAGTACCACCCAAAGATCCGTGTTCATGGACTGATGATCATCCATGCACTGTCTTCACACGAAACCCGCCCGGAAGTTCCGGAAGAAGCGCCTCAGGCTGCGGGGCGAACCGTCGGTGTGCCCAGCGGAACTCGGCCTGTACATCGGGCGACCCGGGTGGCGTCGGCGTGCTTCTGGCGTAGTAGCTGGAGGGGGAGATCGATGCCCTCGATCTCCCCCTCCAGCCCTCCGTCTCGGCGCAGTCCCGATCAGGACGTCGAACGCGACGAAGCAGATCTCGCCGTCCAGGATCAGCGCGGTGTCGAGAGACGTGCCCAGCGCGGCGGCCAGGGCGGGGAACTCCGGGGCCAGGTCGCGGCCACTACGCGACTGCACGACCGCACCCCCGGCCCGAAAGACCGGCGTCCGGATCCGGTCCAGCTTGGGAGTACTGACAGCTGCCGGGCAGCGCATCCACCGCAGGGATCTCCGACACCGTCCCCGGGCCCATCACCTCCACAGGAGGTCGCAGCACCTGCCGTTCGGTGCCCATCTCCCCAGCATCAGCCGAGGGGACGCCCCAGGCCTGCGGACATGCCGCTGGCTACCGGGCGAGGGTGACCTTGAGCGGAACGTTGGCGCAGGTAACGGCGATCTGGGCGAGGGCATTGGCTTCGGCCGGGTCGACGGCCAGCTGCCAGCGGATCTTGGTCGCCGCCCAGTCGGCGGCATACGTGCAGTGGTCGGCCTCGGTCGGCGGCATCCACGTCGTGGGATCCTGGTCCGCCTTGGACCTGTTGGTCTTCGCGGACACCGCGATCAACGAGCGCGGGTCCCCCAGGTCGTTGGCGTACGCCTGGCGCTCGGCCGGCGTCCAGGCCGACGCCCCAGTTGGTAGGGGGCGCTATTCGAGGTGCGCGGTATTCGCCGCAGCTGTCTTCAGGGCGCCTGTGCTGAGGGGTGACGCCGAGGCAGTCCTCCTCACCAACCGTGAGAGGTGGGCTGGCTGGACGAGGACGGGTTCCGTCAGGCGTGTGGGGGTGTGCTGAGGGTGTGTGCCAGGGACCGGTGGGTGTAGGTGAGGACGAGGGCGGTGGTGATGAGGATGATGTCGAGGAGTGCGATGGAGGCGAGGGGTGGGATCCAGATGGCGGCGACGCCGGCTGCGATGAGGGCCGCGCAGCCGAGGAGTCGTTCTGCCCATGCGCCGTGTGCGGTGGTGTGGAAGTACCAGGCGGTGGCGGCGAGGTAGAGGACGGGGCCGCCGAACAGGAGGAGGGCGAGAGTGGCGGAGCCGTGACCGGTGGGATGGTCGATGGCGAGTTCGCTGCCGACGGCGAAGGCGACGAGTGCTGCGAGGACGACGTAGGCGCAGTTGATGCCGAGCCGGACGGTGCGCATGGGGTCGGTGGCGGCGACGGTGGTGGTGATGAGGGTTTCGGCGCCGCCGAAGTAGACGGCCCACAGGGCGACGAGGGCGGCGAAGATGCCGGCGGTGGCGAGAATGCCGGGGGTGGTGAGGGGTGTGTCGGCGAGGGTGCGGCCGGCGGTGAGGACGGTTTCGCCGAGCAGGATGATGAAGAAGAGCCGGAGGCGTTCGACCATGTGCTCGGCGTCGAACTCCAGCTCTTGGCTGCTGAGTGTGCGGCCGGGGAGGGGGTGGGCGAGCCACGTGCCGGTGAGGTCGATGAGGGCCGCGGCGCCCCACCACCACAGGCGCGTGTCGGGGCTGACGGTGGCGCCGGCGATCCATAGTGCGGCGGAGGCCGTGATCCAGACGAGTGTGCGGCGGAAGTGTTCGCGCAGGGGGTCGCCGCGGGCGGCCAGCGCGGTGGTGGCACAGGCGCCGAAGAGGATGGCCAGCAGGGGGACGACGAAGGCCCAGGCGCGGTCGTCGAAGGCGTGGGGGATGGCCGCGTTCATGAACAGGCCGAGGCCCATGACGCCGATGATCATCCAGCGTGTCACCTGGCGGCTGACGTCGAGGAGGGTGGCTTCCATGCTGGTGTAGGCCCATGAGCCGAACACGGCGATCAGCAGGACCGCGGTCTCGGCGGCGCCGCGCCAGGTGAGGTGTTCCAGGAGGTGGTGGGAGAGCTGGGAGACGGCGAAGACGAAGACCAGGTCGTAGAAGAGTTCCAGCGGCGACACCTCCCGCCGCATTCGCTGGGGCTGGGGGACGCTGCTCATGGTCGGGATCTCCTACGCCTGGGTGCGGGCGGGGCTCGGCGCCTGCGCGGCGGATGCATGGATGCCCACCTGCGGCGGTCTCGTAACGCTGTTTGCTCCTGGCAGGGCTTGTGCCGCCCGGCCCGGGGCGGGGCGGCACGTTCACCCGGTCGGCGGGTTCAGGAGAGGCGGGCGGTGAACCAGTCGATCATCTGCTCGGGGTTCTGGGGGAAGTAGTTGTAGCCGTCGAAGCGGCGGCTGGTTCCCTCGATCCAGTGCAGCTTCTTGTCGGTGGTGGCGAGGTTGTCGTAGATGCTCTGGACGTCTTCGGGGCGGGTGCTGGAGTCGTGGTGGACCTGGGCGACGAGCGTGGGGACGGTGACGTCCTTCGCGTAGGCGAGGGGGGACAGTTCGTCCAGGTCGAAGCCGGTCAGGTTCTTGATCTCGGTCTCCAGCAGGCCGATGCCTCCGGGGACCTGGGCCAGGGCGGTCTCGGCGAGGGCGCGCAGGGAGACGGGCTGGACGGCGACGAGGGCGGTGAGGTTCTCGAACTCCTCGGGGTGCTTGGACAGGGCGACGATGGTGGAGTTCGCGCCCAGGCAGCGGGAGAGCAGTGCGATGCGGGAGTTGTCGACGCCGAGGCGTTCGCGGCCGTAGCGGATCGATCCGATCACGTCGCGGTATTCGAACTGGCCGATGCCGACCAGGCCGCCGTTGGCGGCGCCGCTGCGGCCGTGGTTGCGCAGATCGTAGGCCAGGATGTTGTATCCGGCGTCGTGGAGGTGCTTGTAGTCGGGCAGGAAGTTGATCTCGAAGTCGGCGAAGGGGGTGGCGTACTGGGGCAGGTGCCCGGGGTAGCCGTAGCGGTTGGCCGGCATGGGGTGGTTGGCGATGACGAGCTTGTCGGAGTCGGCCGGGATGAACCAGCCCTCCAGCGGGGTGCCGTCCTGGGAGGGGAAGGTGACGTCTTCGTAGGCGAGGCCGTACTCGTCGGGCCGGCGCAGGACCGGGACGCGCCGGGTGTAGGCGAATCCCTGGGCCAGGGTCGAGGCGATCGTCTCGGGCGAGGGCATGCTCACGGGTGGCTCCACATCAGGGGTGCTGGGGCCGGCGAGAGGGCGGGCACGCCCTCTCGTCCGGTGGGGGCTGAGTGCGCGGTGGCCGGCCGGGGCCGGTGTCCGGGGTTGCTCAGAGGTGCTTGTTGAAGAAGGGGATGAGGGCGTCGAGGGCGGGCTGGACGGCCTCGGGCTTGTCGTAGAGGTCGTAGTGCGAGACGTCGGGGATGATGAGGAGTTCCTTGTCCTTCGAGGCGGCGAGGTCGAAGACGGTGTGCGCGTCGCGGTAGGCGCCGAACTCGCCCGGCTTGTTGCCGGCGATGAGCAGCAGGGGCTGGGTGAGTAGCTTGTCCGCGAGGTGGTAGGCGTCGAAGCCGACCGTGGGGGCGAGGGAGGAGAACAGCCACAGGTTGGTGCCGTGGGGGTGTGCACCCCGGGGGGTCTTGTAGTACTCGGTGGCCTCCGCGACGTCGATGTGCATCGGGGGCACGAGGCCGAGTTCCTTGGCCTTCTCGACCGACGGGGGCAGGGAGCTGTCGCGGCGCTCTTCGCCTCCGCGGGCCTCGGCGGTGCGCTGCTTCGCGATGGCTTCCAGGGTGGTGATGGCGGCGTCGGGGGACATGTCGCCCTGGCGCAGCAGGCGGCCGAGGTTGACTCCGGTGACGGTCGCGACGGCCTTGAAGCGGCGTTCGGTCATCGCCGCGGACCAGGTGTAGCCGCCACCGGCGCACATGCCGAAGACGCCGATGCGGTCCTCGTCGACGTAGTCGAGGGTGACGAGGTAATCGGCGGCGCAGCGAAAGTCCTCCACGCGCCAGGTGGCGTCTTCGAGCTGGCGGGGCTCGCCACTGCTGCCGGCCTGGAACCCGGCGTCGAAGGCGAGGACGACGAAGCCTGCTTCGGCGAACGCCTTGCCGTAGACGGATCCGGAGGTCTGTTCCTTGCAGCTGCCGACGGGGTGGGCGCTGACGATGGCCGGGTACTTGCGCGCCGGGTCGAAACCGGGCGGGAAGTGGATGTCGGCGGCGACGTCGATGTGCTTGTTCTTGAAGGTCACGGTTTCCACGGCTGACGCCTCCTGATAGAGGGATCCGGTCGCGCGGCGCCTGGGCAGCCGCGCCGTTTATCGAATGTTTTGCGGTAATTTCACCGTTCCACATCGGCCGGCCGGCGTGCAGGGTAGGGATCCTTACCCCCATCCGCTGCCCCATACAGGGAGGGGCCGGGCCCCACGGCCGGCGCTGTGCGGCCTGGCGCGGTGGCGGGCGGGCGGTTCAGTCGAAGACGGGACGGTCGCCGTCGGTACCGGGCTTGTTCACGCCCAGGTCGCAGCGCACCCAGCGGGCCGGATCCTTGATGATCTCGACGGCGAGGGCGGCCACAGACTTCCGCGAAACGGTCGTGCCACGGAACGGCTCGTCACGCTGCGTGACCTCGTAGTCGATCTCGTCCTTGTCGGAGAGCCAGGCCGGCCGCAGGATCGTGTAGTCCAGCGCGGAGGCGGTGATCACATCGGCCGCCGACCGGTAGGTGCTCAGCGTCCCGGCGCCGATCGTCTGCGTGTTCCAGCGGCCGAAGGCACCGGGCACCTCGTCGTAGATCCCCAGGGCCGTGACGAACACCAGGCGGCGCACGCCGGCACCGTTCATCGCCGCGACGATGTGCCGTGCCAGTTCGTCGAGGTTTCCGGCGAGGTTCGCGTAGACGACGTCCTGCCCCTGCACCGCCGGGCCGAGCACGTCCGGATCCAGCACGTCACCCTCGATCACGCGGGCACCCGCCGGCACATCCGCCAGCCCCGTCCGCTCACGTGCCAGCAGAGTGAGTTCCGCCTTCTCGTGCCCGAGCATGTCCACGGCCCACCGGGCGATCCGCCCGCCGGCACCGAGGACGAGGACCTTGGCCGTCATGACCACACGCTCCCTTTCCCAGATGGACGCCCCCTGCCATCAGACGATGGCAGGAAGTGCGGCGCGTGCGCAGGGTAGGGATCTCTACCCCTGTCCTGAACTGCCCGTTTGTGCGGTCGGCCGTAAAATGGGCCCCAGAAGACACGGCCGGGCGGGCGGCTCGGAAGCCCGCACCGGGGTAGAAATCCCTACCCCTCTCACCCCGGAAGAGGAGACGGGATACGGCAGTACGGTGGCGCCATGGGTAAGGACGCGAATTACAGCGAGCTCGGCCAGTTCCTCAGGGCGCGACGCGCAGACCTGACACCTGCGGACGTCGGCCTGCCCACCGACGGGGCACACCGCCGCGTACCCGGACTGCGCCGTGAAGAAGTCGCCCAGCTCGCGTCGATCAGCGTTCAGTACTACACCCGGGTCGAGCAGGGCCGCATCCAGGCGTCCGTGCCCGTGCTGATCACCCTCGCCGAAGTCCTGCACCTCGACAACGACCAGCGCACCTACCTCCTCGAACTCGCCGGACGGGAGACCCCGCGCCGACGCCGGCCGAAAGCACAGGAAGTACGGCCCCAGACCCGCCGCCTACTGGACGCGCTCAGCGCACCCGCCATCATCCTGGGCCGCCGCATGGATATCCTGGCCTGGAACCCGCTCGCCGCGGCGCTCCTCACCGACTTCTCGCAGCTCACCGACAAGCAGCGCAACTACGCCCGCCTGGTCTTCTCCGACTCGGAGCTGAGACGGCGCTACATGGACTGGGAGAAGGTGGCGCCGGACTGCGTCGCGTTCCTGCGCATGGAATCGGCCCGCCACCCGGACGACCCCCAGCTGAGCGAACTGGTCGGCGAACTGGCCATCAAGGACCCGCACTTCCGCCAGTGGTGGGCGGCCCACAATGTCGCCGCCCAGACCACCGGCGTCAAAAGACTCCACCACCCCCTCGTCGGCGAACTCACCCTCGACTGGGAAACCCTCGCCTGCGCAACCGACCCCGACCACCAACTCGTCGTCTGGACCGCCGCCCCCCACACCACCAGCCACGAAAGCCTCGATTTCCTGGCCTCATGGGTCCACGCCCCAGCCGACCCCGACGACCCCGCCCACGGGCCCGCCACCGACGTCCCCTCAGACACCCACCCCGCGCATCGCGCCACACCCCCGTCCTGACCTACCGGAGCCACCGGTCCAGAGGAGCGCGGTCGCGCCGTCCACATGCGCTGTCACCACACGGCCACGGGGTGCCTCACGGGTATCCGTGTCCGTCGGCGAGCCCCGGTGCACCGCTCGACACTGGGGCCCCAGTACGTACGGCCGCCCTGACTCAGGGGGCAGCCTTGTAGACGACGGTTGTGACTGGGCAGTCTTCGGCGAGGCTGCGGAGTGCCTGGTGCTCGGCTTCGTCAATGGCCAGGTCCCAGCGCAGCTTGGTGCCGACCCAGGTGGCGGCGTAGGTGCAGTGGTAGGTGGCGTCCGTGGGCAGCCATTCGGCCGGGTCCTTGTCGGCCTTCGAACGGTTGGAGGCTGCGGTGACGGCGATCAGGGTGTCGGGGCTGTCCTGGTCGTTTGCGTACGCCTCACGCCGCGCCGCACTCCACGGCGCCTGCTCGGAGTCGTAGACCTCGGCGAGCGGGACGAAGTGGTCGACGTCGAGGCGGGCCGCGTCGGTGACCACGACGTTGTCGTACTTGCTGAGCCAGGACCCGCCCGTCAGCGCACAGCCAGCCGCGACCTGGGGCGCTTCGACGGCTTCGGCGAGGATGACCTCCTTGCGGGTGTTGCACCCGTCGGCCGCGTTGAGGCCCTTGTTCCAGTGCTTGTACAGGCGCCGGTCGTACCCCTCACGGTGCTCGGCGGCGACGGGGAGGCGGTCGATGGCATCGAACAGCGGCAGCACCTGCTCCAGCGCACCTGCGCCGGGGAGGCGCTCCGGGGCGCCGGTGGCCGGCTGCGGGAGGGTGGTGCTGCTGGCCGAGGCTGGCAGGGAGGCGGTAAGCAGGGGGAGGGCGGCGAGGAGCAGCGCGGGCAGCCCGCGGCGCATCATGGTGGTGATCACGACTGCGTTCTAGTCGTCTCGGCACCCGGCCCGGAAGGCACCTGCAGGACGTATCACCCGAGTGGGTGGCGGGCTTCACCGGAGAAACGATCACTGCACATGGGGTGTGCGTGTGATGCCGGGGGCTCGTCGGCGGGCCTGGAGGTAGGCGGTCCAGTCGCTTCCGGTCCGCCTGCGCCACGCCTGTGCGGTGATGATGTGCATGCCCAGGAGCGGTGCGAGGACGGCAGGCGGCATGTCCTGGGCGAGCTGGATCAACGCGGTTGCGCGCGAAGGCCGCACCGAGATGCCGTGGGCGGCCAGTGCGCGCGAGAGCGGGCCGGTGGAGCGGTGGCTACCCGGCCGGGCTCCGGGGAAGAGCCAGCTGCTGGAAGTCGCGGCCCAGCCGTGGTGGAGCTGTTGCTCAGCAAGGCGGCACAGCAGACGGTCCAGAGGGTCTGGGAGGCGGATAGGGGTGTCGTCCAGGCGCAGAGTGGTGCGGCCGTCGGTGGTGTCCAGGTGTGCGGTGGTGAGGGTGACGATGCGGCTGAGATGCTGTCCGAACAGCAGGAGCAGTGAGCCGGCCACGCGTACGTCCAAGGGCAGTTCTTCGTCGTGAAGGCACTGCTGGAGGAGGTCCCAGTGGGTGTCTTCGTCCAGGAGTTCGGGCTCGGCCTTGCTGCGGTGGGGCACTGTCAGCTCGGTGCAGTGTCCGCGGCGGGTGGCCCAGACGAGGAAGTCGCGCATCTCGTAGCGGGTGGTGGGCCCGCCTGCGAGCCACTGGTCGACCTGGTGCTGTGTGGCCTTGTCCAGACTCACGCCGAGGGTTGCGAGGTGCTGCAGGAAGTCGACGGCGGCGTTCATGCGGGTGGCTGCCCACGTGGTACGGCCGCGGGTGCTGGGGCTGCGGGCAGCCCGGCGCCGGGCACGGGGCAGGACTGACCAGCGGACGTAGGGGCGAAGCACTGGTGCGTACTGCGGGTGGCGCTGCAGTGCCCGGGCGAGGTGGCGTTCGATGCCGGCCAGGTGTTCATCGCGGTCGGGGAGGATGCCGTAGGCGACGAGGAGGCTGCGGAGGTAGTCCGTGCTCTGTGCACCGCCTCGTCCTGTGGAGACGGCGAGGGTGTCGAGGTCGGCGTGGGTCAGTGGCTGGCCGGAGGCTGCGATGTCGCGTAGGAGGCGGGCTGATTGCGAGTTCCGCAGCCAGGTGAGGACGGTCCGCGGGGACTCGGCGGTCAGCAGGGCCTGGTGCAGGGGGCCGAGTTGGGCCGCAGGCTCGGGCGGCAGGCCGCTGATGAAGGTGGTGAGGTGGTCTGCGACCGCGCAGCGATCGCAGAAGTCACCAATGTGAGGACTGCTGGCGGCAGCGCAAATGGGGCAGGCATAGGGGTCCGGGTACCCGGCGCAGGGGCCGCAGGTCCGCTGTCCGTCGGCGCGCGCGATCAGCACTTTCACCGTTGAGCAATCCGGGCAGGGGATTGGATGGCTGCGGGCGTGGCGGTAGCAGCGTTTGCAGACTGGTCCGATCGGCCAGCGGGCGCAGACCGGTGAGCTGGTCGTGCACAGGGCGCAGGGGACGGGTGGCTGCGGCTGGCAGGTGGAGCACACCCGCTGGTGGCTGGGCCGACCACAGCCGGTGCACGCGTGGGTCCCGGTGCGCTGCCGGTTGCGGCAGGGGGTGCAGAGATCTGCGATGGGCCGCGGGCGGATGCGTCCGCACTCCGAGCAGGGGCCGACGTTGGCATGGGCGGCGAGGGTTCCTTCGCATCCGAGGCATACCCGTCCTTCCTCCACCAGGCGGCGAAGGCGCCGTACGCGTCCGCAGCGGACACAGGCCGGAGCTCTGACCTCGCTCAGCCCCTTGTCGCGCAGGGCGGTGATGAGTCGCTGTACCGATGCGGGGGCCAGGGAAGAGCCGCTGACGAGCGCGTCAGGGTGCTCGCGCAGATGGGCCCGGGTACGGCCACGTGCGGACGGCGTCATCTCCCTCACGACCTGAAGTGCCTTGTCCGGGGAGAGACGGGGAAGGAACGCGGTCAGCATCCCGGCCAGCTCCACCCACGCCTGGGGAACGCCGTCAGGCATGGTCACAGGCCTTCCGGGCGACGCACGCGGGTACGGCGGGAGGGCGGCGCCACCGCAGAGGCCGCGCTTTCGCCGGACGCGGCCGGCTTGACGACCTGGACGCGCACTTCGACGACGTCGATCAAGTCGGCCGGGGTGCACTGCAGGATCCCGCACAGCGCGGCCAGGGTATCCATCGACAGGCGCTGCGGATCCTGGGTCACCAGCCGGTACACCTGCTCGCGGGACAGGTGAATGCCGTACTCGGCCAACTTCGGCACCAGGTCGGTGGTCTGGAACATGTCCCGGTCCGCCATCAGCCGGCGCAGGTTCCACCGGAACCCCATCTGCTTCCTCACCGCGTCCTCCTCCCCTCGCGCGTCTGTGCACGCTGTGCCCGCCGGTGCAACGAGTCCTCCAGCAGCCGGTTGCGGTACTCGTCCGACACCCACGTATACAGCGCCGTCGTGGCCGCATACCGGTGGCCGACCTGGTCCTGGACAAACCGTTCGGGGTAGCCGAACTCGATCAGGTGCGTGATGTAGGTGTGCCGCAGGCAGTGCAGTTCCAGGGCCTGCTCCAGCCCGGCCAGATCACGGACGAGAGCGAAGACCTCGTCGAGGCGCCGGGGGCTGATCCTGCCGCAGCGCTCGGTCACCCACAGCGCCGGATGCGCCCCCGCCCCGAACCCGGCCCGCACCTCGCTCGTCCACTCCTCCAGCAGCGGGACGATCCAGTCCATCTCCGGGACCGTGAGCACGGTCCGCCGCTTTGGCGGACTGCCCCGCGACGCCTTGCCGAACCGGACCTCCACGGCGCCGAAGCGGCCGTAGTCCTTCGCCCGCGGGTTGTGCCGCAGGTCGTGCAGGTCCAGCATCACCGCCTCCCGGCGCCGGGTGCCGTACGCGTACACGGACTTGAGCATGACCGCGTCCCGCCAAGCCGACAGCACCCCCTTACGGCCGCGGCGCCGAATGTCCTCGACCCGCTCGTCCGCCGCGTCGAACAGCGCCTGGAGCTCCTCATAGGTCAGGGCCCGCCGACCAGGGCGGCCCTCGTACTCAGCAACGTGGTCGACGGTATTCCAGTCGTGGCACACCTGCACCGGCGCCTGGCCGAACTCCTCCAGACAAGCGGCCGCCCACCCGTAGCGGGCGTCGGTCACGAACGAGCAGAACATCCGCAGATCGCTCTGCTGCCCCTGCACCGTCGAGTGCGCCAGCGGCGACTGGCCCGACAGCTGAGCGGAGAAGTACGCCTCGACGTCCTCTGCGGTCCACTGCCACGGATACGTCCCGTTGAACACGGCGAACCGGCGCACCAGACTCACACGGTCCGCGACCGTCTTCTTCCCCAACAGACGGCTCTGCTGCTGCCGCGCCCAACCCGCCAGCATCGCATCGAACATCGCTGGCGCCGGGTCCAGTGCCCGCACATTCCTTGGAACCACCAGGCGCACCGCACCCGGAGCATCGACCCCATCCACGCCCACTCCCGCCGTTGCATCCGATGCAACATCGTGGCGTCAGGTCGACGTCGCCCCAGTCCAAAGCCCATCACGCCACCCGAAAGAGTGGCCTCCCCACAACGCTCCACCAGGCCAGACCTCGCCCCACCGGAGAGCGGAATGATGCACCCGGCACAACACCGCCTACTTGGAGTCCCAGGCTTCAGCGAGCGGGACCAGGTGGTCGATGTCCAGGCCCTTGGCGTCATCCAGGTAGCTGTCGTCGTAGGCGGAGTACCACCGTCCCCCGGTGAGCTGGCACTTCGCGCCCTGCTCCGGGGCGAGAACGGCCTCCTCCAGGAGCACTTCAGCCCGGGTGGTGCACCCGTCGCGGTCCTCGTCCACCCAGTGGCGGAAAGCGGTGCGCACGTACCCGGTGCGGGACTCCTCCGCGACCGGCATCTCCGCCAACGCCTTCTCCAAGGGCAGCATCAGCACGTCCCCGCGCTCCCCCCACGCCCCCGCCCCTGGAGGTGCCGCCTGTGCGGCGGCGGCCGGGGCGAGCAGCCCGGTCACGAGTGCGGCCGCGGTGGCCATGGTCATCAGTGTGCTGCGTACGCGCATCGCGTCCCCGCCGTCCCTCGAAGATCACAAACTGTCGTGATCTTCGTAGCGGGATGCGGGGACCACAGGCAGGAGAACGGACGGGGCCTCACCCGGACGAACGGTAAGCGTGATGATCAGCCCGCCGCGCAAACAGCCGCACGAGGAACGGAACGCACTTCCCTGCCCGAAGGTGTCGGACTGAAGGGTGTTTCCGGTCTGGGGCGCGGAGCCGTTGAGAGTGAGCAGGAATGATGCCGATGCGATCCCACAGGCGGTGGGTCACCGTTGCCGGGCTGATGGGAGTCTGTGCCGTGCTGACGGCGGGGACCGGGGCGGGGAGTCCCCTCAACGGGCGGGCGGTGCAGCCGGCCGTGCTGAGTTCGGCTGCTCAACCGGTGCGGCCGAGTGCCGATCAGACCGGTGCATCGGAGCTCGTGGCACAGTGCGAGGCGGGAAAGGCGCATGTGCGGCGGTTCGATCTGTGCGTGGTCAACCGGGTGACGGTCACGGCGTTCGACAACAAGAAGCCGGTCGGGAACGCGACGTTCACCATCGGACGGCACATGACCCTGCAGCCCAAGAGCCTCAAGTGGGCGGAGACGGTGTCGGTCTCCAAGGCAGTGATCGTGGGCAAGGCCGGCGGTGTAGCGGTCGCCCTGGCCGTGGCCCCGGCCAAAGGGGTGAAGGCGAGCAGCACGTTTCCCAAGGGCAGGAAGCTCGGCGCATCCGCGTTCTCCGGCAGGATCAACTACACCGCCGCGGTCACCAAGGGCAAGAAGCTCAGCAGCACGGTCACCTACCACTGGACTTTCACCAAGCCGGGATACAGCTTCAGCAAACTGAAGCTGTCCTCGTTCGCCTTCCGGTGCGACGACACGTTCTACTCCCGCCCCAATCCCGCACGCCGTACCCTCTCGCCGGGATGTGCGTGGACGCAGGCACCGGCCATCCTCGACATGTCCGGCCTCCGCGAGATCGCGGCCGGGATCCGGCAGGTCCAGGCCCGCGGCCAGCACTACGAACGGATCGGCTCGCCCCGCCCCCTGCACCGCCAGGACGACCCCGTCAAGCAGACCGACAACCGCAACGCGGTCTGCCCGCGCAATGCCGTCCCCCCGGCTCCCGGGCTCTCCTGCGACGAGTACCCCTTCGCGAGCACCAAGGAGGGCGGCCTGCGCCTCGCGAAAGAGGACCGCGGAACCCGCTGGGTTCCGGCAAGCGAGCAGAACCAGCAGGGCGGGAAACTCACCACCTTCTACAAGCAGTACCGCGTCCTGGTGAACGACCCCTTCTTCGTCCGCGCCTGACCACCCCGACACCCGGCCGCACCCCGGCGGCCGGGACAGGTCTTCTCCGTTCCGTCCATTCCCAGGAGCGCCGCCGCGATGGCATCCACGGAAGTCACCCTCAGCGTCGAGTACGGACAGTTCCTCATCCTCGACACCAACGCCACCCCCGACGCGGACGACCCGGTCAACGGGGCCTTCGCCAACGGGCTGGCCGGGGTGGGCGCCGGCGGACGC
Source organism: Streptomyces sp. NPDC004111 (assembly GCF_042874215.1). Classification (NCBI taxonomy): domain Bacteria; kingdom Bacillati; phylum Actinomycetota; class Actinomycetes; order Kitasatosporales; family Streptomycetaceae; genus Streptomyces; species Streptomyces sp. NPDC004111. The sequence continues at coordinate 107,011 of NZ_JBIAMU010000030.1, forward strand.
TGCGCGACAGTGCTGACCGGCACCGGCTTCGGCACCGTCCCCGCCACCCTGGAAACTGCCGGCACCGCCCCTGCCCCGCCCGCCTCCGGCTGGCAGGACATCGTCGAGCTCAGCATGTTCCTGCCCGACTGGGGACCGATACTGCTGTCACCGGACACCGGCGAAGGATGCGAGTTCCCGCTCGTCGACCACAGCGCCCCGCCTCCCGCCCTGGACACACTGAACGGCGAGGAATGGGAAGCAGCCAACGCCTCACACTGCCACTGGTGGAGACTGCGCATCCACGCCCAAGGACGCGACACCGCCCACGCCTCCGAGCCGCACGAGCGGTACCTGATCCAGGCATGGCCCGCACCGCCCACACCGCTTGCAGCCCTCAAACTCACCGATGCCCACGGCACCCGCCTCCGTGGCAAGAACGCACAGGCCCCCGCCGACGATTGACGGCACCTCTGGCGCCCCTCCCCCGCAGGGACAACGGCCGCCAGCCACTGCTGCGCAACCGGGACACCCATCGGCCGCACGGGCGTGTTCCCGCAACCGCACGCTCGGCGACAACTCCGCGACGCCCCGACCGTGTTCTCCACCTACAACGACGTTCTGGTCACCGCCCACTCGTCCGCGTTCCGCGCACCGCGAGCGAACGGCACCTCCGCCAAGTGCGTCGTAGGCCGTGCCCCGCACCCGTCGGTCAGGCGGTGCTCTCCAAGTCACTGATCTGCTGGGCGGACCCTCCGAAGGTCTCGGGCGACGGCGACCATCGCGCATGCCGAACGGAACACGCCCACGCTGGCGGGGCAGACAACCATTCCGTCACATCGCTTCCGTCACCGGTTCCCCGTGTCTTGAAGGCCATCGGCCCCGACCCGTTCTCCGGGTTCCACGACCGTTCACGCGATGCTGTCAGCAGCGGGAGGAGGTGGGCAGGTTGGCGTACTCGATGCCCTTGAAGTAGACCGTGCTGGCGGACCCGTCAGCGAAGGCGATCCAGATGTTGTTGGTGTAGTCGTTGTCCGTGATGGTCGGGAGATACCTGCGGGAAAGAGTCCCGCTCCCAGGGCCAGGCTATGCCGCCCATTTCGTGGGACAACTACGGACAGGTTGTTCATTATCTGCTGGAGATCCCGCTGCTGCGGTTGCTCAGAAGACCTTCGGGTAAAGGCGAGCAGTTGCAGGAACGCAGGTGGGTTTATCCAGGGCGGTTCATGGTGGCCCTCTTCCGTCGTCCGCTCATCTGAGTAGACGCCCCTGGCGGTGACCGCTGCCATCCCACCCACGGCCACAGCGGCTCCTGCGGCTACGACTGCACGTCGACTCTTCGACATCAGGGCCTCGCCTTCGGTCTCGCGCAACTCAGTGCCTCATAGCTCCCTGTTCTCATTCTCAGTCAGTAGATATTCTCTGCCTCAAATCCCAGAATAAGGTCCTCCATCGCCTCGGGCATGGGGCGGAAACGGGCAAGCCAGTCTGAAACGATGTACAGCCTGGAGGACTCGTCAATGCCGAGAGGATAACGCTCCTCTATCTGCCCAACCGGATACAGCAGGACATCAGCCTCCTCACTCCATTCCGGAAAACGATCCTCGTCACCGTCGACCAATAGTGGATTGAGCTCGAAGGGGACACGCGCAGCTGTCACACCTGGCCCCCGGACCGGCACCCGAAGCCCACCGAACTCTGACAGGAAGCTCTGTGCAGCAGGATGCATGTGTATCCCACGGTTCGCGTAGAAATCTCGCCATCCGCCAATCTGGACACGGCGTCCTTCCCTCCAGCCGGATCGCTTGAGGACCTTTTCTACGTCGCTGGGAAACTCCATCGACCATCACCTTTTCCCCCTCCTCACCATGTGAGGAGCTGCAGATCTCGCCACCTTAGTGGAAGCCTGTCCGACTGGACCGCGGGCCTTGACCCCGAATCCTGAACACGGGTTATGCGGCTGGTGCCAGCGTAGTTGGTGTGCGGTGGAGGGCGTTCTCGAAGGCGATCGGTGATCGTTGTCCGAGGCGGGAGTGTCGGCGTCGGGTGTTGTAGCGGTGGAGCCAGCGGAAGGCGTCGAGTCGGGCCTCGCGCTCGGTCGGCCAGCTCTTTCGTCCTTGCAGGGTCTCGCGTTTGAAGGTCGCGTTGAAGGACTCGGCGAGTGCGTTGTCCGCGCTGGACCCGACCGCGCTCATGCTCCGCCGAACCCCTGCTGACCTGCAGGCTTCGGCGAAAATCCTGCTCGTGTACTGAGCTCCGTGGTCGGTGTGCATGATCGATCCGGCGAGACTGCCGCGGGTGCGGACCGCCGCGGCCAGGGCGTCGGTGACGAGGTCCCCGCGCATGTGGTCGGCGATCGCCCAGCCGGCCAGACGGCGCGAGGCGAGATCGATGACGGTCGCCAGGTAACAGAACTTCCCGCCGTCGATGGGC
>NZ_JBIAMU010000031.1:0-92051 GCF_042874215.1 Streptomyces sp. NPDC004111
CGATCACCGATCGCCTTCGAGAACGCCCTCCACCGCACACCAACTACGCTGGCACCAGCCGCATAACCCGTGTTCAGGATTCGGGGTCAAGGCCCCGGGGTGCACCATCATTGACCGCTCTTGCTCATCTGCCGGTCGAAATCTGGCCAGGTGTATTCGCCGTCGGGGCCGCCAGGCACCGGGTGGTGAAGGTTCTCGGCGATCCAGGCCCAGCGCCCGTGTCTGGTCGGCCCGCAATTCAGCTGGGAGGGCGCTGGCGCCCACCACAGGCACGGGTGTGCGGAGCTGATGTCGTTGTTTCCGTGGTCCCACAGGTGCGCCGAAGAGGAGTCAGTGTGCTGTGGACGGCGGCGGGGTTCAGCCGTCCTGGTAGTTCATGAACCAGTGGGTGTCGAAGTAGTGGGCCATCGTGAACGGGTGGTGCGGGTCGATGAGGATGCGGCAGACGAACTCCGCGGCCTGGCAGTCGAAGGGGACGTCCTCGCCGTCGAAGGACCGGACCACGACGGGCCAACGGTCGGGGTCTTGGCCTTCAGTCCTCCAGCAGTACAGGTCCTCGTGTTCCGTGCCCGCCCAGATGAGCAGCCCGTCCTCTTCGAGATTGGTCCACGGCTCCTGGATCAGGTCCAGGAAGGCGTCGAAGGCGCCCTCGCCGAATGTCTCGACCATGCGCTTGTAGTCGCTCGGCAGTGCGGTGCCCAGGCGTGACTCCACCTCTGCCCAGTCCAGACCCGGCCGCTGGGCGGGGTGGGTCCACCCCGTAACCTGTATGAGCTGCTGCATCCAGTCGACGACCTTGTCCGGGGAGCAGTCGGGAACGGGCTGCAAGGGTTCGGGCACCTCCCTGCGAGCGATCACCAGCACCGGTCGCTCAGCCCCCTCCGCGTCCCGCGCTGTTCCTGCGCCGATCCATTGGTCCCCGAATGCCCACGCCCGTATCTTCACGGCCCGGTCCTCGAAAGGGGCGAGGAGAGCCGCGCCCCTGGACTCATCGACTGTCGGATCGGTGAAACCGTCGAGGACCAGGGTGCGCGGGGTGCCGTACGTGCTGGCGAGCAGGTCAGTCAGATCCTGCGGTTCCAAGTCGCTGGGAAGGTACAAATAGCCGCCCGTCGAACCGAGTTGGGCCATCAGGTCATTGATGGTCGTTTGCGTGAGTTCCATGACAGACAGTGAAGCGCACCGCACTGACAACCTTCGCGCTGACCGACGTACCTGACGTCATCGCGAGAGATGGGGACCCCGGCCGGGGAGTCCCCTCCTGGACGTGTCTGGTGTCAACTGAGTCACGGTGTTGCTGGTCCACCACTGACGAACCACCTTCTTCGCTAGGGAACTTGAAGAGCTGATGCCGGGACGCGCCGCTCCGTAAGAGGTGCCCCACACGTGGCCTGTGGCTGCTGCCAGGCAGTCCAACGGGAGAGGATCCACCTGTGATCCAGCCCCTGCCGCCATTGCCGAAGCCTGAGTTCGTCCTGATCGCCGTCGAGGTGCCAGCCGAGGTGTCCACCAGGATTGCTGTCGATCTCAGGGAAACGGGCATCCCAGGTGGGTTGATCGGATACGAGTACCGGCCGCTGAGTGAGCCGGTGTATTTCGGAGACATGGGTGAACGGGGGCTGGTCGTCATCGCGACGACTGGCCTGTTCGGGCGCATTGCAGTCGATGTGGCCAGTGGTCACGTGGTGCAGATTTCCAGTGTCGCGTCGACGACTGCCGGTCACGTGAACGGAGACCTCGCCTCCTTCAACCGGTGTGTAGCGGCCGTGATCGCACGCTTCCCGTTCCATGTGGAGGGCGACGAGAGGAGAGACGGGAAAGTGGCGCACGAACTGCGCGTTCTCGTCACCGGCATCGACGGAACCGCTCTCGTGGAGAACGGGTTCTGGGAGACGTTCTGCGATGACGTGGAGATGGGCAACTATGGCGGCTGGGACGTGTGATCCGGGACTGGCTCCCGGTGCGAGGAGGCGTCCAGGCTCCGGCCAGTGGTTGCGATGCAACTGTCGACGAGGTTGGGGCGGTACTGGATCTTCTAGAGTCGACGTTCTACGGCCCTGGTGATCTCGCCGAGGTCAGCGGCGGCCAGGTTGCCCAGGTCGCGCTGGGCCAGCGCCCAGATGGCCTCGGTTCGGCGTTCGCCTCGATGAATTCCTTCATGCCGACCGCCAAGTGGGGCGGACGATGTCCCGGATCCAGCACGATCGGGCCCCTGAGGTGGTTCCGGGCGCGGACAGCCAGGTCTCGATAGTCGCGCCAGATGAAGCCTCGGCTCGTCCAGGCCGCTGCCGGTGAAGGGCTGCCCTGGGGCGTCCTACCGGCGCATTCGCAGCCCCGCTGACGGTGGCCCTGCTCATCGGTCAGTTCGGCGGCGACTACCGGCCGCCGCGTGGTCTGGCTGCCGGGCGCGGCTGCGCTGTGAGGACTGCGGGGCTGTCTGGGGCGGCCGGCCGGTGACCGCCGCCCTCGGCGGGCGCCTACCTGATACCTCCCGGCCTGCGAGTGGTCAGGCGGGCGACGGAGTATCCGGGGCACGGTCGGAAGCCGTGCTGCGCTGGTCGAGGCCGCCGAGGATAAGCGCGAGGCCCGCCTCGAACGCTTCCTTGTGATCGAGGGCGGGGATGTCGTCCGGCAGATCCTCGGCGTTCGGCGCATCCGCATCCGCATCCGCATCCGCATCCGCCTGCTCCTCCAGCACGCAGCCGACGGTGAAGCGGCTGACGGCCAGCATCGCCATCTGCGCATCCCGCTCGGGCACGCCGGAGGCCACCAGGAAAGCGATCTTGCGGCGGATCCGGTCGAGGTCACCGGTCGGCGTGCTCCCGGCGTGCAGGCGGGCGCCGTCACGGCGTATCAGCAGCGTGTGGCGGAAGCTGCGTGCGTTCTGCAGGAACCAGTCGCGCCAGTCGTCCTCGGGGGAGGGCAGCGGCGCGTCGGCGTGGGGGGTCATGGCCACCTCCGCCATGGCGGCAAGGAGGTCCTTCTTGGTTTTGAAGTGGTAGTAGAGCGACGGCTGCTCGACGCCGAGGCGCTTGGCCAGCCGCCGGGTGCTCACTGTTTCCAGGCCCACCTCGTCCAGCAGAGTCAGCGCCTCGGTGACGACGGTCGCACGGTTCATCTTGGTCACGTTGACAATCTATCGCTGATAGAAGACTGTGAAAGGAATCAATCACCGATAGATTTTGGAGGGTCGGTGTGGCAACCAAGATCGCGAAGCGTGCACTGCGGATCCTCGTCGCCGGTGGTGGCGTCGCCGGGCAGGCGCTGGCCTTCTGGCTCACCCGTGGCGGGCACCGGGTGACGGTGGTCGAGCGCTTCCCGGCGCTGCGCGCCTCGGGCGCGCAGGTCGACCTGCGCGGGCAGGGCATTGAGGCAGTCGAGCGCATGGGCCTGCTGGAGACCGTGCGCAGCCAGTTGGTGGACGAGGCGGGCGTTGCCTTCGTCGACTCCCGCGGCAAGCCGAAGGCGACGATCATGGCGAACACCTCCGGCAAGGGACGTCAGACCCTGACCTCCGAGTACGAGATCATGCGCGGCGACCTGGTCCGCATCCTGCACGAGGCGACCACGAACGACACCGAGTACGTCTTCGGCAAGAGCGTCGGCGGCTTCGACCAGGACGCAGACCGGGTCACCGCGCACTTCTCGGACGGGACCTCCGGTGAGTACGACCTGCTGATCGGCGCCGACGGGCAGGGCTCACGCATCCGGCGGGCGCTGCTGCCGGAGGGCTTCGACCCGTACTGGCGCGTGGGCATCCACATGGCCTACTGGTTCGTGCCGCGCATCGCCTCCGACACCAACATCCGCGACACCTACATGGTCCCGGGCGGTCGGCAGATCATGCGGCGCAGCCACAACACGAACGAGACGCAGGTGTACTTCGTGATGCGTGAGGAGTCGGCGGAAGCATCCGCGATCCACCGCGCTCCCGTCGAGCAGCAGCAGACGTTTTGGGCGGGGAAGTTCAGGGACGCCGGATGGCAGACCGACCGGTTTATCGAGGGCATGAGGGACAGTCCGTTCTTCTACTCCCAGGAGGTCGCCCAGGTGCGTATCGACAGCTGGTCCCAGGGCCGGGTGGTCCTGGCCGGTGACGCGGCGCACTGCGCATCCCCCTACAGCGGCATGGGAATCTCCGGCGGACTGGTCGGCGCGTACGTCCTGGCCGGAGAGATCAACCGGCACGCGGGGGACCTGCCGACCGCGCTGGCGAACTACGACCGCGTCCTGCGGCCCTTCGTCGACGAGATCCAGGGCGAGGTCAACCCCCGCATCCTGCGCGTGGGGATGCCCACGAACAAGCACGCCATCAGCGCCTTCCAGAACGCCACCGCGCTGGCCTGCTTCTTCCGCATCCCGGCCCTGGTCGCACGGTTCTCCAGGGAGGACCGCGGCGGCGACTGGCAGCTGCCGGCCTACGCCGACATCCCCGCCGAATGAGGCCGCCCGCCCTTGTGCTCAGGGCGCGACGGGCCACATGAACGACGGATGGTGGGCTGGCGCGGCTACCCCTCGTACCCTCGCCAGCAGGCCGTTGGCAGTCCGCTACTGAGCTTGTTCCTTGACGTCGCAAGTCCGCACGCAGGGAGCACTCCGCGTGAGCACCGCCCTGCACACTGGTCAACTCGCCGCCGCACCCTCGCGCTAGTCAGCGCAGTACTGAGCGAGTCCCCGCCCCAGCCGTGGTGTCCGCGCTCCGTCCGCGCAGGTTGTCCCGCTCCTCGACAGCCCGCAGGTTCCCGGCCAGCTGGCGATGCGGAAGTAGCCGAGAGGGTTCAGTTCTAGCTGCAGGACGCTGCCGCAGATGCCCCGGAGCGCGACTACGGTCATTGAACGGTGATCGTGGCCGACTGCGTCGCTTTGAGGCGGTCCTCAAGCACGCCGGGAGAGGAACTGGCGGGCGCCGCGCAACGTGGTGTGCAGTCTGTGCTGGGTGGTGCGGCTGTTGAGGCGGACATCGAGTGCCCCTGGGAGCAAGGTGTCGGCCCGTAGACCCACAGGAAGCCGCGAGGCGTCGAGCCCGTCACGCTCGGCGATGAGGATTCCGAGCTCGTGACGGCTCACGGCGTCGGCTCCTGCGAGATGGTGAACGCCGTTCGACTCGCCGAGAGCGAGTTCCAGCAGAGCTGCGGCCAGGTCGGTGACGTGCACAGGACAGCGGATGTCATCGGTGAACAGGACGCCGTTGCGGGTGCCGGCCGAGAGGTCGTGGACCAGCTGCACATGCGGGGACCGAAGGTCACCGATGATCAGTGAAGTGCGAGCGATGACGGCATCCGAAGCCACGAGGCGGACTCCCGTCTCTGCTGCTGCCTTCGCCGCGCCGTAAGGGGTGACAGGGTCGGGGAGGCAGGACTCGTCGTAATGGACGCGGGTACCGGAGAACACCGCGTCGCTGGAGACATGGACGAGACGGCACCCGTGCCGCACCGCAGCCATCGCCACACGGATCGGGCCTTCGGCCGTGACCGCCCAATCCGGGCCTCCGCTCGTCGCGTTGATGATGAGACGCGGGGCAACCTCAGCTACGACTGCTTCGAGCTGCTCGGGGTGCCGCAGATCGAGGGCGTGCCACGCGACCTGCGCGATGCTGCCGGGCCTGGTCACGAAGGTCGCGGCTGTCGTGTGCTCGGCCGCTGCCGCCTGGCGGATCAGCTCAGTGCCGAGGAGGCCGCTGCCACCGATAATCAGGATCGTCATGAGGCGACAGTAAGGACCCCCGCGCCAGCCCCGTTTTCACGTGCGACCGCGCAGCCTCTGCTGTCGGGACATCGGGCCGAAACGGGCCTCGAACTATGCCGCTCAGCTGGGCGTTCGTCGGACGCTGGGGCGGCCTTCGTCTGATCGTGTGCTCTGGCCAAGGCGCACCGATCGAGACGAAGGCCGTGGGATCGGTCAGACGGGTGCGGGGCTGCGGTCGGGCAGCGCGCGGGCAGTCGGCAGCGGGGGAACGAGGTTGATCAGTGCCCAGCGGCGGCGGCCGTCCTCGGCACTTTCCACCCCGCAGTCTGCCGCACCCTGCCGGGCGACAGCGGCCAACAGGTCCCGGTCACCCGGGCGTTCGGTGTGCGGGCCGCTGCTGAGTACGAGGACCATGGCGTGGTCGTGGTGGTCGGCGAGGTGCACGCTCAGGTGGTCCCCGCCGTCGTCCACGGCCGCCGTCACCAGCAGCCGGACGACCGCGTTGACCGTGTCGGTGTCGAAACGGTAGCCCCAGCCGTTCAGCGCATCCACGACGAGCCCGCCGGCCTTCCCCGGAGTCCACGGACGGGATTCCACGGGCCAGTTGCGGCTGCGCCGGTCTGCGATCCGGGTCTGCATCCACGATTCCGCGGTCTTCTTCGGCGGCGGGTCCGGGGGAGGAAGGGGGCGCTTGGGCGGGGGCTCGGTCCTCGGCGGGTAGGTGGGCCGATGGGGTGCTGCCACAAGTGCCTCCCGCGAACGACGTAAGCCTGCGCCCAGCGTACGCGGCACACGGCGCACCCGGGAGGAAACGGACAGACCGAGATCGACATTCCACCGGCCGGGGCGTGCGCCCCGGATGAGTCCGGGAGAGGAGAAGGGAGCAGGCGCGCAAGGAGCGCCCGGGGCATCGGTGCGGGGTGGTGGGCGGGGGAGCGGCGGTGGATGATCCGCAGCAGCCGTCGGCCCTCGTTGTCATCGATCTCACGAACCCGTACACGTCCAGCCACGTGATCATTCCCGCCCGGACCGCCGCGCAGGGAACCACCCACGCGGCGGAGTCAGGAGGTGAACGCAGCCAGCGCGCGGGTCAGTTCGGCGTCGTACTGATCGGCGTCGAAGTGAAAGACCGCAGGGCGCGCCTCATCAACGGGCACCTGCCAGTCGGACCACTCCACAGTCTCGCCGTGACGTTGCACGAACACGGACAGGTAGCCACAGCATCCGCCCGTACACTCGGGCTCACCCAGCACTACACGTCGTCCCTCGTCGGTTGCCCAGAGGGGGCCCTGGCCATCGGCCGGCAATGCCTCCTCGGTAAACGGGCCGCGGCCTCCCTCTCCGATCGAGGCTGCCACCACTTCCTCGCCATCGATCCGGAAAGACAAGCGGGCAGCCCATCGGGGGCCCGGTGGCAATACGCTGATCTCAAGCCGATTGAACACCCAAGCACCGTACGCGAGTGCCGGCCACCACAAGTCCGTTCCCACGACCACCGGATACGGCCCTCTGACCGACTATCAGTGAGGCATTCCTCGACGGCCCACCGGCTGCCCGCGATGCGGATCAGCTCGTCCAGTGTTGTGTCGGTGGGCAGCAGGCGAGGTGGATGTGGGCGTGACGTTTGAGGACAACTCCTACAGCCCTTCGCTCTGTCGGCTTCGGTTACGGGCCGCTGGGAACTCTGCCAGGCCGACTGGCTTGTGGGACGGCGGGGACAGGGGACAGCCGGGCAGCCCGGCACGCTCATTGCCATGAATTGCGAAACCTGCTGGAAAATATGGGTAGTTGACTGTGCCAGTTTGTGCTGGTGCGCGTACTGTCGTCTCCTCGGACTGGACAAGTGGCAGCGCCTTCTGGAGGTGCGGCGATGGACGCGGCGATGGATCCCATGGTGATTGCGGCGGGCACCGCGCTGGTGGGAGCGATGGCCACCGAAGCCTGGCAGCAGGCCCGCAGAGCCACCGTCGCGCTGTGGCGGCGCGTTCGCCCCGAGCAGGCCGAGGACGTCGACACCGACCTCGTCCGAGCCCGTACCCAGGTCCTCGCGGCCAGGCGCGCGCAGGACGCGGACGGCGAAGGGGTGCTCGTCGCGGACTGGCAGCTCCGACTCCACCGGCTGCTGCGTGAAAACCCCTCCCTGGTGGCGGAGTTGCAGCGGCTGCTCGACGAGGAGCTGACCCCGCCGCTGCCCGTCGGCGAGCAGGAGCGGATCGGGTCGATCGTGCTGAAGGGCCACGCCACCGGTCACGGCCGGATCTACCAAGCGGGACGGGACCAGCACATCAACGAGCGGTGACATCGTACGACTGCGTCAGAGGTCTCTCACTGGCGTACGACGGCTCCCGGCGGCGGGGAAGGGGTGCACCGTGAAGCCCTCATCACGAACAGCACGAACGGGTCGCGCGCACCGCGACCTGTCGGGCGGTGGCGGGTGAGCGGGGAGGCCGAGCACCCAGCGTCGACGGACCCACCGTCGCACGGGGGCGACCCTGATCGCGGACCCGCACCTGGGCCCGCCACCACCCCGGACTCCGCCCGCGGCGATCCCGAAGTCTCCCTGCGCGCCCAGGTGTCGGGCGACGCACGGGCCTACCTCGCCGCCCGGGACCAGCACATCGCCGAGCGCGATCTGCACCTGCACTACGCGGACGGCGGACGGACCGCCCGGCGGGCCGAATCGAAGGACACCGCGTCGCTCTGTCCGTACCCCGGGCTGCGCGCCTTCACGGCTGCCGAGCACCAGTGGTTCCACGGCCGGGAGGCTGCGACCGCCCTGCTGCTCGAGCAACTCGCCGGACGGCTGGAGACCGGCGGACCGCTGATGGTCGTGGCGCCCTCGGGTGCCGGAAAGTCCTCCCTGCTCACGGCGGGCCTGTTGCCCGGTATTGCGCGTGGAGCCCTTCCCGCGGGCGGATCGGCGCACTGGCCGGTGGCCGTACTGACCCCCACGGACCGTCCCCTCCGGGCACTGTCCGACGCCCTCGCCCCGGTGCTCGGGGGCGACGTTGCGGAGGCGCGAACACTGGTGACGAGCCCGGCGATCGCCGCCGCACCGCTGCGGGACGCACTACGGCGGTATGTACAACAGCGGTACGTGCAACAGCGGGACGCCCCGCACGGGACGCAGCCCGTGGAGCCCGTGGAGCCCATACGCATCGTTCTGGTGGTCGATCAGTTGGAGGAGCTGTTCACCCTCTGCACCGACCCCGCCGAGCGGCGCGCTTTCGTCGAGGTCCTGGACCGCCTCGCCGCGCCGTCCGCCGACGGGCCCGCTCCCGCGCTGGTCGTGTACGGGCTGCGGGCCGACTTCGTTCCCGCCTGCGCCGACCACCCGCAGCTGCGCGACGCGTGGCCGCGCGGCCCGCTGCTCCTCGGCCCGCTGTCGGACGAGGAACTGCGCGCGGTGATCCTGTTCCCCGCGTACGACACCGGACTTGAGGTCGAACCCGGCCTGGTGGAGATCTTGTTGGGAGAGCTGGGTGAGGAGGGCCCCGCCGGGCCCGAGGGGCACCGGAAGCCGCGGGAAGCCGGGCTGCTGCCGCTCCTCGCGCACGCACTGCGCATCACCTGGCAGCAGCGCCACGGCCATGTCCTGACCGTTGCCGGTTACCGGGCGACCGGCGGCATCCGGCGAGCCGTGGCCACCACAGCCGAGCACGTCTTCGCGGGACTCGACGAGAGCGCCGCACGCGCCGCGCCCTGGGTGTTCCTGCAACTGGTCAAGGTCGGCGAGGGCACGAGGGACACCCGTACGCCACGCGATCACGCGAGCCTGCTCGCGGCGGCGGGAAACGAGACGGCCCTCCGGCAGAGCGCCGTCGCCGAAGTGCTGGAATCCTTCACCCGGGCCCGGCTCGTCACACGGGACGGTCCCACCGTCACCCTCACCCACGAGGTGCTGATCCGCGCCTGGCCGAGGCTGTGGGAGTGGGTGGACCAGGACCGGTCGGGCAACCTGGTGCGCCAGCGGCTCGAAGAGAGCGCCGCCGGATGGGAGGCCGGGCAGGACACTTCGCTCCTCTACCGGGGCACCCGGCTCGAAGCAGCCCGGACGGCCGTCGCCTCGGCTCCGCCCCCCGGTGCGACCACCCGGGCGACGGCTTTCCTTGCCGCGTCGGTCCGCCGGTCGAACCGTGCGGCACGCATCCGCCGCGCAGTCGGCGCCACGCTCGTCGCGCTGGCCGTCGTGGCCTCCTGCGCCGCCGTGCTCGCCCTCCAGCAGAGCGCCACGGCCGAACGGCAGCGGGACCGCGCGGTGTTCCATCAGATCTCCGCCACCGCTGATCAAGTACGTTCCCTGAACGGCGCGTTCGCGACCCAGCTCGACCTTGCCGCGTACCGCATGGACCCGACCGAAGCACTGCGCAGCCGGCTGATCACCGACCAGAACCTGCCCGTTTCCGCGTCGACCGCGCAGAACGGCGGCCCCGTCAGCGGGCTCGACCTCAGTCCGGACGGGCGCCTCATGGCGAGCACGGGTGGCTCGGCCGGGCTGCGGCTGTGGCAACTGTCGGGCGCCGCCCCTCCCCGGCCACTGGGCCGGCCGCTCCAGGGCGCGTACGTGGACGTCGCTTTCCACCCGGACGGGCGCACTCTCGCCGCGGGCCGCCGGGACGGAAACGTGGTTCTCCTCGACCTGGCGCAGCCCGCGCTGCCACGGCAGTGGGGGCCACCGCTGGGCGGTCACCGGGGCCTGGCCGGCATGAAGTTCAGCCCGGACGGCACGCGGCTGGTCACCATGGCCTCGGGCGCCGACCGCACCATGCGGATGTGGGACGTCACCGACCGCGCCGCGCCACGGCCGGTGGGGTCTCCGGTGGACGGCCGGGGGACCGTCAACACACTCGACTTCAGCCCGGACGGACAGCTCCTGGCCACCACCGGCATGTCTGCGGACGGCTCCGCCGACGAGACTGTACGGCTGTGGAACGTTGCAGGTCCCGCCGGACTGACCCCCGTCGGGCGGCCGCTGACCGGCCACACGGGAGCGGTCAACACCGTGCTGTTCAGCCCCGATGGGAGGACGCTGGCCAGCGCCGGCTTCGACGCGACCGTACGACTGTGGGACGTCAAGGACCCCGCCCGGGTGAAACAGAAGGGCCAGCCCCTCTACGGGCAGAGCGCCTTGGGCTCCCTCGCCTTCAGCCCGGACGGCCGTACCCTCGCGGTCAGCGGGACCGAAGCCGCCATCTACCTCTGGACCATCGCCGACCAGTACCGCGAACGCCGTACCGCCCGCAGCGCGCCCCTGACCGGACACGTCGGCGGTGTGTTCAGCCTGGCCTTCGCACCCGACGGCCGCACCCTCGTCAGCGGCGGCACCGACGGCTCGCTGCGACTCTGGGCGCTGCCGGCGACGGTGCTCAACGGCCACGGCGACCCGACACTGAGTGCCGACGGCAAGGTGCTGGCCGCCGTCGGGTTCGACGGCGTTCTCCAGCTGTACGACACCACTGACCCTGCGGCACCCCGGGCCGTGGGGCCCCCGCTCGCCCGACGGATCAACGTTGCGCTCTTCGGCCCGGCCGGGCGCACCCTCGCCGCGACCGACGCCGACGGCACGCTCCACCTGTGGGACGTCCAGGACCCCGCACACCCCACCCGGCACGGGGAACCGCTGACCGGCGACTTCGTCAGGATCGCCTTCAGCCCCGACGGCCGGACCCTGCTCAACATCGAGGACCCGTACACCGACCCCGTGACGACCCTGTGGGACCTCACGGATCCGGCGGATCCCGTGCAGCGGGGAGACGCGCTCGCCGGGCCCGAGGGGACAACCGGCATACATCTAGGGGCGTACAGCCCCAACGGCCGCTACTTCGCCGGGGCGACCCTCGGAGTCAACAACCGGACCTCGGGCCTGTTCCTCCTGCTGTGGGACCTCACCGACCCGGACCACCCCATTCCGCTGCCGTCGCTGCCGATCGGCGAGGGTGGCGGGGCCAGCGTGCTGACGTTCAGCCCCGACGGCCGCACCCTGGCCACCGGCAGCCAGGACGGGGTCATCCGGCTCTGGGACAGTACGGACCCGACCCGTGGCCTCAGCAAACGAGCCGAACTGCGCGGTCACCGCAGCCTCGTCTCAGCGCTCGCCTTCAGCCCCGACGGCCGGACGCTCGTCAGCGGCGGCGCCGACACCACCGTCCGGCTCTGGGACCCGGACCGCCGCACCGCCGTGGGCCAGCCACTGACCGGCCACACCGCACCCCTGCTCGGCGTGGCCTTTGCCCCGGACGGCCACACCCTGGTCACCGGTGGCTGGGACAACACGGTCCGCCTCTGGGAAACCGACCCGGGCCGCCTCAAGACCCGCTTGTGCACCACGACGACCAGCACCGCCGACACCTCCCACTGGAACCGCTACGTACCGGGCGTCCCTTACCGGCCTCCGTGTCCCTGAACCACCGAAGGCCAAGGCAGGGCTGCGCAGTCGGGTGTATGCAGGGCTGATGCCGTGCCGGGCCTTGCCGCCCGTCATGCCACCCGGGGGAGGCGCGGGAACCAGGTCGCCAGGGTGCGGTGTGAGGCCCCCGGGACCGCTCAGCGCGGCGAGCCACTCGGCCTTGTCCTTGCCGAGCGGCCCGCAGTCGGCACCGGAGAAGCAGCCGTCGGCGCGTCAGACGATGCGGGCGACCTGTTCGGGGCGGCCGAGCAAGGACTTTCCGTACGTCTCGTTGGCGACTGCGGGGGAGGCGTTCATGTGCCGTGCTGCCATGTTCACGTCGCGCCAGATTCGCTGGAAGGGGCTGGAGTCGGCGAAGCCGCCGGCTCCATGTGCGGTGGCCAGGAGCGTGACGGCGTCCACGACTTCCGTGATGGCGCGGCTGACCAGCGCGCGGGCGCGGGCCCGGTCCGCGAGGGTGGGGCTGGTGCCGTTCGCGTCCGCCGCATCGAGGCTGTCGGCCACCCGCAGGGCAAGGGCTTCCGCGGTCTCGATCTTCACGGCGGCCTCGGCCACCTGGAAGGCCACGGACTCTGCTTGCGTGGCGTAGTACGTGCCGACGACAGGTTTGTCGGATGCCTGGGCCATAACGTGGGCCAGCGCGGCGCGGCCCATGCCGAGCTGCGGGGCGAGGAGGGCCAGCAGCAGGACGGACGCCACCGGCGCCCCGGCGTCCTGGTCGAGCGGTCCGAACAGCTCCTGCATGGCAACCACCCGGCCCGCGGGAAGGAACAGATCTGTGGCCGTCGCGGTGCTGCTCGCGGTGGCCCGCATGCCCAGCACGTGCCAGGTGTCCTCGAACGTGAGGTCGCCTGCGGAGATCGCGCACAGCGCCTGGCCGGTGGTCCGGCCGGCCTCGTCGGTGAACAGGCAGCCGAGCATGACGTGCGTGGACAGCGAGCCTCCGGAGTTGTAGGGCCAGCGTCCGGTGACCCGCCACCCGCCGGGGACCGGCCGGGCCCGGGCGCTCGGAGAGAGGACGCCGGTGATCCTGACGTCCGGGTGTGCCAGGATCTCGCTGCGCACAGGCTCGGGGAACCGCCCTGCCATCCAGGTGCCGGCGGCCATGTGGGAGGTCAGCCAGGCCGCTGAGCCGTCGCCCTCGGCGAGCGCGGCCAACACCTCGACGAGCGTGCGCGCCCCGGCCTGTGTGCCGCCGAAGCGGGCGGGCAGCCAGAGCTTGAACATGCCTGCCTCGGTCAGCGCCGTTACGACGGGCTCGATGAGCCGCCGCTCGGTCTCGCAGCGGAGTGCGTGGGAACGCAGCAACGGGCCGAGCGCGTACGCCCTTTCCAGCGCCTCGGTCTTCTCGGTCACGGTCCCGGTTGCTGAAGTTCTGGCAGTCATCCGCCCACGATGTATCCCGCCATGATCGACGTCAATTGGGCAAGGAGCCTGCCCGTAGGAGCCCTCCTGGCCTGCCCCCGCCCGCTGGGTTTCGACAGGGTACGGCCGCCTACCGGCGTCGCGCACGGCAGGACGATAGTGGGGGAGTAGCCGCCGCTACAGGCACCGCGCCGTCGTCACCGGGTACGACAAGTTGGCGGTCCGCTACGAGGCGTCGATTCTCGTCGACGGCATCCGAGGCTGATGTCGTGCCGGGATCCGCGCAGACGGTCAGAGCCGCTCGGATCCGGGCGGAACTGATCGACCGCCTGGCGGAGGTGGTGCGGGAAGTGAGGCGCTCGGCCGTTCGCGCGGCGGGTTCACCACCAAAATCCCCCCAATTGCGGACGGCCGCTGCCGGGCTCTCGCTGGCCATCACACCCGGGCAGTGCGCCGACTGCACCCAGTTCGAGCCGGTCATGGACAAGATCCGCGTGCCGAGGCTGACCTGTGGCAGAGCTCGCACAAGGCCGGACAGCGTCAGTGCGGACAAGGGCTACAGCAACCGCCGAACCTGCCGTTGCCTGCGCAGACGCGAAATCCGACACGTCATCCCGGAGGAAGCCGACCAGGCCGCCAACCGGGTCCGACGCGGCAGGGCCGGGGGTTGGCCGCCCGGGTTCGACAAGGGCCGCCACAAGAAGTGCAACACCGTCGAACGGGCGATCAACAAGCTGAAGGCCTTCCGCGCGGTTGCGACCAGGTTCGACAAGCGCGGCTACGTCTACCTGGGCACCGTCACCGCAGTCGCACTCATCGTCTGGCCCCATTCGTGATCGCCAGGACACTGCCCAGGCCGCCCCTCGCCCCCGGGCGGCGGTCTGCCCTGAGGCCAACCGGGCACCCGGCAGGGATTCTCATGCTTTCCGGCCGGGTGCCAGGTCTGCTCCCGGTGAACGCACGGTGGTGCACCGGCCAGGGTTCCTGGACGGTACGGCGGGTGCCGCGCCGGCGTTGCGCGGCGCTACGCCTGCGGACTCGGAAGAGGTCTTGGCCGGGGCTTCGAACGCTAGCTTGGAATCGGGCTCGCCCGACGGTGTACCCCGCCGGCAGGCAGCGCTGCTGGTGTGGTGACGCAGGTCGTGATGTGCGTCAGCGGGCCGTATGAGGACTGGTCTGTTCCGGCCAGGCATAGGCGAGTAGCAGGCAACGTGTAAAGGGCATCTACCACTGCCCTCACTGGCGCACCAGTGTTGTGTTCCTCGCCGTCCACCTTCCTGAAGGGACCCGACTCCTACATGGCCGCTGTTCCTCTTCCGACTACCGCTGCAGGCACTGGGTGTATCAGCCCTGCGCGAGCACGGTTCACCAAGCGCTGGACGCCACGGCTGGTCGCGTTCGGCGAGTTCATTGACGGCTACGACCTGCTCGTCATGGGCTCGGCGCTGCTCTTCCTCAAACCCGCCTTCGACCTGACGCCCACCGAGGTGGGCTGGCTCGGTGCCATCGCGTTCATCGGTGCCGCCGTGGGCCTCGTCGTCTTCGGTGACCTGTCCGACCGGTTCGGCCGGAAGGTCATCTTCGTCATCAACCTGGTCTTCTTCGTCGTCGCCTCGCTCGCCGCCGCGTTCGTGACCGAGGTCTGGCAGTTGATGCTGGCCCGGTTCTTCATCGGCGTCGCCGTAGGGATGGACATCCCGACCTCGCACGCCTTCCTCACGGAGATCGCGCCACGGGCGAGGCGGGGCCGGATCGCGGGCTCGCTCCCCAATGTGATGTGGCTCAGCGGTGCGATCACCAGTGTGCTCGTCGCCCTCGCGCTGCGCGACGTGACAGGGGAGAACACCTGGCGCTGGCTGTTCGGGCTCGCCGCGGTCCCCGCACTCGGTGTACTGATCGCCCGTCAATTCCTGCCGGAGTCACCGCGCTGGTTGCGGGCGCAGGGGCGCCACGAGGAGGCGCGCAGGGTGTTCACGATCCTGGGCATCGAGGAGCCGGCCACGTCTGCCGGGTCCCTCGGGACGAAGCGGCAGCTGCGTGAACTGTTCACCGCCCGGTCGGGGTTGCGCCTCGCCGCGGTCACCGGGTTCTTCGCGATCCAGGCCTTCGGCGGTGCGGTCGCCACCATCGCCGGTCCGCTCGTCATGGAGGCCAGCGGTGTCGGAGCACAGTACTCGCTGTGGTTCTCGCTGGCCGGATTCGCGGCGGGCCTGTGCGCCGTGGTCGCGGGTGCGCAGGTGATCGACCGTATCAACCGCAGGACTTTGGGCATCTGGACCTGCGTCGGCGTCTTCCTCGCGGGTCTGGGCATCGCCTTCCTCGGCCCAAGGGCCTCGGGACTTCTGCTGGCCTTCTTCGTCCTGTACTCCCTGCTCACCTGGTTCGGACCCGGCGTACTTTCCTGGGTGTGGTCGTCCGAGGCGTTCCCGACGCATCTGCGCGGCATCGGCAGCGGGATCGCGCAGGCGGTCACCCGTCTCATGATTGCGCTGAACGTGGTCCTCGCACCGCACCTCCTGGAGCGATTCGGGTTGCATGCCATCGCCTTCTACGCCTCCGCCTACCTGCTCGCCGCAGCCGTCGTCGCAGCCTCCCCCTTCCTCGCAACCACCGGCAAGGAACTCGAAGAAATCAATATCGGCCGTGAATAGACGAGTCGGACCCCGCAGGTCCCCAGGCCCTGTCGCAACGGGAGCCCGCGGGGCGCGGACTTCCTCAACCAACAACCCCCGTGCGAAAGGAAGGTGACCACCGTGACCACCGCAGTCATTCTCGGTGCCGCGGGCGGGATCGGCCGGGCCGTGGTCGCCAGGCTGCTCGCCGACGGCACCACCGTCATCGCCGTCGACCAGGATCCGGCCGTACATCATCTGCCCGGCGTGAGTGCCGCGTTCCACGGCGACGCCACCGACGACGACCTGCTCGCCCGCGCCCTGGACGCCGGACCCGAGCCGCCCTCGATCCTCGTGCACGCACTGCTCAGCGAACACCGCGCCCCACTGGGGGACCTGGCGCCTGAACACTGGCACCGGGTCTTCGACGTCGGGCTCGTGTCGGCGTGGCAGGCGGCCAGCGCACTCGTCCGCCGCCATCCCGCCGGCCGGCCCGCTTCCGTCGTCCTGATCGGTTCGGTGCACGCCCACGCCGCCGCTCCCGGCTTCGCTCCGTACGCCGTGGCCAAGGCGGGCCTGGGGGCACTGGCCCGTGCCGCGGCCACCGAATGGGGGCACCTGGGGATGCGTACCAACGTGGTCGAGCCGGGCTTCGTCGCTGTTCAGCGCAACGCTCACCGCTGGCGGGACCCCGAGGAACGGGAACGGATCCGGGCGGCCTACCCGCTGGAGCGCCTGTGCTCCCCCCAGGAGATCGCCGAGGTGGTCGCGTTCCTTGCCGGACCCTCGTCCTCGTACGTCAACGGTGTCTGCCTGCCGGTGGACGGTGGAGCACTGGCCGTCCTGCCGGAAGTGCATCTCAGCCGCAGTGCTCCCGCACAGCCGCCACCAGCCCCACGTGCGTGACAGCTGCCGTGGCTGGGCCGGGACCGGCTCGGGCGGTCGACAGCGGGTCCCGGCGCGAATTTCGTGGAGGCAATCATGCTCCTGTGCGCCAGTGACATACGGTCACGCGCCGGGCACGTCGTCAGACCGCTGCTGTCGAAGAAGGTGCCGTCCGCACTTCACCGGGCCGGCCGTTCGTGACAGGTCTTCCACGGCCCGAACCGCTCTGGCAGATCACGCCACGGCGCAGTTGTGCGTAGCTTCCACAAGATTCCACTGATCGACTGCCGGTGATCACGTCACCGCCCCGACCTGCCATTCGGCACCGGAAGCAACGGCTCAATCACCGCCCATGCACGATCCGTATCGTGCTTGTTCGCGTGCGGCGGGCTGTTGCGGCTTGCGGAGAAGCGCGTCAGCCCGCGGTTCGGGGCTGCTCGATACGCGCGGCTCGCCGGAGTGCGAGAGGGGGCACGGCCGCCGTGAGGGCCGCGAACGTCCCGGGCGTGTCCCGGACATGTCCGGGACACTTTTTCGCCTTTCACCTTGTGGGGTGCGTAGTGAGGATCTGTTGCGTCCGTGATCTCAACGAGAGGAAGCGACGTGCGTAAGTTCCATGCGGTGGGTGTGTTGGTGGCGGCGGCTGTGTTCACAGTCGTCTCGGTGTCGTCGGCGCAGGCCAAGGCCACGGATGTACGGAGTCCGGGGAATCTGGCGGGCGGGCGTTACGAGAGTTCGAACGACACGTTGTCGATGTGGGACAACTCCTGGATCGAGAATGACTACGTGCGTCTGCGGGTCACGAACGTGACGCGGAACGACCCCCGGGTCTACACCCACGACGGGCTCCCGGACTACAACAACCGCAAGGACGTCAGGGTTCCTACGACGTGGCGCTCCGGCGACAAGATCACTCTCCAGGTCTGCACGGTGGACCGATACTCGGGTAGTGCCCGCTGCTCAGGGACCGCGACAGCCTGGGTGTAGGGGAATCCAAGGTGGTCGCACCTGTTTTCGGCGGTGCGACCACCTTCTCCTTTGGGCGAGATCGTCCTTGGGAATCTGCTATTCAGAGCCCTTTGCCTGGTCAATCAGCGTGGTGGTGGTGCTCGGGGGCGGCTGAGGACCGCCGCGGTTGTCTGGAGTCCAGGTGGTATGCACACCCGACGGGATAGGCGTACTCCGGATGGCGCTCGGCGACCGGCTCGACGTGGGAGGTTCCACGACCGATGGCCGCATCGAGGTCGTGATCCGCGGCCCCAATGAGTACATCCTCGCCGGCGAGCTCTCCGGGCTGGTCGAATGGGTCGAGGTGACCGGCCCTCCGGGGGTCCGAGACCACCTGGCCTCGATCGGCAACGCCCTCGTCGAACGGTACGGCCGGCCGCGCATCAGCGGAGACCTTCACCCGTCTTGAAGCGGACGAGGCAGGGCTTCGAGAACAGTTCCCCAACAGTTCCGCTCAATAGGCTGGGTCTGTCCGTTCCGGCAGGAGCCCGGTCACGACGCCGGCGGGTCCGCCGGCCTGGCCTTCTGCGGGTGGATCGTCTCGTGCCGGACCAGCATCGCCACGTACTCGGCGATCTTCCGGGTTCGCGTCTCGGCCCGCTTGACGGCATTGACCCGGCTGATGAGGGCGAAGCGGTTGGTCTTGGTGAGTACCTCGAACATCGCCTGCGCCGCTGGGTCGGCGGCGATTGCGGCGCGCAGGTCGGCCGGCACCTCCGCTTCCGATGACGGCGCATAGGCGGCCGTCCACCGCCCGTCGGCCTTCGCGGCGTCGACCGCGGCGCGGCCGGCGGGCTGCATCAGGCCGGCCGCCTCCAACCGGGCCACGTTGGCGACGTTGCGCTGGGACCAGACGCTGCGGGGCCGGCGCGGGGTGAGCCGCCGCCAGGAGCTCTCCTCGTCGCGCTTGCGGGCCTGCCCGTCGATCCAGCCGAAGCACAGTGCCTCGTCGACCGCCTGCTGCCAGGTCAGTGTGGTGACGGTGCCGCCCTTCCTGGTCAGGGCGAGCCACACGCCAGGAGAGGCGGTGTGGTTGTCCAGCAGCCACGCGCGCAGAGCCGCGCCGTCGGCAACGATCAACTCATCCAGCTCGGTTCCGGTCACCACCGCAGGTTAGTGCCGCAGCCAGGTGTCGCGACCTGTCGGGGTGACTCGTTGAGCCCGCGGTGTCGATGTCGGCCTGGCTCGCCCTCGCCGACGCCACGCTGAAGAACGGCTGCCTGCTCCGGTCGGCTCAACGACCTCGGCGTCCCCACAGCCGCCGCCCGGACCGGAGCGACCCGCCACAGTGGGTCCTGGAGATGCCCGCCCCGCCGTCGTCGACGCCCTCGGCTACCACGACGTCATCGCGACCCGCCTCGCATCCGAGGTCGGAGAAGACTGGAGTCGCTACTCCGACGACCACGCACGGTCACCAGCAGGCTGGGCCCCAGGCGGAACTGGCGGCAGTTGAATGGGCGAGCCCGCCAGTACCGAGGGCGTGTCCATCCCGGGCATGGCCTGAGCGTCAACGAGCGGAAGCCGGCGGAGGGAACGGTCAACGCCCTGGAAGCACCTTGCCGGGAGGGGGGCGGGAGCACCTGCGAGTTGCGCCAACGTCATGTGACGGGGTGCCCCAGCGGGAAGGATGTCGCGGTGAGCCGTTGCCCTGTGCTGGGGGAAAGCGGCGGGGGTTGGTTAGGGCTGTTGTGAAAGTCCCGCCTTCCTCTCGGACGAGCGGCGGGATCTTTGCATCAGGCTCTAGGCATACCGAGCAACCCAGTGGGACCCGTCAGATCGTGGCCGGCAGCGCGTTTTCCAGGAGGGTCTGCGCCGCTGTCCGTGCGTGCCGGCCGTAGTTCGACTCGCCCAGCACCATGGCGCGGCTGGCGGCGCCGTCCGCGAGGGTCGCGAGTTGCTCGGCGAGGACGGCGGGCTCGCGGCAGCCCAGTTCCGCTACCAGATCGGTCACCAACCGCACCATCAGCAGTTTCTGTTCGCGCGCGTAGGAGTGGACCGCGTTCTGGGGGTCGGGGAACTCCGCGGCGGCGTCGATGAACGGGCATCCGCGCACCGGATCCGTGCCGGTCGGCGGCGGGTCGAACAGTGCGAGGATTCGCTCCTTGGCAGGGATGTCCTCGCGTGCCAGCACGCCCTCCAGGGTACGTCCCGTCGAGGAGAGGTCCTTGAGATGGGCGAGGACCAGCTCGTCCTTGGTCCTGAAGTGCGCGTAGAGGGTGCGCTTGGACACCGGCGCCCGCTCCGCGATCTGCTCCATGCCGGTCGCGTTGATCCCCTGGGCCGCGAACAGTCCGGCCGCAGCGGCCAGGATGCGCTCCCGCCCTCCGCGCCCCGGCCGTCGAGACACCGTCGTCGTGGTCATGACGTAAGTATACGTTCTCGTTTACTTCGAAGGGAGTTGCTGGCTATAGTGCCAATCTAGGTAAACGATTGCGTTTACTTTGGCGATTCTGAGGAGAGTTCCATGAGCGGACCGGTCTTCACCCGGACACGCGAAAGCGAGGCGCCCGTCGGCGGGACACAGCCGGGCGCGATACAGCTGGGCGGGAGGCGAACGTCGGAGTACGCCGAGCAGCTGATCCGCGGGCGCCGTGCGACCCGAGCATTCCGTCCCGATCCGGTGCCCGAGGAGACTCTGCGCGAGGTGTTCTCCCTGGCCGGCACTGCGCCGTCCAATTCCAACGCGCAGCCGTGGCGGGTCGAGGTGGTCGGTGGCGCACGGCGAGACCGTCTGGCCGACGCCCTGCGAACGGCCCACGCCGAACGACGCGTCACGGCCGACTACCCGTACTCCGAGGGCATGTACGCCCCCATCCACCAGGAACGGCGGGCCGCCTTCGGCTCCAGCCTGTACGGAGCGCTGGGCATCGGCCCCGATGACCACCCGGCTCGCGCGGCCTACGACGCGGAAAGTCTGGGCTTCTACGGGGCGCCTCATGCCGCGTTCCTGTTCGTTACCGGCGACGGCGGGCCGCGCCTGGCCGCCGACGTCGGTGCTTACCTGCAGACGCTGCTGCTGGCCATGACCGGCTACGGCGTGGCCAGCTGCCCGCAGGGCCTGCTCAGCTTCTACGCCGGCACCATCCGTGATCAACTCGGCGTGGACGAGGGGAAACTGCTTGTGGGTATCTCCTTCGGCTACGCCGACGAGCACGCGCGGGTGAACCGGGTCGCGGCTGGCCGGGCGGCCCTGGAGGCAACCACCACATTCCACACCTAATGAGTTTTCGTTAGTTCTATAGTTTCTTGGGATGGATTGTCAGGTTGATGTGGGTGAGGAAGGGCCAGGGGGGTTGTTCGGTGGAGCAGATCCCGTGGATGCCGCGTTCGGCCGCGTCGGCGACATCGGCGAGGTGGTCGCCGGCGAGGTAGCTGTCCGGGCGTCGTGCGGGGACGGCCGACCGGCAGACGGACTCCCGCCTTCGCGAGCACAGGGATGAACTGCGGACCGTCCCCGGCCTCCCCGGCAGTCAAAATCCCAGGGGCCGAACTCGGCAGGCATCTCCCCCCACTGCCCGCTGGAGCGGAACCGCCGGATCACACCCTCGGACTGCTCCCGCAACCGCTCCGGGTACGGGCCGTACCTACCGATCGGCAGGTGCGGACTCAGTGAACTTCCACTCGGCATTGGTGAGTTGCCGACGAGTCACGACTCCAGTCCTACCGGATTCCACCGCGCGAAGAGAGCAGAACCCAGCAGCTGATCACGACATCACGCAGGTAGGTCAGCAGCCCGCGCGATACATCGGTACTGCACGCTCGGGAGCCGCAGACAGTCCGCTGTCTGCGGCTCCTCCACTTCAGTGGATCGTTGACAGCGGCCACGATCCCCCTTGAGCTCCCTCGAATTGTCACGGCTCTGTCCCAGCCCGGGGGATTCGAAGCTGCCCGTGCCACGCTGAGGCGCATGCCTGCCACACCTGAGAGCCCTGCCGGGCCTACACGCGAGTTCGCGGCCAACGCCTACGACGGCTTCGCCGAGGCCTACGAGGCCGAGAACGAGACGAGCCTCCTCAACGCCTACTACAACCGGCCCGCGATCCTGGACCTGGCCGGGGACGTGGCCGGACGGCGGGTCCTCGACGTCGGCTGCGGGGCCGGCCCCGTGTTCGCGGCGCTGCGCGACCGGGGCGCGACCGTGACCGGCTTCGACGCCAGCGCGGGGATGCTGAAACTGGCCCGGAGGAGGCTCGGACCCGATGCCGCCCTGCACCAGGGAGACCTGGCCGACCCGCTGCCGTTCCCCGACAGTTCCTTCGATGACGTCGTCGCCCCCCTGGTGCTCCACTACCTGGAGGACTGGACGGCGCCGCTGGTCGAACTGCGGCGCGTCCTGAAGCCCGGCGGCCGGCTGATCGCGTCCGTCAACCACCCCACGGTCTACACGCTTCTTCACCAGGACAAAAGCTACTTCGAGACCGTGCAGTGGTCCTACGACTGCGACTTCGCCGGCCAGAAAGCCGTCCTGACCAACTGGCACCGCCCGCTGCACGCCATGACGGACGCCTTCACCGCAGCCGGATTCCGGATCTCAGTCATCAGCGAACCAGCCCCTTCTCCGGACGCCGCGAAGGCGTTCCCCGAGGATCCCGCAGCCCGGAAGAGGTTCATGTGCTTCCTGTTCTTCGTCCTGGAGGCTTCCTGCTGACGTTTTCGGTGTGGGGCCGGGGTGACGGCGGGTGATCCCTGCGGCGCGCCATGGGTATGCGGTACGCACAAGGGGGTGGCCTGATCGCCCAGCGGCGGCGGGCTGGGGAACAGCTTCGCTGCCTGGCCGCCGAGCGGTTCGCCCGCGGTGATGAGAACTCGCTGATCGCGAAGGATCTGCGGGTCACCGAAAGGTCGGTGGAACGCTGGCGCCGCGCTTGGCGCGAGGGCAGTACCAAAGGACTGACTTCGCGAGGCTCGCCAGGCCGACCCAGGCTCACCGACGCCCAGTTCTTCGTGCTGGCAATGGAGTTGGCCAAGGGTCCCGCTGCCCCTGGGTGGAAGGACCAGCGGTGGACCCCGGCCCGGGTGAAAACTGTGATCGGCCGGCGTTTCCACCTCACCGTCTCGATCGCCGGTGTGTGGCGCCTGCTCACGAGCCACGGCTGGCCGTGGCAGGCGCCCGCACGACGGGCCCTGGAGCGGAACGAGGACGCGGGTCATGCTCGGGAAGAAGCAGGTGTGGCCGGAGGTGGGAGCATCGCGGCGGCGCTCGTAGTCTGGATCGTCGCCAGGCGAAGCGGGGTATTCAGAAAGACCGCCTCCAGTCATACCGCGGCGCGTTCGGTACGAAGTCGGCAGCCCGACCCGTCCGACCGCTCAACACGCGCCTCCAGGGTGAGTCCAGCTCCCAACCTGAATCGCCGCACCGGCACGACCAGGTGATATGCCGCAGCGGCAGGATACGAAAGCCGAACCGGTCACACATGAACGGTTCGTGAGCTGTTCGCCCGACTGGCACCCCAGCACGATGGTGCATGAAACAGCACGGCGTGCGGTTCACCCCGCCAGTCCGTGTTGATCGCACACGTCAGTCGTGGGGTCAACCAGAGGTAACGCACCCACGCGACTCCCGCAAAGAAAACCCACGAAAAAGGGAGCTTCCCATGACCTTCATCAGCCCCCGACTCAGCGTAGCCATGCTCAGCCCATTGCTCGTGTCAGCCAGTCTGCTCTCCGCCACCCCCGCCCAGGCGGCGCCTACTGCCGAGCAGACACTGACTTCTTCTACCGTCGCACCCGCCTCGAGCACAAAGGCGACGGCCGCTGGAGCACAGTCGCTGTGCACCAGGGTTGTCACCGGGACCCCGGGCCATTGGACCGAGGACAGCGGCTGTTCCTGGAGCACTCCTCCCGTCGGAGGGCCTAGCGCCGTCGGCTTCGAATGGAGTATTGCGGCCTCTGGCAGCAACCAGACAGCATGTGTGGAAGCCAGGACCACACCGCGCAGCCCGTGGAAGTCCGCCGGGTGCGGCAATCAGGGCACTACCAGTCTTGCCGCACCGGGCGGCTCGATCGGGGCATACCAGGTCCGTGTGATGAGCACACAGCCCTTCTCCATCGCTTCGGTGCGGTGGGGCGACGGGCTGAGGACCAGCTGATTCATAAGGATCTTCAGCGTCGCCGCTCGAGGGTGAGAACGGCTTTGGTCATTGACGTGAGTCGGTTGGGGCTGATGCGGGCTTTGCGGAAGATCCGCCAGGCCTTGAGGAGGGCGAAGGCCCGCTCGACGGGGAAGCGGAGCCGTGCGCGTGTACGGTTGACGGCTGCCTGTCTGGTGGTGAGAGTGCGTCCGAGGTGTCGATTGAATGGCACCTGGAACGTGCCGTCGGCTCCTGCATGGACTTTGTCGGCGAGGACGGGGATCCGAAGTCGTTCACAGAAGGTGACGATGCGGTGGGTGCGGGCGGCGGTGATGCCGACGGTTCGGCCCGGCAGTGCGGGCGAGTACCAGATCAGCTCGCCCGCCGGGTCCGTGACGGCCTGGATGTTCACGCCATGCCGACGGGCATTGCCCGAGTAGTCCCGTTCGTGGCCGCCGACCCGGTCCCACTCGGCGATGGTGCCGTCCACCCACACGTATGCGGGACGCGCCCGGCGCAGGGCCCGGATCACAGGGACGGTGCCCTCGCGGCGAGGAGCTCCGTCACCTACTGCACGGAGGCGTGGGCGGTGCCCTCGCTGATCCGGAAGCTCGCGGCGGGCTTGGCACAGGTGGTGTGCTCGCGCAGGTACACCAGGGCGATGACGACGCGTTGCGAGGGTCGCAGTGTGCATCGGCGGTCACCCTCGCGGGTGACGGTCGGCATCGTGACCCACTCCACGAGCGCATGCGGCAGGCCGCGTGCGGCAGGTTAGATGACCAACGAGGCCTCCGGTCACGGCGGTTGAGACGTCAGACATCTCGAACCACTGCCCGAAGGCCTCGCCTGCTATCCAGCCTCGACCGTCACCCGATCGGTGACCACTCTGAAGATGCTCAGTGAGGCCAGGGTGTTCGTGGCGGCCGTGTAGAGAGCTGCTTCGCGTGCGGGCCCGAGGGGGTCGTGGTGGAAGCGGTGGCGGCGCCCGCGCGTTGCCAGGCGGCCGGTGATGGTGGCGGGTGCGGCGGTGAGGATCACGGCGAGGTCGGGCATCAGGATCGCGGCGTTGACGGTGAGCAGGAATGGTTCGGGCACGCTGTCGAGCTGTCGCAGGACGAGGGTGGAGGCCAGGTAGCGGTCGCAGATCACCGTGTGTCCGGTGGCGAGTGCCGGGTGGACGTCGTGTGCCAGGTGTTCGTACCGGTTGGCCGCGACGAGGCAGGCCAGGGCGTGGCCGCGGATGTGGTCGGCGTGGGCCCGGGTGAAGGTGCCGAGCGGGCTCGTGGAGGGCTCGGCGGTGGGGTGCACGGCGCGTCCCCGTTGACAGAGCACGGCTTCCAGAGTGGAGAGCACGGTGGATTTCCCTACGCCGCTCGGGCCGTCGACCGTGACGAAGACCTCGGGGCGGGGCGTCATGCCGCGCTGCTTTCGCGGTTGCGGCGGTGCTGTTCGCGCGTGGGCACGGCGAGGGCGCTGCGTACCTCGGGCAGGGGAGCGCCGCCGAACTGGATGCCGACACTGAAGTTGAACTCGTCGCGGTCGCGCATGGATTACTCGGCTCCGTTTGCCGCGCGTTGGGTGCAGATCCTAATTCCCTCGTAACAGCCGCCGTACAGCGAGTCAGCCGTCGTGGTTGTTCGACTGTCCGACACCTGGTCGGAGCCTGGACTGCAGTCCTCTGGCTAGAGCGGTGCGGATGGTCATTTTGGTGGTGGCCACGTGGGCGCCGGTGATGTCGAGCCGGTAGGCGATCAGGTGGCGGCAGGCGCCCTCGACGGCGCCGGTGGCGATCGGCCGGCCGGCCGCACGTGCGGTGTCGTAGTGGAGCTGGTCGAGGTGGCCAGTGAGGTAGCGGTGGCAGGTGGTGACGGCCTCGCGGCGGGTGGTGGGTAGCTGTTCGGCTGCGGCCTGCGCGGACATCTCGGTGGCGGCGCGCTTCGCGTGTCCGGCGAGGATCGCGGTGAGTTTGTCCGCGGCCCAGGTCTCGACCTTGCGGCTGCCGTACGAGCGGTCGAACGGCTTCTCCCCGGAGTGAGCGGTGTGTTCGGTGCTTGAATTTATGCGTGAAGTCGGTGAATGAAACCTCGCCCGACGAGCATTTTCGGAGTGATGTGGATCGCCTTTGCGGGTGCGGTGATTACAGGAGCCCGACAAGGGGAAGTGGTGTGTATTTCGGGGGCGTTGGGCGGCAGGTGAGACTAGTTGAAGTCGTCAACGTTTCATTGACAGTTGCTCTGTGCAGGTGATTGAGTCGGGCCAGTCACAAGGCCGTGGTCACAGCCTGTAGGGCGAGGTGGAAGGGGTGCACTGTCGGCGGATTCGCTATTCCTCACCGGCTTATTTCCGCCACCGTGGCCAGTATTTTCCCCTCCTGGCCACCGGTCCGTTTTCGCGGTGACGGCCGGAGATTTGACCGACGCTTTTCCTTTTCTTGTCCCGCTGTCGGTATGGCGTTCACAGGGGTCTGTACGGAGGGTTTCTGAGCCGTACTCGCGGAGCCGCCCGCACCGCGCGTGCTGCCGGTCGGCCCGCAGGTTCTCGAATCCAGGAACAGGAGCAAGGTGTGCTTGACGCCAGGAGGGCGACCCGGAAGACATTCGACAAACCGGGTACCGAATCGGCGGACTTGGCGGTGGACGGCGGCCGGGCCGAAGAGGCCGTCGGCGTCAGCACGTTGAGAGTCGGCGTGCCGGGCGACAAGTCGGTCACCCACCGGGCGCTGCTGGCGGCCCTGCTGCCCGGCGCACCCGAGGTGCTGACGGTGCGCAACGCCAACCTGGGCGGCGCGGTGCGGGCGCTGCTGCCCGCGATGCGGGCGCTGGGGGTGGAGACCGGGGCGGACGGCAGCACACTCACCGTGCGGCGCGGCGCGTTACCGGTGGAGCAGCCGGTGCGTGAGCATCCGGACGTGTCCGACTGGCCGCGGGGCGTGCCGTACCTGGAGACCGGAGGGTCGAGCGCCGCGGCCCGGCTGCTGGTCGGAGTACTGGCGGGCAGCGGCACCGCCGCTGTGGTGGACGGGGACGAGGTGCTGCGGCACCGCCCGATGGACTGGCTGATCGACCCGCTGACCGAACTGGGCGCGGACATCGCCTACTTGGGCGACGAAGGCTGCCTTCCCGTCCTGTTGAAGGGGGCTGTGCACCGCCCGGGAACGGTGACCCTGCGGGTGGGGAGCGCACAGGCGCGGTCCGCCGTACTGCTGGCCGTGGCCGCCGCGGGACTGCCCGCGACCGTACGGCACCCGGTGCGCTCGCGGGACCACACCGAGCGGATGCTCGCCGCGTTCGGAGGCGGACTGGACGAGGGCGACAACGTACTCGTCTGGGACGGTGCGGCGTTCGAGGTGCCCGAGGTCATCGACGTCCCCGGCGACCCGTCCCTGGCGGCCTATCCCGTCGCCGCGCACCTGCTGTGGGGCGACGGCGGAACGCTGCGGGTGCCGGGCGTCTGCCTGAACCCGACCCGCACGGGCTTCTTCGACGTGCTGCGCAGGAGCGGAGCCGACATCTCCTACGAGGACGGGCACGGGGTCCCCCACGAGGACGGGCGCGCGCACGGCGGCGAACCGGTGGGGACCGTGGTCGTACGGGGCGGACTGGACGGGGTCGAGGCCGTCCGGGTGGAGGAGCCCGCGCTGCTGCACGCACTGATCGACGAGGTGCCCCTGCTGGCCCTGGTCGCGGCCCGGCTGCCGGGAGTGTCGTGGATCGGGTGCGCGGAGGAACTCCGCTTCAAGGAGACGGACCGGTTGACGGCCACGGCACGGATGGCCGGGGCGTTCGGCGCCCGGGTCGAGGTGGCGGACGACGGACTGACCGTGCGCGGCGGCGCCCCGCTGAGGGCCGGTGAGGTGCCCGGCTTCGAGGACCATCGGATCGCGATGGCCGCCGCGACGCTCGCGGGCTGCCTGCCGGGCCGCACCACGGTGCGGGGCGGTGCCTGTCACCGCACCTCGTTTCCCGGCTTCGCCGATGTGCAGCGCGCCGTCGGCGCCCGTGTCGTGGAGGACCCCCGGTGACGAACAGAGGACTGACGAACAGAGGACTACCGATGAAGAGCAGTGCGGTGAGTGCCGAAGCACGGTCCACGGGGAGCGCCCTCGGCCCGGAGTTCAGCAGCGGCAACGGCCCCTGGCTGTACACCGAGGACGGCACCGCCTGGTTCGACGGGACCGCGGGCAGCGGCGCGGCGACGCTGGGACACCAGCACCCCGACGTCACCGCCGCCGTGACCGCCCAGGCCGCACGCCTGACCCACACCGGCTGCAAGCTGACCTCGGACGCCCGCAGACGGATGATCGAGCGGATCTGCGCCCTGTCCCCGTACGAGGAGCCTGCGGTGCTGCCCACCGCGACGGGCTCGGAGGCGGTGGAGTCCGCGCTGAAGATCGCCCGCGCGGCCACCGGACACCGGGCCGTGGTCGGCTTCCGCTACGGCTTCCACGGCAAGACGGCCGGGGCGCTGGCACTCACCTGGCGTGCGGAGTTCAAGACCTACAGCGGCTTCGGGGACGACGGAGCCGAAGGCTCCCCGCCGGTCGTCGTCGCGGAACTTCCCGACCCCCGGCAGCCGGGAGCCGACGACGTGGCCGGTTTCGCGGCCGGGCTCTCGGCGGCGCTGGACGCCGCCGACCGGCGCGGCGGCACCGCGGCCGTCGTCCTGGAACCGGTCCAGGTGACCGAGGGCGTCCTGGACGTACCACCGGCGCTGCTCGACGAGATCGCACGGCAGGCGCACGCCCGGGGCGCACTGCTGGTGCTGGACGAGATCTACACCGGACTCGGCAGGGCCGGGCAGCTGTTCACCGCCGAGCTGATGACCGAGAAGCCGGACCTGACACTGCTCGGAAAGACCCTCGGCAACGGCTTCCCCGTCGGCGCCGTGGTGGGGGAGAGGGCCGTGCTCGACGCGCTGCCGCCGGGCGTGCAGACCTCCACCTTCTCCGGCCACCCGGTCTCCTGCGCGGCGGCAGAAGCCGTCCTGGACATCGTCGTACGGGACGACGTGGCAGGCAGGGCAAGGGAGTTGGGCCAGCGGCTGCGCGTCGACCTGACGGCGCTCGCCGCCCGGCACCCCTGGATGAGGGCCGTCCGCACGACCGGCGCACTGGCGGCCTTCGACTGCGTACGGGACGGGCGGCCCGACCCCGAACTGGCACGGGCCGTCACCGGCGGCGCCCTGCGCGCCCGGCTGCTGCTCTTCGGCGGCGGCCCGGAGGGCGCCACGGTCAAGATCGTGCCGCCGGCGCTGCTGGACGAGGACGGCTACCGGTTCCTGATCGAGGGCATCGGGGCGGCCGTGGCCGAGGCCGCCCGACCGGACGAGCACGCGGCCTCGGCCACCAGAGCCGTGCGCGACGACGGCGCACGGCACGTCGCGCGACACGGCGCGTCCTTACCGGAAGGCGGTGGCTCATGAGCTTCCAGCAGCTCGAACGAGACATACTGGAACCGGAGTTGTGCACCGTGTGCGGGGCCTGCGAACTTGCCTGCCCGGCCGGGGTGATCGGCTTCGAGGGGCTGGACCCGGTGCTCACCGTGGCCTCCTGGACCGCGGCCGACTGCGGGGAGTGCACCGACTGCGTGGACGTGTGCCCGGGTGCCGACCCCGGCACCCCGGCCACCGAGGAGCGGCTGTTCGGCCGCACCCGCACCCCGCAGGAGCGCTGGACCGGCGTCTTCGAGGAAGTGGTCGCGGGGCACGCGCTGGACCCCGTGGTGTACGAGGCCTCCGCCAGCGGCGGCAGCCTCACCGCCCTGCTCCAGACCGCCGTGCGGGAGCTGGGCGTGACGGCGGTGCTCACCATGGGGCGCGACACCGAGGAGCCCTGGCGGGCGGCGCCCGCGCTGACGCGCGATCCGGCCGACCTGGTGGAGACCTCCCAGTCGACCTATCAACTCGCCCCCTACCTCGGCCGGTTGCGCAAGACGATGACCGAGGAACCGCACGCCAGGGTCGCCATGTCGGGCGTGGCCTGCCACATCCAGGCGATGCGCAAGCTCCAGGCCATGGACACCGCCGCCGGACGGTGGGCACGCGAGCGCGTGGTGCTGCTCGTCGAGCCGGCCTGCTCGTCGAGCACCCGCCCCGAGGGCACCGCCGCGGTGATCCGCGAACGCGCCCACGTACCCGTGGAGACGGTGGTGCGGCTGCGCTACCGGGAGGGCGAGTACCCCGGGAACATCGGCATCCGCACCCGGGACGGCGTGGACCACGAGGTCCAGTTCTGGCAGGCGGTACGGGACTTCGCGGGCAACAAGACGTACCGCTGCCTGTCCTGCGGCGACTGGATGTCGGGGCTGGCCGACGTGAGCGTCAGCGACGGCGATCCGAACATATTCGCCGCGAGCGTCAGCGGCGAGGGACAGAAGAAGCACGGCCGGGTGTTCATCCGCACCGAGGCAGGAGCCGCGGCGGTGGCCGCGGCCAGGGAGCACGGACTGCTCACCCACGAACCGGTGGACTTAGCAGGCCTCAACCTCGGCCTGGAACGCAAGCGCAACCGCCGTGCCACCTACGAACGCGCGGACCGGCCGGTGCCTCTGGGGCCGATACCAGGCCACCGCGAGGAGCTGGACGTCGTACCGGACGAGCGATGGATCCCGGCCCCGCCGGGCCGGGCGGCAAAGCGTACGACGGACCAGGACCCGCCCGACCGCGCCGAGCCGGGTGCGGCGGAGGGGACGACGGGGGAGCGCGACGATGACTGAACAGGCGTCGTGGGCACGGGTGCAGGACGCCCCGGCGGCCGGTCCGTCCGGTGCCGTCGCTCCGCTGCCCGTACGGCAGCTGGTGGCGGCCGGCGGTCGGGACCCGGTCCTCGAAGAGGTACTGCGCCGGCCTCCTGGCCGCGGCGAGATACGGCTGCGGACCGAGTGGAGCCTGGTGAGCCCGGGTACCGAACTGCACTACCTGGACCGCTCGGCCCGCACCGGCGAGCGCTTCGTCCTCGGATACTGCGCGGCCGGGGTGGTGGACGCGGTCGGCCCGCCGGCCCCCGGCTTCGCCCCGGGCGACCGGGTGATCGCCATGGGCTGGGGCGAAGCCGTGCACAGCGAAGCGGTCACCGTGCCGTACCGGCTGTGCCGCCGGGTCCCCGACGGCACAGACCTGGCGGACGCGGTGGTGGCGGGACTGGCGGCGACCGCGGTGCACGCGGTGGACCGCGCGGTCCTCGCCCCCGCGGACGAGGTCGCCGTGGTGGGCGCGGGCATGGTCGGCCAGCTGGTCGCCCAGACCGCGGCGGCCCGGGGCAACCCCGTCACCCTGCTGGACCTGCGCCCGGAGCGGCTGCGCACGGCGCCCGCCCTCGGACTGGCCGCCGCCGACGGGACGCACTTCGAGGTGGACCGGGAAGACGGTGCCCCCGGGACGGCCGGGAACGGCGGCCGGTGCGTCTTCCTCTGCGGCACCGGGGACGCCGGGGCCACCGTCGTGGCCGCGGCCCGCTGGGCGGGCCGGGCCCCGGGGCGCCCCCGGCTGATCGGCGTGGGCCGGTTCGCGGCGCACATCGACTTCAGCGTGGAACTGGGCAACCTCGACATCCGGTACGCGGCCCGCTGCGGCGCCGGATACCGCGACCCCTCCTACGCCCGCGGGCTGACCGACGCCGTGGCGCCGGACGGCGAGGGCACGGTCACCGAGAACCTCCAGCGGGCACTGGACCTGATCCGCACCGGCGGGATCCGCCCCGCCGCCATGGACCTCCCGCGCTTCGGTCTCGATCAGGCAGCCGAGGCCTACGCGCAACTGCGCGAGCGCCCCGCGCACCCCGCCGTGCTCTTCTCCCACGGCCCGGCGGACCGACCGGAAAGGGGTGCGACACCATGACCACGTCCCTCGACCGAACACCCACGGAACACCGGCCGTTCCCGCCCGCCGAGCAGGCCGGAACGCTCGTGCACCGCTTCCTGGAACAGGCCGCCGCCCACCCGGCGAGGGAGGCCGTGGTCACCCCCGAGGTCCGCTGGACCTACCGGGAGACCGCCGGGCGCGCGTCCCGCGTCGCCGCCTCGCTGGCCGCGGCCGGACTGCGCCCCGGCGACCGGGTCGGCCTGCTCTTCTCGCACGGCGCGGAGATGATCGCGGCGCTGCTCGGCGTGCTGCACGCCGGACTGTCCTACGTACCGCTGGACGCGGCCTACCCCGAACAGCGCCTCGCCCTCATGGCGCGGGACGCGGGCGTACGGGCCCTGGTCGCCACCGCCCCGCACCTGCCGCTGGCCGGCCGGCTGGCGGACCGGCAGCCGGTGCTGCCGTACGAGGACCTGGCAGCAGGACCGGCGGCGGAGAGCACGGGCCGGGAGGCACCGGCGCCCGACGGCCCACGGACACGGTCCGACGACGTGCGGGCGCGGCCCGAAGGAGAGGCGTACGTCCTCTACACCTCCGGGTCCACCGGGCGGCCCAAGCCGGTCGCGCAGACCCACCGCAACGTCCTGCACCACACCCGGGTGTGGACCGACGGCCTGGGCATCGGCCCACAGGACCGGCTCACCCTCCAGTCCGCGTACAGCTGGGACTCGGCGGTGCAGGACACCTTCGCCGCCCTGCTCAACGGCGCCGCCCTGTACCCCGTCGACCTCAAGACGCTCGGCATCAGCGGCCTGCTGGAATGGATGGCCGCCGAGGACCTCACCGTCTACCACTCCACGCTCCCGGTGTTCCGCGCCCTGGTACGGGCCGTGGAGTCGCGGAAGACCGCACTGCCCGCCATGCGCATGCTCGCCCTCGGCGGCGACACCCTGCACCTGGCCGATCTCGACGCCGCCCGGCGGACCTTCGCCGCGCACTGCCGTGTCGCCGGGGCCTACGGCTCGACCGAGTGCTCCTGCGCGCTGCTGCGCGTCGCCGGCCCCGAGTACCGGCCGCCGACCGGCGTCTTCCCCCTGGGCTTCCCCGCCGCCGACACACAGGTGTGGCTCCGGGACGAGCAGGGGCAGCCGGTCGAGGGGCCGGGCGAGGGCGAACTCGTCGTCGCCAGCGACTACTTGGCGCCCGGCGCGGTCGCGGACGGCCGGACCTACCACACCGGCGACCTCGCCAGGCGGCTGCCGGACGGCACCCTCCTGCTGATCGGGCGCCGCGACTTCCAGGTGAAGATCTCCGGTATCCGGGTGGAGACCGGGGAGGTGGAGAGCGCGCTGAAGGACCTGCCCGATGTGCGCGAGGCCGTGGTGATGCCGTTCACCGACCGCCTCGGCGAGCGGCAGCTCGCGGCCTACCTCGTGGCGGCCGACGGGGCGAAGGCCCGGCCGTCCGTACTGCGGGCGACCCTGCGCGGGGTACTGCCCGACCACGCGGTGCCCACCGCGTACGTCCTGCTGGACGAGCTTCCGCTGACACCGAACCACAAGATCGACCGGGCCGCACTGCCCGATCCCCTCGTGGCACGGGAGACGGGACCGGCCGCGGGCGTACCCGGGGCGGGCCCGCTGGAGCGGGCCGTGGCCGAGGCGTGGCGCGAGGTGCTCGCCACTGACGCCGTCGCCCTGGACGACAACTTCTTCGATCTCGGCGGGACCTCCCTGCGGGTGGCCGCCGTCCATGAACTGCTCACCCGGACCGTCGCGCCCGGACTGCGGATGACCGACCTGTACCGGGCGCCGACCGTCCGCGCTCTGGTGCGGCTCATCGGCAGCGGCGGGGACAGAACCCCGGAGTCCTCCGCGGCGCCCGCCGCACGGGGCGCCCGCAGGCGCACCGCGGCCCGAGGTGGCGCCCGCCGCACAGCGGCCCGCACCGGGCCGGCCGTTCCGCCGCCGGACTCCCCGCACACAGGAGGTACTTGTGACTGACCGCCCCTACGCCGCCGCGGCGGACGGCGCCGACCCCGACGGACGGATCGCCGTCGTCGGACTGGACTGCCGGGTGCCGGGCGCCCGCGACCACCACGAGTTCTGGCGCAATCTGCTCGCGGGCACCGACCAGATCCGCGACGTGGACGAGGAACAGCTCGCCGCCGCCGGGGTGGAGCCCAGGACCCTGGCGGACCCCCGCTACGTGCGCCGGGCCGCGACCGTCGAGGACACCGACCTCTTCGACGCCTCCTTCTTCTACCTCAGCGCCCGCGAGGCCGAACGGATGGACCCGCAGCTGCGGCTGTTCCTCCAGTCCTCCTGGAAGGCGCTGGAACACAGCGGTCACGACTCCGAGCAGTACGAAGGCCGCATCGGCGTCTTCGCGGGCGCACTGAGCAGCACCTACCTGCTGCACAACGTACTGACCGGGGAGAAGGGCTTCGGTGGCTCGCTGCCCAAGCTGCGCCAGGACCTGTCGGCACTGATGGGCAACGACCCCAACCACCTTGCCACCAGGACCTCGTACCACCTCAACCTCACAGGTCCGAGCGTCTCCGTGCAGACCGCCTGCTCCACCTCGCTGGTGGCGGTGCACCAGGCGGCGCAGAGCCTGCTGGGGCAGGAGTGCGACGTGGCGCTCGCCGGAGGCGTCGCACTGCGCTTCCCGCAGGAGGCCGGGTACCTCCACGAGAGCGACTCGATCGCCTCGGCGACCGGCACGGTACGGCCCTTCGACGCCCACGCCGACGGCACGGTCTTCGGCAACGGCGTCGGCGTGGTCGTGCTCAAGCGCCTGTCGGACGCACTCGCCGACGGCGACACCGTCTGGGCGGTACTGCGCGGCTCCGCCATCGGAAACGACGGCGCCGACCGGGTCGGCTACACCGCACCCGGCGTCACGGGCCAGGCCGCCGTCCTCGCGGAGGCACTGGCCGTGGCGGACGTGGACCCGGCGACCGTCAGCTACCTGGAGGCCCACGGCACCGGCACCAGGATGGGCGACCCCGTCGAACTGGCGGCAGCCGCACAGTCCTACCAGGTGGATGGCGCACCGCCGCTGACGATCGGTTCGGTGAAGGCCAACCTCGGCCATCTGAGCACCGCCGCGGGAATCGCCTCGCTCATCAAGTGCGTACTGATGCTGCACCACCGGACCCTGGTGCCCACCCCGCACTTCATCGAGTGGAACCCGCAGTGCGAGGCCGACGGTACCCGCTTCCGCGTCGGCACCGAGACGAAGCCGTGGCAGGCACCGGCCGACGGGGGGCCGCTGCGCTGCGCGGTCACCTCCACCGGCATGGGCGGCACCACCGCACACGTCGTCCTGGAAGAGGCCCCGCGTACCGACCCGGCGGCACGGCGCGCCGCGCCCGCGGCTCCCGTCGTCCTGTTGCCGCTCTCGGCCAAGTCCCCGGCCGCCCTGGAGAGGGCACGCCAGGAACTGGCCGACCACCTGGAAGCCACCGCGCCGGTCCAGGACACACCGGAAGGACTCGACGCCGCCGCGCAGGAGGACGCCGCTGCACAGGAGGACGCACCCGCGCGGCCCGGCGACGCGGCCGGGAAGGACGCGCCCGAAGGGCTCGGCGACACCGCTCTGGAGGACGCCGCCCACACCCTGGCCACCGCCCGCCGCACCTTCAACCACCGTGCCGTGATCACCGCCCCGGACCGGGAGACGGCCGTGCGCGCGCTGCGCAGCGGCGACCCGCGCTTCACCCACCAGGACTCGGGACAGCCCGCCGACCGGTCCGTCGTCCTGCTCTTCCCCGGCCAGGGAACCCAGCACCCCGGCATGGGCCAGGGCTGGTACGAACACCTGCCGGTGTTCCGCCGGGTGCT
This sequence comes from Streptomyces sp. NPDC004111, assembly GCF_042874215.1. Lineage (NCBI taxonomy): Bacteria > Bacillati > Actinomycetota > Actinomycetes > Kitasatosporales > Streptomycetaceae > Streptomyces > Streptomyces sp. NPDC004111. The sequence continues at coordinate 35,678 of NZ_JBIAMU010000031.1, forward strand.
GGACGAGTGCGCGGAACTGCTGGAGCCGCACCTGGGCCTCGACCTGCGGGACGCCCTCTACCCCCGGCTGCGGGAGTACACCGGCACCCCGTACGACCTGGGCCGCACCCGGCTGACCCAGCCCGCGCTGTTCGCCGTCGAGTATGCGCTGGCCCGGCAGTGGGCCGCCTGGGGCGTGCGCCCGGCCGCACTGGCGGGGCACAGCGTCGGCGAGTACGTCGCCGCCGCCCTCGCCGGGGTCTTCACGCTCCCCGACGCGCTGCGGGTGATCGCCGAACGCGGCCGCCTGGTGGACGCGCTGCCCGGCGGCGTGATGGCCGCGGTCATGCTCCCGCCCGCGGAACTCGCCCCCTACCTCGAAGGGAACCCCGACGACCCCACCGCGGGGCAGGTCGCGCTCGCCGCGGTGAACGAGCCCGCGGTGTGCACCGTCGCCGGACCCAAGGACGCCGTCCGCGCGCTCACCACCCGCCTCACCGCCGACGGCGTCGCGCACCGCAAGGTCATTACCTCGCACGCCTTCCACTCGGCGATGATGGACCCCGCCGTCGGCCCGCTCACCGAACTGCTGCGCACCGTCCGGCTGCGCCGCCCCGAGGTCCCCTTCCTGTCCAACAGGACCGGCACCTGGATCACCGACGAGCAGGCCACCGACCCCGCGTACTGGGGCGGACACCTGCGCGAGACCGTACGGTTCGCGGACAGCCTGGCCACGGTCCTGGACGGCGAGGCCCCGGTCTTCCTGGAAGTGGGCCCCGGCCAGACACTGGCCACCTTCACCCGCCGCCACCCGGACCGGGAGACCGGCGTACCCGTCGTGACCTCCGCCGCCCGCGGGCGGGACGCCGGCGCCGACCTGACCGCGGTCACCGCCGCGCTCGGCAGGCTGTGGGCGGCCGGACTGCCCGTCGACTGGCAGGGCTACTACGCGGGCCGCGGACGCGGCCGGGTACCGCTGCCGACGTACCCCTTCGAAGGCACCCGCTACTGGGTCGAACCCGGTACCGGGACACTGACCGGCGCGGGCACCGCCGCCGGGAACGTGGTGCGCAAGCTGCCGCTGGACCAGTGGTTCTCCGCCCCGGTGTGGCGCCCGGCCGTCGGCACCCTCGACTCGGCCGCCGAACCGCTCACCGACCCCGTACTCCTCTTTGCCGACGAACAGGGCACCGCCGCCCGGATCGCCGCGCACGCCTTCGCGGGCGAGGTGCTCACCGTACGGGCCGGAGCCGCGTACGGGAGGGAGGGCGACACCTGGACACTGCGCCCCGACTCCGAGGAGGACCACACCCGCCTCGTCGCCGACCTGCTGGCCGAGGAGCGGCTGCCGGACCGGGTGCTGCACGCCTGGTCCACCGCGCCGCTGCCCGCCGAACGCGGCAGGGAACGCTTCGAACGCGCCCAACGCCACGGCCTGTACAGCCTGATCGCCCTGGTCAAGGCGTTCAGTGAACAGGGTGTCAGCAAGCCGCTGCAGCTCGACCTGGTCAGCGCGGGCGCCTACGCCGTCAGCCCGGCCGAGCCGGAACCCGCGGCCGAACTCGTCACCCTCGCCGTCGCCGCCCGGGTCATCGGCCAGGAGCACGGCAACATCGGCGCCCGGCACTTCGACCTGCCGGCCGCCGTGGACGAGCACTCGGTGCGCACTCTCGCCGCCGAACTGGCCGCCCACCGCCGCCCCGAGGTCGCCACCACCCTGCGCGGCGGCACCCGCTGGATCACCGACCTCGCCCCGGTACGCGCCGACTGGAGTGCCAAGGCGGCCTCCCGGCTGCGCGAGGACGGCGTCTACCTCATCACCGGCGGCCTCGGCGAGATCGGCTCCACCCTCGCGCACTGGCTGCGCCGCGAGTGCCCCGGCGCCCGCCTGGCGCTGCTCACCCGCGACCCGCTCCCGGACCGCAGTCAATGGGACGGCTGGCTTCAGACGCACGAGGACGACGACGCGACCTCGCTGCGCATCCAGCGGCTGCGGGCCCTGGAGCGCGAGGGCGACCAGCCCTTCCTGGTCCACGCGGACGTCGCCGACGAGAGCGCGCTGCGCGCCGCGGTGGACCGGGTCACCGCCCGCTTCGGTGCCCTGAACGGTGTCGTGCACGCGGCGGGACTGCCCAGCGAACAGTGGGACCGGGCGATCACCGCGGCGAGCGCCGAGCAGTGCCAGTGGCACTTCGCCTCCAAGGCGTACGGGCAGATCGCCCTGGAGAAGGTCCTGGCCGACCACGACGTGGACTTCGCCCTGCTGCTCTCCTCGCTGGCCGGAGTGCTCGGCGGGCTGCGGCTGCTCGGCTACGGCGCCGCCAACCACTTCATGGACGCGGCCGCCGAACGTGCCAACCGCGGCCTGGACCGCACGGTGTGGATCAGCGCCGCCTGGGACGTGTGGCAGCACCACCAGGACGAAAAGCGGGCGATCTCCGCGATCGGCCGCAGCATGGACGACAAGGCGATCCAGCCGGAGGAGGGCCTGGAGGCCGTCCGCAGGCTGCTGACCCTGCGCGACGTCTCCCACGTCGCCGTCTCCACCTGGGACATCGGGCACCGCCTGGACCAGTGGGTGCGCGACGAGCGGATCGCACGCCCGGCGGCAGGCACCGCCGCGACGGCGGCCGACGCCGGGGGACAGCAGGACGCGGACGACCTCGTCGGCCAGGTGGCACGCCTGGTGCGCGACGCGCTGGGCGCCGAGGAGATGCCGCTGGACGCGGACATCTTCGAATTCGGCGGCGACTCCCTGCTCATCGTGCGGCTCCTGTCGAACCTGCGCGAGCAGTTCTCGGTGGAGGTGCCGCTGGCGGACGTGCTCGGCGAGCCGACCCCCGGCGCGCTGGCCGCGCTCGTACAGGAACGGCTGGACGCCAGGGCACAGGCCGCGGCGGAGACGGCCGACGCCCCGGCCGACAGCGGCGAGTACGACATCGAGTCGCTGACGGCGCTGCTGGCCGAACTCGACCCGGACGAGGCCGAACGCCTGCTGTCCGACGCCGAGCAGGACGACGACCGGGACCGGCACGACGAACAGCACCGCCAGGAAGACGAGCACCGCCAGGAACAGGAGCGCTGACCGTGGACTTCAGCTTGATCTTCTTCTCCGGGGACGAGAAGAACAAATACCGCTTCGTCCTCGACGCGGCCCGCTACGCCGACGAGAACGGCTTCACCGCGATCTGGACCCCGGAGCGGCACTTCCACCGGTTCGGCGGCCTCTACCCCAACCCCTCGGTGCTCGGCGCCGCCCTGGCCATGCACACCCAGCGCCTGCAGATCAGGGCGGGCAGCGTCATCCTTCCGCTGCACAGCCCGATCCGGGTCGCGGAGGAGTGGGCGGTGGTCGACAACCTCTCCCGGGGACGCGCCGGAATCGCCCTGGCCACCGGCTTCAGCCCGCTGGACTTCGCGATCAGGCCGGACGGCTGGACCGACCGCAGGCAGCGCACCTTCGACGCCGTGGGCACCATCCGCGAGCTGTGGGAGGGAGCACCGGTCTACGTGCAGGACGGCCTGGGCAACCACGTGGAGGTGGAACTGCACCCGCAGCCCGTCCAGCCCGAACTCCCCATCTGGCTCACCTGCACCAAGAGCCCGGAGACCTTCGAGACGGCCGGCCGCCTGGGCTGCAACGTACTGACCGCGCTCATCGACATGACCAACGAGGAACTGGAGGAGAAGCTCGCCCTCTACTACAAGACCCTGGAGGACTACGGGCACGACCCGGAGAGCACCACGGTCACGCTGATGCTGCACACCTTCATCGGCACCGACCTGGAGGAGGTCAGGGAGACCGTCTGGCCGCCCTTCAGCGACTACCTGCGCTCCTTCTTCACCGTCATCGACTCGCAGAAGAAGAACCTCGCACCGGGCGCGGGCGTCCGCGACATCTCCTCCGACGACCAGGACGAACTGATCAGGTTCGCCTTCGACAAGTACTTCGAGAAGGGTGCGCTGCTCGGCACCCCGGACTCCTGCGCGGCCGTGGTCGACCGCTTCGCCGGCATGGGCGTCAACGAGGTCGCCTGCCTGATCGACTTCGGGGTCGACGAGGACCTCGTCGTACAGAGCCTCAGCCACCTCAACGAACTCCGGAGGCGCTACGCATGACCGCCGCCCTCTCCCGTGCCGACCTCGCCGCCCGGATCGCCGCCCTGACCCCCGGTCAGCGGGCCCGCCTGCGCGACCGGGTCAGACGCCAAGTTCGCCACGTACAGAGTCAGTTGACCTCCGGTCAGCTTCGGCTGTGGCAGACCCAGCAGCGGCTGCCGGGCAGGGCGGTGGACGTGGTCTGCCAGGCCGTGCACCTCACCGGCGGCCCCGCGGACCTCGACCTGCTCGCCGGGCGCGTCCGCGGCTTCGCGGACCGGCACGAGGCGTTGCGGACCACCTTCGAGGTGCACGGCAGCGGCATCAGGCCCGTGGTCCACGAGCACCTGCCGCCCCGGCTGGCCCGCACCCGCGTCACCGGAGCCGACGAGGCGCACCGGCTGGCCCTGGAACTGGCCGCCGAGCCCTTCGACCTGACGGCGGGACCGCTGCTGCGGGTCACCCTCGCCGAGGGGCCGACGCCCGACGAGTCCTGGCTGCTGGTCGTGGTGCACAACCTGGTCTTCGACGCGTGGTCCTTCGAGCTGCTGCTGGACGAGCTGGCCCGCCCCGAAAACACCGCACCCGCCGCCGCGCCCGCCTTCAGCGGCTTCGCCAGGGAACAGGGGGAGTGGCTCGAAGGCCCGGCGGGCCGGAAAGCCGCCGCATACTGGGCCGGTGAGGTAGCCGACGCGCCGCCGCCACTGCCCACCGACCGGCCGCGCCCCGCCCAAGGGACCGGGCGCCGGGGCGGACGGGTGGAGTTCGCGGTGTCCCGCGCCGTCACCGAGGCGATCGCCGCGGCGGCGCAGCGCGAGGCGGCCACCGCGTACACCGGGTGGCTGGCCGTGGCCTGGGCCGCGCTGGCCGAGTTCGGCGGACGCCAGGACGTGCTGCTCGGCACGTTCACCGCGGGCCGCGACCGGCCCGGCACCTCCGAGACGGTCGGCTACCTGCTCAACGTGCTGCCGGTGCGGCTGCGGGAGGCGGGCGACGGCTCGCACCGGGCCCGTACCCGCGCCGCCCGCACGGCCACCAGGGCCGCACTGAAGCACGCCGCCCACCCGGGCGAGCTGATCGCCGCGGACGCGGAGCGCCCCCGGGTGCCGGGCACCCACCCCCTCCTGGACGCGGTCTTCGTCTTCGACAACCTCGGGGAGGGCGGCCGGGAGATCCAGGGCGCCCGCGCGGACACCCGCGACCTGGACAAGGGCACCACCCGCTTCGACCTGACCCTGGCCGTCTACCCGGGACCGGACGGCACGCGGGGCTGGCTGGAGTACGACGAGGAACTGTACGACGCGGCCACCGCACGCCGCCTCACCGAGCGGTTCACCGCACTGGCCGAGACGTCGGCCGGGGCGCCGGACGGCGACGGGAGCCAGGAGTGATCACCGCACGGCTGAGCGCCCCCGCCTACGAACTGGGCGAGTACGCCGACCCGGTCACCGAGCTCCCCGAGCTGCTCGCCGACCCCGAGGCGGCGGCCTCACTGACCGCACCCGCCGCCGGCTTCGACACCTACCGCTGGTCGGACGCGCCGGTGGGGGAGCTGATGGCGGCCGCCGCCCAGCGCACCCTGGGCGAAGCCGGAGTGCCGGGCGACGAGGTCGACCTGGTGCTGCTGGCCACCGACTCGCTGCCGCGCGACCGCACCGCCCACCGGGACGTCGCCGAACTCCTCGCGGAGGCCGGGCTGTCCCGGGCCACCGCGAGCACGCTCGGCCTGATGGACTGTGCCACCGCCATGGCCGCCGTGGGCACCGCGGCCTCCCTGGTCAGGGACGGCAGCGCCCGCCACGTCCTGGTCGTCTCCGGCGACCTGGCCGACCACGCCACCGGCGGCGAACGGATCGTCGCGGGCGGCGCGGCCATCGCGAGCGACGCCGCGGCCACCGCCCTGGTGTCGGCCACCGCGGCCGGGCTGCCGGTGCTGGGCATGGCCCACCACGCGGCCTCCGACCCCGCCCAGGGACAGCCCCCGCGGCAGCAACTGGCAGCCAGGATCGCCGCGTACCGCGAACTGTTCACCCGCCTGGAGCACCGCCACCCCTTCCGGCCCGACGAGGTACGGGCCGTCCTGCCCAGCAACTTCGCGCGCAACGTGCTGATGACCTACCTCTCCGACGTCGGCTACGGCAGCGCCGCGCTCGCCCTGGGCAACGTCGGCCGGATCGCGCACTGCCTGGGCAGCGACCCACTGATCAACCTCGCCGACCGGCTCGCGGAGGCGAAGACCGGCGGACCGGCGGCGCAGGACCGCGCCGAGGACCGGCTGGTCCTCCTCGGCGCGGGCATCTCCCACCTGGCGGCCGTACTGCTGGGCGCACGCCCGCTGCCCGCGGTGGGACCGGACGGGGAGGGACCGGGGTGAGCGCCGCGACGGCGGCCCATGTGCACGGCTGCGCCGCGCAGTTGGGCGCGATCCGCAGAAAGGTCGCCGAACTCCCCGAGTACGCTGCCGGGCCACCCGACCCCGGCACCGGCTTCGTCGAGTACCGGGAGGCCGAGGGCGACATCCTCGGCCTCATCGGCCCGGCCGCACGAGGAGCCCTGGAGGCTGCCGGGACGGACCCGGCGGCCGTGGACACCGTGCTGCTCGCCACCGAGTCGCTGCCCGTCGACGGCCCGCCGGGCCGGCCTGCCTCCGGCTCCTCCGCCGGCCCGTCCCGGCAGGCCGTCATGGAGCTGCTGGGCGGGCTCGGACTGCGCCGCGCCTACCCGTTGACGCTGGGCCTGGCCGACTGCTCCACCGCCGTCGCCGCACTCGACGTCGCGGCGTCCCTGGTGAGGTCCGGCGCCTGCGGCACCGTCCTGGTGGTCTCCGGGGACCTGGTGCGCACGGTACTGCCGGGCGGCAGGGTGGTGCTCGGTGGCGCGGCGGTCGCGGGCGACGGGGCAGCGGCGGCCGTCGTCTCGTCGCGACGGCACGGCTGGGAAGTGCTCGGCGGAGCCCGCAGGATCGCCCACGAAACCTTCGAACCGGTACCGCCCGCACGGCGGTTGGCCGCACAACTCGCCGCCTACCAAGGAGTGTTCGCCGACCTGTGGGAGGCCACGGGGCTGACCGCCCGAGAGCTGGGAGCCGGCGCGGTGCTGCCCAGCAACCTCTCCAGGGACACCCTGCGGATGTTCCTGAGCGAGGCCGGAATCACCGAACAGCAGCTGTACCTGGACAACGTCCCGCGCACCGCGCACTGCCTGGGCAGCGACCCACTGATCAATCTCGCCGACCGTACGGCCGGGGGCGACTCGCCGTCCCCCGTCGTACTGCTGGGTTCGAGCGCGGCGCACGTCGCCGCGGTAATGCTCCGACCCGTGACACCCCCTGGAGGAAGGAAAGCATGCCGACGGTAGAGGAGAGGGTCGCCGGAATCTGGCGGGAGATCCTGGATCTGGACGCCGGGAAGGAACTCGGCCCCGAGGACGACTTCTTCGGCCTGGGCGGCACGTCCCTCCAGGCGATGAGCCTGGTGCAGAGGCTGCGCGAGGAGTTCGGCGCCCCGGTGGCGCTGAGCGCCCTGCTGGCCGACGCCTCGCTGCGGGCCGTCGGTGCCGCGGTGACGGCCGCGGGGCCCGGGGATCTGGAGACCGCCCGGCCGTGAAGATCCAGTCGGTTGCCGCACTGCGGCAACTCCCCTTGCGCACCCGGGCGGTGATGGGCGCCAACATGATCAGCTCGGTGGGCACCGGGCTGGTGCAGCCTTTCCTGGTCCTGTACCTGACCCGGGTGCGCGGGCTGCCCGTGGGCGTCGCCACCGCCGTCATCTCGGTGATCGCGGTGGCCTCACTGCTGGGCGGCCTGCTGGCCGGACGGCTGGCCGACAACCGCTCGCTGCGCGGCACGGCCGCCGCCGCGATGGGCGCCGCCGCCCTGGGCACCGCCTCCTTCGCCCTGGTCACCGAGGCCTGGGGGGCGGTGCTCGCCGGGCTGGTCTACGGACTGGCCTACGGAGCGATGCTCTCCGTCTGGAACACCGCCATCGCCAGGAGCACGGAGGGGGAGACCCGCTCCACCGCGTTCGGGCTGCAGTTCGTCGGGCTCAACGCGGGCGTGGGAATCGGCGGCGTACTCGGCGGGCTCCTCGCCTCCACCGCCGACCCGGCCCGCTTCCAACTGCTCTACTTCTGCGACGCGTTGTCGTTCGTACTGGCCGGAGCCGCCCTCGTCCTCGCGCTGGGACGGCAGCCGAAGGAGACGGCGGCGGCCGCGGCGGAACCCGGGTCCGGGCCCCGCGGCTACGGCGTCGTCCTGGGGGACCGTGCGCTGCTCAAGGTGCTGGCCCTCACCGTCGTCCTGATGGTGGTGGGGTACGGACAGCTGGAGTCCAGCATCCCCGGGCTGGTGGCGGTCGGCGGCATGGACGCCCGGATCATGGCGTGGGCGTTCGTGGCCAACACGTGCTGCGTCGTGCTGATCCAGTTCACGGCGGTGACCCGGATCTCCCGGACCAGGCCCGCCGTCCTGCTCGCCGGGACTTCGGCCAGCTGGACCGGGTGCTGGCTGCTGCTCCTGCTGGCCACCACGAGCGAAGGCACGGCGGCGCAGGCCACGCTGACGATCGCCGCGCTGGCAGTGTTCGCCGTAGGGGAGGCGCTGCTGGCCGTCGCGCTGCCCACCCTGGTCAACACCCTCGCCGACGACCGGGTGCGCGGCCGGTACAACGGCGCCTACTCCGCAGCCATGTCCACGGGCCTGGTCCTGGGCCCGCTGCTGGGCGGCTGGCTGCTCACCGGCGGACAGCCCTGGCTGCTGTCCGTGGTCCTGGGCGCGGGCTGCCTGGCGTGCATCGGGGCGGCGCTGCGATGGGGGCGGCTCGGCCCGCCGGAGGACGGCGCACGGCCCGCGGTGGCGCTCGCCTTCGAGGACTCGGCCGTGCCGGACGTCCTGGAGGCCCCGGCCGTACCGGGCGCCCCCGGGAACCCGACCGTGCCCGGCGCCCTCGGGAACAGCGATCAGTACGAGAACGACGACCGGCCGCAGCGGCTGGGAACCGGGGGTGTGTGATGACACTGGTTCACGAGGTCTTCCGGCGGCGGGCAGCGGAACACCCGCAGGCCACCGCCCTGCTCCACCGGGAGCGGACCGTGAGCTACCGGACACTGGACCGGGCCTCCGACGCCTACGCGGCCTCGCTCGCCGCGGCGGGCGTGCGCGCGGGGGACATCGTGCCGGTGCTGATGCCGCGCTCCCCGCAGTGCGTGGCGACGCTCCTGGCCGTCCTCAAACTCGGCGCCGCCTACGCCGCCCTGGACCCTCGCTGGCCTACGGCCCGGATCAGTGAACTGACGCGGCAGGCGAACGCCCCGCTGATCGCCGCGGACCCGACGCACGCACCCGTGGCTGGCGGTGCGAGCGGCCCGCAGGTCCCGGTGTGGACCCCCGCCACGGATCTCGCCGAGGCCGCCGCCACCTGTCCCGCCGCGCCCCTCGAGCCCGTATCCGTACAGGAGACGGACACCTGCTGCGTCTTCTTCACCTCGGGCAGCACCGGCCGCCCCAAGGGCGTGCTCTCCCCGCACGCGGGAACGGTACGGCTGTTCGGGCCGACGGGGCCGAAGCCGGTGCCGACGACGGAGCCGAAGCCGGGGCCGACGAACGCGCCGACGACGGGGCCGGACCCGACGGCCCCCTTCGCGGACCTCGGCCCCGGCACGGTCTGGCCGCAGGCCGCCCCGCTGCCCTGGGACGGCGCCTCCCTGGAACTGTGGGGAGCGCTGCTGAACGGCGGTACGTCCGTGCTGGTGGACGAGCCCTACCTGACGGCGGACGGCCTGCGCGACCTGGTGCGCCGGGCGGGCGTGAACACACTGTGGCTCACCGCCTCGCTCTTCCACCTGTTCGTGGAGGAGGACCCGGGCTGCTTCCAGGGGCTGCGGCAGCTCATGGTGGGCGGCGAACGCCTCTCGCCCGACCACGTCCGCCGCTTCCTGCGGGCACACCCCCGCATCGCCCTGGTGAACGGCTACGGACCCGTCGAGACCACGGTCTTCGCCACCACCCACCGCATCTCGGCCGCCGACGTCGACGGGGTCCCCGGAGCGCAGATCCCGGTGGGCCGACCGGTCGGCCGCACCGAAGTGTTCGTCCTGGACGAGGAGTTGAGTCCAGTCGGGCCCGGCGCCACCGGCGAGATCTGTGTCGCGGGCGCAGGACTGGCCCGCGGCTATCTCGCCGACCCCGAACAGACCGCCCGCGCCTTCGCCGAGATCACCGCGAATGACGGCACCGCACGCCGGATCTACCGCACCGGCGACCTGGGCTTCCACTCCGCCGACGGGACGCTGCACTACGCGGGCCGCCGCGACCGCCAGATCAAGGTGCGCGGACACCGCATCGAGCCGGGCGAGGTGGAGGCCAGGGCGGCCCGGGTGCCGGGGGTGCTCCGCTGCGTGGTCGTCCCGCAGATGACGGACGGCGGCTGTGTGGGGCTGGCCGCCGCGTACACGGTGCGCGAGGACGCGGGCCGGGTCCCCGAGGAGACGGTGCGCGAAGCCCTCGCCGGGCAGCTCCCGGAGTACCTGGTGCCACGGGCACTGGCCGCCGTGGACGCCTTCCCGCTGACCGAGACGGGGAAGATCGACACCGCCGCGCTGCTGGCGACCGTCATGGCGCGCACGGAAGCGGCCCGGCCGCGCACCGCAGCACACCCGCACCCGCCCACCGCCCCCGAAACCGGTCCCGCGGCGGGCCAAGTGGCCGCCGCCTTCGCGGAGATCCTGCGCACGGCCCCGGACGAGGTCCCCCGCGACACCTCGTTCTTCGAGCTGGGCGGCACCTCGCTGGACGGCGCCCGGCTGTGCGTCCGCATCGGCGCTCGCACGGGTTTCCCCGTACCGGCCTCCGTCCTGGTCGCGGACCCGACCGTGCACGCACTCGCGCACTGGATCGAGGCGCGGCAGAAGGAGCCCGCGGCGACGCCGGGAGAAGGGGCGCCGGGGGAGCCCGCGCACACGGGCCCGCTGGAACTGCTCCCCGTACAGAGCGGCTTCCTGTTCGAGCAGCAGCTCGACCCCGCCGGCACCTCGGCGCACTGCGTCCTCCTGTGGCGGGTGACCGGAGACTTCGACCCGCGGGTGTTCCGGGCGGTGGCAAACGACGTGCACCGGCGCCACCAGTCGCTGCACGCCCGCTACGTCTTCGACCGCCGCCCGGTGGCGGTGCTGGACGGACCGCCCACCTCCGTGGACGTACACGTCCTGGACCCGGCCCCGGATCACGCGGCTGCCCTCGCCGGCCTGCGCGCCACCCTCGACCTGCCGCTGGACATCGGCGCCGGGGCCAACTGGCGTTGTGCGGTGGCGCCGTTGAAGGAAGACGGCTGGCTGCTGGGCATCGTCGTGCACCACATCGCCTTCGACGGCGGATCCGTACGGCCGCTGGCCGACGACCTGTCGGCGGCCTACGCGGCCAGGCTCCACGGCAGCGCGCCTGGCACCCCGCGCCCCGTACCCCTCGCGGCCGTCCTGGCGGGCCACCGCTCCCAGGTGAACGAGGCCACGCTGGAAGCCCAACGTGCTTACTGGACAGCAGAGTTGACCGGACTACCGCCGCTGGACCTCCCGCCCGCCGAGGCACTCCCGGACGGCGAGGCACTCCCGGACGGCGAGACCCCGACGCTCACCCCGGCCGAGACGGCCCCCTCGGCCCGCTTCTCCCTCCCGGCCACCGAGTACACGGCGCTGGAGGAGCGGGCCAGGCGCGGCGGCAGCACCCGGTTCGCGGTGCTGCTGGCGGCCTACGCGGAGGCCCTCGGTTCGCAGACCGGGCAACGCGACCTGGCGGTGGGCGCACCCGTGGCCAAGCGCTACCACCCGGACACCGCCGACGCCGTCGGCTGCCTCATCGACGTCGTCTGCTTCCGCATGCGTCCGGCGTGCGACGGCACAACGGGCGCGCTGTCCCGGCTCCTTGAGGGCATCCAGGCCGCACTGGCCGCCCAGGACGTGCCGTTCGAGGAGGTGGTCCAGCTGGCCGCGGACCCGGCGCGGGACCGGTCCCGCCACCCGCTCTTCCAGACGATGTTCGCGCTCCAGGAGACCGCGCCGGGTCACCTGGTCCTGGAGGGCTGTACGGCCGAGACAGTGCGCGAGAGCGAACCCCGGACGGTGCACGAGCTGGAGGCGGAGGTGTGGCCCGACGGAGCGGGCGGCGCCGAGGTGGTCCTCGCGGGCCGTCCCGGCCGGGTGTCCGCCGCCTTCCTTCAAGGGCTGGCCACGGCCTACCGCAGCACCCTGCGGCAGCTGACCGGGCCGTGAGCGGGCGCACCGCCGACCGGCCACGGGTGACAAGGAGCGCACACGGAGACGGCGCGGTCCGCCACCCGGACCCGCGAGCAGGACGAACGGAAGGAGCACATCAGCACATGACCGCACCGGAACGCGGCTACGCCGACTACCAGTTCCAGATCTACACGAGGGGGCTCCAGGACGAGATCCCGCCTTTCACGACCGACTTCGGCGCCCTGGAGGACGTGGCCCGCGAACGCATCGGCCCCAAGGAGTACTGGTACATCGCCGGAGCCGCCGGCTCCGGCGCCACGGCCCGCGCCAACCGCGCAGCCTTCGACCGGCACCGCATCGTGCCGCGGATGCTGCGCGACGCCACCGCCCGGGACCTGCGCACCACCGTGCTGGGCGAAGAGCTGGCCGCCCCCCTCGTGCTCGCCCCGATCGGCGTGCAGTCCCTGGTCCACCCGGACGGCGAGCTGGCCACCGCGCGCGCCGCCGCCGCCACCGGCCTGCCGATGGCGCTGAGCACCGCGTCCTCGCACACCATCGAAGAGGTCGCCGAGGCCAACGGGGCAGAAGGACAGCGCTGGTTCCAGCTGTACTGGCCGCACGACGACGAGGTGACCGCCAGCATCCTGGGGCGCGCCCGCGCGGCCGGATACACGGCCCTGGTCGTCACGCTGGACACCTGGCAGCTCGCCTGGCGCCCGCACGACCTGGACCAGGCGTACCTGCCGTTCCTGCGCGGCGGCGGAGTGGCCATCCCGCTGTCCGACCCGGTCTTCCGCTCCCGCCTGGAGCGGCCCGTCGAGGAGGACCCGCAGGGCGCGGCGATGCAGTGGCTGCCGATCTTCAGCGGCGAGGCGCACACCTGGGACGAGCTGGGCTTCCTCCGGGAGCACTGGGACGGGCCGATCGTGCTGAAGGGCATCGTGCACCCGCAGGACGCGCGCCGGGCGGTACGGGCCGGCATGGACGGCATCGTGGTCTCCAACCACGGCGGACGGCAGGTGGACGGGGCGGTGGCCGCCCTGGACGCGCTGGTCGACGTGGTCGCGGAGGTCGGCGCCGAGACGGAGGTGCTCTTCGACTCCGGCATCCGCGGCGGCTCCGACGTGTTCAAGGCGCTCGCCCTGGGCGCACGGGCCGTGCTCCTGGGCCGCCCGTACGTCTACGGCCTGGCCCTGGGCGGCGCCGCGGGCGTCGAGCACGTCGTACGCGGCCTACTCGCGGACTTCGACCTGACGATGGGCCTGACCGGCTGCACGAAGATCGCGGACATCGGCCCCGACCTGCTGCACGGGAGCGGCGCCCCGGGCGGCCACGCCGCTACGAGCGGGGAGGCCGGACAGTGAACCGGAGCGCACGGCGGCCCCGAAGGACCACGCTGGTGCTCGCCACGGCCTGCGCACTGGCGCTGAGCCCCCTGGCCCTGACCGCCTCCGAAACCCGCGCCGAGGCCGCCCGGGACACCGCCTCCCCGGCCGCCCCGAGCCCGGCCCCCGACGACGGCACCTGGCCCCCCAGTACCGGCAAGGGGCCGTGCGAGGTCGCCGGCACCAAGGACGTCGGCGCGCGCATGCGGGACGGTACCGTGCTGCGCGCGGACGTCTACCGGCCGCGCACCGAGGAGAAGGTCCCGGTCATCCTCATGCGGACCCAGTACGACAAGAAAGAGGCCGAGGTCCAGCCCTCCAGCTACCAGTCACCCCAGTGGTTCGCCTCGCACTGCTACCTCGTCGTGGTGCAGGACGTCCGCGGCCAGTACGCCTCGGACGGCGACTTCTACGAGTTCGCCCACGAGGCCGACGACGGCTACGACAGCGTGGAATGGGCGGCCCGCCTCCCCGGCTCCAACGGCAGGGTGGGCATGTACGGCTCCTCCTACGTGGGCGCCACCCAGTGGCTGGCGGCCCAGGAACGCCCGCCGCACCTGAGGACGATCGTGCCCGACAAGACCTCCGCCGACTACTACGACGGATGGACCTACGAAGGCGGCGCGTTCCGGCTGAACTTCGTCCTCCCGTGGGCCATGCGCAAGATCGTCCCCTCCGCCGCCGCCAACCGCGGCGACTGGGACACCTACCACCAGGTCAACCGGGACTACAAGGACGTCAGCAAGTGGCTGGCCACCACCCCCTACAACCGCCTGGCGGCCCTGCACCCCGGCGATCCGAAGGTCGCCCCGTACTTCTTCGACTGGCTGAAGCACCCCACCTACGACGACTACTGGCGCCGGTGGGCACCCAAGGAGGACTACGAGAAGGTCGACATCCCGGTCCTCAACTACGCGGGCTGGTACGACGCCTTCCTGGACGGCTCCATCCAGAACTACCAGGGCATGACCGAGCGCGGCGGCTCGCCCGGGACCCGCGCGAACCAACGGCTGGTCATCGGCCCCTGGGACCACACCGGCTGGGGCCGCCCGAGCAGCAGGCCCGCCCCGCTGCTCCAGCAGATCGGCCCGGTCGGCAACAGCCCCGCCAACGAGATGATGCTCGCCTGGTGGGACCACCATCTCAAGGGCAAGGACAACGGCGTCAAGAAGAACGGCGTGGACTACTTCGTCATGGGCGCCAACCGATGGCGCACCGCACCCTCCTGGCCGCTCCCGCAGACCCGCTGGAGCGACTACTACCTCTCCAGCACCGGCCACGCCGCGGGAAACACCCAGGACGGCACACTGTCCACGGCCCCGCCCCCGGCGAACACCCCGCCCGACGAGTACACCTACGACCCGCGCAACCCGGTGCCCAGCGTCGGCGGACACTCCTGCTGCACAGCGGCCATCAGTACCCAGGGCCCCTACGACCAGCAGCAGATCGAGCAGCGCCCCGACATCGCCGTCTACACGAGCACCCCGCTGACCAAGGACACCGAGGTCACGGGCCCCATCACGGTCAAGCTGTACGCCAGGTCGACGGCCCCGGACACCGACTGGACCGCCAAGCTGATCGACGTCCACCCCGACAACACGGCGGTGAACCTCAACAGCGGTATCCTGCGCGCCAGTTACCGCGAGTCGCTCAGCGATCCGAAGCCGATCGTCCCGGGCAAGGTGTACGAATACACCATCAAGGTGTGGCCGACCAGTAACGTCTTCAAGAAGGGCCACCGGATCCGGCTCGACATCTCCTCCAGCGACTACCCGCAGTTCGACCCGAACCCCAACACCGGCAGCACGCTTGGCGAGACGACCCGGACGCGCACCGCACGGCAGACGGTGCTGCACGACGCCGCGCATCCCTCGAAGGTGACCCTCCCGGTGATCCCGGACGGCGGCCGGGACAAGGGCAGCGACACACCGCCCCAGAAATAACGCAGCCCCGACTTCGACGACTTCGACGACTTCCGACAGAGAGGCAGCACATGCAGGACGTACGCCCGGCCCGGACGGCCGACTACCCGACACTCGTACGGTGCGTACAGCAGTGGTGGGGCGACAGCCGCACCCCCGAACAGGCGCGGGAGCTCTCGCTGCTGCTGCCCCGGCTGTTCCTCCAGCACTTCGCGCACACCAGTCTGGTCCTGGAGGACGAGAACGGGATCCGGGCGTTCCTCGTGGGCTTCCACTCCGCCGACCACGCGCACGAGGCGTACGTCCACTTCGTCGGCGTGGACCCCGAACTGCGCAAGCGGGGAGTGGCCCGCCGGCTCTACACCGCCTTCTTCGAACGCGCGGCAGCGGCGGGACGCACCGAGGTGCGCGCGATCACCTCGCCGCAGAACACCGGATCCATCGCCTTCCACCGGGCCCTGGGCTTCGAACCGGACACGGGCGACCGCACGGTGGACGAAATCCCCGTGCACAGCGACTACGACGGTCCGGGCCAGGACCGGGTGGTGTTCCGCAGGAAGCTCGGCGCGCCGGAAGTGCGCACACTGGACCCCTTCACGACGCGCGCCGCGGTGCCGCAGGACTTCGACACCGTCGTCGCGGTGGTCGACGACTGGTGGGGCCGGCCCGCCTCCCGCGACCTGACCCGGGTGTTCGTGAACCACTTCTACGACACCAGCCTGGTGGCCGAGCACGACGGCGAGCTGGCGGGCTTCGTCATCGGCTTCCTCTCTCCCTCCAACCCGCACGAGGCGTACATCCACTTCACCGGAGTGGCCCCCGACCGGCGACGCACCGGGCTGGGCCGCTTCCTCTACGAGCGGTTCTTCGACATGGCCCGTGCCAACGGCCGCACCAGCGTCAAGGCCATCACCTCCCCGCAGAACGACCGTTCCATCGCCTTCCACCGTGCTCTCGGCTTCGTCCCCTCCGCCCCCATCACCGACTACGACGGCCCCTCCTTGGACCGAGTTACCTTCCGGCGCGAACTCTGACCGCGGCGGGCGTGTGTCACGAGGTGCTAACGTGAAATCACCGCACAAGACGACGGCACGATGACGGAACGGCCGCCTTTCGGCACGGCACGGACCCGCTCCTCGCGGGGACCGCTGCACCTGCCGTGGGCGGCCGCGCTCGGGTTCGTGCTCACCCACGAGGTGAGCACGAAGAGCACCTGATCACCGGCACCGGATCACTGGCAGCGGCCCAGGACGCGTTCACCGGCGACACCGTGGCCGAACATCCGATCGAGCCCCGGATCGTCGGCCCACCGAACGGTGGCGGTTGGTCTTTCCCCGGTGAGTCCGGGGGAACTGCACAGTGCTCTACCGCGACGGCCGGGCCAGTAGTGCTGCTCCCACACCAGCGCTTGGGCGACTCGCCCGCGACGGCGGGCAGCGGCGTCGCCTGCTACTGCTTCATGGATCTCCCCGAGGCGATCGGCGGGTCTCGGCCGAATGCTGGGACCGGGTGGGGCGGCGGGCGATCGGCAGGTGTCGCGCGGAACGCGATGCCCGTGCGACAAGTGGTGCGAGCGTCCGCGTCTCGCGTCGGCTCGTCGAACGGAGAGTCCGCGTCGACGGTGTTCAGCCGTTCCGGTGCGTGGAGTTGAGGCGCAGCGCGGAGGCGAGGAAGAAGAGGCCGCCGAGGAAGGCGTACCCGGCGAGATTCGTGAGCGTGGCGCCGTCCTTGCCGGCTTGGAGGACGAAGCTCGCGCCGGCGAGGGTGGAGATGGCTCCGCTCACGATCATCGGCCACTGTCCGCCCATGCGGCGCCGCACCAGACCCACGGCGAACTGCGTGATGCCTGCCGTGACGGCCCAGACGCCCCAGACCCGCAGGACGGCCGGGATGCCGGAAGTGAGCGCGACGGTCAGTGCGATGCCGGTGAGGACGCTGAGCGCGATGTTCACCCACAGCCTCTTGGCCGCACCGTCGGCCTTCCGGGTCGACCTCAGGTCGACCACTGCACAGGCCGCGTCGAAGAGGGGGGTAGAGCACCAGCAGCGTCCCGCTGAGCGGGCCCAGTGCGTCGGCCGTCGAGAACAGCAGGGCCGCCCAGGCGGCGGCGAACGCGAAGCGCAGGAGATACAGCTTGCGCAGAGCCGCCGGGTGCTCGGACTGGGCGGTGGGAGTGGGCCGGCTGACGACGGTGTCCATGGTGAATCCCTTCCATGACGAGGGAGAACGTTCGGTCTCTTTTCATCATTGGGTGCCGACATCCACCTGTCAAGACCGAACGTTCTCCCTCGGTTGTAGGGTGGTGGCCATGAAGCGGAAGACACAGGCGGGCAGTACGTCCGAGGCGCGAGCGCGGCTGCTCGGGACGGCGGTGCGGATCTTCTACGCGGAGGGGATCCACTCCGTCGGCGTGGACCGGATCATCGAGGAGGCGAAGGTGACCCGGGCGACCCTGTACCGCCACTTCTCCGGCAAGGAGGACCTCGTCCTCGCCTACCTCGCGGCGGCCGACCAGGGCATCCGGGCGCAGTTGTCGGACGCCCAGGAGGCTGCTCGAACCCCGGACGACAAGGTGCGGGCGGTCGGTCGCGCCATCGCCGAGGGCATCCGG
This sequence comes from Streptomyces sp. NPDC004111, assembly GCF_042874215.1. Taxonomy (NCBI): domain Bacteria; kingdom Bacillati; phylum Actinomycetota; class Actinomycetes; order Kitasatosporales; family Streptomycetaceae; genus Streptomyces; species Streptomyces sp. NPDC004111. The sequence continues at coordinate 53,896 of NZ_JBIAMU010000031.1, forward strand.
TCGGAGGGCTTCCGCGGCTGCGCCTTCCTCAACGCCGCGGCCGAGTACCCCGATCCGGCGCACCCGATCCACCAGGCCGTTCTCGCGCACCGGAAGTGGTTCCTGGACACCGTCACCGACTTGCTGGCACACGTCGGTGACGCGCCCGCCGAGGCGGCTGGACGGCACTTCGTCATGCTCCGGGACGGAGCCATGGCCGCGGGATGCCTCTCTGACCCTGGACTGATCACGGAGACGTTCATGGAGGGCGTCGAAGGGATCCTGCAGGCCCGCGGTTCGGTGGGGTGACCATCCGTCTTGCCGGGCGGTGCCGGGGAGGGTGAGCGATCTGGGGAAGTCCTGCGCGGTGAACGGGGACAGCGCGCAGGGGTCTCTGCCGGCAGGTCGTCTCGGCATTCCGTGGCGTCGCCTCCCGGGCGAGCGCCTCGTACCCGGATATCAGGGTGCGCAGTGTCTCCAGGAGGCGCAGTCGACCAACAGCGTGGCACCACCGTGCACAGGACCCGACAGGCAACCATGCACGTGCCGTAACAGGGAGCGGTCCCAGGCCAGGAACGGTCCTGGTGCTACCGCTTTCCCTTGACGCGGAGACGGGCAACGTGGCCCGTCAATACGCCTTCCAGAGTCGGCACTTCGGCTCGGGCCGTGGAGGAAGAGTGCCCCGGCCGGGCCGTGGTCGACGGCGGCGGCCCACGGTCGTCGGGCTCTTCGGCCACCACCGCGCGGGGCGCGTGGCTGGCCATCGCCTCCGCCACCTCTCATTTCCCTACGTGCACTTCGGACCGAGCATCTACTGTGATCTGAATGCAGGTTTCGAGGGGGGCGCATGCAAGGCGAAGACCGGGCCGGAGCCGATGGCCGCTCTGGCGAACCGTGGCCGGGCAGCACGCCACAGCAGGCCGGCTCCGGGGCAACTCAGCAATGGTCCACGGCACCGTTGCACGGAGCCTCGTCAACGCCTGACCCCCCGCATGCCGTCATCGAGGGCCGCTACGAACTGCTGGAGCCGATCGGCAGCGGCGGCATGGGCGAGGTGTGGAAGGCCTACGATCGGCGGCTGCGCCGGTTCGTCGCCGTAAAGGGTCTGCTCGACCGGAACGCCGTGACCGCCGGTTCCCAGATCTCGGCGATGCAGCGGGCACGCCGGGAAGCGGAGGCCATAGCCAAGATCGAGCATCCGAACGTGGTGACGGTCCACGACCAGCTTGAGACCGACAAACAGGTCTGGATCGTGATGAAGCTCCTGGAAGCCGGTACGTTGGCGGATCTGCTGCACGAACAGAAGGTGCTCTCCGTGCCGAGGGCGGCGGCCATCGGCCATCAGGTCCTCCAGGGATTGCAGGCGGTGCACGCGGCGTCAGTCCTCCACCGCGACGTGAAACCGGGCAATGTGCTGGTACGGGACGACGGGCACGTGGTCCTGGTGGACTTCGGGATCGCGACGTTCGAGGGAGCCACCCCGCTGACCCGGTCCGGCAACATCATCGGCACACCCCCGTACCAGGCGCCCGAACTCTTCTCCGGCGCCCCCACCCCCGCCTCGGACCTGTGGGCACTGGGGGTCATGCTGTACGAGATGGTCGAAGGCAGTCTCCCCTTCGCCGGCAGCGAGCCCTGGGAGGTCCAGGCGAACATCGACCAGTCGCCGAACCCGGTCCTGCGGTACGCGGGCCCCCTTGCCCCGGTCATCCGGGGGCTGCTGCGCACGGATCCCGACGCACGCCTGGACACGTCCACGGCGGCCAGCATGCTGCGCCAGGTGCTGGGCGCTCCGACGAACACCGCCCCCGCCGCGGCCGCGACACAGCCGCCGGAGCACGAGGCGGAGCCCGTACCCCTACCGGACCTCGCGTCCGCCCCGGCTGCGCCGAGTGCCTCCGCATCCCCCGCCGCCCAAGGAGCGAGCCCCCGGTCGAGCTCCCGGAGGAGCGCGAAGAGGGCGGTGTCAGTGGCTCTCGCCGTGGCGTTGCTGGCCACCGCCGGCTGGCTCGTGGCGAACGGAACCGGTTCGGGAGAGAAGGGCAAGGCCAGTGTTACCGCCGGCTCGGACAGCCGGGGCGGCAACGCCGCAACCCAGACATGGGCGGAGTGGAAGAAGATCCATTCCCAGTTGAAGATCGGCGTCAAGGCGGATCAACCAGGCCTGAGCCTGCGGAAGGGGAAGGACCGCGAAGGCAATCCCACGTACGAGGGTTTCGACATCGACATGGCCTACAGAGTCGCCCGGAACCTGGGGTACAAGGACAAGGACGTCAAGTTCGTCGATGTCACGTCCGGGAACCGGGACAGTCAGCTGACGAGTAAGGCGGCGGACCTCGTCATCGCCTCGTACACCATGAAGGAAAGCGCCGAGATCGACTTCGTCGGTCCGTACTACGAGGCGGGCCGGGGATTCCTGGTGCGCAAGAACTCGGTGCGGCACGGGGAGATCAAGGACGCCAGCTATCTGAAGACCGCGAAGGTGGAGGTGTGCACCGCCAGTGGCTCGACCTACGCGACGAGCCTTCCCCCGCTCGGCTTCACCCTGATGGATTCGCTGCCGGCCACCTACCAGTACTGCCTGGAGCAGCTGCTGAGCAATGAGTCGAAGGTCTACGCAGTGGCCTCGGACGACGCCGTTCTCGCGGGCTACGCCCAGTCGGACACGGTCAAGATGCTGGACACCTTCGGAGAAACTCAGAAATACGGTGTGGCCATGCGGTCCGGCTCGCCGGTCCTGAAGGGAAAGGTGTGCTCGGCGGTGGCGTCGATCCTCAAGGACACGCAGGGCTGGAATCGCATGTACCAGAAGAATCTCTTGCCTCGGCTCAAGAAGCCCACACCGGGCGTCCCCGATCTGGACCCGAAGAGGTGTCCGGCGAGTTGAGCGGACCGGCACAACCGCATCCGTCTTGCAGCAGCCAGCCGAGTGCGAAGGTGAACAACCCCACGTTGGCATCCGGTCCGTCGCCCGGCAGGAAAGGGACGACGACGAACCCCAGAACCGGGAGGGCCGGCCGGTGAACGAGGTTGCAGGCGGCCACCTTGCCGCGTGGGAGCTGCCCGGGTTCGTGCTGCGCCACCGGTCGACGAACAGTGTCAGGTCAGGAGCGACGAAGCCCACAACGCCCAGCCACCGTGGTTGACCATTTCGAGCACGGTCCAGGCCAGCAGAAACACGGCCAGCAGAAACACGGCGAGCAGGGCCCAGACCCCACGGACAGGCCCCGAGGCTGAACTGCGTACCCCTTATGGCGCGTTGGGGATGTCATGCGTTCACTCCTTGGTAGCCGGGCTGTTCCGGGATGCGCCATGAGCTGTAGAAGCCGTCGATGTACTCGAAGAGCGCGAGGTTGCCCGCGGCCCGGTTGGTGAAAGTGTGGCCACGGATGCACTCGGTTGGGATGTGCAGCCACAGGTTCTCCGCGAGGGAACAGTCATGCGAGTCTCCGACCGATCGGGGTTCTTGCGGACGGGAACGTGGGTGCCGCCGCCCGCGCCGAGGTACCCGATGTCGGCCAGTGTGTGCGGGCCGTCGCGGGCTGCCCGGCAGCTGCCCGGCAAAGGTCGGGCAGCGCGTGACTGCGGGCCGCCGCCAGGTCGTGGGAGCTGCCGGGCTCGACATCGGAGACCCACAGGGGTGTTCCCTCGGGCGCTGCCGGCGACTGCACCTTGCCGACGAAGTGCTTGATGCGGATCGCGTACCAGAGATCGGTGCCGCGCTCTGTTTCTCCCGCTGCGCGAGCGCATCGGACGAGGGTGCCGTCCAGGACCACGAACGGCAGGCCCTCCCACCGGCACTGTGCAAGGACTTGCACCAGTTCCGGTTGCCTGCGCCGCCAGGACCTCGGACCCGGCAACCGGACCTACGACAAGCCCTCCGTGGCCTGCGTCTCCCCGGCGAACGCGCCATGGCCGTACTCAATGAACGCTGGAGCACTCGCCAGCACGTCACACTCAACCCCAGCCGGATCGGCGCCATCGCCCAAGCCGCCCTCGTCCTCAACAATGCCTGGCGATGATCCCTGAGAAAACCTCAGTGATCCCCTCCACCTCCACGCAGAGTGCGTCACCAGTCGTTCAACAAGGTGAACCGCGGCATGCGGGGCTTTGAGCAGGAGATCGCGCCTGGGGCAGTGAGCGTCGATCACGAGGGCACTGGTGACGCCGGCCGTGAGGACACCACGAGCGCCGGCCTCGACGTTCTCAGCTGTCATCAGCCTTCCCCGCCCGTAGTCCCGCCCGCCCTGCTGGACATCGTCGGCTTCGACGAGTCCCGCGATGTTTCCACGTCGGCATCGACGTAGATCCGCACTCCAGGCCCTCTCGCCATGGCTCGTCACACAGGCACAAGAATTCACCATCCGGCACGCGCTGACATCGATGTCCGGCCACGGGCCGCCGACATAACGCCTGGTGACTCGTTGGCCCGACGCTGGCGGCACAGCGTCGAGTGGCGTGTTCACTACCCCGGCGACCCCACCCTGGACGCTTGCCGGTCCTGGACTGGCGGCGGAGGTCACGAGTGGAGCGGGCGAAGACACGGAGCCGTCACACGCATGTGACCTGCCCGGATGAATTCCGGACCTTACTGCCTCGTTCGATTTCGGCTGTTTGTGCCCGGGGATGCGAGATCAAGAAACTCGGGGCGGACGGCCGGACAACGGACTCGAAAAAGATACCTTCACGCCACATCGATCACTTGGCTCGTTACTGCCGTTGACGCAATAAAGTCACCCCTCATACCGTTGGCGGGTCGTTCAGGGCATTAACTACTTCTGCGCCACCGTCGCATTTGACGCACACCTTCGACGGACACCATCCGAACCCGAACCACGGCTCCTCATGTATCCGGACACGGATTATGGGGAGAGGGGGATGGCATTCACCAGTTCGTTCCTCGCGCACTCCAAAACCGTCTGAATTGGGGTGAAAACAAAATGAAGGCTGTCATTATCGGTGCGGGCATCGGCGGTCTTGCGCTGGCTGTAACGCTCCAGCGCAGGAACGTCGAGTGCCTGATCCATGAGCGTCGCCCGGGTATCACCTCCGAAGGCTCCGGCCTGGTCCTGCACCCCAACGGACTCGCCGCCCTGGAACTCATCGACCCCGAGCTTCGCCGGGAGGTGACCACCGTTGGATATTCACTCCCCGATGACACACCGACGTACATCTTGTCCAGCAATGGAAATGTCATCAGGGAACGAATACCGACGCCCTCGGAACGCCCGGTGACCATCCGCCGAGCAGATCTTCACAAATTGCTCTACGCTCGGTCCGGGCAGGCACAGGTGCAGTTGGGGAGTAATTTCCTTGGTTACACCGAGACGAACTCTTCCTTACGGGCACACGTTGCCAGAGAGAAGAGCAGCAGATGCAATGAAAGCTCTTGTCGGACGCGGTCGCCTGGCGACCCGGAAGTTCAGGATGTCGAAGCCGATGTACTCGTCGGCGCCGACGGATTGCATTCAAAAGTCCGGTGCCAGTTGCTCGACGACGGCTCCCCGAGGCCGATGGGGCTCACATCGATCAAGTCCATCGTCAGGTTGGACCACGACGACCCCCGGCTGCGGGGCGGATTCGTACTGTTCGGCCGGGGCTATCAGGCGTTCTGCTCGCCGCTCGGACCGGACGTCCTGTACTGGGATGTGACCCTGCGGTCCGCCCACCGCGCGCTGCGGGAGCGCCGGAACCTTCGGCGAAGCCTGCTTGCCCGCAGTTGGGGCTGGCCGCCCTACGTGCGGGACATGATCGCCGCAACCCGTCCGGACGACATGTTCGTGACGGTGTTGCGTGATCGCCCCGACAGTCCCCGGTGGTCACGAGGGGCTGTGACGCTGGTCGGTGACGCGGCTCATCCGATGTCACCCTTCCTGGGGCAAGGCACGAACCAGGCCCTGTTGGACGCCGTCGTCCTGGCCGAGGCCATCGATACGCACGGCAGGGACCTGACGAAGGCGTTCTACGACTACGAGGAAGCCCGAAGGGACATCGCCTACCAGGCGATGCGGGACTCACGTCAGATCGGCTTCCAAGGGCAGACCCGCAATCCCTACGTGCGCTGGCTACGTGACCGGTCGGTACGAGCGTCACCGCAGGCGGTGACGCCGAAGTGAACGCGATGAGGACGAGCGCACCACGTGAACGGCAGGGCACAGTAGCCGTCATCGGCGCGGGTCAATGCGGCCGGATGACCGCCCTGCGCGTGGCCGAATCCAATGTATTCGAAGCCGTGATTCTCACCGATGTGGTCGATGGGCTCGCCGAAGGGATCGCCCTCGACATCAATCAGTCCCGGGCGGTGGTCGGGTTCGAGACGACCGTGGTGGGACGGACGGTGAGGCCCGGTGTTCTCGATGACGAGTCGATCGCCGGCGCCGAGATCGTGGTCGTCGCAGCCGGAGCCGCTCCAGAACCCGACTGGCCGGCAGAACGACTGACCCGGGAAAACGGGCTGATCGTACGTCAGGTCAGCGAGACGATCGCCCGTCACGCACCCGAAGCCGTCGTCATCGTCATGACCAATCCCGTCGATGTCATGACGGCGCTGACCAGCGCGTCGACCGGATTCCCTCCGCATCGTGTCATCGGCCAGTCCGTGCTGTTGGACACGGCCAGGTTCGCGGACTTCGTGGCAGAGCCGCTGGGCGTCCCCCGCTCGTCCGTGACTTCGGTGACCGTGGGCTCGCACGCACACGACGAGTCCATGATCCCGGTGCTGTCCGCAGCCATGGTGGGCTCCACGCCCCTCACCTCGCTGCTCAGTCCAGCTCAGTTGAGCGCGGCGGTGGCTGCGACACGTCGCGGCGGCATGGACGTCGCGAGAATGGTCGGTACCCACTCCTCCTTCTACGCGCCGTCCGCCGCCGCGGCCCGCATGGTGCGTGCGGTCAAGGACGACGACGGGACGGTATTGCCCGTGTGCGCCTACGCGGAGGGTGCATACGGAATCCGAGACGTCTGGCTCGGCGTGCCCGCGCGTCTGGGCACGAAGGGGGTCCGGGACATCATCGAGCTCCCTCTTGCCGACGAGGAGAGCAGGGCTCTGGCCGCCACGGCGGAAACCTTGCGGGCCGAGCAGGAGGAAGCCCGTGCACTCGTGCTCAACCAGCGCAGAACGGAAGGTGGCAACGCATGACCGTTTCGAAGAAGCAGCTTCGGGTCGCTCTGCTCGTGGGCGGCAGGACCGCGGAGCACTCCAACTCGATATGCAGCAGCGACTACGTACGGGAGTCCCTGCGCAAGGCCGGCTACGAGGTATCCGTGGTCGGCATCAGCAAGACCGGGCAGTGGCTGCGGCAACCCGCCGATGTGCCTTTGGCCTTCGAGGACGGGAAGAGCGAGATCTCGACGGGCGCCCCCATTTCGGTGGGTGACCTGGATGAGGACGTGGTCTTTCCCGTACTCCACGGCCCGTACGGCGAGGACGGCACGGTCCAAGGGCTTCTGGAGATGCTCGATCTTCCGTACGTGGGGTGCGGGGTCTTCGCGTCTTCCGCCGCGAAGGACAAGGTGTGGGCCAATCGCATCCTGGAGGGCGCCGGTCTGCCCGTTCCTCACTGGCAAGTCCTCGAGCCGGGCACTCCGGCCGTTCCTGTCGCAGGCTTCACCCTGCCGGTCTTCGTCAAGCCCGCACGCTGCGGGGGCAGTATCGGCGTCAGCAAGGTCACTGACTGGAAGGACCTTGCCGCCGCTGTCGACGAAGCCCGCCAATACGACCCGAAGGTGGTCATCGAGCAGGGGCTGACCGTCCGAGATGTGGAATGCGGTGTCCTGGAGTTCGCCGGGAAGGACGGTCCCGTTCCGAGCGTCGTCGGCGAGACCGTGGCGGGAGAAGCCCATACCTTCCTCAGCTACGACGCGAAGTGGTTCGACCCCTCCGTCAAGCTGCATGCCCCTGCTGCGCTCGACGCAGAGATCACCGAGCGCGTCCAGCAGACGGCGATAGAGGCCTTCCTGGCATTCGGCTGCACCGGGTTGGCCCGTGTCGACACGTTCGTGACTCCGGACGGCTCGGTGCTGGTGAACGAGGTGACCACGATGCCCGGATTCTCCAGCGTCTCGAACTTTCCCAAGATGTGGGAGGCATCAGGGCTCAGTGGGCCTGAACTCGTCGACGTGCTCGTCACCTTGGCACTCCAACGTAAGTCGCAGTCCGAGCTTCCCCTCTGAGATACGCCCGTGCGGCAGCCAGCATCCGCGGTCGGAGCCAGACGTTCTGTCCGCCCACACCGCTGCGAGAGGATAGAGATGACCCAGCCCGAGAACGCGCACAGCGACAAGCCCCGTCCCGAGACAACGACCAGGGAGCCCTCCAACTCTCCGGACCATCGGACTCCAGAGCAGGTGGACGATTCCGCCCTGGTCGCCCTGGCCCGGCAACTCGCCTCCACCCCCAGCGAATCCGGCAACGAGAAGCAAGCGATCGAGCTGGTGGCCGATGCAATGCGCACCGCCGGTCTCCAGGTCACGGTCGACCGCAGCGGCAACGCGATCGGGACCATCGGACGAGGCGAGCCGGGGGCGCCACGCCTTCTCATCGACGGTCACATCGACTCCATCCCCCTGCACTCCGAACAGAGCTGGCGGGTGGACCCCTTCGGCGGCGTCATCGAGGGCGACCGTCTGTACGGACTGGGCATCTGCGACCAGAAGGCGTCGATCGCGGCCGCGATCTACGGCGTGGCGTCACAACGCGGCGTGCTCGCGGACAGCCCTGGACTGGTTGCGGTGGTTGCCAGCGTGGGGGAGGAGAACATGGAGGGCGCGGCACTGTCGGAGGCCGTGGAGGCGGTGGGGCCGAGCGTGGTCATCACCACGGAACCCAATGACACTCGCCTGGCTGTGGGCCAGCGTGGCAGAGCCAAGGTGGAGCTCGAGGTCGTGGGACGAGCCTGTCACGCCGGCCATGTGAAGCAGGGCATCAACGCAGCCGAGGCGCTCGCTGCGGTGATCACCATGCTCCGGGAGGCTGAGCGCCCGCACCATCCTCAACTCGGATACCGTGACGTCACCTGCATTGACGTCACATCGTGGCCGTACCCTTCCGTCTCCACAGTGCCGGGCCAGGCGCTCGCCCGCTTCGACGCGCGATTCCTTCCGGGCGAGACGGAGGAATCCTTGCACCAGCTGATCAGGGATACAGCCGCCAAAGCCCTGGCCGGCTGGGCGGAGGCGCCCACCGTGACGGTGCGCACGGTCATGGCCGATTTCACGACGTACACCGGAGTGCGGTACGAAGTCGGCGAGTTCGCGGCCGCCTGGTGGACCGAAGGACCGGTCGTCGCGTCGGCACAGCAGGCTCTCGCCGCCGCCGGCCTCGACCCCACCCCCATGTCCTACTCGTTCTGTACGAACGGCTCCTACACGGCGGGCAAGCTGAAGATACCCACGCTCGGGTTCGGCGTGGGCGAGGAGCACATCGCCCACCAGGCCAACGAATACGTGACGCTGACCTCGCTGCGCCGAGGAGCACAGGGGCTCGCCGCACTCGCTCCACAACTGACAGCGCCCGAACAGCGATAGCGAGGCGACCGATTCCCATGACGTCGGTCATCAAGAAGATCGCCGCGACTGACTGGCCGGTGCTGCTTCCGCTCCTCACCGAGCGGTGGGGCGCCCCCTTCATCATCAAGCACCACACCAGATTCCACCTCGACGGTGTGCCTGGCTTGATGGCGCTCCGCGACGGTGCAGTCCTGGGACTGCTGACGTGGGTGGACCGCGGCAGTGAAGCCGAACTGCTGACCCTCGACGCGCTGACACGTCGGCTGGGTGTGGGTGGGGCGCTCCTCGACGCGTTCATGGACGGCGCGCAGCCGGCCGGCATCCGGCGCGTGCTCGTTACGGTCACCAATGATCAACTCACGGGGATAAAGCTGCTCCAGCGCCGCGGCTTCCGTATCGACGCGGTCAGACGAGGAGCGGTTGACGCCGCACGCAGGACTAAACCGCAGATACCCGAGGTGGGCGAGGACGGCATTGCCCTTCACGACGAGCTCGACCTGTCCATCACCCTGTCCAGCACGCAAGCGCCATGACCACCGCTGGCTTCTCCGTGCAGCCGCGACCAAACGGGGGAATCCATTGAGCCGCACCACACCCCGGACCAACGCCCCGCCGACGGCGATGAGCCGGCGTGACGTGGAACGCGCCGCGCACCGCCTGGCCCCTCATGTGCGGCGAACGCCGGTGATTCGCAGCGACGAACTGGACTCTCTGGCATCCGCGAGGTTCTGGCTGAAGGCGGAAAACCTGCAACGCGGCGGTTCGTTCAAGATCCGCGGGGCGCTGCACTCCGTCGATCAGTTGGTCACCGCGGGGTGTCCGGGGGTAGTGGCACAGAGCACGGGCAATCACGCGATCGCGGTGGCGTTGGCCGCCCGTGCACACGGCCTGCCCGCAGTCCTGGTACTTCCCACCGACGCCTCAGAGGCCAAGGTACGCAGGATCCGCGATGCCGGTGCACAGGTGGTCTTCGCCGGAACGTCACTGGCTGAACGCTCCGCCGTCGTAGGTGAACTGCGGGAGCAGTATGGATATCGGGTGGTCGACCCCTATGAGGACTTCAACGTGGTGGCGGGGCAAGCAACTGCCACGGCCGAACTCCTCAGCCAGGTCAACGCCGTCGGCGGCAGCCTGGACGCCGTGGTCCTTCCGGTGGGCGGAGGGAGCGCGATAGCGGGAGCATGCCTGGCGGCGGAAGGAGTCGGCGTCGCTGTCGTCGCCGCGGAGCCGGCCGCGGTGCCTGCGCTCGGCGCCGCTCTGCGCGCGGGCAAACCGGTCACCGTCGCATCCCAGCCGACCATGGCCGACGGGCTGCGCCCGGACCGCATCGGGCAGCTCCCCTTCTCACTGGTCCACGGAGCGGTGACCACCGTCGTGGAGGTGGAGGAGACGGAAATCGCCGATGCCATGCGCGTGGTCCTGGAACGCGTACGGCTCGTCGTGGAACCGTCCGCCGCCACAGCCCTCGCGGGCGCATTGCGTTTCGCCATCAGCTCCGGAGGGAGCGTGAGTGACATAGGCGTACTACTCAGCGGCGGGAACGTCGATGCCCGCACCATCGGGTCACTACTGCTGTCCGACAGCACGCAAATTTCTCGGTAAGGAAATCAACAAAAGGTATAGGATGTCTGCCATCAATGCGTCCATCAAGAACATCGGGGTATTCTGCGGTTCACGGGCCGGCGCCAGCCCAGCCTATGTGGACAGCGCAAAATCCCTGGGTATGGAACTTGCCAAGCGGGGGGCAGGACTTGTCTACGGGGCCGGCGGCGTCGGCGTCATGGGTGCCCTCGCTGCTGCCGCGCTGGGCGGCGGTGCCCGTGTCACCGGGGTCATCCCCCACGACCTGTACGAGAGGGAGCGCCCCGACCTGACCCAGGGCGAGATCTACGTGGCTCGTACCATGCACGAGCGGAAGGCGCTGATGTACCGCCTCTCCGACGGTTTCGCAGTCCTTCCCGGTGGGTTCGGCACGCTGGACGAAGTGATGGAAGTGGCCACGTGGAACCAACTGGGTTTCCATACCAAGCCGGTGGTCCTCATCAACTGTGACGGCTACTACGATCCGCTGCTCACTCTCCTCGACCACATGGTGACCCAGGGATTCATTTCCCTGGAAGAGAGAGCCCTTCTCAGAGTGGCTGAAAACACTCATGACGCACTCGACCAACTCGGTTGGCCTGCGGCACCGAATCAGCTCCTTGACGCGTCATCACAGATTCCCTAATTCCCTTGCAGAATCCAGCAGAGAGGCGAACAAATACTCCCTTCCGCCGAAGAAAGCCCGACGGGGGCCAGCACACCGAATCTCTACACCACGCTGCGTCACAAACGTTTCCGTCAGCTGGTCGGCGCCCGATGTGCGAGTGCGTTCGACAAGACCATGGCCCCGGTCGTGCTGGCCTTCGCAGTCCTCGATCTCGGCGGCTCAACTCTGGACCTGGGCCTCGTCATCGGCGCCCGGTCACTCGCCCTGGTGGCATTCGTCCTCATCGGTGGCGTGGCCGCCGACCGTTGGCCGCGCGTGCGGGTCGTGCAGGCTTCGGGAATCGCGTCCGCCGTGGTGCTGGCTGTCGCCGCCGGCAGCGTGTACGGCGGGTTCGCTTCGGTCGGTCTGCTGCTCTGGCTCAGCCTGGCCAGCGGAGCCCTCTCGGGAATCTCACTGCCGGCCCTCTCGGCGCTCACCCCGCAGACAGTGCCCCCCGAGCTGATCCAACAGGCCAACGCCATGGCTCGGATGGGAGCCAACGCCGCCATGTTCGTCGGGGCTTCGGCGGCAGGCATGCTCGTAGCGGTCTTCTCCGCCGCGGTCGGCATCGCCGTCGACGCAGCCGTATGTCTGGTCATGGCCTTCTGCTTCTTGGGCGTCGGCGGAGCGGAGATCGCGCGGACGAAGCAGGATCGGACGAATCTGCTCGCCGAACTGCGCGAGGGGTGGCAGGAGTTCGCCCTCCGACAGTGGGTATGGGTGGTCACCATTGCGTTCGCGGTGATCAACGCAGCCGGGGCCGGAGGGCTGCAGGTGCTGGGCCCGGTGGTGGCCGACGATTCGTTCGGCCGTGCCACCTGGGGGTTCGCGCTCGCCGCGCAGACTGTCGGCATGTTGTGCGGCGCCTTGCTGGTGACGTGGTGGCGGCCGGCTCACGCGCTGCGCAACGGTGTGGTCCTGTCCGTGCTCGAAGCACTTCCCCTGGCAGTGCTCGCATTCTGGCCCAGCCCGCTGCCCCTGGTCATCGCCATGTTCCTGTCCGGGGTCGCCATCGAGCAGTTCGGTATCGCCTGGGACGTGTCACTCCAGGAGAACGTGCCGGCTGATCGACTGGCACGCATCTACGCCTACGACACGCTGGGCTCCTATGTCGCGATCCCGCTCGGCCAAGTCCTGGCCGGGCCGCTGACCGACCGATTGGGGGCGAGACCGACCCTGATCATCGGTGCCGTGCTGGTCGTCGGCTCCGTTGCGGGAGCCCTTTGCAGCGCAAGCCTGCGAAGCCTGGTTCGCAGTGGTTCCGCCGCCACCTCGGACAAATGACCACTGCGAAAGGATGAGTTGACATGGCTGCCGTTGGCACGGTCATCCGCGCCCCACGGGTAATCACCCCCGACGGGGAGCGCCCTGCGGCGATCGGGGTCTTGGCGGGCCGGATCGCGTTCGTGGAAGACATCGAGACGGATGTCCAGGCGCCGACCGACATCCGACTGGAGGACGACGTCGTGGTGCTGCCGGGCCTGGTGGACACGCACGTGCACTTGCAGGACCCCGGGCACACCGAATGGGAGACCTTCGACTCAGGCACCCGTGCCGCTGCCGCGGGAGGTATCACCACGGTCGTCGACATGCCCTTGGACAGCCTTCCGGTGACCGTCACCCTGTCGGCCTTGGAGACAAAGCGGCAGGCGGCAACAGGACGCTGCCACGTGGACGTCGGGTTCTGGGCGGGTGTCACGCCCGACAACCTGCACTCGCTGCGCGAACTGCACGACGCCGGCGCCCTCGGCTTCAAGTGCTTTCTGGCGAACACCGGGATCGACGAGTTCCCTCCTGTCTCCCCGGAACAGGTCGAAGCCGCACTGAACGAATTGAGCGGCTTCGACGGGGTGCTGCTGGTACACGCCGAAGACCCGCTCCCGCCACGCCCAGAGCTCTCCCGCGTGACGCGCTATCAAGAATTCCTGTCCCAGTATCCGCCTGAGACGGAGACCAGGGCAGTGTCACGCCTCATTGACATCGCCGCCCGCAGTCACCATGGCAGGCTGCACATCGTGCACGTCTCGAATGCCGATTCGGCAGCGATGATTTACCGGGCGAGGCGTGACGGCATCGCAATCTCTGCCGAGACCTGCCCCCATTACCTTGCGTTCAGCTCCGCCGACATCCCCGAGGGGGGCACCGAATTCAAGGTATGCCCGCCCATACGAGGCGCGGAACATCGCACACGACTCTGGGAGTACTTGCGTCGCGGGGCCCTGGACATGGTCGTCTCGGACCACTCCCCTTCCGCCGCGGCTTACAAACGGGACGAGGGCGGAGACTTTACCCATGCTCCGGGCGGTATCAGCTCACTCCAGATCAGTCTTCCGGCTGTATGGACGGTGGCACGGCAAAAACAAGTCCCCCTGTCCGAGGTCGCACTCTGGATGGCTACCCGGCCGGCCGAACTCGCAGGGCTGGCAACCAAGGGACTTGTCGCACCCGGCCGTGACGCGGACTTCTGCGTCCTTGCCCCGGACGAGAGGTTCACGGTCGATCCGGCCGAACTCGCACACCTCCAACCACGGACGGCCTACGCCGGAAGAACCCTGTACGGCGTGGTTCGGCAGACCTGGCTACGCGGATTCCCCATCGACTTCAGCCATCCCCGCGGCACCCTCCTGGCGCATTCACGCACGGACGCCATGGGCCAAGAGACCGGAACCGGATAGCAAGGGCCATATGCAAGAGATGGAGGAAGAATGAGAATTCTCGTGGTGAACCCCAACACATCGGAGACCATGACCGCAGCCATAGACCGCGCCGCCTGCCGGCAGGCGGCACCAACCACCGAAATCGTCACGTTGCGTTCCGAGTACGGTGCCGAGGGGATCGACAGCCACTTCGCCAGCCTGCTGTCGGCAGTGGCGGTGATGGACTGCGTATCAACGTACCCGCATCACTACGACGCGGTCGTGATGGCCGGCTTCGGAGAACAGGGCCGGGAAGGCGTGCAGGAGATCGCGAGTGCCCCTGTTTTCGACATCGCCGAGTGCTCCGCTCACGTGGCCCAGCTCATCGGCCGCACCTACTCAGTAATAACCACTCTGAGCCGTTCGATCGCCGCCATCGAGGACCGTCTCACGGTGGCGGGCCTGTCCGCACGGTGCGCCTCGGTCCGTGCCGCCGGCCTGGACACTCTTGAGGTCGAGCAGGACCCTCAGCACGCACAGCAAAAGATACTGGCCCAGGCGCGCCATGCCGTCGAGCATGACCGGGCCGAAGTGATCTGCCTCGGCTGTGCGGGCATGACCGGCCTGAACGAATTGATTACGGCAGAACTTGGTGTTCCGGTCGTGGACGGCGTCGCCGCCGGAGTCGCGATGGCAGAAGCGATCGTGGGCCTGGGCCTCAGCACCAGCAGGGTCTGCACCTACGCTGCGCCAGGCGAAAAGTCCGTCAAAGGCTGGCCTCTGTCAGAAATGATGCAATATCTCGGAATCCGGCGCCCGTGTTGAAAACACCCCGGACGGGGCCCAGCTGAACCAGGTGACAACGTACTGCACCTGCTCGTCCTCCCGGCCTTCCCTCGCGTCTCGGGGCCGGTCCTCCTTGACTGGCTGGGCCATAGACAGGCGCGAGTCGTCCGGAAGTGGCGATGACCTGGCCTTCGAGGGGCTTCTCCCGGATGTGGTTGCGCTCGATCTGCCCGGCGAGGCGGGCACGGGGCGGCACGGCGAAGAATATGACGCCCATGCCGTTGGGGTCGTAGATGCGGGTGAGGAGTTCGAGCTGGATGCCGTCGGCTTGCAGTTCGGCGGACAGCGGCATCAGCTCGGCCAGCAGGCTCGCCAGTTCCGGGTGGGCGGTCGATGTCCTGCTCAGGCCTGCCCTGGTCTGCGGGTCCGGGGTGCGGCTGCGGCCCGGTGTGGTGGCCGGGGCCAGGGTGATCCGGCCAATCGCCCAGGGCAGCCGCCGAGCGGCCGCACATCTCCGGATCGCCCACCTCGACGGCCAGCCGGTGGGCGATCGGCCCCACCTGCCACCCCGCGTGACAATCGAAGGGCCGTGCCGCGGGGCCACACCAGCATCACGGCCCGGTGCCACTGACGGCAGCGAACCGCCGCTCAACCGCCGGTGACCGGCGAGCAGGCGCGCAAGGTACTCGGCCACGGGACGCGGAACGTCGGGCCTGGCACGATGCGAGACCACGTGAAGCCTCCTGTGACGGGCAGGATCTCTCGCAAGTCCCGTGCTGCCAGGGGCTTCACGTGCTGTTCAGGGGGCATACAGGCCGCCCTCCGAAACCACGTCATCTACGTGCTGAGAAGACTTCAGTATGTCGATTCCCAGGAGCCTGCCCCTTTGCGGCGGGGGTGGCCGCGGGGGTACGTGCGTGTGCGGGGACACGGCGGTCACGTGTGAGGAGTTGACTGCTCATGGATGCCTTTTCTGGTGAGCGGTACTGGAGTGGGGAGAAGCGGTGTATCAGTCGGCTTTGGGGAAGCTGAAGGCGTAGCCCTGTTCTTTGAACCAGGGCAGGAGTTCTTTCAAGGCGGCGAGGGACTGGGTGCGATTGCTGCCGCCGTCGTGCATAAGGACGGTGGGTCCCTTGGTGATCTGGGCTTTGACCGCGGCGACGATGCGCTCGGTGCCCGGTCGTTCGAAATCACGGGGGTCGACGTTCCAGCCGAGATTGACCATGGAATGTGCGGCGGCTATCTGACGGCTTTCCGGAGTGAACGCACCGCCGGGGGCGCGGTAGTACCAGATCCGCTTGCCGCCGGACGCCTCGTCGATCATCCTTTTCGCGTCCAGGATCTCCTTCTCCTGATACGCGACGGGCTTGCCGTCCATGGCGGTGTCGTGGCTCACCGAGTGGTCGCAGAGCCGGTGCCCTTCGGCGACGATGCGCTTCACCAGGTCGGGGCGGGCGGCGGCGTTCGGGCCCGTCACACAGAAGACGGCCTTGGCCCCGTGCTGTTTCAGCAGGTCGAGGAACTTGGGTGTCCACCTCGGGTCGGGGCCGTCGTCAAGGGTCAGGTTGACGGTCTTCCCCTCGTCCTGCGACGTCCGGACGATGGCCATGTCCACCTTGGGCTGTGGCAGTGAGTCGTCGGTGCCCACCGAGGCCGCGAACTCCCCCTTCGCGTCCGCTACTTCCGATTCGGACGAGAGGCCGGTGGCCATCATGCCTATGCACAGCACTGAAAATCCCATGATGGCGGCAAGGGCGGCGAAGAGAACGCGGCGCGACTTTGCGAGTGCGGCGATTGTGATTACGCGTGAAACGGATTGCTGGTGCATGCCTTCGACGAAAACAAGAGAATGGTCGCTATTTTCCGGTTGTCATCGTTTGGTCATGGAATGGTCGAGGCAAGCGGATTTGTTCGTCGCGCGAGTGGGACTCGCGCGGTCAGTCCTGACTCCGTGCGTCAGGAACCGGTGTACGGAATCGCGTTCCCGCTCGGGTCGCAGCGTGCCGACCAGGGGTCAGACGTGGAGATACCGTTCTCGTGGAAACGGACCTTGACGTTCTCGGGGGCCTTACCGCCGGGTACGTCGGAGTGGGCGGCAGTGCACGCGAGCTGGCTGACGGCCGCGACCCGGAGATCGCTGATGGTGACCGGCAGGTACACGTCCACAGTGTCCGGCTGGGCCGACGCGCTGAGCCGACCGCCCATCGGCGGCACCTCACTCGTCAGGCCCCGGTCCCGTTCGGCCCGCGTCGGTCCCTCCAGCAGGAGGTCGAGGGCCTGCTGCGGAGACGGCGGCCGGTCGGTGGGCCGGGACGCCGCGCGCAGGCCGTAGGGGCCGACGAAGTAGAGCCGGATCTGGTCGGCGGACATGCCGGGCCGCTGCACCCCGGAAGCCGGCGCTCCGGCCGGTTCGGGCCCCGTGACACCGACTCCGCACCCCGAAACTGCGGCGAGGAAGACTGCGAGGGAGGAAGCGAGGAGGGGCCCGCAGGGGCCCCGGCGAGCTGCGGGGGTCCTCGTCATCGTTCCGTCCCTTCGAAGCGCCCGGGTTCTTCCGGGTCTCCCGGCTCGCTGAGGTCTCCCGGCTCCCCCGTGTTCAGAACGGAGAGGGGCAGCGTGAAGGTGAACTCCGCACCGCCGTCGGCGGGATTGGCCACGGTGAGCCTGCTCCCGTGCAGCCGGACGTTCTCCACGGTGATGGCCAGACCGAGCCCGCTGCCCTCGGAGCGCGGCCGGGCGGAGTCCGCCTTGTAGAACCGCTCGAAGACGTGAGGGAGCGCGGCCTCGGGGATGCCGGATCCGTGGTCGGTGACCGTCACCACCGCGTGGGAGGGTCCGTCGGCCGTGTCCGTCGGCGCGTCGGGGCGGGCCCGTAGGACCACCGGCGGGCTGCCGTGGTGCAGGGCGTTGCCAATCAGGTTCGCGAGGACGACGTCGATGCGCCGGGGGTCCACCCGTACGCGGAGACCTGCGGGCACGTCGACGCGGATCTGCCCGGGGGAGGCGGGCCAGCCGCGCAGCGCGAGGGTCTTCTCCACCAGCGTGCCCAGGTCGACGTCGTCGAACTGAGTGAGGGCCGCGCCCGCGTCGAACCGGGACACCTCCATGAGGTCCTCGACCATGCGGGCGAGCTTGCGGGTCTCGCTGCTGATCAGGAGAACCGCGTCGGCGGTGTCCGGGGGCAGCAGGCCACTGTGCGCGTCCTCGTCGAGCACCTCGGTGACCGCGGCCATGGCGGCCAGGGGCGTACGCAGCTCGTGGGCGACGTCGGCGGCGAAGCGCCGTGAGGTGGCCTCCATGCGGCGCAGCTCGGCGTCGTTCTCCTCCAGGGTGGTGGCCATGGTGTTGAACGTGCGGGTGAGGTCGGCGAGCTCGTCGTGACCGGTCACCGGCAGCCGTGTGTCCAGCGCGCCCGCGCTGAGTTTCTCCGCGCCGTGATGCAGACCGCGTACGGGCCGCAGGACCCGGCGGGAGGCGAGAAGCGCCGCGAACACCGCGAGGGCGAGGGCGGGCACGGCCCCGGACCGCGCGGCGGCGGCGAGGGAGTCGATGGCGGTCCGGTCGTCGTCCAGCGAGAAGTCGGCGTAGACCACGAGGCCGGAGGTCTTGTTCGTCGTGCCCTTCTCAGGGGCGTAGTGGACCGGCATGCCGATCATGAGCCAGGGCGTCCCGTCGCGGTCGGTGCGCTGGCGGACGCTGGTGTCCTGGTCCTTGACGGCCGTGCGCAGCGCGGCGGGAACCCGCAGAGGAGAACGGGCCTCGGAGGCGGCGACCAGGGGGCCGTCCCGGTAGGCGGCGGTGGTGTGCCAGGAGCGGGAGCCGCCCGCCCGGTCGAGCTGGAGGGTGAAGTTCTGGAGGTCCTGGACGCTGGGGGGAAACGGCAGGTCGGGGGCGAGCGAGTTGAGCTGGGCCCGCAGGTCGTGCACTGCCGTGTTCTGGCTGCGGGCGAGGATCGACGACCGGGCCTCCCGGTAGGTCAGCAGGGCGGTGATGAGCGCGCTCAGCGCCGACACCGCGAGGAACGCGACGACGAGCCGCGTGCGCAGCCCTCGGGGCAGCGGCACTCTCATGCGGGGGCGCCGTCCTCCGTGGGCGGCCGGGTCTCGGCGGAGAGCGGCCCGAAGCGGTAGCCGAAGCCGCGCACCGTCTGGACGTACACCGGGCGGCGGGGATCGTCCTCGATCTTTCCTCGCAGCCGCATGACGCAGGCGTCGACGAGCCGGGCGTCACCGTAGAAGCTGTGCTCCCAGACCTGTTCGAGGAGGTGCTGGCGGCTGAAGACCTGGCCGGGGGATGCGGAGAGGAACAGCAGCAGCTTCAGCTCGGAGGGGGCCAGCGCCACGTCCTGGCCGTTCTTGGTGACCTGGAGCGCGTTGCGGTCCAGCGTCAGCGCGCCGAGCGTCTCCGGTGCGTGCGGCACCGAGTCCTGCCCTGCGCCGGGCGGGGCCTCCTGGGACACGACACGGCGCAGCACGGCCTTCATCCGGGCCTCGATGACCTCACCGCTGGCCGGTTTGACGATGTAGTCGTCGGCACCGGCCTCCAGGCCCACGACGAGGTCGATGTCGTCGCTGCGGGCCGAGAGGATGATGATGGGGAGCTGGTGCCGTTCCCGGATGCGGCGGCAGACCTCAAGGCCGGACATGCCGGGGAGCATCAGGTCCAGCAGGACGAGGTCGGGCTCGAAGTACTCGATGGACTGGAGGCCCTTCTCACCACTGGAGGCCACCTCGGCCTCGTGCCCACGGCGGCGCAGTGCCAGCGAGACACCTCGCTGCACGGCGGGATCGTCCTCGATCAAGAGCACCCGGGACATCGTGACGCACCAGCCTTTCTCCGTACTCAGCCATCTTTGCGCAGGTGCGCGCCACCGCCACCGGAGAACCGGGCGTCACCGTCCGGCCGAGAGCCGGGTGAGGTCCACCGCGCCTTCGCCCAGTACGGGCATGGGGATGGCGGCCCAGAGGGCGAAGAGGAGACCGACCCCCACGACCAGGGCAAGCGCCCCGCGTCGGCCGTGTGCCCAGCGGGCCCGGAAGCGGAACGGGTTTTCGACGGCGTACATGGACACGAGGGCGGCGCCGAGGGAGACTGCCATGATCACCGCCGTACGGCGCCACCCCGTCATGCCGAGCCGTTCCTCGTTCAGCAGCACGAACACCGGCCAGTGCCACAGGTAGAGGCTGTACGACAGGGCTCCCAGGCGGCGCAGTACGGAGCAGCCGAGCAGACGGCCGACGGGACTGTCCGGGGCCTGCGCCAGGAACCCGATGAGCAGTGCCGCACCCAGGGCGTGCAGGAACAGTCCGCCCTGGAAGAGGGAGGGCGAGTTCTGTCCGTCCGCCAGGACCCAGTACGCGCCGAGCGCGCAGACCAGCGCCGGCGCGCACCAGCACGCCGCTCGGTCGCCGAGCCGCGCCAGCAGGCGGGTGGCGGGGGCGGTCGCCATCAGGCAGCCCAGCAGCAGAGAGAAGGCCCGGGTGTCGGTGCCCTCGTAGACGCGCGTGCTGTCCACCGGGTCGGCCAGGACGATCATCAGCACGAGGGACGCGACGGCACCCATGGCGGCCGCCAGGGCGACCCGCCCGTGCATCGACTTCGCGCGCCGCCCGCGCACCCGCAGCAGGAGCATCAGGATCACGGGCCAGAGGACGTAGAACTGCTCCTCGACGGCGATGCTCCACAGATGGCTGAAGACACGGGTCTCGCCCGCTTCCCAGTAACCGACCTGGTCGGCGATGAAGTGCCAGTTCGCGACGTCGGCGATCACCCACGGGGCGTCGTCCAGCGCCGAACGCACCATCGTGACGGTACCGAAGGCCCACACCAGCAGCAGCGACACGGCGACGGTGACGCCCAGCGCGGGCAGCAGACGGCGCATCCGCCGTCCCCAGAACGCGACGAGGTCCACCCGGCCGTGCGCACCGTGCTCCTTCAGCAGCAGACCGGTGATAAGGAACCCGGAGAGCACGAAGAACAGGTCGACGCCGAGGAACCCGCCGTCGAAGTGCCCGGCGTGGAAGAAGACGACCGCGGCGACGGCGAGGCCGCGCAGGCCGTCCAGCGGCCCGATGTGCCGCTTGCCACGGTCCGGGCCCGCCCCACGGAGGTGGTGGACGGTCCCCGGACGTGCGGCGCGTGCGAGTCCGTCGGCCGAGGCGGGGCGGGGCGGGAGGGCACGGGGTGGCGGGACGGCGGGCATGGTCGGGTCATCTCTCCTTGAACGGGGTCTCCTCGCGAAACGGGCGGCCGGGGCCCTTGGCGGGGCCCCGGCTCACGGGACTACTTGCAGCCCAGGGGTCCGTAGACCTTGTCGCCGGTCCACGCGCCGGTCGCCCACGTGTCGGCCGGAGCCGGTTCGAAGGAGTAGCGCTGGCCCAGCTCGCCGCTCAGCCACTTGGCGAACGCGGCCGAACCCTGCTGGCAGGAGTGGATACCGTCCTTGCTGCGCTGGGCCTTGGCAGCGGCGGAGTCGGTGCCCCAGAGGGCGGAGGCGTCCACGAACCTGACCTTGCCCGGGCTCTTGTCCGCGACGGCCTTGGCCGACTTCGGAGCCTGCTTGATCGCGGCCTCGTTCGGCTTGTAGAAGTCGTCGATCTTGAAGGGCGGCGCGGACACCATGACGAGCTCGGCTCCGGCGTCGTTGACGGCCTTGGCCAGCCTCTTGTAGCCGGCCTTCTGCTCGGCTGCGGTGCCCCAGTCGTACGTGGTGATCTGGTACACGACGACCTCCGGGGAGAAGGACTTCAGTTCCTTCGGCAGCTGCTCCCAGGTCGGAGCGGCTATCTCGCCGATGACCCCGCCGCCTCCGGCGGCTGCCATCGACTTGAACTCGGCCCCGGAAGCCTTCAGAGCCGCACCGAGCGCCGGGGCCTCCGCCTCACCGATGGAGTCGCCCATCCAGAGGATCTTGGGCGCCTTGCTGCCGTTTGCCTCGCCCTGCGTGGCGGGAGCCTCCGCCGTGACGGCACCGGAGGAGGACGAAGCGGAGGGGGCGGCTTTCCCGCCGCCGCACGCGGTCAGGGCGACGGCGGCACCGGCGGCGGCCACGGTCAGGAGGGTGGTGCCGCGGCGGGGGAGGAAGCGGGGGGAGGGGATGTGCGTGGTGTTCATGTCCTCCAGGAAAGCCGAGGAAAAACCAGGTCAGGACCGCTGTCATCGTTTCGTCATGGAGCGGGGTCAGGCCCGTCACCGGCAGCGGGCGAGAGCATCATCTGAGAGGGCACCGGCGCCTCGTCCCAGGCCATCAAGGCTCTCCCTCGCTCTCTCCTGCCCCATCAGCGAAGTCACCCTGATCAACTCCGACGGCACCATGAAGACCCCCTGGCCGCCAAGGACGGCCTGTCCACCCCGACCTCGATCGGCCGGACCGATGACGAGGTCTACGCACCCAGCGCCGCCTGCCTCATCCAGCAGGGCCCCAGCATGCTCCGCGCCGCCCGCACCAACTGACCCGCCACCCCCGCCCGGCACCCGCCGGGCGGAGCCCCAGGCCCGCGACCCTTCGTACGAGCCCGGAAACCTCCCCGCCGGTGAATCCACCTCGGTCGTTTTCAAGGCTGAGCACGCCGAAGAGCTTGAGTGGAGGCTCGGGGCCGCAAGTCACGTGCGAGTTCTGGGTCTCCCGTCACGTGGGAGAGGCCGAGGCCTGACGGCAGATCCGGACTTCGTTCTCCTGGACGGTACGCTCGCCGAGTGCGAGCGCGTCGGCAACGCCGACTACTGTTCGAAACACCAGCGGCACGGGGTGAACGTGCAGGTCGTCACGGACCCGGCGGGCGAGATCCTGTGGCTGTCGCGGGCTCCGCCGGGCCGGACCCACGATCTGACAGCCGCCCGCACCCACAAGATCGTCCGGATCTGCGAACGCCAGGGCGTCCCGATCCTCGCCGACATGGCCTGCATCGGTGCCGGCGACTGGGGCACCACCGCCAAGCGCCGCCCGCCAGGCGGCGAACTCACACCCACCGAGCGGACCCGGAACAGGGCCCTGCCCGCAGCCCGAGCACCCGTCGAGCGTGGCATGGCACGACTGAAGTCCTGGCAGGTCATCCGCAGATCCCGCATCAGCCCCAATCGCATGAGCGTCATCTCCAGAGCCGTCCTCACCCTGGCCGCCGCCGCGTCAGCGTCCTGTGGGCCCTCCTCCCCGACGGACGGACCTACGAACTCGCACCGCCACCGCTCACGAGGCTAGACAAACAGCATTAGGAATCAGTACTGGGAGCGAAGTGCGCGAGCGATATCGATATCGCTCGCCAGCGCACTCAGCCGCACGGGGGCCCTCGTTTCGTCCAGAACCACGACGTGCAAGCGGTCTCCGACCTTGGGCGGAGGCACGTCGTGCGACCGCCAGGCAGGGTGCTTCACGTGATCGACAAATCCCTTGGCGCCTGCCGCGTGGACCTCGGCCCCGACCGGTGACACGGCTGTGACAACGACGTTGATTTCCTGATGGTTCTTGAGTTTCATCACGGACCTCCAGGGCCTTTGGTCCGCGCGAGGCGGACGTGAAGAGTTTCCCTTCCCTCCGATGTGAGCGTCAGGGGGCGGGTCGAATGCCGTGACCACCACATTCGTGTACCGCTCGAACGTTTGCGAGGAGTAGCAGTACCTTCCGTGGTCCTTGCTGTGGGGTGGTCAGGTCAGTCCATCGGCTGGGTGACCCCGTCGAGCAGGCGGGGGCGGTCGGGATGCCTCAGGTCCGGATGCGTGAGTTCGATCTTGATGCTGTACCGCGTGTGGAACACATCATTGGCCATGCCGGGAAACGGTAGACCCTGCCGCTGACAACGGGGAGTCCCGCAGCTTTCGGATGCTGGTGGTGCGGCTGCCCACATAGTCCTGACGGGGGCAACTGTGCGGTCAAGTCCCGAGGTGCGGCTTGTTGTGCATCGCTGACGCGCGCAATGTGCGCGGGCGGCGATATCCGAGGAAGTCGTGCGACCGGGGCGCGCGAGCGCTGCGGGGCTTCAGTTGCCATGTCGGGCCGCCTCGGCTGCCGGCGTAGGGATCGCGTGAATGCGGAAAGTAGCCAGGAACATCACTGCATTGCCGTCGGCTGGCTCCCGAGAAATACGGACCGGAGTGTCCTGACCATCCTGCGTCGCCGACGCAACCCAGTGGTGCGCTTGAACGCTGGTTCGGGCAAGCGTGTCCAGACCACTGCCATGCGTGACTGACCTGCACAGTCTCACTTGAGACCGTTCGTCCGAGCAGCGGCGTGACCACCATCCACGTATCGGGCAAGGGTGATGAGTGATCGGCACACCAGTCACTGCCCGTCCTGCGGGTACTGCTGCAGGCAATGGGGCCGTGCTGGGGGTGGACACGCACCGCGACTTCCACGTGGCGGCCGTGCTCTCGATGACGGGCAGGACCCTGGGGATTGAACGCTTCCCCGCCACCGCCCAGGGCTACCGGCAACTCTATGCGTCGGCAGTCGGGTTGGGAGCTGTCCGGTGCGCGGGAGTGGAGTCGTCCGCCAGCTACGGCGCGGGCTTGTCCCGCTCTCTGCTGGCCCAGGGTTTGGAGTTCCTCGAAGCACCGGGTCCCGGGCGTGTGGCCCGCCGTCGGCAGAGCAAGTCGGACGGGAAGGACGCCGAGGCCGCCGCCCGCGCAGTGCTCAGCTGTCGCGCGCGATCCCAGGTGAAGTCGCGGGACGGCCCTGCGGAGATCGCACGCCTTTGCCTCAATGCCAAGGATTCCGCGGTCAAAGCACGGAGACAGGCTGCAAACCAACTCAAAGCAGTACTGATCACCGCGGATCCGGTCCTGCGTGAAGAACTCGCCGGGCTCTCCCGCCGGCAACTGGTCACCGCCTGCCTGCGTCTGGAGGAAGGCGAGTCCAGCGCAGATCCGGTGTTGCAGGCCACACGCTTCACGCTCCGCGCCCGCTGAGGGCGGCGATGACGGCGCTGGGGTGCCGCGGGTGCTTGCTGAAGAGGATGTGTCCGGCGGGGGCGTCGGAGGGCATGTGCTGCTCGATTCGTAGCGTGGGGTGCGGCTGTTGTGGCGGGTTCCCTGGTGGATCTCCCGGCCGGTCAGCGAGCGCGGTGCGGGGACGGGGACGGGGCGGCGGGAGCCGGAGCGGGCGGGGTGCCGAGGGTGCGGTGCAGTCCGGGCCGGTGGTCGGGGGGTGCCGGCGCGCGGGTGCGGGTGATGTCGGCGAGTTCTTCGGTGAGGGAGGCGAGCAGGGGGCTGGGGGGTGGCGGGAGGCGGTGAGTGTCCAGTCGGGGCGGTCGGGGTGGTCGTCGGCCCACAGGGCCCAGGCGGCGGGCCCCTCGCCTGGCTGTGTCACCTACTGCGGGGGCTGTCCCACTTCTTGTGGACTCGGCCACAACCGTGATCGCTCCGCCTGAGGTTGCCAGGAGACCATTCCGGATAAGCAGTCCCGGCCACGACGACGTCCTGCGCTGCGCTCACCGGGGACGGGTTCCCCTGCCGCTCGCTATCGTGGGAGGGCCCTGCGTCCTTGCCCAGGGCGCCCGGTTGAGGGTGGGGGGTGGAGTGCGCAGGCACAACGAGGCTGCCGCGCTGGCCGCACAGCGGGCCGTGCACGCGCGGGCTTATGCGGAGCAGCGGCAGGTGGATGCCGAGCGCATGGCCAGCCAGATCCAGATCAAGGCCCTGGAGAGCCCGCGGGACCAAACGAGCTTTCCCCGCCTGGAATTCCTCGACCCCTACTTCCTGGCCGGCACACCGCCAACGACACTGCTGGATGCCCTGGCGGGGTGCGTGGCGGAGGTGCTGGACGTGCCCCGGTGCGATGCACAGCAGGCGTGCCCGGCCAACGGGGGGCTGCAATTGGTGGCCCACCGCGGCATGAGCGCACCGTTTCTGACGTACTTTGCGCTGGTGGCCGACCGGAGCACCGCGTGCGGCCAGGCGGCCGAGAGCGGCTGTGCGGTGTGGGTGCATGACGTGCGCACCAGCTCCCTGTTCACCGACGGCAGCCGGCAGGCCGTGCTGGATGCCCAGAGCCGTGCCGTGCTGTCGCTGCCCCTGGGGCAGCCGGGCGGGCCGGTCCTGGGCGTGCTGTCCCTGCACCACCGTTCCCCCGGCCTCTTGGCCCATGTCGACACCGCGCTCCTGGGCGCTCTCACGCGCGCGGCGGGCCGCGCCCTGCAATGGCACGCCAGCCGACCTCCTGTGGTGCAAAACCGACGGGCGTCCGCGCCGCTCCAGCAGAAGCCGCCGACCCGCACCCCCTCCGAGTTGCCGCCGCCGAGCGTGACTTCCGCAGTCACCGCGAAACGACGCCCGACGTCGCCGCTGTGACCACTCGCCGGGGCGCTGCGCGGTGAAGGCGTCGAAGCGGAGCCCAGCCGTGGCGGCGGGCGGGCTCCAGCGGTGCCCGCGTCCGTCGAGGGCGTACTGCCAGGCGGTCCCGTTGCAGGACCGCGGAAAACATAACGGGGTGGTGGGTTGTAGTGGTGGATGGCGTACTGGATGCGGCGTAGTTGGCAGCCGAGGTTGGTGCAGAAGTCGCCGTCGGTGGCCAGGCCGTTGAGCCGGTGGGTGATGAGGATCCGGGTGGTGGTGACCGCGCGTGCGAGCCGCGCACGACGGGGCTGGGGGACTCGGCTGAGGTTGAGCTGGGGCAGCAGGGTGTTGGCCGCTGTGACCAGGTCGGTGGCGAGTTCGGCGGTCTGTTGGGCTGTGGGTTGACCGATCTGGTGCGTGGCCCGGTTGATGATGACCGTGATCCAGTCGGCGTTCGCGGCGATGGCGTTCATCGCGGGCCTCTGTTGAGGGGGCGGGCTGTGCGTTCGCGTTGGCGGCGGATGGCGGGGGTGAGGTGGTGCTGGGTTTCCAGGGTGTGTGCGAGGGCGCGCACGCACCGGGCCAGGGCCTGGACGTGCCCCAGGGCTTCCAGCGGTGCGTTCGCTCCGGTGCCGTATACCAGGGATGCGTTACCGGCCAGCTCCCGGCCCCGGGCGAGGACGGCCAGGTGGTCCGGCCATTCTGCGGGGGTGAACAGGGCGGGATCGAGGTGGTGGGCGAGGTTCCAGTACCAGGTGTGGAGGTCGCTGGCGGCTTCGCGGATGCGCCGGTGCTCGGGCGGCATCCGCCACTGGAGGATCTCGGTGCACCCGGCGCGCACCGCCACGGGGTCGATGGCGGGCTCGTGCTCGGGGGTGGGGGCCGTGCGGGCAGTGCTGGTTTCCTGTGCCGGATTACTCACGTGCTTTTCTCCAGAATCGGGACGTAGTACGGAGCTACAGGTGGGCGCTGGACCGGGCGCGCGTGCGCGCGCTCGGTGTCCGCCTGGTGGCAGTGGACGCGGTCGGCAGCATCGACCGGCGCGACCTCGTCCAGCGCATCGATCTCGGTGAGGCGGTCGACCAGGGCCTCCACCACGCCGGCCGCCTGCCGCAGGCACATCCGCAGCCCCTCGGGCTGCTCGGGCCACGCCGAGGCGACCTGCTGCTGTGCCCGGCCCACCAGTTTCTGCAGGTGGTGTCCCCACTGCCCCGGCCGCCCGTTGCGAGGGCGACGATCCGGCGCAGGTCTGCGGACAACTGGCTGGTCAGGGGGTGGAGTTCGGGTGGGGCCGGGGCCTGTTCGCTGAGGATGTCCCCGGCCGCTTCCAGGATCTCCTCCAGCACCGGCATCTGCCGAAGCTTACGGAGCAGTCGCGACAGCGTCCCGGGATCGGTCTGGAAGTTCTCCGACCACAAAGGGTGGTGCCCCGCAGGGGGAGGGGGCGGAGCATTCATGCCGCGTCCTGGGACAGCGCGTGATCAAGATACTCATCGTCGACGACAGGCCCTCGTGCGCGGCGGGTTCCGGGTGCTGATCGACAGCGAACCCGACATGACGGTGGTCGGTGAGGCGGGCGACGGCGCGAGCGCGGCCGAACTCGCCCGCACCACACACCCCGACGTCGTACTGATGGACGTCCAGATGCCCGGTGTGGACGGCATCGAGGGCATCCGGCGAATCGCCGCGGATCCGACGCTCGCCGGCGTACGCATCCTCATCCTCACCACTTTCGACGAGGACCACTACGCCATCGAAGGCCTGAACGCGGGCGCGAGCGGGTTTCTGCTCAAGAACACCGACCCGGCCCAGCTCCTGCACGGCGTGCGGGTCGTCGCGGGTGGCGAGGAACTGCTGTCCCCCGGTCTTACCCGGCGCCTCATCGCCCGGATGACGAAGCCCGCCGCCTCGGTCAACGGGGATGTGTTCGCCCAGCTCACCACCCGCGAACGCGAGGTCGTGGCGCTCGTCGCGCCGGGCCTGAGCAACGAGGAGATCACCCGCGAGCTCGTCATCAGCCCGGCCACGACCAAGACCCACGTCAGCCGCGCACTGGCAAAGCTCGACGCCCGCGACCGTGCCCACCTGGTCGCCCTCGCCTACCAGCACGGCCTGATCGAGCCGCGCTGACGTCAGAAACGCCGAGCGGCCGGGGAGACAGCCGCCGGACCGAGCAGCGACATGCGGACCCCACTCGGGAAGGCTGCGAATTCGGCTTGCGTCACGTCCTCGCGCGACGGGAGGCGAACTGACATACGCACAAACGGCTTTGAACAGTAGGTTGTATGTACCCGGACACGCCCGCTTGCGGCCCGCCGGCCGACCGCGCCCCCGAAGAAAGACGGACAGCTCACATGACCGACAGCACGACCGGGTCCGGCCCGGCGGGTCAGCAGAAGATCGACACCTCGGTTCCGCACTCCGCCAGGATCTGGAACTACTGGCTGGGCGGGAAGGACAACTACCCCGTCGACGAGGCGGCCGGGGACGCGTACAGCGCCGTGTATCCCGGGATCACGACCATCGCGCGCAGCAGCCGCGCCTTCCTGCACCGCACCCTCACCCATCTGGTGAACGAGGCGGGCATCCGCCAGTTCCTGGACGTGGGCACGGGCCTGCCCACCGAGGACAACACGCATGAGGTCGCGCAGCGGCTCGCCCCCGAGAGCAAGATCATGTACGTCGACAACGATCCGACGGTCCTCGCGCACGCGCGCGCTCTGCTCACCTCCACGCCGGAGGGCACCACCGCGTACCTCGACGCGGACCTCGCCGACCCGGACCGCATCCTGGAGGCCGCCGCACGGACGCTGGACCTCACCCGTCCCACCGCTCTCATCCTCAGCAACATCCTCGGCCACGTCGCCGACTACGGGCAGGCGCGCACCGTCGTCACCCGGCTTATGGCGGCGTTGCCCCCGGGCAGCTACCTCTCCCTCAACGACGGTTCGCGCGGTGTCGACGCCGACTACGAACGGGCCCAGGACGCCTACAACGCCTCCGGTGCCGCGCCGTACTTCCTGCGTCCGGTGGAGCAGATCGCCGCCTACTTCGAGGGCCTGGAACTGCTGGATCCCGGCGTGGTGTCCGTCCCCCTCTGGCGTCCGCACGCGGGTGGCCCGGTACCGGCCCAGATCGGCGAGCACGGCGGACTCGCGCGCAAGCCTTGAGGCCGGTGGCGCGGCTGCACCGCCCCCGTCGGGAGCGGCAGCGTGCGCGGCCCTTTCGTTCGCCGGGGTCCGGTCAGCCGGGTCGGTCGGTGCTGGCCCGGGCTGCCGCCAGCACGCTTTCGGGTGTGCCGAGCCGGTCGAGCGGTACCGGGTGCAGCGCGCCTAGGCGGTGGCAGTGCGGGGAGGGGTCAGACGACGGAGAGGTAGACCTTCACGACACCGCGCTTGGCCGCCATCAGGTAGCTGAAACGTTCGACCTTGCCCTTGCCGCAGGCGGTGTGGCGCTTGGTGACGTACGCCGTCACGATCTTGACCCGTGCGCACTTGCCGTCGGCTTTGGTGTCCTTGAAGTTGCCGTTCACGCTTACGTACTCCGGGCTGTGGCACTTGAGGCTCCATGCCGCGATCGCACCGTTCACCCGGGCGTTGGCGTGCACCGGGCAGGTGCCCATGGTCCGGGCGGAGGGGGCCGCTGTCGGCGCTGCTTGAGCCGTGGAGGTGGTGACACCCGCCAGCAGGAGGGCGGCACCGGAGACGGCGACGGCTGTCTTCCTGTGCATGGTCATGTGGTTCCCCGATTTCTGCGCCGCTGAGGCAGGGGGCAGCGCTTGGCCCCGGCATGCTTCGGGCGGCCAAGCTGCGGCCGGCCCGGCACGGTTCGGGCCAGGCTGTGATGGCGGCCAGGCGAACCGAGCACAGCGACCGTACGAACGCCCGCACGACGGCCTCCAGGTGTTTCGGGCAGAGCCGAAACACCTAACGCCGTTCACGTCAGCCCTGGCGAGGTGCAGCCGGTAGTCCGTACAGCGGCGCCCACCCCGGCCTGCCCACCCCGTCTCCGTGCCCTGGTCCCAGCACCCGACCACTGACAATCGAAAGGCAGTCCCGACCAGCGGGGCAAAGTGGGGAGCCAAGAAGAGTGCCGTCCACGCGCGCAAGAGCAGTCCCATGCACGCCGTGATGCTGCGGGTCGCCTACAACTGCCGTTCACATGCGCAGGGGCAGTCCCGCGGTCGCCGGTGCGCGAGCGGTAGGCGCCCATAGCCGTCTGAGCGGTCACCGGGGTCCGGTGGGGCGGGGGGATTACGCGGAGAAATTGCAGCCCCGCAATCGCTGATCACGAAAACGCGACGGCAGCCGCGCCCGGGCCCCAGCGTCCCTTTCCGTGCTCCTCCGTGGCAGGGCGTGCGCCCGTGCTGGGCGGGCCTGGTGGCGTCGGCCAGCGGCGAACCCACGGCGTCGGGGCAGCGAGAATGGCGGGATGGACGGATGGGGTGGGGCGCTGGAGCGGGCAGCTGCGGATGGCGATGTGGTGGACGGCTGGCTCCAGGGGCTGGCGGGCAATCAGGTGCTGCCGGTGGAGATCCTGGCCCGGCTGCTGCGGTTCGACGAGCTGCCGATGCCTTGCGGCTGGCTCAAGCGCAGGACCTTGGATGCCGCGGCGACGGAGCTGCTGGTGGCTTCGCCGCAGATCCAGCACCGGCTGGACGTGACGGAGAACGCGACGGCGGACGTTGACGTGCTGGCCCGGCTCGCGCGGGATCCGGAACCACGGGTCCGGTTCGTGTACGCGGTGATGCTCTTCGAGTACGAGCGCCGTATCCCTGCCGGGGTGCTGGAGATCCTGGCGCAGGACCTGGAACCGAAGATCCGGCGGATCGTCGGCGAGAGTGAGAAACCGCCCGTCGCGGTGCAGGAGCCGCCGCCCGTGCTGATGGCGGAGCAGCGGGTGACGCACCCGGATCCGGCGGTGCGGATGAAGGCCGCCGCTGATCCCGAGGTACCGACTGTCCTGGCCCTGCGGCTGGCGGAGGATCCCGAGAACGACGTCCGGCTCGCGGTGTCGATGCGGGAGGAGCTGACGGAGGAACAGCGCACGGCTATCCCTTGTACGGTGTGGCAGCACTTCTGGTCGCCGCCGCCGTGGATTGCACGGCAGGCGACCGCCCCGGAGGCGGCCCGCCGGATCGCGCGGTCGGCGCACGTCGGGCTGCGGCGGGTGCTCGCGGCTCAGCCGCACCTGACGCCGGGCGTGGTGGCCCTGCTGGCCGCGGACGAGGACGAGTGGGTGCGGCGCACATTGGCCGAATCGTGCGAGGACGCACCGCACGAGCTGCTGGTGGAGCTGTACGCCACGGTGCAGGACCGGTACTGGTCGGGGTACCGCAACCACCGCAACTTCGCCCGGCCCGGGCTGGCGCGGTTCGCCGACGACCCCAACCCGCGTCTGCGGCGCGCCGCGTTGGACGACCCGGAGGCCGGGCCGGAGCTGGTGCTGCGGCTGGCCGACGACCCTGAGGTGGGTGGCTGGGCGGTGCGCGACCCCAGGCTGCCTGCCGACGAACTGCTCCGGCGGCTCACCCTGCCGGCACATGCTGTCGCTGCCGCAGGCAATCCGGCACTGTCGGTGGCGGTCATGCACCACCTGCTGGACCTCGCCCGGGCACGCTGACCTGGGCGAGCGGCTGATGCACGGCCTGCAGGGCGATCAGCCCGCCGTCCAGCGAGGGGTATCCGATCACCTCGGCCATCACCGCCAGGGCCGTCAGGCCGACGCAGCGTCACAAGATCAGCGGCAGAGCCCATTCTGGAGTAGGCCGACACCTGGCAGCCGATCGTAGCGGCAGGCGCGCTGAGCTCGGCGTACCGCTGCGGCGCGCTCGCCTTCCTCGTAGGCCAGGACATCGACCAGGACGCTGCGCGGCATCCAGAAGCGGCGCCCACGTCCTCCCTTGGCGCATGCCTCTGCCAGCCGGCAGGTGTAGTAGGTGCGTGTCTCGTCGTCGGCGGGCAGCTCCAAGCGCAGGACGCTGGCCCACTCACTCAGCCGCAGCCCGGTGCCGTAGAGGCCGTCAACGAACGCGCAATCGCGCTGGCTGTTGCGCCCCCGCCACCCGTCGATCTCCCGACCGTGCAGGTTCAGTCCGCGCAACCCGACGTCGACCCGGCGGGCGTAGCCCGCCGGGTCCAGCCATTTCACGTTCTTGCTGCGTACGAGATGCGTGCCGGCCTCGAACGACTCCGTCACCGAGCCCGGGTCAGGGCCGGGAACCCGCCGCCGGGCCAACGGCCCGGCTTGCACCTCAAGTTCATCGATCATCAACGACGCGACACGGCCACGACCGGCCGAAATCGTCCATGGTGCATGAACGATGAGCTTGGTGAGAATGTCGACGGGCAGCAGCAACGCATGTGGCCCAGTTCCGGGAACGCTTCTCGGCGGCCGTGTCGATGAGTTGCAGCAATACCTTGGGCACTCCGGCTCTGCGGCGCAGTCCAGCGGCGTTGACGGAACTGAGCGACATTGAGCAACCGGCATCCGCAGAGTCGATGGCGGTCACCGACAAACGTCGACCGAACCCGCCGACATTTTCAAGCTTGGCGGCCTCGGGATTCCGACTGGTTCGGCCCTCTGCAACGGGAGTGTCAGTGCAGCCCAGCACAATGTGTGGATGAGCTATGACCTGGCAGTTTGGGAAGGCCCGCGCCCCTCCGACGACACAATGGCAGGCGACGTCTTCAACGCCCTTCATGCCGCATGCAGCGGGCAGAGCATCCCGCCCACCGATCTCATCAGACGATTCGTCGGTGACCTGCTGGAGCGCTGGCCCGACCTCGGTCAGGGCGAC
Organism: Streptomyces sp. NPDC004111; assembly: GCF_042874215.1. Taxonomy (NCBI): domain Bacteria; kingdom Bacillati; phylum Actinomycetota; class Actinomycetes; order Kitasatosporales; family Streptomycetaceae; genus Streptomyces; species Streptomyces sp. NPDC004111. The sequence continues at coordinate 87,116 of NZ_JBIAMU010000031.1, forward strand.
GAGGAAGACGATGAGGCCATCCCTTGGTCCACCGGACCGCTACTTAGCGAAGCGAGCGGTCCGCTGATCTACTTCGGCATGGTCTTCAGCAAGTACGAGCAGGGTGCGGACTTTGCCGTGGAGCGGGCTCGGGCACTCGGCCTCGTCTGCTTCGATCCTCAGGACTGGCGTCTCCTCACCTGAGCACGTCTTTACGTGGTCGATGACTCGGGAAGCTGGCGCAGCTCCGTCAGACAGGTTCAGAGGTGGGGTCTGACGGCCCCAGCTCTGGTTTCCCGTCAGCAGGTACGCGCACCACCCACCGGATCATGCTGCGGCATTCGCGAGCATCGCACGCAAAATCTAAGCGGAGGTGGTGAAGTTGATTGCGTCGGGTAGGTGCCCTTGGAGAGGGGTGTCATGCCGCACATCCTTCGGATCGCGGTGGCCGACGGGCAACGTCGTGACCTGCACGCACTGCTGGCAGCCGTGATCTGACCCGGTAGACACGGCAGTGCGGCGAGATCGTTCTTTTCCTCGATCAGAGGCCGGATGGCTGCTGAGGTCGCGGGCGTGCCGGAGTGCCATGTGGCCGGTCACGGCCGGAGCTGTCGGCCACTGCTTCGACGGTCCTTGAGCCGGGTGTACCGCACTTCCCGTCGGGGGGCGCGGCATTGTCAGTGGTGGCTTCTAGCCTTTCTCGGTGAACATTGATGATCTTGAGTGGCAGGCGGACTGGCTCGGCGGAGTCCCTCCGCGGGTGGTGGACTCTCTCCTTGAGCACGGGCATGTGGACCTGGTGGCCCGGGCGGCAGCCGAGCGGGGCGACTGGTTCTGCGCGCAGGGTGCCGTGGACGCGCTGCGGGCGGCGGGTGAGTTCGAGCGGGCGTGGGCGGTGATGAAGCCGTTCGCGGAGACGGGCTGGCTGCCGGCCGTATCTGCGGGTGTGGACATTCTGCTCGCGTGGGGGCGGGTGGAGGAGGCCTTGGCGTTGACGCGCCCAGTGGGGGAGGAGTCGTCGCTCGGTGCGTGTGAGGTGTACGCCGAAACCCTGGTGAAGTGCGGGCGTGCCGACGAAGCGATCACGTTTCTCGAACCGTATCTGCGGGACCGGTGGACGATGCGCTGTCTGGTCACGATGACGCAGGGGCAGGGGAGGGACGCCCGCGTGCTGGAGCTCCTGGCGCCGCTTGCCGACGAGGCACGCCAGCACCAGACGCAGGGCCGTTCCCACCCGCTCTGGGAGGCGTTGGACCTCCAAGCGGAGGTCCTGGAGCGGTCGGGGCAGGCCGAGGAGGCGATCCGGGTGCTCGGCGACGATGTGGCCGCGCGCCGCTACGGCCCACAGAACACTGTCCAGTCCTACGCACAGCTGCTTGCCCGGCACGGACGGCTCAAGGAACTGCAGCAAGCGGCCACGGGCGACCATGCGCGCGAAGCCTTCCGCCCTCTGACGAAGGCGTTCACGGCGGCGGGACGCGCGCAGGACGCCGAGGAGATCCTGCGCGGAAACATCGCCACGGCCAAGGATCCGGGGGGCCAGGAGGGGCTGCTCATGGAGTTCCTCATCGAGCAGGGCCGGTTCGAGGAAGCCATCGCAGTGGGGCGGCCTGCTTTCGAAGACCCGTGGGAGAGCCCCCTGCAAGGCGTGGTCCTCCTGCTCGCTGAGAACGGGCTCCACGACCGGGCGCTGCAACTGCTGGACGAGTGCAGTGCGGAGTACGTTGCGGAGCGCGGGGACTGGGTTCCGTCCAACCGGTGGTGGCTGATGGGCGAACTGGGGCGCTGCCGCGAAGCCATCACGGAAATCGAAGCCACACCCGAGCTGGACGCCGAGGAACGAGCCTGCACGATCGCCGGACTGATGGCCAAGGACGGCCGACTGGACGAGGCCATCCGCCTGCTCGCACAACACCCTGGCCGCAACGCCGCCACAGACCGCGCGCACCTGCTGGCACGCCTGGACCGCCCTCTAGAAGCACTTGCCGCCATCCCCAGCGTTGCCGCTCAACGCGAGGAGCAGGAACAGAGGTGGGGACCCCGCAAGGACTGGGGCGACGACGCGGAGGACAACGGCGGCGGGACCAGCAAGCAAGACCCTGAGGGATACGTCGAGGACCCGCCGTTCTAAGCGGGGCCGGTGCAGCTGGGGGCGGTGGGCAGGCGCCCTGCGGGCGGGAGGGACGCTATGGGGAAGAGCCTCCGGGGCGAGTTGACCGACGTGCAGCGCCGTGAGCTGCATGGGTTGCCTGCCCGTAACGACCTGACCGTGTACACCCGGCAGGCGGCCTGGTCCCCTGCCTGTCACGAGTGACTGACCACAACCGCGGACGCAACGGCCAGTCTCCGCCGTCCGTGTGTCACAGGCACCGTCTAGGGTGTCGTGCAAGATCGTCGGCCCTGGTGCCGGGCGGAAACACAAGTCAATCGGGGGGGCTATGCCCTGGTGGTCGAAGCCGGGCCAAAAGCAGCGGCAGTGGGTGCTGGAGCCGTTGAGGGGAGTGGGGCCGTTGCGGTTCGGGATGGTTCCGGATCAGGTGTCAGAGGCTCTGGACGGTATGAGCTTCCATCTGTCCTCTGGACGCGAGAACGGCACCACCTGGGGTTCCTGCGACGACTTGGGGCTGACGCTCTTCTTCGGCGAGGGCGTCCGACTGGTCGCGGTGCATGTCGATCCTGAACGAGGGCCGTCGGTGCGGCTGCACGACATCGAACTCATCGGCCGGGTGCCGTCCGAGGTACGTGCGGATCTCTACCACCATGCCCAAGGGGAGGGCGTGGCTGTGCGGGGGAACTGGAGCGGTGATCCGGAGGTCGCAGCCTGGGGCGTTTCTCTGGGCACCAGTCTGGGCCGGGATGTGTTCGACGGGGAGGACTACACGGGCCCCCGGGGTGTCCTGCTCACCACGGCGCTGCTTGTCGCCCCTGAGTTGGCGGCGGATCCCTTCGGGTCCCCACCGGTGAAAGACTGGTGGGACACCTCCGAGAAGCCGCCGCAGACGGGAGCATGGCCGGTGAAGGAGGAGAAGGAGCGGCCCCTGTGGGGGTTCGTACCGATGGAACGCGTCGGACCGCTGCGGTTTCACATGAACCCGCAGCAGGTCACGGCCGCGCTGTCAGAAAAACCATCGTCCCGGCAGGGAACGTACGCCTTCGGCCTCGAAGGCTACGCACGTCCTGGCCCCTGGCAGCTCCGCGAGGACCGCTTCGACAGCACAGGCGTCACCGCCTACTACGAGTACGGCCCCGACCGGCTTCCCACCCTGGCCGCGGTCACCGTGCACGGGCGCACCGGACCGCAGGTCGAGTGCGCCGGAATCCGGCTGATCGGCAGGCCGCTGTCCGCCGTCAACACGGCCCTGCTCCGGTATATCCAATCCCACGAAGAGGAGGACCTGGGGTTGGCTTTCGGAGGCGACGGCAACATCGGAGCCCTGGAATTCAACCTCTTCATCAAGGCCGCCAGAGCCGGGGACACGTGCGTCAGCGCTGCCCAGTTCGGCCGCGAGGACTGGCACGACCGCTGAGAAGGTCCTTCTCATGCTCCGATTCGTCGAAGCCGTTGGGCACCGGCGTGGTAACGAACGAGCCAGCCGGCGGGTGATGCAGCGGGGCTCGGGGCTGATGGCGGGCCCTGGACCCAGCACCTATCCCACCATGACTGCTTCCGGACAGTCTGGATTGCAGCCCAGAGCGGCATCTGCACCCTCAAAGCCCGCCAGCAGAATCTCAGCCCCTGTGTTGCACCCGTTCTTGTCCGCGTCGATCCGGTGCTTGAAAGCGGTGCGCACGTATCCGGTTGTTTGTAAGCACTTGTTCTGGGGTTTGGCACAGATCTTGGGGAGCGCCCACGGATCGTGACGCTGTACGTAGTACCGATGTCAGCGGGCCCGCGTACGTTTCGGCTGGCCGCCCGGCCGGGCGGGGAGGAGGGGTGAGACATGCAGTGGGTAGGGGACGCGCGGCTGGCAGCCGGGCCTGAGGCCACCTGGTACCTGGAGACGGTCTTCACGCCCGGTGCGCGCCTCGGGTCGGTGTACGACGATCCGACAACACCCGTCGTTGTGACGAACATCGAGGAGGTGACGACCATCCGTGTACCCAGCGGCCGTCTTGTGGTGGATGCGCCGTGGGACGATGACGACACCCGGAAAAATGAGCGTGGGTTGCCGACGAGGCCTCCGCGGGAGCTGGCGGTGCGCATTCCTCCAGGCGTCTACCGAGTGGAGATCGCGTGGGCGGCGGGCCCGTACGAGTTCTTCGGCGAGCGAGTCGATGGCGTCGAGAGCGCGGCGACCCGGTTGCGCATCAGTGACGCTGCTGTGGTCGGGTGGGAGATGTGCCTGGGTGCCGGCGAGGACATCGACCGGCTTCCGCCGGGTGAGCGTCCCCGGTTCGGTGCTGACCATAATGTTGGCTGCTTCGCCGACGCTGGCGCGTGGACGACCTTGTCCGCGCCGTTTCGCACATGCGTGGATGGCCGTTGGGAGCCGCGTGAGAGCGGACAGCTGCCGGACGGTTGCGAGCGAATCAGCGACGAATCACAACAAGCCGATCTGGTTACGTTCACGGCACAGTCAGGCGGTGTCGTCTGGTTGGGGCTGACCGAGACCGGCGACGTGGCGGCGATCACCGTCACCAGTGGCATGGCTGACGCCAAAGCGTGACGTTGACCGCGGTCGCTCATCGCCCGCGACACGGTGCTCTGCGGGATCCCCAGACGCTCGGCGAGTGCCTTCTGTTTGATGCGGACCTCGCCGCCGGGGGCCTGGCGGGCGGCGAGGATGTCGAAGACGTCGCGCGCGGTAGAGGTCAGGTTGACGTTCGGTAACTGCCCCCAGGCGGCGGGGTTGTGGACGCTGGCTGCTCGACCAGCACACCGCGCACGCCGGGCCGGGCACCGGCTGGGGCCTGCACGAGTACCGCCACTCCGGCTTGACCCACCTCGGCGAGCAGG
>NZ_JBIAMU010000032.1:0-81341 GCF_042874215.1 Streptomyces sp. NPDC004111
GGGCCGCCGGCCTTCCGCATCCGAGGCCGTGCGGCGGCCCCCCGTTGGCTCGTTTATTCAGAACCCCGCGGGGGGGCCGCGGGGGGGGGGGGGCCCGGGGGCCCCCCCCCCCCCCCCGCCCTTTGCTTGTCGTCGGTACCCGTCCGATTGCCCGGTGGATACGATGCTTGGTGGTACGGCGCATCCACTGTGATCCACCTCGGAGGGGGAGCGGAGCCATGCGATCGGTGAGCCGAAGCCAACTGGTGACTGCGGGACTGGGAATCGGGGCGGTCGGCGGATTCGTCGGCAGCCTGATCCACGAATGGAGCGCGCTCAGCGCCGCTCGTGGCGCGGCAGGCGAAGAAAGTGGGGAACAGCCTTCATGGGGCGTCGGCTCGTACCGCTCACGCTGGACAACCTTGCGGACCTTCCCCTCCGCTGCCGAGGCTGCGTCTTCTGGGAACTCGATCCCGTCCGGGGAGAAGCAGCGGTAAAGGCGGGCCGGGCGGAGCTGGAGAAGGAAGCCTGGATCTCGGCGGTGCTGCTGGAGTGGGGATCCTGCGGCAGAGTCGTCTACGTGGACGACGTTCCGGTGGGCTTCGTGATGTACGCGCCCCCGGCATACGTGGCACGTGCTACGGCGTTCCCCACGAGCCCGGTGTCGCCGGACGCGGTGCAGCTGATGACGGCAGCGATCGTGCCCGGCTTTCAGGGGCAGGGGCTCGGGCGGGTGATGGTGCAGACCGTCGCCAAGGACTTGCTCGGCCGTGGCTTCAAAGCGATCGAGGCGTTCGGGGACGCCCGCTGGAAGGAGCCGGGCTGTCTGCTTCCGGCCGATCATCTGCTCGCGGTGGGGTTCAAGACGGTGCGTCCGCACCCGGCGCATCCCCGGCTGAGGCTTGAGCTGCGTACGGCGCTTTCCTGGAAGGAAGACGTCGAGCTGGCGCTCGACAAGCTGCTGGGCGTCGTTCAGAAGGACCCGGTGCTGCGGCCGCTGTAGCGAAAACGGTGAGGGCCCACCCCGCAGGGTGGGCCCTCACCGTTTCACGTGAAACAGCGGCGGGTTGTTACTCGCCGAGGAAGGGGTCCAGGTCGCGGACGATCGCGGCCTTCGGCTTGGCGCCGACGATGGTCTTGGCGACCTCGCCACCCTGGTAGACGTTCAGCGTCGGGATGGACATGACGCCGTACTTCGCCGCGGTGGCCGGGTTCTCGTCGATGTTGAGCTTCACGACCTCGATCTTGTCGCCGTGCTCGGCCGCGATGGCTTCGAGGGACGGCGCGATCTGGCGGCACGGACCGCACCAGGCGGCCCAGAAGTCGACGAGTACGGGCTTGTCGCTCTTGAGGACGATCTCGTCGAAGGAGTCGTCGGTCACGTTCTTCAGGTCGCCGGCCACGGCGGCCTCCTTCACTTCTTCGGGGTGTGGGGTGGGGAAGGGGTCAGGCAGCAGGGGTCTTCTCAGGCTCAGCCACCTTCTCGCTGTCCGCGAGAGCAGCGAGGTAGCGCTCCGCGTCGAGCGCGGCGGAGCAGCCGGTGCCGGCGGCCGTGATGGCCTGTCGGTACGTGTGGTCGACGACATCGCCCGCGGCGAAGACACCGGCCAGGTTGGTGCGGGTGGACGGGGCTTCCACCTTCACGTAGCCCTCGTCGTCCAGTTCCACCTGGCCCTTGAAGAGTTCGCTGCGGGGGTCGTGGCCGACGGCGATGAACAGGCCGGTCACGTCCAGCGGTGCGGTCTCGCCCGTCTTGGTGCTGCGCAGGGTCACGCCGGACAGCTTCTGTTCTCCCTCAAGGGAAGCGGTCTCGCTGTCCCAGGCGAACTTGATCTTCGGGTCGGCGAAGGCACGGTCCTGCATGGCCTTGGAGGCACGCAGGGTGTCACGGCGGTGCACGATGGTGACGGACTTGGCGAAGCGGGAGAGGAACGTGGCCTCCTCCATCGCGGTGTCGCCACCGCCGACCACGGCGATGTCGTGGTCCTTGAAGAAGAACCCGTCGCAGGTGGCGCACCAGGAGACGCCGCGACCCGAGAGGTCGTCCTCCTTGGGCAGACCGAGCTTGCGGTGCTGCGATCCGGTGGAGATGATCACGGCCTTCGCGCGGTGCACGGTGCCCGCGGTGTCGGTGACGGTCTTGATGTCACCGGTGAGGTCGACGGAGACGATGTCGTCGGGGACGAGCTCGGCACCGAAGCGCTCGGCCTGGGCGCGCATGCTGTCCATCAGGTCCGGGCCCATGATGCCGTCGCGGAAGCCCGGGAAGTTCTCGACCTCGGTGGTGTTCATCAGCGCACCACCGGCGGTGACGGCACCCTCGAACACCAGCGGCTTCAGCGACGCGCGTGCGGTGTACAGCGCGGCGGTGTAACCGGCCGGCCCGGAGCCAATGATGATCACGTTACGGACGTCGCTCACGGGTTTCTTCCTCGTCTCTGCAGACTGCCTACTGCCAACCGGGGCCCGGTCTGAACCTTTCACCCCACCCAACGGATACTACGGGGCTGGCATTCCCGGGATCGCCGAGTACGTCGAGGCGTGTACTCAGCGTCGGGGGTAGGCGTGCGTCAGCAGCAGCTCGCCCTTGCCCTTGGGCGCCTTGTCGACGCAAGCCGCGTCGACGACGTACGCCTGGACCTGGGAGCTGTCGGAGGGGTGCGGGAGAACGAGGAGGAAGGCCTGCTTCCCCTCATAGGTGCCCTGCTCGCTGCCGAGCGGTGCCTCGGTGCGGCCGGTGCCCTGCTGGATGCAGGAAGGGACGTTGAACGCCTTCTTCGCCGAAGGGGTGTTCTCCTGCACGTCGAGCGACGGCGCGTTCTTCTCCCGGGGAGTCGTCAGTGCTCCCGGGCGTGAGTTCCCGGCGAGGATCTGCACCTGGTCCTGGAGCGGAGCCCCGGAGAACTGCTGACTCTGTGCCGAAGCGGCGGCGTCCTTGCCCGTAGAGGTCGGCCCTGCTTGGAAGGACTGCACGAGAAGGACACCGAGACCCAGCGCGGCAGTGCCCAGGACGGCACCCCACACGGCACGACGGCGTGGCCTGCGGGAGGAAGCCCGCCCGGGGCCGGTGGCCGCGCGGGCATGCCCGGACGGCCGGTCCGGCACGGAAGCCGGGGCTACCGGTCGGGGTTCGCTCTGCGATGTTTCACGTGAAACAGAGCGGGCCTCGTCGGCGGTGTCGGGTGCTGTGGAGTTCAGAAGGGCTTCGGCTGCGAGGGCCGCGTCGATCCGCCCGGCGACGTCGGCGGGCATCCGCGAGGGCCCGGGAAGGGTTCCGAGCAGTCCACGGATCTCCTCCAGGGACAGTTCCACGTCGGCGCAGAGCTCGCACCCGTCCAGGTGCTGTCGTACGTCCTCGGTACGGGACGGCGAGAGCAGCCCCTCCGCCAGATCGGAGATCTCCGCGACATCAGGGTGCTGAGTCGTGCCGGTCGTGGAGGTCACGCGCGCCCACCTCCGCCCTTCACAGCTGTAGGGCCGGTCGGCCCTGCGTCCCTTTGTTCCGATGCCGGTGGGACGGATGTCCCCGGCTCCCGGTTCCTTCCCCTCCCGGAGTCGTCATTACCCCCGGTACCACCGCGCAGATGAGTGAGGAGTGGGAGCAGTCTGGCCCGGCCGCGTGCGCAGCGGCTCTTCACCGTCCCGGTCGGTACGTCCAGGACACGGGCGGCCTCCGCCACCGGGTATCCCTGCATGTCGACGAGGACCAGAGCGGCCCGCTGCTCGGCAGGAAGGGTGCGCAGCGCTGCCAGGAGTTCGTGGTGCAGTGCCTGCCGCTCCGCGGGTGCCTCGGCCGACTCGTGGGGTTCCAGGAGCTGCTCCAGGCGCTCCGTGTCGTCCATGGGCGAGGTCTTGCGGGAGGCAGCCTTGCGTGCGCGGTCGAGACAGGCGTTCACCGTGATGCGGTGCAGCCAGGTCGTGACGGCGGACTGGCCGCGGAAGGTGTGGGCGGCCCGGTAGGCGGAGACCAGGGCGTCCTGGACCGCGTCGGCAGCTTCCTCCCGGTCGCCCAGCGTGCGCAGGGCGACCGCCCAGAGCCGGTCGCGGTGTCGGCGTACGAGCTCGCCGAAGGCCTCGGGGTCTCCCTTGACGTGCCGGGCCAGGAGTTCCTGGTCGTCGGCATCCCGCAGTGTGACGTCTTCCAACGGTGAGTCCCCCTCTCCCCTGATGGCTGAGTCAGCCTGTGAACTTCACATCGGTTATGGCCTGCTTGTGACCCGGGCCGCTGTAGTCGTCCTGGCCGGCCAGGGGCATGGCCGTCATCCAGAGCAGCACGTAGCGCGTCTTCACCGGCTTCTCCGCCTTGAGCGAGGCCGCCGAACCCTTGGTGGTCGTGGTGGCGATCTTCTTCATCGAGCCGACGTCTCCGGACGTGGACAGCTCGTTCGCCGCGTACAGGGTGATCGTGGTGTGGTCCCCCGGGTACCGGAGCGCTATCGACGACCCGGAGACGTTGGCCTCGGTGCCGAGGTCGTAGACGATGCCCACGCCCTTCTTGATCGAGGGAGCGAACTCGGGGCCGTCGGCGAACCACCTTGTGCGCCAGAAGGACTGGCTGTCGCCGTCGTAGGTCTTCGCCACGTCGCCCGCTGCCTGCGGGGAACCGTCGGGGTAGAACTCGACGGCGTCCTTGATGGTGAGCGGCTTGGGCGCGATCGGCTTGGATCCCTGGTTGCTCTTGGGATCGGTCTGCGTCTGGGTGTCGTCGCTCTTGCCCCGCCGGTCCAGCAGGGTGTCGGCGAGCTGCCAGCTGCCCAGGCCGAGCGCGGCGATGAGCAGTGCGGCCACGCCCCACTTGAGGGCCTTGCCGGTGCGGCTCTGGAGCGGAGGCGGCGGAACGGGAACCACGGCCTGCGGGGCGGCGGGGCGGCCCTGCGGACGGCCGTACGTGCCTTGCTGGTAATTGGTCCGCGGGTACTCGGGGCGCGGGGTGAAGGTCGGCTCCGGCGGGCGGATGCGGGGCATCGCTGCGACTGCCTTGGCCAGCTCGTCGGGGGTGGTGCAGGGCGGTTCCTGGCGGGAGGCGGTGGCGCCGTCGTTGGCCAGGGCACGCATGGCCAGCTCGGACAGGCCACGGTGGACACCGGCCCGGACCTGGTCGGGGGCGATCAGCCCGATGCCCTTGGGCAGCCCGGAGAGGCCGTACGCGTCGCTCTCGTACGGCCAGCGCTGGGTGAGCGAGGCGTACAGCAGGGCGCCGATCGCCTCGGTGTCGGTGAGCTGCGGACGCTCGGAGGTGATGCCGCGCAGCGCGGCGTTCACCGCGAGACCGCGGATCCGGTACTGGCCGGTGGAGGTGCGCAGCACGGCGCTGGGCGTGAGCCTGAGGTGGGCCAGGCCTTCGCGGTGCGCGGCGGCCATGGCCTGGGAGACCTGGCTGACCAGCTGGTAGGCGTCGTGCGGTTCCAGCGGCCCGGCGGCGAGCAGGGTCGTCAGCTCGGTGGCGTCGGGCAGCCACTCGTGGACGACGTAGACGAGGTCGTTCTCCTCGACCGCGTCCAGGACCTGTACGAAGCGGGGGTCGCCGAGCAGCGCCGAGGAGCGGGCGGCGGCGAGTACGGAGCGGGCCCGTGCGTGGTCGGCGGGCAGCAGATGCACGCCGACGGCGCGGCGCAGCTTCTCGTCGACCGCACGCCAGCTGCTGAATCCGTCGAGACGGGTGACGCACTCCTCCAGCCGGTAGCGCCGGGCCAGCTTGTGGCCGCTGTGCAGCTCCGGCGCGACGATCGCGGACTCGGTGCCCCGCTTCTCGCCGGGCTTGTCCTGCGTGCTCATCTCCGGTGTGTCCTGGTCTTCCGCCACCCCGTCGGCCGTGGCCCTGTCCGGCTCGGCGGCAGACGATGCCTTCCCGTGGGGAGAAGGAGCGTCACCGCTGTTGTCGGCCACGTCGACGGCAGCCGTGCTACGTTCCGCCACCGTCGTTCCTGCCTCCCCATCCGTTGAGAGCTGTTGAGCAGCCCTGCCAATTGTGCCCACAGTCCGCCGCTATGCACGACACACAGCGGTGGGCGATGGTTGTGCGACCGCCGCCGGTTCTCAGCGGCCGAGGCGCCCGCGGACCATGCCCACCAGGGCGTTCAGTTCCGCGATGCGCATCTTCTTCGCCGCGACGAAGAAGACTCCGAGAAGTACGGCTCCGCCGACGACCAGAGCCACGATCGAACCGAGAACTCCCTGGCCGAGGGCCTGGGAGAGCGCATACCCCACTGCACCGGCGGCCATGGCTGCCGGAACGGAGGCAATCGCGAGACGTGCGTACGTGCGCAGGACGTTCGCACCGTCCAGGTCGCCGCCGAGCCGCTTGCGCAGCCGCTTCCAGGCGATCCCGACGCCGATGGCGTAGGCGATTCCGTACGAGGCGGCCATACCGGTGACGGCCCAGCGGGGCGGCAGCACCAGGTAGCAGACCGCCGAGGCCGCCGCGTTGATGACCGCGACGATGACCGTGTTGTAGAAGGGCGTCCTGGTGTCCTCGTACGCGTAAAAGGCGCGCAGCACGACGTACTGCACCGAGTACGGGATCAGGCCGAGGCCGAAGGCCATCAGCATGAAGCCCATGTTGGTGGCGGTCGAGGTGCCGGAGGAGCCGAAGATCAGGGTGCAGATCGGGACACCGAGCGCGAGGAAGGTGAAGGAGATCGGCACGATGGCGACGGCCGTGGTGCGCAGGCCCTGCGAGATGTCGTCGCGGACCGCACCCGCGTCGTCCTCGTTGGCCGAGCGGGCCAGCCTGGGCAGCAGGGCGGCCATCAGCGAGACGGTGATGATGGCCTGCGGCAGCGCCCAGATGAGCTGTGCGTTGGCGTAGGCGGCGTAGCCGGTGCCGTCCGCTCCCTTGCCGACAGCGGCGGTGGCGAGCTGGATGACGACGATCGCGCCGGCCTGGTTGGCGAGGACGAAGAGGACCGTCCACTTGGCCAGCTTGGCCGCCTTGCCGAGCCCGTGACCCTTCCAGTCGAAGCGCGGGCGCAGCCGGAAGCCGGTCTCGCGCAGGTAGGGGATCATCGCCAGGGCCTGGACGACGAGGCCGAGCAGGATGCCGACGCCGAGCAGCCGCTCGCCCTCGGGCGGGATCGTCTCGACCGTCATCCGTGAGGTCGCCGACGTGCCGTACACCCAGAGGAAGAGACCGAGGGTGGCGATGATGACGACGTTGTTGAGGACCGGGGTCCACATCATCGCGCCGAACTTCCCGCGGGCGTTGAGGATCTGCCCCATCACCACGTGGACGCCCATGAAGAAGATCGTGGGGAGGAAGTACCGCAGCAGGGTGACCGCGACGTCATTGGCGGCGGGGTTGTTCGAGATCGGCACCGACAGGAACTTGATCAGCAGCGGCGCGGCGACGATTCCGAGGGCGGTGAGCACACCGAGTGCGAACGTGACCAGGGTCAGCAGGCGGTTGGCGTAGGCCTCGCCACCGTCGTCGTCGTTCTTCATCGCCCGCACCAGCTGGGGCACGAAGACCGAGTTGAGGCCGCCGCCGATGGTCAGGATGAAGATCATCGTGGGCAGCTGGTAGGCGATCTGGAAGGTGTCACCGAGCAGACCGGCACCGAGCGCCGCGATGATCATCGCGGAGCGGACGAAGCCGGTGAGCCGGGAGACCATCGTGCCCGCGGCCATCACCGCACTGGACTTCATCAGGCCCGCCGCCCGGCCCGCGGGCTTCTTCGGCGCCGGTGCGGGAGCGGGTGCGGGTTCGGGGGCGGCCTGGGGAGGCACTCCCGGGGTCTGCTGGTCGCGGTAGAGGTGCGCGAAGGCGTCCTTCTCCGGCTGCTCCTCCTCGCTCGCCCGGGTCACCAGGTCGTCGACGCCGGTGAACTGCACGGTGCGCGCGTCGTCCCCGTACGGAAGGTGGCGGGAGGGCCCGTCGGGCTCAGGCGCAGGCGTCTGAGCCCACACCAGCGGGTTCGGGGCGTGCGGCGCCGCGGCCGGCTGCTGGTACAGCGGCTGCGTCTCCTGGTACGTGCCCGGGGGCGGCGGCGGGTGCGAGGCGCGGTCGTAGAGCGCCTCGGTCACCGGGTCCTGCGCGGAGAGATCCTGCGACCGGTAGGGGTCGTAGTCGTACGCGGACTGGAGATACGGGTCGTCCGGCGCGGCGGGCTGCTGCGGCGGTGGCGCGTGGCCCGCCGCATCGCCGCCCGCGCGCTGGCCGCGGTCACCGTCGTACGGCGCATTCATTGCAACCCCACCTCATCGTCCCCGGCCGACGGCCCACGACATAGTTCAACGGTCATTGCTCACACGGCATGGCTCAACGGTCCACTTTCTCACCCGTGGCCGACGGCTCCCCGCTTTCCGGACCGGTGTCCGGGGTCGGGTCACTCGGCTGCTCGGGGTCGTGGCCGTCCGGAGCGTCCTCACCGTCGGGCGTGTTGTCGCCGGGCGGTGTACCGCCGTCGGACTGGTCGCCGCGTGCGGACGCCCGCTTGCGCTGCGAGTACATCTTGATGCCGGCGAGCACCAGCAGGAGCACACCGCCGGCGATCACCAGCATGATCGTCGGGGTGACCTCGTTGACGTTCACCATGAACCGCATCTCGGGTCCGTACGGTGTGCCGTCCTCGGTGTAGAGCCGTGCGATCACCGGGACCTTGCCGTTGGCGTTGGCCGTGGTGGCGATCTTGACCGACTGGCTGTGGCCGCCCCGCACCTTGATGGGCTGCTCGGTGACCGCCTTGCCCTCGCCCTCGCCCAGCTTGAGACGGGCGGGCAGGGTCGACTGGAGACGCAGCACCAGATGATCGACGTCCTGCACCAGCTTGTTCTGGATCGTCACGGGGATCGTCGCACTGCGCCCCGACAGGGTCGCCGTCGACTTCTCGATCAGATTGACCTCGTTGGTGAGGTCGTCCAGGTAGCGCTGCACATCCTCGCGGTAGACGCTCGCCACGGTCTCGTTGCCGCGCCAGGAGGTCGACATCTCGCGGTTTATGGCGTTGCCGAAGGGGGTGACGACGCGCTCCGGCTTGGTGAGAACCACCTTGAAGCGGTCCAGCGTGAACTGCGTCGCCTTGATGTTCTCGAAGGCGATGGTGGGCAGCTCCTGGTCGCGCAGCTTGTCCGGGTAGGAGGACCAGCCGGGGATCTCGGTCCGCGCCGCGGGGTCGGGCTTGACCTTCGCCGCCGCCGGCAGATCGAGCGGCTGGGTCCAGCGCCGGGTGTCCAGGGCCCTCAGTGCGGTCGCCATCGACTGTGCCTGGGTGACGGAGGGCATCCGCTGCGGGGCGATGACGATGCTGCGCTGCTTGTCCTCGTCCTGCTGGGTCAGCGCGAGCGTCTGGGCGAGGAAGTTCTGCACTGCCAGGGTCGAGTTCTGCGCATTGGCCATGTCGCCCTGGAAGGCGGTGGAGAGGCGAGCGTCGGCGACCACGGCTGTCCGCCCGGCGCCGATGGGCCGGGCCGCCGTCGGCGTGTACGGCAGTGCGTCGCTCTCGTCGAAGCTGTCGCTGCGGGCGATCACGTGGTGCGCGCCGGCCGAGGTGGCGGTGTTGACGATCGCGGGGTCGACGGCCCCCTCGACCGGCCAGGCGAAGTCCGTGGACGGTTTCACGTGCAGCGTCGAGTCCACCGTGATCCTGGCTGCCTCGGTGGCGCGCTGCAGTTGGTTCAGGGAGCCGGGGACGTTCTTCCCGCGGTGGGCCAGTGACGCCAGGTCCGGGTCCGCGAACGGGAGCGCCACCACCTTCTTGCTCTGGACCGCCTTCTCCAGCGAGTTCAGCCACTGCTTGGCGACGGCCTGGCTCTTGCCCGGCACGTTGGTGCCGGTCGCCCTGTCCTTGACCGTGTAGCCCTTGACCATCGCGTCCACGGTGGCGAGCAGGTCCGGGTCGATGACCCAGGTCACCGGGAGCTCGTTGCCCAGCGAGACCATCTGCTCCAGCCGGCCGCCCGGCGCGAGCTCCTTGGCGAGGTCGTCGTTCTCGAAGACCGGGGTCTGCTGCTCGTCCGAGCCCGTTTCGGCGGACAGCCGCGTCGTGGAGATCAGCGGCCACAGCGAAGTGATCTGCGTCTTCTTCTTGGTGCCGTCCGGTGCCCACGGAAGGAACGTCCGCTGTATGCCCAGGAGCTCTTCGCTGCGCCCGGCGGTCTTGCCGGAGAGCGAGACACCGAGCTGATAGACGCCCGTTTCGTCGAGGCCCAGCTTGTCCACCGGCACCGCGATCGTGAAGTCCGTACTGATCCCCGGAGCCAGCTCCGGGATCTTGACGACGTACTTCTCCAGCTCGGCCGACTCACCGCTCCCGGAGAGGCCGGTGCGGGCCGCCGCGGCGTCGATCTGGGTGCGCCCGGAGAGTCTGCCGCCCACCCGCAGCCCGACCCTGGCCTCGGTGACGGACCGCTTGCTCTTGTTGGTGACGGTCCCGGACACGGTGATCGTGTCGCCCTTCTTCGGGGCGTTGGGAGTCAACGAGTCCAGCGCGACATCGACCGTGCCGGCTCCCGTCGCGTCCTGCGCGGCGTAGGCGGCCGGAGCGGCCGGTAGCTGCGCCAGGCCGACCAGGAGCGGGGCGCCGGCCATGAGAGATGCCGCACGCCGGACCCATCGGCGGGCAGGAGAAGGATTCATCCCCTGAAAGTCTGCCGCCTCGGCCACGCGCTCGCCCGTCCCTCTTCGTTGGCTGCCGTTGATGGTTGTCCGGTTGCTGCGTCCACGCATGGTAACGATGCGCGCAGCGCCGAAGTGCCGCGGACTGCGCCACATGATCGGAAGAGTCTCTCAGGGCCGGGGGAAAACGATGACACTCCGCCCGGCGGGGGCACGTACCCTTTTCTGTTGTGCCGAACGCCAACGAAGACAACCCCAGCGCCCTGAGTCAGGTGCAGCACCGCGCGGTCAGTGAACTGCTGCGGGTCTCCCCTGTCGCCGACGACCTCGCCCGCAGGTTCCAGGAGGCGGGCTTTAGCCTCGCGCTGGTCGGCGGCTCGGTCCGGGACGCGCTCCTGGGCCGGCTCGGCAACGACCTGGACTTCACCACGGACGCGCGCCCCGAGGACGTACTCAAGATCGTCCGGCCGTGGGCGGACGCGGTCTGGGAGGTCGGGATCGCCTTCGGCACCGTCGGGTCGCAGAAGGACGGCTACCAGATCGAGGTCACCACCTACCGCTCCGAGGCGTACGACAGGACCTCGCGCAAGCCCGAGGTGTCCTACGGCGACTCCATCGAGGAGGACCTCGTACGCCGCGACTTCACCGTCAACGCGATGGCGGTCGCGCTCCCCGAGAAGGCGTTCATCGACCCGCACGGCGGGCTGGAGGACCTGTCCGCCAAGGTGCTGCGCACGCCCGGAACCCCCGAGGACTCCTTCTCCGACGACCCGCTGCGCATGCTGCGTGCCGCCCGTTTCGCCGCACAGCTCGACTTCGAGGTCGCCCCCGAGGTCGTCGCGGCGATGACGGCGATGTCCGAGCGGATCGACATCGTCTCCGCCGAGCGGGTACGTGACGAGCTCAACAAGCTCCTGCTGTCCGACCACCCGGCGAAGGGCCTTTCGCTCCTGGTCGACACCGGGCTGGCCGACCACGTGCTTCCCGAACTTCCCGCCCTGCGGCTGGAGAGTGACGAGCACCACCGGCACAAGGACGTCTACGAGCACTCGCTGATCGTCCTCCAGCAGGCCATCGACCTGGAGAAGGACGGCCCCGACCTGGTGCTGCGACTGGCCGCCCTGCTGCACGACATCGGCAAGCCGCGCACCCGGCGCTTCGAGAAGGACGGCCGCGTCTCCTTCCACCACCACGAGGTGGTCGGCGCGAAGATGACCAAGAAGCGCATGACGGAGCTGAAGTACTCCAACGACATGATCAAGGACGTGTCGAAGCTGGTGGAGCTGCACCTGCGCTTCCACGGCTACGGCACCGGCGAGTGGACCGACTCGGCCGTCCGCCGATACGTGCGCGACGCGGGCCCGCTGGTCGAGCGGCTGCACAAGCTGACCCGCTCGGACTGCACCACCCGCAACAAGCGAAAGGCCGCCGCCCTGTCGCGGGCGTACGACGGTCTGGAGGAGCGCATCGCGCAGCTCCAGGAGCAGGAGGAGCTGGACTCGATCCGGCCCGACCTGGACGGCAACCAGATTCAGGAGATCCTGGGGGTCGGCCCGGGACCTGTGATCGGCAAGGCGTACAAGTTCCTGCTCGAACTGCGCCTGGAGAACGGCCCGATGGAGCACGACGAGGCCGTCGCGGCGCTCAAGGAGTGGTGGGCCGCACAGAACTGAGGCCATGTTTCACGTGAAACAGCCCCAGGCGTACAGCTCCGTCGTAGCGGGTGGGTTCGGGACGGGCGTTGTTTCACGTGAAACAACGCCCGTCCCGTGTGTTCCGTCGCCAACGGGAAAGCGCCAGCGCCACCACGGCGTAGAGCACCGCGACGCCGACGACCAGCGTGACCGAACGACCGTCGGGCGGCAGCACCAGGGCGGCGACTGCCGCAGCACTCACGAACGCGACGTTGAACAGCACGTCGTAGAGCGAGAAGACCCGGCCGCGGAATGCGTCGTCCACCGAGGACTGCACCACGGTGTCCGTCGCGATCTTCGTGCCCTGGCTGACGAGGCCGAGGGCGAAGGCGGCGATCAGGACCGGTGCGGGAGCGAAGGAAAGCCACAGCGCCGGTACGAGCACAGCCGCCGAGGCCGCGCACACGATCATCCAGCCGTACGCCCCCAGCCTGCCCACCGCCCAGGGGGTGATCAGGGCGGCGACGAAGAATCCGGCTCCCGAAATTCCGAGCGCGAGACCCAGCAGGGCCAGCCCATCGGTGCCCGCGGAGGCGTTCGAGCCCTCGCCCCAGGCATAGCGGCACAGCATCAGGAGAGTCACGGTCAGCGCGCCGTAGCAGAAGCGCAGCACCGTCATCGCTGCCAGTGAGCGTGCGGCGGAGCGCTGCTGGGACAGATGGCGCAGGCCCTCGGCGAGACCACGTGCGGTGGAGGCGAGGGCCGCACCCAGCCGGGGCTGGATCTGGTCGCGGTCCGGGCCCAGCAGTTCGCGGTCGATGCGCAGGGACGCCAGGGCGGAGCAGAGATAGAGGGCCGCGCCGAGGAGAACGACCGCCGCATCGGAGTCCCAGCCCAGCAGGCGCACGGCGAAGGCCAGACCGCCGCCCAGGGTGGCCGCGAGAGTGCCGGCGGTCGGGGAGAGGGAATTGGCGATGACCAGGCGTTCCCCGTCCACGACGCGCGGCAGGGCCGCCGAGAGCCCGGACAGCACGAAACGGTTGACCGCGGTGACCGAGAGCGCGGACGCGTAGAAGATCCAGTCCTGAGCCGAACCGACGATCAGCAGAGCGGTGACCCCTGCGAGGGCGGCGCGCAGCAGATTCCCGTACAGGAAGACCTGGCGGCGCCGCCAGCGGTCGAGGAGGACTCCAGCGAAGGGGCCGATGACGGAGTACGGCAGCAGCAGCACCGCCATCGCGGAGGCGATCGCGGCAGGTGAGGTCTGTTTCTCCGGTGAGAAGACGACATAGGCGGCGAGGGCCACCTGGTAGACGCCGTCCGCGGACTGGGAGAGCAGCCGCACCGTCAGCAGGCGCCGGAAATCGGGCAGGCGCAGCAGTACACGCAGATCACGCACGACGGACATGCGAGCAAGGGTCACACACCGCACGAGGAGGGGCCCCGGGCGGTTGCCCGGGGCCCCTCCTCACCAAAGCGGTGGAGCTCAGCGCTCGACCTCGCCCTTGATGAACTTCTCGACGTTGTCGTAGGCCTCGTCGTCGAAGTACTGAACCGGCGGGGACTTCATGAAGTACGAGGAGGCGGAGAGGATCGGGCCGCCGATGCCGCGGTCCTTGGCGATCTTCGCGGCGCGCACCGCGTCGATGATGACGCCCGCGGAGTTCGGGGAGTCCCAGACCTCCAGCTTGTACTCCAGGTTCAGCGGGACGTCGCCGAACGCGCGGCCCTCAAGACGGACGTACGCCCACTTGCGGTCGTCCAGCCAGGCCACGTAGTCCGACGGGCCGATGTGGACGTTGTTGTCGCCCAGCTCGCGGTCACGGATCTGCGAGGTGACGGCCTGCGTCTTGGAGACCTTCTTGGACTCCAGGCGGTCGCGCTCCAGCATGTTCTTGAAGTCCATGTTGCCGCCGACGTTCAGCTGCATGGTGCGCTCCAGGCGCACGCCGCGGTCCTCGAACAGCTTCGCCATGACACGGTGCGTGATGGTGGCGCCGACCTGCGACTTGATGTCGTCGCCGACGATCGGGACGCCCGCCTCGGTGAACTTGTCCGCCCACTCCTTGGTGCCGGCGATGAAGACCGGGAGGGCGTTGACGAAGGCGACCTTGGCGTCGATGGCGCACTGGGCGTAGAACTTCGCCGCGTCCTCGGAGCCGACCGGCAGGTAGCAGACCAGGACGTCCACCTGGGCGTCCTTGAGGGCCTGGACGACGTCGACCGGCGCCTGCTCCGACTCCTCGATGGTCTGGCGGTAGTACTTGCCCAGGCCGTCCAGGGTGTGGCCGCGCTGGACGGTCACGCCGGTCTGCGGCACGTCGCAGATCTTGATGGTGTTGTTCTCGCTGGCGCCGATGGCGTCCGCGAGGTCGAGGCCGACCTTCTTGGCGTCGACGTCGAACGCGGCAACGAACTCCACGTCCTTGACGTGGTAATCACCGAACTGAACGTGCATCAGACCGGGCACGCGACTGTCCGGGTCAGCGTCCTTGTAGTACTCGACGCCCTGGACCAGCGACGCAGAGCAGTTGCCCACGCCGACGATGGCTACGCGAACCGAACCCATTGACGGTTGCTCCCTGTGTGTTCTCGACGAGGCCTGCGGGGTGCAGGTCCTCAGTTGGCGGTGTCGTCGGACGGATCCGGCGGGGTGGTCCCCCTGTGCCGGGGCAGACCGCCCTGATCACCTGATGTCTGGTCACCCGATGCCTGGCCACCGGCTGCGCGGTCGTCGGGCCGGCGTTGGTCCCGGCCCGCCCGCTCGCTCTCGATGAGCTCGTTCAGCCAGCGCACTTCGCGCTCCACGGACTCCATGCCGTGCCGCTGGAGTTCGAGCGTGTAGTCGTCGAGGCGCTCACGAGTACGGGCCAGTGAGGCCCGCATCTTCTCCAGGCGCTCCTCAAGCCGGCTGCGACGTCCTTCGAGGACGCGCATCCGCACCTCGCGCTCCGTCTGCCCGAAGAAGGCGAAACGAGCCGCGAAGTGCTCGTCCTCCCAGGTGTCGGGGCCGGTGTGCGAGAGCAACTCCTCGAAGTGCTCCTTACCTTCCGCCGTCAACCGGTAGACGATCTTGGCGCGACGTCCTGCGAGCGAGGCGGCGAGGGCGTCCTCGGGGGCGCTGCCGGGTTCCTCGATCAGCCAGCCGCTGGCGACGAGCGACTTGAGGCACGGATAGAGCGTGCCGTAGCTGAAGGCCCGGAAGACGCCCAGCGAAGTGTTGAGCCTCTTGCGCAGCTCGTAGCCGTGCATCGGTGACTCGCGGAGCAGCCCGAGGACGGCGAATTCGAGGATGCCGGAGCGTCTGCTCATCCTTCGCCTCCCGCCGCTCTCCGTGAGTCCCGTTCACCGTCCGGCACTTATGCCGAGCTGATGTATCGACTCGATACATCCAGACGATAGAACGGCCGTCCGCCGGCGACAAGGCCGGTCATGGTGAACGGCGTCACATCATCAATTCGTGGGAAGCAACTTGCCTGATTTGGGGTGAACATCGGCACTGGGAGGGTTTTGACCGTGCGTAGTCTGTGCGGCATGCAAAACACCGGGAGCCGCGTGACGCAAGGGGGCGTCGTGCTCCCGGACGCAGTAGGGACACGCCTCTGGAGGGGTGTGTCCGCATTTCGGGGGGACCGGAACTCAGCTGCCGCTTCCAGGCGATCTCGCCTGCCCGAGGAGTAATCGTTCGATGAGCGAGCACCGTCGCAAGCCTCCGCAGCCGCAAGGCGGCGGACGTGCCGCGGCCAGGAAAGCCGCCCAGCAACCTTCAGGCCGCCGTGGGACCTCGTCGTCCCGTGGCAGTGCCGCCGGGTCGCCGTCAGGTTCGTACGGTCAGGAACGACCGTACGGAGGAAGGGCCGAAGCCCGTCGTGCCGCCCAGCGCGGTGGCGGAGGTGGTGGCCGCCGCGGTGGCGGCGGCAGCGACCGGGGTGGTGACGAGGGCCCGGGACGCGGCCGCGGGAGGGGAGGCCGCCCGCAGAAGAAGAGGTTCATCGACTACCCGCGTTCCATGAAGTACGGGTGGAAGAGGTTCGTGCCGTCGTGGAAGCAGGTGACGGGGCTGTGCATCGGCTTCGTGGGCGCGCTGCTCGCGGCGGGGAGCATCGCGTACGCGTGGGTGGAGATCCCCAAGGTGCACGACGCCGCCAAGGCGCAGAACAACGTCTACTACTGGGACGACGGCAAGACGCCGATGGCGGCGACCGGCGGTGAGTTCAACCGCCAGGAGTTGGCCTTCGAGGCAATCCCCCCGGCCATGCAGGACGCGGTGAAGTCGGCGGAGAACAAGTCCTTCGACGAGGACCCCGGTGTCGATCCCGTCGGTATTCTGCGGGCCCTGGCCAAGATGGCCATAGGAGGAAACACCCAGGGTGGTTCCACGATCACCCAGCAGTATGTGAAGAACTCGATGCTCGGCCAGGAACAGACCCTGACGCGCAAGTTCACCGAACTCATGATCTCCATCAAGGTGGGCGACAAGCTCAAAAAGAGCGAGATCATGGCGGGCTATCTCAACGTCTCGTACTACGGGCGTGGAGCGTACGGCCTCCAGGCCGCGGCCCGTGCGTACTTCAACAAGGACGCCAAGGACCTCACCCCCAGCGACTGCGCCTTCCTGGCAGCGGTGCTCAAGGGTGCGACCTACTTCGACCCGGCCGGTGCGCCCGAGATCGACCCCGAGGCCACCGCGGCGAAGAACCGCGTGAGGGCCGAGGAGAGGTGGTCCTGGATCCTCAATGAGATGGTCAAGGACGGCCGTCTTTCCCAGGCGAAGCGGAACGAGTACAAGACATTCCCGAATGTCGTTCAAGTGAAGAAGAACGCCGCGCTGAGCGGGCAGATCGGTTATCTGGTCGACCTGGCCAAGGCGAACTTCATCAACAAGAACAACCAGGGCATCGACGCGAAGAAGCTCTCCGAGGGCGGATACCAGATCGTCACCACCTTCAACAAGGAGAAGGTGGCACGGCTGGAAAAGGCCGTGAAGAGCGTCTACGAGAAGAAGATCGACCCCAAGAAGCGCCCGAAGACCGACCCGCACGTCCAGTTCGGAGGGGCCTCGGTCGACCCCAGGGACGGCAAGATCGTCGCCGTCTACGGCGGAACGGACGCGACGAAGCACTTCACCAACAACGCCGACCAGACAGGTGCCCAGGTCGGCTCGACCTTCAAGCCGTTCGTACTGGCCGCGGCGATGCAGTACGGCAAGCGCGACCCCAGCGGTTCCAGGAACCAGGACCTCAGCGAGCGCACCCTCGTCTCCCCCAAGAGCATCTACAACGGCGACGACAAGCTGAAGATCAAGAACTTCGACGGAAGTGTCTGGCGCAACGAGAAGGGCCTGGAATGGCTCCAGACCAACGACGGTCACGAGTCGTACGGCCCCATCGACCTGCGTGAAGCGATGCGGGTGTCCGCCAACTCGCCCTACGTGCAACTCGGCATGGACGTGGGCATCGACAAGGTGCGGGAGACGGCGATAAACGCGGGCCTCCTGAAGTCCAGCCTCGCCAAGGGTGAGAACCCGTCGTTCTCCATCGGTATCTCCGACCCGAGCGCCATCCGGATGGCCGGCGCCTACGCGACCTTCGCTGCCAGCGGCAAGCAGCACGAGCCCTACTCGGTGAAGGAGGTCAAGAAGGGCGGCAACACCATCTGGACGCACGACGACGTGCCCAAGGTCACGACCGAGGGCATCGATGAGAACGTCGCCAACAACGTCACCGAAGTCCTGAAGAACGTCGTCGAGAAGGGCACCGGCTCCAACGCCAAGATCCCGGGCCGGGAAGTGGCGGGCAAGACCGGTACCACCGACGGCAACAAGTCGGCCTGGTTCGTGGGCTACACACCGGAGCTGTCCACCGCCATCGACATGTACCGGATGGACGACAACGCAGACAACAAGAACCGTGCGTTCCTGGAGATGTTCGGTACCGGTGGTGAGAAGAAGATCCACGGTGCCTCCTTCCCCTCCCAGATCTGGCACGACTACATGGTCGACGCCCTGAAGGGCACGAAGCCGTCGACCTTCCCGGTGCCCGAGCCCATTGGCGAGACCCTCTACGGGGGCGGCGCCAAGAGCCCGGAGCCGACCCCGACGAACACTCCCTCGCCCACGCCGTCCGAAACCCCCGAGAACACTCCCTCGCCGACCACTCCGCCCCCGCCGAGCCCCGGCACGACTCCCCCCGGTGGTGGCGGTGAGGAGTGCGACCCGTTCGACTGGGAGTGCAAGTGGGATCCCGGCAGCGGCAACGGTGGTGCGGCCGACGGTGGCGCAGGAGCCAACGGCGGGAACGGCGGCGGGGAGACCCAGCAACCACCGCCGCCGACGGAAGGCGCGCACAACGGAGGCCAGAACGGCGGGCCCAACGGAGGCGGTGGCAACAACGGCGGCCTCCTGGGCGGCAACGAATAGCGTCGGCCACGCCCCGTAGCACCTGAGCAGGACCCCGCAGTACCCCGAGGGCCTTCGTATCGACACCGGTGCGGCGGCCCTCGGCGTATCCGTGGGCACCTTGTGCCGATCCGGCCGTGCGGTGGCCGATGGCGGCGGCGCCCCCGCCGCGCACGGGCCCGTACGGCAGGATGTCCCGCATGACGAGCGTGCACGAGGACCGGCCCGTACCACCCACGCGGCAGGACGAGGTCGCTGCCGCGGGCAGCGAGCTGATCGGCGGCCCCATCGGACGCTGGGCCCGGCTCGGCAGCAGCCGGCTGACCCCCGTGCGGGTCGTGGCACTCGTGACGATCGGCATGTTCGCCCTCGGCATGGTGCAGAAACTGCCCTGTTACAACTGGGCCTGGTTCCAGGGCGCCAGCTCCCAGTACACCCACGCCTGCTACTCCGACATCCCGCACCTCTTCGTCGGACGGGGCTTCTCCGAGAACCTGCTGCCGTACTTCGACCGGCTCCAGGGCGACATGAACTTCCTCGAATACCCGGTGCTCACCGGGCTCTTCATGGAGGTCGCCTCCTGGGTGACGCCGACCGGCGGTTCCCTGCAGTTCCGCGAACAGATGTACTGGCTGATCAACTGCGGGATGCTGATGGTCTGCGCGGTCGTCATCTCCGTCTGCGTGGCCCGCACGCACCGCAGGCGTCCCTGGGACGGCCTCCTCGTCGCACTCGCGCCGGCCTTCGCCCTCACCGCCACCATCAACTGGGACCTGCTCGCCATCGCCCTGACCGCCGCGGGAATGCTGATGTGGGCGCGCGGCCGGAGCCTCGCCTTCGGCATCCTCATCGGGCTGGCGACCGCCGCGAAGCTCTACCCCGTACTGCTCCTGGGACCGCTGTTCCTGCTCTGCTGGCGAGCCGGGAAGTGGCGGGAGTTCGGCGCTGCCGCACTCGGCACCGCGGGCTCGTGGCTGCTGGTGAACCTGCCCGTCATGCTGCTGGCCCCCGAGGGGTGGAAGAAGTTCTACACCTTCAGCCAGGAACGGCAGGTCGACTTCGGGTCCTTCTGGCTGATCATCACCCAGCGCACCGGCCACTCCTTCAAGGTCGAGGACGTCAACACCTACGCCACGCTGCTGATGCTCCTGATGTGCGCTGGCATCGCATGGCTCACCCTCGCCGCCCCGCGCAGGCCGCGCTTCGCGCAGCTCGCCTTCCTGGTCGTCGCCGCGTTCATCCTTACCAACAAGGTCTACTCACCGCAGTACGTCCTCTGGCTCATCCCGCTCGCCGCCCTCGCACTGCCCCGCTGGCGGCACTTCCTCGTCTGGCAAGCCTGCGAGGTCATGTACTTCCTGGGCATCTGGATGTACCTCGCCTACACCACCAGCGGGGACAAGCACCAGGGTCTGCCCAACGACGGCTACCACCTCGCCATCGCGCTGCACCTGCTGGGAACCCTGTACGTCTGTGCCCTGGTCGTCCGCGACATCCTGCTGCCGGAACGGGATGTCGTACGGCGCGACGGCTCCGACGATCCCTCCGGAGGCGTACTCGACAGGGCCCCGGACGTCTTCGCGCTCGGCGTGGCGGCGAAGGGGCCCGTGCACGAGGCGCAGCAGGTCCAGGGTCCACGGGTGCAATGGGGCACCGCACCGAGCGGCGGTGCGGTGGCCGACTGACCCGTCAGCGGTGAGCACACGAAAGGGCCGCCCGCACATTTCCGTGCGGGCGGCCCTTTCCTGCTGTTTCACGTGAAACAGGACACCGTTTCACGTGAAACAGGACGTCCTAGCGATCCACCAGCCGGTCGAACTGGGTCGTCGTGTGCCGCAGATGGGCCACCAGCTCCTCGCCCACCTTCGGCTCCGGAGCGTCCGACGGCACGAACAGGATCGACACCTGCATGTGCGGAGGCTCGGCGAACCACCGCTGCTTGCCCGACCACACGAACGGCGCCAGGTTGC
The DNA here is from genome assembly GCF_042874215.1 of Streptomyces sp. NPDC004111. Classification (NCBI taxonomy): domain Bacteria; kingdom Bacillati; phylum Actinomycetota; class Actinomycetes; order Kitasatosporales; family Streptomycetaceae; genus Streptomyces; species Streptomyces sp. NPDC004111. Next base: position 20,533 of record NZ_JBIAMU010000032.1, read on the forward strand.
GGTTCACCGTGGCCAGACCGGCGCGGGCGACACCCTTTGCCCGCGGCATCATCCCGTGCAGCGCCTTGGGCGCCTCCAGGCCCACCCCGTGCGACGTACCGCCTGCGACGACCACCAGCCAGCCGTCCGACGCCACCTTCTGCTGCCGGTAGCCGAACCGGTCGCCCTTGGACACCGGGGTCACGTCGAGGACCGCGCCGCGGTACTCCGTCGCCTCGTGGTCACCCAGCCACAGCCGCGTGCCGATCCGCGCCCGGAACCGGGTCTGCGGGAACTGCTGCTGGAGCCGCGCCAGCTCCTCGGACTTGAGGTGGCTGACGAACATGGTGTGCAGCGGCAGACGGGCCGACCGCAGCCGGTCCATCCACGCGATGACCTCCTCGACCGCGTCGGACCCGTCCGTGCGGTCCAGCGGCAGGTGCAGGGCGAAGCCCTCCAGCCGTACGTCCTCGATGGCGGCGTGCAGCTGGGCCAGCTCGGACTCCTTCACACCGTGCCGCTTCATCGAGCTCATGCACTCGATGACGACGCGGGCGCCCACCAGGGCGTGCACCCCGTCCACGGAGGACACCGAACGGATCACCCGGTCGGGCAGCGGAACCGGTTCCTCACCCCGTCGGAACGGAGTGAGCACCAGCAGGTCGCCGCTGAACCAGTCCTTGATGCGGGCCGCTTCGTAGGTCGTCCCCACCGCGAGGATGTCCGACCCGAAGCGGGTGACCTCCTCGGCGAGACGCTCGTGACCGAAGCCGTAGCCATTGCCCTTGCAGACCGGGACCAGGCCCGGGAACTGCTCGATCACGGACTTCTGGTGCGCCCGCCAGCGCGCGGTGTCGACGTAGAGAGTGAGCGCCATGAGCCGGACCGGAACCTTTCCCGTTGCTGCCGTGAGTGATGGTGCGGACGTACGCGTGCACGGACGCGTACGCCTGGGGAGACGCGCGTACGCGTGCCGAGGGTCAGCGGCGGGACATGTAGATGTCCAGCGCCTTGTGGAGCAGCTTGTTGAGCGGGAAGTCCCACTCGCCCAGGTACTCGGCGGCCTCGCCACCCGTGCCCACCTTGAACTGGATCAGACCGAAGAGGTGGTCCGTCTCGTCCAGGGAGTCGGAGATGCCGCGCAGGTCGTAGACCGAGGCGCCCATCGCGTACGAGTCGCGGAGCATCCGCCACTGCATCGCGTTCGACGGACGCACCTCGCGGCCGATGTTGTCGGAGGCGCCGTAGGAGTACCAGACGTGACCGCCGACCACGAGCATCGTCGCAGCGGACAGGTTCACCCCGTTGTGGCGGGCGAAGTACAGCCGCATCCGGTTCGGGTCCTCGGTGTTGAGCGCCGACCACATGCGCTGGAAGTACTCCAGCGGACGGGGACGGAAGTGGTCGCGCACCGCGGTGATCTCGTAGAGCCGCTGCCACTCGGCCAGGTCGCCGTAACCGCCCTGGACCACCTCGACGCCGGCCTTCTCGGCCTTCTTGATGTTGCGCCGCCACAGCTGGTTGAAGCCCTTGTGGACCTCCTCCAGCGACCGGTTGGCCAGCGGCACCTGGAAGACGTAACGCGGCTGGACGTCACCGAAGCCGGCGCCGCCGTCCTCGCCCTGCTGCCAGCCCATCTTGCGCAGCCGGTCCGCCACTTCGAAGGCGCGCGGCTCGATGTGCGACGCCTCGACGTCGCGCAGGCGCTTCACATCGGGGTCCTGGATACCGGACTTGATGGCGGCCGCGTTCCAGCGGCGGATGACCACCGGCGGGCCCATCTTCACCGAGAAGGCACCCTGCTGCTTCAGGTGCGCCAGCATCGGCTGCAGCCAGTCGTCCAGATTGGGGGCGTACCAGTTGATGACCGGGCCTTCGGGAAGGTAGGCCAAGTAACGCTTGATCTTCGGGAGTTGACGGTAGAGAACCAGGCCGGCACCGACCAGTTCGCCGGTCTTGTCGAACCAGCCCAGGCTCTCCGAGCGCCACTCCGCCTTCACGTCGGCCCACGCCGGGACCTGCATGTGGCTCGCCGCGGGCAGGCTCTGGATGTATGCCAGATGCTGCTCTCGGCTGATGGTCCTCAGGGTCAGGCTCGTCATGCGGGGCACTCCTCGGCAGCTGTGTCCCCATGGGGTCAGGGGCTCCGGCTCTCGCGCCGAAGCCTACTGCGCCCAAGGAGCGCCCCGTCTGGCCGTGTGTGGCCAGGACAACGCCGCATTCAGCCCAGGACGCCGCCGAAGAGTCCGCCGTGTGCCATCCCGAGGAAGAAGCCGACGGCGGAGGCGCCCAGACCGAGGACGATGACGAACCTCTCCCGGGTGGTCGCGGACACGAACATCCCGTAACCGCCGGTGAGGATCCCGATCAGCCCCGACCAGGAACTCAGCAGGTGGAGGTTGTGGAACATGGCCGTCACGAGCGCCAGCACACCCAGCACCAGTGTCACGGCCATCAGTGTGTCCTGGAGGGGATGAGGCTTTCCGTCGGTCGCGAAGAGGGAAAAGGACGAGTCACGTCGCATGGCCTGTGCCATGAGGCACCTCCTGGCAGAAGGCGGCGCACTGTAGCGCCGCTCACACCCCGATGTGTACAGATTGCGTCCCCTCCCGGCCCGATTTCAACCGGAAGCCTCTCTACGGGTACTCTGAACGGTCTGCACCGGTGTCACCCCTGCCAGAAAACGAATCCGTGGGCTCGTCCCACGGGATTGTCAGTGGCAGTCGATACCGTTGCGTACGCATCACGACCCTCCTGCCACGGAACGACCGTGGCCGCTGAGTCCAAAGGAGGTGGGTTCCACATGCGTCACTACGAAGTGATGGTCATCCTCGACCCCGATCTTGAGGAGCGCGCTGTCGCCCCCCTGATCGAGAACTTCCTCTCCGTCGTCCGTGAGGGCAACGGAAAGGTCGAGAAGGTCGACACCTGGGGCCGTCGTCGTCTGTCCTACGAGATCAAGAAGAAGCCCGAGGGCATCTACTCGGTCATCGACCTGCAGGCCGAGCCTGCGGTCGTCAAGGAGCTCGACCGACAGATGAACCTGAACGAGTCGGTCCTCCGGACCAAGGTCCTCCGCCCCGAGACCCACTGAACCTCGGTTCAGCGGTAATCGGGTCCGAGTAGCACCACAGCAGCCAGCAGCAATCCCCGCCGAGAGGTTCACCCATGGCAGGCGAGACCGTCATCACGGTCGTCGGCAATCTCGTCGACGACCCCGAGCTGCGCTTCACCCCGTCCGGTGCGGCGGTCGCGAAGTTCCGTGTCGCGTCCACTCCCCGCATCTTCGACAAGCAGACCAATGAGTGGAAGGACGGCGAAGGCCTGTTCCTCACCTGCTCGGTCTGGCGTCAGGCGGCGGAGAACGTCGCGGAGTCGCTCCAGCGAGGCATGCGCGTAGTCGTGCAGGGCCGGCTGAAGCAGCGGTCCTACGAAGACCGTGAGGGCATCAAGCGCACGGTCTACGAACTGGACGTCGAGGAAGTCGGCCCCAGCCTCAAGAACGCCACGGCCAAGGTCACCAAGACCACCGGTCGCGGCGGTCAGGGCGGGTACGGCGGTGGCGGCCAGCAGCAGGGTGGCGGCGGCAACTGGGGCGGCGGCTCCGGTGGCGGCCAGCAGGGCGGCGGAGCACCCTCCGACGACCCCTGGGCCTCCAGCGCGCCGGCCGGTGGACAGTCGCAGCAGAGCGGAGGTGGCTGGGGTGGAAACTCCGGCAACTCCGGCGGCGGCGGTGGCTACTCGGACGAGCCGCCCTTCTAGGGCAGCTCGAACTCCCACTTCTTGATCACACAGGAGAAACACCATGGCGAAGCCGCCTGTGCGCAAGCCTAAGAAGAAGGTCTGCGCTTTCTGCAAGGACAAGACCCAGTACGTGGACTACAAGGACACGAACATGCTGCGGAAGTTCATTTCCGACCGCGGCAAGATCCGTGCCCGCCGCGTGACCGGCAACTGCACGCAGCACCAGCGTGACGTCGCCACGGCCGTCAAGAACAGCCGTGAGATGGCGCTGCTGCCCTACACGTCCACCGCGCGATAAGGAAAGGGTGACCGAAAAATGAAGATCATCCTGACCCACGAGGTCTCCGGCCTCGGCACCGCCGGCGACGTCGTCGACGTCAAGGACGGGTACGCCCGTAACTACCTGGTTCCCCGCGGCTTCGCGCTGCGCTGGACCAAGGGCGGCGAGAAGGACGTGGCGCAGATCCGCCGCGCCCGCAAGATCCACGAGATCGCGACCATCGAGCAGGCCAACGAGGTCAAGGCCAAGCTTGAGGGCACGAAGGTCGTTCTGGCCGTTCGCTCCGGCGACGCCGGCCGTCTCTTCGGCTCCGTGACCCCGGCCGACGTCGCTTCCGCGATCGTCTCCGCCGGTGGTCCGAAGGTCGACAAGCGCAGCGTCGAGCTGGGCTCCCCGATCAAGACCCTCGGTTCGCACCAGGTCTCCGTGCGTCTGCACGCCGACGTGGCCGCGAAGCTCGGCGTCGAGGTCGTCGCTGCCTGAGTGCAGCACACCACCTCTGCTTGAGCAGGTCTGAGCAGAAGGAAGGGCCGCACCCCTCGGGGTGCGGCCCTTCCTGCGTTGTCGGGGGTCGGGGCGGGCATGTCGCCCCGACCGTGTTTCACGTGAAACACGGCGTCCGGACACAGCCCGGCGCCGCAGCGGGGCACACCGGCCGTGAGACGGCAGCAGCGCAGCAGCACAGCGCGCCGATGAGGGGCCCAGCACCGGTGAGGTCAGCGCGTCGCGCCCGTGACCAGCCAGCGGCCCGAGCGGGTCCGCCACCACAGGGTGGCCATCCGGACCGCCATCATCAGCGTCATCGCACACCACAGCGCGGTCAGTCCGCCGCCCAGGGACGGTACGAGCAGTGCCACCGGAGCGAAGACCGCGAGCGTGACGAGCATGGCCCAGGCCAGGTAGGGGCCGTCTCCCGCGCCCATCAGGACACCGTCGAGCACGAAGACCACCCCGGAGATCGGCTGGCTGAGAGCCACCACCACGAGCGCGGGCAGCAGAGTGTCGTGCACCACCTGGTCACTGGTGAAGAGCGGGACGAAGAGAGGGCGGGAGAGCGCGACCAGGATGCCGAGCACCACACCGGCGGCGATGCCCCACTCGACCATGCGACGGCAGACGGCACGGGCGCCTTCCTTGTCCCCGGCACCGAGATAGCGGCCGATGATCGACTGTCCGGCGATCGCGATGGCGTCGAGGGCGAACGCCATCAGGTTCCACAGGGTCACGATGATCTGGTGGGCGGCGAGGTCCGCATCACCGAGGCGCGCCGCGACCGCCGTGGCGATCATCAGTACCGCGCGCAGCGACAGCGTACGGACGAGGAGCGGTGCACCGGCTCGGGCGGAGGCCCGTATCCCGGCGGCGTCCGGGCGCAGGGAGGCGTCGTGGCGGCGGGCTCCCCGTACGACCACCACGAGGTAGACGGCGGCCATCGCCCACTGCGCGGCGACCGTGCCCCAGGCGGAGCCGGCGATGCCCAGGCCGAACCCGTACACCAGGAGCACGTTGAGGATGCCGTTGGCGACGAAGCCGCCGATGGCCACGTACAGCGGGGTCCGGGTGTCCTGGAGGCCGCGCAGTACGCCGGTGGCGGCCAGGACGACGAGCATGGCCGGGATGCCGAGGCTGGAGATCCGCAGATAGGTGATGGCGTAGGGGGCGGCCGTGTCGGAGGCGCCGAAGAGGTCGATCAGGCCGGGGGCGGTGGGCAGCACCGCCGCGATCACCAGTGAGCCCAGGAGCAGGGCCAGCCAGATTCCGTCCATGCCCTGGCGGATGGCGGCGGCCATGTCCCCGGCACCGACGCGGCGGGAGACGGCGGCGGTGGTGGCGTACGCGAGAAAGACGAAGATGCTGACGGCCGTGGTGAGCAGCGCGGAGGCGATGCCGAGGCCGGCCAGCTGGGGGGTGCCGAGGTGGCCGACGATCGCGCTGTCGGCCATCAGGAAGAGGGGCTCGGCGACGAGTGCGCCGAAGGCGGGGAGGGCGAGCGCGACGATCTCGCGGTCGTGCCGACGGCGGCCTGTACCTGTTGCCGCGGGAGCCTGGGTCATGCACTCAATCTAATCTTCCACAGGTAAGAGATGCAATGGTGTTGCAACCCTTACGGATCGACGATTCCGAGGTCAGCGCGTGCGCCGTTTGAAGTGATCTTGGGGTATGGGGAAAAGTTTTTCTCCCCCACAGGCGGTGGATGGCGTTTTTGCAGGTCAGGTGGGTGGTGAGGGGTGGGCTGTGAACTTGTCCACAGCGCTGTCCCCCGCTCCGTGCACAGGTTCCGCCAACTTCTCCACAGCTCGTGCCGAGTTGCTCACAGGCCCTGTGGATAACCAGATTGGCTGAAGGTGCCCACGGGCCTACCGTGGTCCGGCGCCCGCCCTGTCTTCCCGTCGCATTTCGCGCCCAACTTGTTGTGCCGGAAGCGGAAGTCGGGCGTCTCATTTGTCAGAGCCGTGCCGTAAGAAAGAGTGGCACAGCGAGGTCCGCGGAGCGGACGGGAGGAGGTGGGCCCGGTGACTATTTCCGAGCCCTTGGACGACCCCTGGGCCGACAGCGGTCCGGGTGACCGTCTACCCGCCCGCAAGCGCGGTGGCGACGGCCGGGGCCGTGACGACCGGCACGACCGCGGTTCCGACGGCGGCTGGGACGGCGGCGGGGGCAGCGGCTTCGAGCGCGTACCGCCGCAGGACCTGGACGCGGAGCAGTCCGTGCTCGGCGGCATGCTGCTCTCCAAGGACGCCATCGCGGACGTCGTCGAGGTGCTCAAGGGCCACGACTTCTACAAGCCCGCGCACGAGACCGTCTTCCAGGCGATTCTCGACCTGTACGCGAAGGGCGAGCCCGCCGACCCGATCACGGTCAGCGCCGAGCTGACCAAGCGCGGCGAGATCACCAAGGTCGGTGGCGCCCCCTACCTGCACACGCTGGTGCAGTCGGTGCCGACGGCGGCCAACGCCGAGTACTACGCGGAGATCGTCCACGAGAGGGCGGTGCTGCGGCGGCTCGTCGAGGCCGGCACCAAGATCACGCAGATGGGATACGCGGGCGACGGCGACGTCGACGAGATCGTCAACTCCGCGCAGGCCGAGATCTACGCCGTCACCGAGCAGCGCACCTCGGAGGACTACGCGCCGCTCGGCGACATCATGGAGGGCGCGCTCGACGAGATCGAGGCGATCGGCTCGCGCAGCGGCCAGATGTCCGGTGTGCCGACGGGCTTCACCGACCTGGACTCGCTGACCAACGGCCTGCACCCGGGCCAGATGATCGTCATCGCGGCCCGTCCCGCCATGGGCAAGTCGACGCTCGCCCTGGACTTCGCGCGGGCGTGCTCGATCCAGAACAACATGGCCAGCGTGATCTTCTCGCTCGAAATGGGCCGCAACGAGATCGCGATGCGTCTGCTGTCCGCCGAGGCACGGGTGGCCCTGCACCACATGCGTTCGGGTTCGATGACGGACGACGACTGGACGAGGCTGGCCCGCCGGATGCCCGACGTGTCCGCGGCGCCCCTGTTCATCGACGACTCGCCGAACCTGTCGATGATGGAGATCCGCGCCAAGTGCCGACGTCTCAAGCAGCGCCAGGACATCAAACTGGTGATCATCGACTATCTCCAGCTGATGCAGGCCGGTGGCTCCAAGCGCAGCGAGAGCCGCCAGCAGGAAGTCTCGGACATGTCGCGAAACCTGAAGCTGCTGGCCAAGGAGCTGGAGGTGCCGGTGATCGCGCTGTCCCAGCTGAACCGTGGTCCCGAGCAGCGTACGGACAAGAAGCCGATGGTCTCCGACCTGCGTGAATCCGGCTCGATCGAGCAGGACGCGGACATGGTGATCCTGCTGCACCGCGAGGACGCCTACGAGAAGGAGTCGCCGCGCGCGGGCGAGGCGGACATCATCGTCGGCAAGCACCGTAACGGTCCGACGGCGACGATCACGGTCGCCTTCCAGGGCCACTACTCGCGCTTCGTGGACATGGCGCAGACCTGATCCCGGAGGGGAAGCCGTGCCGCGCGGGGCTCGGGTGGCCGGAAGCGGACCGCCCGAGCCGCACGCGCGGTCCACAACTCAGCGGTCCACAACTCAGCGGTCCACAACTCAGCGGTCCGCGCCTCAGCCGTTCGCGGCTCAGTCCTTCGGCTCGGTCTTGATGAGCGGCGCGTCCCGCGAGACCTTCCGGAACCCCACGCCGTAGTACAGCTCGCGTGCCGCGGAGTGGCCCGGCGCACCCAGGCAGACGACCGTCATCTGCCGGGCTCCGGCGGCCCTCGCCAGGTGCATGCCGTGCAGGAGCATCGCCGTGGCGAGTCCTCGGCGCCGGTAGTCGAGGTGGGTTCCGACCGGCTCGAACTCCGCGGTCCTGTTCTGTTCGTCGAGCCACATGATGGCGGAGGAGGCCATCGTCCCGTCCGGTGCTTCCACCAGGACGTGCAGGTCACCGCGGTACGGCGGCGTCCCGCGCACGCCTTCGTAGCCCTCCGCCGAGTAGGTCGACGGGGACCAGGCGTCCACATGGGCCTGGACGACGGCCCGGGGTCCGGCCTCGTCGGCGGTACGGAACCGGAATCCGTCCGGCAGTACCGGCTCCGCCAGGTCGCCGAGGTCGCGTTCGTTGAGCTGGTTCCAGGAGCCGGTGTCGCCGAGTGCTTCCCGGTCGTCCTCGTAGCCGTGTGCCGCCCAGCGTTTCAGGGCGAACTCGTCGGCGGCACTCGGAATCACCGTGCGCTCCAGGCCCGCCGCCGTGGCTTCGTACCAGTCGATCACCTCGTCGACCAGGTGCGCGTGGTCGGGGTGCACCTGGTACGAGAGATAGGCGCCGGTGCTGTCCCGCACCGTGCCGTCGTTCAGCTTCACCTGGTGCGGGAGCTGCGCCCAGCCCCAGGCGACCAGCTCACCGGCGGAGAACCACAGCCGACGCGTCTAGCCGGCGCCGCTGATATGGCCCTTGCCCCAGATCCAGGCCAGCTCGCCGACCGTGGTGTCGGCGTTCAGGAGGTCCGGGCGAGTCGCGGCGACACGCTGCGCCAGCCCTTGCATGAGACGCAGGTCCGTGGCGGTCACAGGCTCCGATGTCGACATGGTGCGTCACTTTCCCAGCGCTTCGCAGGGCTGTCGACCGATTTCCGGGGCTCGTCGGATCGTGAGGTGGAGGCGGTGTAGCGCCTCGGGGACTTGGCGAGGACCTGTGGAATCGGCTCGACGGGCGTGAGCGCAAAAGGTAGTTGTGGCATATGGCTACTTCTGCGAACGCAGCGTCCGAGAACCCTTCAGCTGCCTCCTCCGCGCCCCCCGGACCCTCCACGCACCCCGAACTGTCCGAGCACCCCGACGTACCCGCCCTGCTGCCCGGCACCCGGCGGGCCCTGCTGCACCGGATCGCCACTGCCCAGGCCGAGGGGCGGGCACCGTCGCTGACCGCGGCGGTGCGACGGGAGGGGCGGTTGGTGTGGAGCGGTGCGCGAGGGACGGCGGCCGAGGGGCAGGGGGCCGACCCGGAGACGCAGTACCGGATCGGGTCGATCACCAAGCCGTTCACGGCGGTACTGGTGATGCGGATGCGCGACGAGGGGCTGCTGGATCTCGCGGACCCGTTGGAGAAGCACCTTCCGGGGACCGGCGTCGGTGACATCTCGATCTTCCAACTGCTGGGCCACACCGGTGGTCTGGCAGCGGAGACGCCGGGCCCGTGGTGGGAGCGCACCCCCGGTGACCTGCGGCCCGAGCTGTCCGACGTACTGGGTGACGTACGAACGGATCAGTCGCGTCCGCATGAGCCCGGACGGATGCACCACTACTCGAACCCCGGCTACACGCTGCTCGGTTCCCTGGTGGAGGCGGTGCGCGGGATGCCGTGGGCGGAGGCGGTGCGGCAGGAGATCACCGAGCCGCTGGGGATGGCGCGGACGAGCGCCCAGCCCGAGGCGCCGTACGCGGAGGGCTGGGCGGTGCATCCGTGGGCGGACGTGCTGCTGGAGGAGCCCGTGGTGGATCTAGGGCTGATGGCTCCCGCGGGACAGCTGTGGTCGACGGCCGGTGACCTGTGCCTCTTCGGTGCCTTCCTGGCGGAGGGCGACGAGCGGGTGCTGAGTGCGGATTCGGTACGGGAGATGAGGGCGTCGGCCGCCCCGCTGGTGACCGGTGACTGGGGCGCGACCTACGGGCTCGGGGTACAGGTGGTACAGGCCGGCGGCCGTGAACTGGTGGGACACGGCGGCTCGCTGCCCGGGTTCGTGGCGGGCCTGTGGGTGAGCGTGGCGGACGGTGTGGTGGCCGCCGCGCTGGCGAACGCGACGTCCGGGGTGGCGGCGGGACGGCTGACGGCGGAGCTCGTGGCGTTGGTGGCGGAGGCGGAACCGCGCGTACCGGAGGTGTGGCGGCCGTTGCCGGAGGCGGAAGTGGACCGGGAGCTGCTGGAGCTGACCGGGGCCTGGTACTGGGGCACGGCCGGGTTCGGTCTGCGGCTGCTGCCGGGGCGCGGGTTCTCGTTGGAGCCGCTGCACGGGGGCGCGGGCAGGGCCTCGCGGTTCCGGGCGGGGCCGGACGGCACGTGGATCGGGCTGGACGGGTACTACGTGGGGGAGACGCTGAAGGTGGTGCGCCGGCCCGAGGACGGGGCGGTCAGCCACCTCGACCTGGGGTCGTTCGTCTTCACCAGGTCGGTGTACGACGCGCAGGCCCCGGTTCCGGGCGGTGTGGACGAGCGGGGCTGGCACGGCATCGGCTAGGCCACGCGAAGGGCCCGACGCCGTGACTTCGTCCTGCGGCGTCGGGCCCGATGGGCGCGGTGCGGGCCGGGGCGTGTCCGGGGACAGCCCTGGTCGAGGGACCTGGGTGTCCGGAGGGGCCTGCGACCGGGGTCGGGGCTAGAGCGCGAGCTTGAAGCCCACGTGGGAGGGCGTGAAGCCGAGACGCTCGTAGAAGCGGTGGGCGTCCTTGCGGGTGACGTCCGAGGTCAGCTGCACCAACTGGCAGCCGTGCGCACGGGATTCCTCGATGGCCCACTCGATGAACCGGGTGCCGAGGCCGCTGCCGCGCTCGTCGGCGTGGACCCTCACCGCCTCGATGATGGAGCGGGTGGCGCCCTTGCGGGACAGGCCCGGGACGAACGTCAGCTGCAGGGTGCCCACGACGCGGCCGGCGCGCTCCGCGACGACCAGCCGCTGGTTGGGGTCGGCGTCGAGCCGCTTGAGCGCGTCCAGGTAGGGCGTGAGGTCGTCGGGGGACTCGCGCTGGGCGCCCAGCGGGTCGTCGGCGAGCATCGCGACGATCGAGGGCAGGTCCGCCTCGACCGTGCGGCGTATGACGAGACTGCCGGGTGCGGTGCTTTCCCGCTCGTCCGCGGCGACGGTGCGGTCGGTGGGCTGCGTGGGGTCGTCCGTGGTGGTCATGCCCGCAGATTACGCAGGTCAGGCAGGAGTGCGCAGCTCTTCCACGGTGCGTACCAGGGGTGCGAGTTCAGGGTTCTCGGCGGCGCTGGCGAGGGCTTCGTACAGGGCCTTGTCGTGGGTGGGGCGGGCCTGCGCGAGGAGGTCCTGGCCGATGTCGGTGACGTCGGTGTAGATGCCGCGGCGGTCGGTGTCGCAGAGGTAGCGGGTGAGCAGGCCGCGGTCTTCCAGGCGGGTGACCAGACGGGTGGTGGCGCTCTGGCTGAGGAGTACGGCCTCGGCGACCTGGCGCATCTGGAGGTGGCCGCCGGGTCCGTTGTGCTGGCGGCTGAGGACGTCGAGGAGGGAGTACTCGCGGACACTCAGGTCGTGGCGGGCCTGAAGGGCCTTCTCGATGTGGGTCTCGATGCGGCTGTGCAGGAGGGACAGCGCGCACCAGCCCTGGGCGAGGGCGGTGAGTGCGGGGTCGGTCGCGGTCATCGGGTCTCTCCTCGTCCCCTTCTCCGGTGTGCGGAGTGGACAGTCTCCGGTCTGCGGAGCGGCCAGGCTGCCTGTGCCGGTCTCCAGGATAGGCGACAGACGCAATAGCCCGCCCTTGCAAGTAATGAGCGCCTGCAATTGTTGTTAACGCTGACCGGGTGCTGTTGTAGTCCCTGGCCGGTGTTAGCGCGGGGGCCGAAGGTATCCCCGCCCCGGCTGCAGGCGGCCTCAGCCCGTGGCGGTTGCCAGTGGGGCGAAGCGACGGTGGGGATCTCCGGGCAGCACCGGGGCCCCGTACGACATGGTCGTACTGGAGGCGGTCCTCGTCAGGCCCTGGGTGCTCAGCCAGTCGCCGAGCTCCGTGTGCTGGGTGTCGACATCCAGACGCAGAGGGTGGCCGGCGCCGGTGGCGAGGGAGGCGAGGAGAGCCTTGGCGGTCTCGGTGTCCCGGGCGACCAGGGGGCCCACGGTGTCGGCGTCCCGGTCGGGCCACGCGGCTGCGTAGCCGAGCAGTCCGTCCTGGCCCTCGGCCACGCGGAACCGGTCTGCGAGAGCGGGCAGCCTGGCGATCACGGCGGTGCGGTCGTGGCCGAAGGTCTCGGTGTCCAGGCGGATGATCGCGGGCAGGTCGTCGGGGGTGACCGGGCGGGTGGCGATCGTGGGCGGCGGTCCGGAGGGGCGGAAGTGGCCGCGGAAGGTGTCGGCCCGGCCCGCCGCGGTGAAGCCGAGCCGGCGGTAGAGGCCTTCGCCCGAGGCGGTCGCGTACAAGGAGACCTGGGCGCTCCCTGCTGCGGCCAGGGCGTGCTGGGCCATACGGCGGCCCAGGCCCTGGCGCTCGTGGCGTGCGGCGACGAGGAGCATGCCGAGGACCGCGTACGAGGGGTCGTGCGGGGCGCCGGTTCCGTACGAGGTGAGGGTGCAGGTGGCGATGAGCCGCTTGCCTTCGGGGGCGTCCGGGTCGTCGATGCCGTACCCGGTGCCGGCGGTGAGCAGCAGCCCCCATTTACGTTCGGTGCGTGGCCAGCCGCGCTCTTCGCTGAGGTCGGCGCAGGCGGCGAGATCCCGCAGAGTGAGGCGACGGACCGGAAGTTCGGCGAGCGGCATCGGCATGATGGCCAGGCTGTCTGAAGCAGTGATCGTTCGTCCACCGCTTTAGCGGATCCCGTTTCACGTGAAACGTCGTGGTTGAAGGCTGCCCCTACGGCGGGTGAACGTGGCCGGCGGGCCGGTGAAACGGCCCGGCCGGGCCTACAGCAATTCCGCGCAACCGGCCCATGCGGGGTGTTTCACGTGAAACATCACAGCCCGCCCTGTGTGCGGGGGCGGGGGAATGGTGCCCGGGTTCCTGGGAATGCGCTTCCCGGCCGAGGGGTCACAGGCGGGGCCCGGACATGGGGCGAAAAGCAGCCTAGAGGGAAGGAGAGATCAGAAACCCGGACTTCCCGGTCTTCGGTCATTTCGAGGTACGGACTGACACGCTGCGACGACGGGAACTGCGGCCGACAATGCAGTCCGAGGTCGACGCGCAGCCTTTTCCGCCTTGTTCTCAATGAGGGAGAAGCGCGACCACATGATGTTCGAGGCGAGGCACAGAATGGATGCTCCGCAGCCCAGCACCGCACCGGCCAACGACAGCAGCACGGCGACCGGCAGTGGCGAGGGCGGCGGAGCGGGAGACGTCCGCAACGGCGCGGCGGTCCAGGCCGTGGGATCCGGCGGCACCCCCATGGAGACGAGCTGGTTCGCTTCTCCCGCCAAGGGATCCCCCGAGGCCGGGACGGCCCCTGTGGCCAGCACCCCTTCCGGGGCCCGGGTGACCGCCGAGCCGTCTCCGGACGCCCTTCGCGTGCGCCGCACGCTGGCAGAGATCGATCCGGTCGCGGACCGGGCGACCTCGTACTTCTACGCGTTGCTGTTCGTCCGGTACCCGGCGCTGCGCGAGCTGTTCCCGCCGGCGATGGACACGCAGCGGGACCGGCTGTTCAAGGCCCTGCTCACCGCCGCCGAGCACATGGACAACCCGAAGGTGCTGTCGGAGTACCTGAAGCACCTCGGTTCCGGGCACCGCAAGTACGGAACCCAGCCCTCCCACTACCCGGCCGTCGGCGAGGCCCTGCTCGGCGCGCTCGCCCGGTTCGCCCCGGTGTCCTGGGACCAGGAGACGGAGAACGCGTGGGTGCGTACGTACCGGGCGGTCTCGCAGATCATGATCGACGCCGCCGCGGAGAGCGAGCTGCGCTCCCCGGCCTGGTGGCACGCGGAGGTGGTGGCGCACGACCTGCGCACCCCGGACATAGCGGTCGTGACCCTGCGCCCCGACCAGCCGTATCCCTTCCTGGCGGGGCAGTACACCAGCCTGGAGACACCGTGGTGGCCCCGCATATGGCGGCACTACTCCTTCGCCGCGGCGCCCCGCGCGGACGGTCTGCTCACGCTGCACGTGAAGGCGGTTCCGGCGGGCTGGGTGTCGAACGCGCTGGTGCACCGGGCCAGGCCCGGGGACGTGCTGAGACTGGGTCCGCCGGCCGGTTCGATGACGGTCGACCACACCACGGACAGCGGGCTGCTGTGCATCGGCGGCGGGACGGGAATCGCCCCCATCAAGGCGCTGGTGGAGGACGTGGCCGAGCACGGTGAGCGGCGTCCGGTCGAGGTGTTCTACGGAGCGCGTACCGACTTCGACCTGTACGACATCGACACCATGCTGCGGCTGCAGCGGTCGCATGCGTGGCTTTCGGTACGTCCGGTGGTCGACAACCGGGCGCAGTTCCCGGACGAGGTACGGAAGTTCGGTCCCTGGAACGCGTACGACGCCTACCTGTCGGGTCCGCCCGGCATGATCCGCAGTGGTCTCGACGCGCTGCGCACGGTCGGCATTCCCGGCGACCGAATACGCCACGACTCGGTCGAGGAACTCGTGGCAGCGGGGGACTAGAGCGAGTCCTTCGGAGCAGGTCCGGTCGCGGAACAGGGCCGGTGGTGTCCCGGCCGCCCTCCTTCCGTCCGAGGAGGAAACGCGCTAGCCCAGGTCGGGTGCCAGGAGCGCCCGTACGCCCTCGATGTTGCCGTCGAGGTAGTGGCGCAGCGACAGCGGTACGAGGTGCACGGCCGCGATGCCGACGCGGCTGAAGGGCACCCGGACGATCTCGTAGTCGCCGAGGGGATCGTCGACCTCGGGACCGTGCCGCAGGGACGGGTCCATGGACTCCAGGCGGCAGACGAAGAAGTGCTGCACCTTCACTCCGGCGACGGCGCCCTTGCCCGCGTCGCCCGCGATCTGCTCGACGGTGTCGACGAAACAGGGCACCACATCGGTGACCTTCGCTCCGAGCTCCTCGTCGACCTCCCGGTGCAGGGCGTCGACGACGGTGGCGTCCTCGGGCTCCACTCCCCCGCCGGGTGTCACCCAGTACGGGTCGACGCCGGGCTTGGTGCGTTTGATGAGGACGAGGTGGTCGCCGTCGAGGAGGACGGCACGTGCGGTGCGCTTGACCACGGGACGTTCGGTCATGGCAATAACGTGGCCCGCCGGGGCCCCTCCGAAACTCCCGTGTCCCAGTTGTCCCCCGGCCCGTGGATGTTCAGCTCCAGTCCCCCGCGGCACGCAGCAGCCATTCGTGCGCCCGCGCGATGTGCGGATGGGCGAGCGTGCCGGCGCGTACTGCCAGGAAGTAGGTGCGCAGCGGCGGTACCGCCGGGTCGTACAACGCGACCACGTCGCCGGTGGCGAGTTCGTCCTCGCAGAGGTAGCGGGGCAGTACGGCCAGTCCCGCGCCCGCGGCGGTGGCCTTGAGCACGGCGCGCAGGTCGGGTGCGATGACGGTGCCGGCGGCGGCGGGCGGGGTGTCGAAGACGGCGGCCCAGTAGCGGGCGACGAGCGGCAGGCTCTCGTGCACCTCGACCACGGGGAGCTGTTCCAGGACGACGGCTCCCTTGTCGGCGAGCAGTTCCGGGGTGAGGTGCTTGGCCCAGCGGGGAGCGGCCACCAGGACGTGCTCCTCGTCGCAGAGGGCGGTGGCGGTCAGCAGCCCGCCTCTCGGGCGGTCGGTGGTGAGGGCGAGGTCGTGGTGGCCCGCAGCGAGCCCTTCCAGGGTCTCCTCGGCGCTGCCGAAGGACACGCGCAGGGCCAGGCCCTGCGCGGTGAGCGGGGACAGCGCGGGCAGGGCGCGCAGGGAGGTGAACTCCGGCGGGCCGGCCAGGTGCAGGGTGCGTACGCCGGAGTTGTCGTCGAGGCCGCTCTCGGTGATCTCGACGAGTGCGTCCAGGTGCGGTGCGGCCCGGTGGGCGAGTTCGTCGCCGATGGCGGTCGGGGTGACGCCGCGGGCCCGGCGCAGGAACAGCGGGCGGCCCAGCTGGCGTTCCAGCGTGCGGATCTGACCGGTCACGGCGGGCTGGGACAGCCCGAGGAGGGCGGCGGCCCGGGTGAAGGAGCCGGCCCGGTGGACCGTGACGAAGGTGCGCAGCAGGGCCAGATCCATGTCATGCCTTCCGCGTTGCGCGGTGCTCGGCCGCCGGGTGGTGAGCACGGATGGCACTCCGCCTCGTCCCGCCGTCCAGGCACCGTGGTCCGGTCCCCGCCGGTGTTCCCGAAGACGCAGTATAAATATGTCGATAGGTCTCTGTCGCTACTGTGATTGGACACTGACGCAGAGTCAACTAGCCTTGTGCAGGCGGTTCTTCGCGCGCAGAACCGGGACGGTCCGAGCCACGAGGGGGGAGGTTCGGACCGTCCGTCCTACGTATCGCAGCTACTCCCAGCTACTTAACTGGATGCTGCATCGAGTGCTCGCAGGACGTCGACGATCAGGTCGTCCGGGTCCTCCGCGCCCACCGAGAAGCGGATGAATCCCTCCGGCACCGCGTCCCCGCCCCACCGTCCGCGCCGTTCGGCGGTGGACCGTACCCCGCCGAAGCTGGTGGCGTCGTCGACCAGCCGCAGGCCGGCCAGGAACCGCTCGGCGCAGGCCTTGTCGGGAAGGGTGAAGGACACCACGCAGCCGTACCGCCGCATCTGCCGCGAGGCGACGGCGTACGAGGGGTCCTCGGGGAGTCCCGGGTAGCGCAGGTCGGTCACGCAGGGGTGCGACCGGATCGCGGTGGCGAGCGCCAGAGCGCTCGCGCCCTGCCGGTCGGCCCGCAGCTGGAGCGTGGCCAGGGAGCGGTGCGCGAGCCATGCCTCCATCGGGCCGGGGATCGCGCCGACCACCTTGCGCCAGCGTCGTACCGAAGCCGCCAGGTCGGCGTTCCGGGACGTCACGTACCCGAGGAGGATGTCGCCGTGCCCGGTCAGTCCCTTGGTGCCACTGGCCACCGAGAAGTCGGCGCCCAGGTCGAGGGGGCGCTGCCCGAGCGGGGTGGCCAGGGTGTTGTCGACCGCGACCAGCGCTCCCGCCTCGTGGGCGGCGTCGACGAGGCGGCGGATGTCGCACACGTCGAGTCCCGGGTTGGACGGGGACTCGATCCACAGGAGCTTCGCCCCGGCCAGTTCGGCGAGCTGTGCGTCGCCCGCGGTGGGGGCGGTGCGCACGGCGACCCCGTACGCCTCCAGCTGTTCGCGCACCAGGGGCAGTGCCTGGTAACCGTCGTCGGGGAGGACCACGGTGTCGCCGGCCTTCGCCTGGGAGAGCAGCACCGCGGAGATGGCGGCCATGCCGGACGCGAAGACCGTGGTGTGCGGTGGCCCGTCGGGGGTGCCGCCCGGGGCCTCCAGCTCGCCGATGGCCCGCTCCAGATGGGTCCAGGTCGGGTTGTCGTCGCGGCCGTAGGCGTACGGACCGGTGGGCTCGCCGGGCAGGTGGAAGTGGGCGGCGAACACCGGTCCCGGGAGGGTCGGCTCGTAGGCGACGGCATCGGGCAGTCCGGCCCGTACGGACCGGGTGCCGTCGCCGTCCTCGTCGGATATCGGCATCGGGTCAGTCCCTTCCGTCGGGGAGCACCATGTTCAGTGCCCAGGAGACGATGCTGATGATCAGTGCGCCCACGACGGCCGTCCAGAATCCCTCGACGTGGAAGGCAAGGTCGAACTTGTCGGCCAGCCAGGAGGTCAGCAGCAGCATCAGGGCGTTGACGACCAGGGTGAACAGGCCGAGCGTGAGCACGAAGAGAGGGAAGGAGAGCAGCCGCACCACCGGCTTGACCAGCACGTTCACCAGGCCGAAGAGCAGGGCGACGACGAGGAGCGTGCCCACCTTGCGGCCGGTGCTCGTGCCGGTGAGCGTGATGTCGTCGATCAGTAGCACGGCCACCCAGAGCGCCACCGCGTTGGCGATTGTCTTGACTACAAAATTCATCATGTGTCTGATCGTGGCAGAGATGATCGGTGTCAGACAGGCAGGACACTGGCACCCGGTGAGGAGCGGACGGGCATGAAGGCATTCCGACTGGACGAGCTGGAGGCGGAGCGTGCCGCCAACGACGGCGCGTATCTGCAGTTCCTCAAGGAACGGAACATGTCGGCGGGCCTGTACGCGCTCGACGCGGGCGCGAGCGATCCGCAGCAGCCGCACAACGAGGACGAGATCTACTTCGTGGTGAGCGGCCGGGCCGCGATCACCGTCGGCATGGAAACGACGCAGGTCGCGCGGGGCAGCGTGGTGTACGTGCCGGCGGGCGTGACGCACAAGTTCCACCACATCTCCGAGGACCTGCGGGTCCTGGTGGTGTTCTCCCCGCCGGAGAGCTGAGGGGCGTGCTCGCGGTGACGCTCCTTTCGCCGGAGGGCCGGGGGAGCGTGCCGGAGCCGGGTGTCCCGACGGGTCCGGCCGGGGCGCGTCCCCGACGGTTTCACGTGAAACACCCCGAGGTTCCCTAGGGGTCGGGTCAGGGGTCTTCAAGGGCTGCGGGTCCCCTGCCCGGGGTGTTTCCCCGCCTAGCATCGAAGGCAGGGAAACCAAGGCACACCGCACCGGGCAGGACCCGGCACGAGGGAGAGGCAAGACAATGGCTGCACGGGAAATATTCACGGGTCTGCCGGGCTGGGTGAAGTGGGTCGCGATTCCGGCACTGGTCCTGCTGGTGTTCGGCGGCACCATCCTGGCCGCGATCGGCACGCTGATCGGTCTGCTGTTCAAGCTGCTGCTGCTCGTCGCCCTGGTGGGCGGTCTGATCTACGTCGTCCGCCGGTTCATGTCCTCGTCCAGTTCGTCGGGCGGATCCTCCTCGCGCGACTGGTGACGCGGCCCCCTCTCCCCGGCGACGCGGACCCGCCCCCCTCGTGGGGCGGGCCAGGCAGCCCGTACGGGCGTTAGCCCGCCGGGGGGAACATGACACGTGAAAACAACTGAGGCCCCAGGCATGGCAGTTAGGGTGAAAAACCGCTGCCGCCACTAGGGACTCCCGCTTCCCGGCGACGGCACCGCCCCCTCGGGACCCCGGGAGTGACCCATGGCCACAGCCCAGCCCACCGCACGAGCGAACGCTCGCCCGGCCACCCCATCCGTACGCCCCACCGCCCCCTCCGGGGCGCGCGCCGCCGTCGTGCCCGCCCCCGCGCAGCCGCCCGCACCGGCCGACGCCCCCGCACCCACCCTGATCGGGTCGGTGCAGCGCGCCCTGCGGCTGCTGGAGGCCGTCAGCGACCATCCGGACGGCGCACCCGCAAAGCAGCTCGCCCGGGAGGCCGGGTTGCAGCTGCCCACCGCGTACCACCTCCTGCGCACCCTGACCCACGAGGGATACCTCCGTCGTGAGCAGGGTGTCTTCGTGCTGGGTGCGGCGGCCAGCCGGCTCGGGCGCGGCGGGTCGGGGCAACTGCGCCGCGAGGTGGTCGTCGAGACGATGGAGCGCTGGCGCGACACGCTCGGCGTCGCCGTGTACTTCGCGGTCTACCGCGAGGGCGAGATCGAGCTGGCGGCCCTCGCCGAGAGCACCGAGAACCCCGCGGTCGAGGAGTGGGCGGACTTCCGCGAGACGGCGCACGCCCATGTGATCGGCCAGTGCCTGCTGTCCCAGCTGGACACCCGCTCCCGGGTCGACCACCTCGACCGCCACCCCGTCGAGGCGATCACCCCGTTCACGGTGACGGACGACGCCACCCTGCTGGAGCGGCTGTCGACAGTGGAGCGCATGCAGACCATGTGGGAGAGCGAGGAGTACGCACTCGGCACGGTCTGCGCGGGAATCCCGCTCACCATCGGGCAGACGGCGGCGGTGATGGCGATCTCCGTACCCCTCGCCCACGAGGCCCGGCTCGGGCCCGCAATCGAACGGCTGCGCGGCGAAATCGGCGAGGTGGTCCGTTCGCTCATGTTCTCTATCAGTATCTGAAAACTCACTCCTTGTGATCTGTTTCTGGTTCAAGCACGATGGCGTCAAGAGGGCCGGAAGCGATCGTTCCGGCCACTTCATCTAGGGCAGGGTTGGCGATGCGCGAGTCGGTTCAGGCAGAGGTGATGATGAGCTTCCTCGTCTCGGAGGAGCTCTCCTTTCGTATTCCGGTGGAGCTCCTGTACGAGGCCAAGGATCCCTACGCGATTCGCCTGACCTTCCACCTTCCCGGTGATGCCCCTGTGACCTGGTCTTTTGGTCGCGAGCTGCTGGTCGACGGGATCAACGAGCCCTGCGGCGAGGGCGATGTGCACATCGCGCCGACCGACCCGGACGAACTCGCCGACGTCCACATCCGGCTCCAGGTGGGCGGCGACCGGGCCCTGTTCAGGGCGAGCGCGGCGCCGCTGGTGGCCTTCCTCGACCGCACGGACAAGCTCGTGCCGCTCGGCCAGGAGCACACGCAGAGTGACTATGCCGGGTGCCTGGAGGACGAACTGGGCCGGATTCTCGCCGAGGAGAACGCGGGTTGAAGCACCGCCCCGAGTAGGGCGGTTCGGCGAGGTTTACCAGCGGAACCGACGACGGAACCGACGGCAGGAACCCCCACAGGAACGCCGACGGAGACGACAACAGAGACGCCGACCGAGACGACGACAGGAACGGCAACAGGAACGGCAACAGAGGCGGCGGCCGGGAGAATCCGGCCGCCGCCTCAGGTCTTTCGGCGGCGCCCCCGCCCGGTCCGTACCGGCGGCGCGACGACGGACGAGCCGGAACCGGAAGCGCCCGCCCCGACCGCCCTGGCCCCCGCCGCTCCCGTACCGCCGGATCCGCCGCCCGAGCGGTCCGCCGAGACGACCAGGGCGGCGAGCGCCGTCGTCACCGGCACGGACGCGACCAGACCGATCGAGCCGACGAGGGTACGGACGATCTCCTCCGCGACCAGCTCGCTGTTGGCGACCGTACCCACGCTGCTCTGGGCGATGGAGAACAGCAGCAGCAGCGGAAGCGCGGCGCCCGCATAGGCCAGGACCAGGGTGTTCACCACGGAGGCGATGTGGTCGCGGCCGATCCGGATGCCGGCCCGGTAGAGGGCGCGCGGGCCCATCCTCGGGTCGGCCTGGTGGAGTTCCCATACCGCCGAGGTCTGCGTGACGGTCACGTCGTCGAGGACGCCGAGCGAGCCGATGATGACGCCCGCGAGAAGCAGCCCGCTCATGTCGATCGACGGGTAGAGGCTGTGGATCAGGCCCGTGTTGTCGTCGATGTTGCCCGACAGGAACGCCCAGCCGATGAAGAGCGAGCCGAGCAGTCCGATCAGCAGCAGCGAGACGAGCGTGCCGACGACCGCCACGGAGGTGCGCGCGTTGAGCCCGTGGCAGGCGTAGAGCGCGATCAGCATGATGGCGCTGGCCCCGACTACGGCCACGACCAGCGGATTCGACCCCTGGAGGATGGCGGGCAGGATGAACAGGGTCAGCACCGCGAACGACGCGACCAGCGCGATCAGCGCCATCACCCCCTTCATCCGGCCGACGAGCACCACGGCCACCGCGAAGATGCCGGCGAGCAGGGCGAGCGGGAGCTTCCGGGTCACGTCCGTGACGGAGTACTGGAGCTCGCGGGGCGCGTCGGGGGCGTACGCGACGACCACCCCCTGACCCTCCTTCAACTGCCGTGTCGCACCTGGCTGGACGATCTCGGTGAAGGTGCGGCCCTTGTTCGCCCCGGTGACGACCTCGACGGACGCCTTCTTGCAGGTGCCCCCGGGTGCCTTCGCCGCGGGGTCGCCGTCCGGCCGGGAGGCCGCCGGGGGCTGCTGGGCGACGTTGGCCTCCTTGCAGTCGATCTCGTCGACCTGGACGACCCGGCCCTGCTCGGTCTGCCGGTCGAAGCCCACGCCGGTGCGTTCGTGCGCGGGCGCACCCCCCGGCCACAGCACGGCGAGACCGACAACGACGGCCGTGGCGAAAGGAATCAGCACCGCGGCGATCACCTTGCGCAGGTGCTTGGAGACGGGCGCCACAGGGCCGTGGGCATGGCTGTGCCCGTGGCTGTGACCGTGCCCGTGGCCCTGCGGAGGAGCAGGCGGGGGCGGCGGGCCCGGCGTCGTCGGCGGAGGCGTCGGCTGTGGGGGTGGCTGTGATGGGGTCACCGCCCGATCATCGCAAGAACGGCAGGGGCCCTCTGTTCAGCGCGGCCGGGGTGGCGCTAGCGTGAGGGCGAACCTTTGTACACGCGGGAGCTCGGAGCACCGGGCTGAGAGGGCGCTGACCTCCGTACACATGCGTACGGACACGGCTGCGTCGACCGCCGAACCTGTTACCGGGTAATGCCGGCGTAGGGAGTAGGTCTCATGACCACCATGGATGCACGCACGCCTGCCTCCGACCAGGACGGGCGCAAGCCCGGCTGGCACAAGGGATACGTCGAGGGCTCGCGCCCCGACCTCCGGGTGCCGGTCCGTCAGGTGCACCTGACCAACGGGAAGGACGTGACGCTGTACGACACGTCCGGCCCGTACACCGACCCGTCGATCGAGACTGACGTACGGCGCGGCCTCGCCCCGCTGCGGGAGAACTGGATCGTCGGCCGCGGCGACACCGAGGAGTACGCGGGCCGTCCGGTGCGCCCCGAGGACGACGGCATCAAGCACACGTCCCCGCGCGGGGGCCTGCGGAACCTGGACGCGGTCTTCCCCGGCCGCCCGCGCCAGCCCCGCCGGGGCCGCGACGGGCAGGCCGTCACGCAGCTCGCGTACGCACGGCGCGGGGAGATCACGCCGGAGATGGAGTACGTGGCGATCCGGGAGAACGTTTCCCCCGAGGTCGTACGGGAGGAGATCGCGGCGGGTCGCGCGGTACTGCCCGCGAACGTGAACCACCCGGAGATCGAGCCGATGATCATCGGCAAGCGGTTCCTGGTGAAGGTCAACGCCAACATCGGGAACTCCGCGGTCACTTCCTCCATCGAGGAGGAGGTGGACAAGATGACCTGGGCCACCCAGTGGGGCGCCGACACGGTCATGGACCTCTCCACCGGCCGCAATATCCACACCACCCGCGAGTGGATCCTGCGCAACGCCCCGGTCCCGATCGGCACCGTCCCGCTGTACCAGGCGCTGGAGAAGGTCGACGGCCGTGCCGAGGACCTGACCTGGGAGATCTACAAGGACACCGTCATCGAGCAGGCCGAGCAGGGCGTGGACTACATGACCGTCCACGCGGGCGTGCGCCTCGCGTACGTACCGCTGACCGCGCGCCGCAAGACCGGCATCGTCTCGCGCGGCGGGTCGATCATGGCGGCCTGGTGCCTGGCGCACCACAAGGAGTCGTTCCTGTACGAGAACTTCGAGGAGCTCTGCGAGATCCTCGCCGCGTACGACGTGACGTACTCCCTCGGCGACGGTCTGCGGCCCGGGTCGATCGCGGACGCCAACGACGAGGCGCAGTTCGCGGAGTTGAGGACGCTCGGGGAACTCAACACGATCGCCAAGCGTTGGAACGTACAGACCATGATCGAGGGCCCGGGACACGTCCCGATGCACAAGATCAAGGAGAACATCGACCTCCAGCAGGAGATCTGCGAGGAGGCGCCGTTCTACACGCTCGGCCCGCTGACGACCGATGTGGCGCCCGCCTACGACCACATCACCTCCGGCATCGGCGCCGCGATGATCGCCTGGTGGGGCACCGCGATGCTCTGCTACGTGACGCCCAAGGAGCACCTGGGGCTGCCCAACCGGGACGACGTGAAGACCGGCGTGATCACCTACAAGATCGCCGCGCACGCGGCGGACCTCGCCAAGGGGCACCCGGGGGCCCAGGAGTGGGACGACGCGCTGAGCGACGCCCGCTTCGAGTTCCGGTGGGAGGACCAGTTCAACCTGGCCCTCGACCCGGACACGGCACGGGAGTTCCACGACGAGACGCTGCCCGCCGAGCCGGCGAAGACCGCGCACTTCTGCTCGATGTGCGGTCCGAAGTTCTGCTCGATGAAGATCTCGCAGGACATCCGGCGGGAGCACGGCGGGACGCCCGAGGAGATCGAGGCGGGCATGGCGGAGAAGTCCAAGGAGTTCGCCGCGGCGGGCAACCGGGTCTATCTGCCGATCGCGGACTAGCACTCCGGGCACCCGGGGACGCGCCTCGGTCCTCGGGCCTCATCCGGACGGTCCCTGACCCGGACGGTCCCTGACCCGGACCGTCCCTGATCCGGACCGTCCCTGATCCGGGTCCGGTCCCAGCGGACTTGGCGGTTCCGGACCATTCGCCGGGGGTTACTCCGGCTTGTGGTCCGGGCCGCCGTAGTCGGGGCTGGAGAAGTCCGGGCTGGAGAAGCTGGGGCGGGTCCTGTGGCCGTTGTGGTTGCTGTTCTCGCCGGGGCTGCTGAAGTCCGGGCGGGAGTAGCCGAGGCCGGGGATGCGCCCGGTCTGCTGGGGCGGGTTCGCGGCCGGCTCGGTGGGCCGGGTGAGCGCGTCGCGCAGGAAGGGGACGATGCCCCGCTCCAGCAGGGCGTGCTTCCAGGCTTCCCTGGCGCGGTCGATCTCCTCGGTGCCGTCGTCGTGCCTGCCGACCGGGACCGCGCTCGACCCGTTGCGCAGGGCGGTGAAGAGCAGGCCTATCGCCGCGCCGAGCAGGCCCGCCGCCGTCAGCGCGCCGAACACCCAGCCGGCGGTCAGCAGTGCCTCGGCCGCCGCCGGCTCGGGCTTGATCATTCTCAGCAGATAGCCGATGAGCAGCAGGACCACCGCGGCTATCCCGGCCAGTACGGGAGTCAGTACGGCGACGACGGCGACCGCGCCCGCCCCTGTCGCCTCCGCGTTCTCCCCCATGCCCGGCGGGAGCAGGGCGCTCGCCAGGGTGGGGGCGCGCAGTTCGCCGCGCACCTTGACGTAGTGGTCGTACTCGGCCGAGGCGTGGCCGGCGATTATCTCGCGTGCGTTGAGCGCCGCGGTGCGCAACTGCTCACTGTTCAGCCGTTGTTCCAGCGCGGCGAGATCCGGGCGTTCGTGCGCGGTGCGCAGTGCCTCGTCGAGGGTCCGCTCGAACTCAGGGCGGTCCTCGGCCAGCAGGTGCGGAGCGCTGTTCATGTGCATCCCCCGATGCTCCGTAGGGCCGGGTTGCCCGCTTCGGTGGGGCAGTTGGGCGGAAACGGAGGAGAGCCTGCTACGGATAACCCGATGGTAGAGCGCCTACGGCACGGGGTGACAGGGGGTTTCCGGAAATTGGTCCGGCGCTGGGAGCTTGTTCGTAGGATGTACGTCTTCCCTCGTCACGCTCAGTCATTCAGGGGGAGCTGGACGACCAGCAGCTTTCCGGCCATGGTCACTCCGCCGTCCATCGCGATCGCGAGCCCGTCGGCGTAGACGTGCGGACCCTCGACGACCGGCCCCGAGCTGCCCTCTCCGTCCCCCGCGTCCTCGCCGCCGACCTCGCCGAGGAGGTACGGAATCGGGCTGTGACCGTGGACGATGCGCTCGCCGCCATATGCGTCGAGCAGATCCCGGACGGCATTGGCACCGCCTTCGTCACGGAAAGCGAAACGCTTGGTGAATTTGCGGAAAAGGTCCCAGCACTCGTCGGCGTCGTTGCGCGTGAGGATGGCGTGGACCGTGTCGTTCACGTCCTCGATGGAGCTTCCGTAGTCGAGGTAGGCGGTGGTGTCCGAGTGGGTCAGGAGGTGCCCGTCCTCCAGGACCACCGCGTCCAGCCGTGCCATCCACTGAAGGTGCACGTCCTGGAGGCGCTCCATGTCGTGCTTCTGGCCGCCGTTGAGCAGCCAGGCCGCCTGGAAGGTGGCGGTGCCGGCGCCCGAGTTGACGGGGGTGTCGCCGAACCGGCGGGCGCCGAGCAGCAGCAGCTCGTGGTTGCCCATGAGCGCCTTGCAGTAGCCGCCGGCCGCGGCGGCCTCCGCGGAGAGCCGCATCACGAGGTCGATGACGCCGATGCCGTCGGGGCCGCGGTCGGTGAAGTCGCCGAGGAACCAGAGCCGGGCGTTGCCCGCGGCCCAGTGGCCCTCGTCGTCGATGAGGCCCTGCTCGTGCAGCGCGTCGAGCAGCTCCACCAGGTAGCCGTGCACGTCGCCGACGACGAACAGCGGGCCCAGACCCTCGCCCTCCTGCGCGGGCGGGAACTCGGGCTGCGGGATGCGCAGGGTGTCACCGGGGCCCGCGCGGTCCTCGCGGCTGATCACCGGGAGGTCCCGCTGGGTGGGCGTGTAGCCCTCGGGCTCCTCGTCGAGGCCCGGCTCCACCGGCTCCGGCCCGTCCTCGGCGCCGTACGCCCGCTCGGGCGCACGCACCGGCTCGTGCTCGGGTACGGGAGTGGGTACGGGCGCGGACCCGGCCGCCCGCCCCTGCTCGGGCACGAGCCCCTGTGCCGGGCCGTGCGCCTGCTGCCGGGCGCGCTCGTCGGCGTACGCCCGCTCGTGCTCGTACGTCTGCTCCTGGTCGTACACCTGCTCCGCGTCGTACGTCGCGACGGGTGCCTGGGCGTAAGGAGGCACCCGGAAGTCCCGCAACGTCGCCGTACGCACTGCGGGTCCCTGACCGGCCCCCTGAGTCATTGACCCCTCCACCACCGTCGCGCCGCCGTACACCTTGGAATCCCACCTGGTCCCGGTGGTCCGCCGTGTCGTGCGCCCATCATAGGAATGCGGCCCGCAGTGTGTGAGGCACCAGGGGTGGTGAATCCGGGTACACCCGCAGTTCACCGGTTGTTTCGTCCGGATTGCGGAGATCGGTACCGGTGCCGATCCGGGGGCGGTCCCCGCCGCCGCCCCCGGATCCCCCCGCGGTCTCCCGAATTCAGTCCCCCGACGGTGAGCGCGGGGCGCTCACCGTGGTGCGCGGCGGGCGTCGCTGGGACGAGGTACGGACGATGAGTTCGGTCGGTATCACCTGCTCGATGGGGCGGCCGGTGTCGAGCCCCTCGATGGCGTCGATGAGGAGCTGCACCACGGCGGTGCCGATCCGGCGGGGCTTCAGCGAGAGCGTGGTGATGGGCGGCTCGGTGGTCGCGTACACCGTCGACTCCGAGCAGCAGACGAGCAGCAGGTCCTCGGGGACCCGCAGTCCGTAGCGCCGGGCGGCGGCCAGCAGATCGGTGCCGTTGGGGTCGAAGAGTCCGTAGACGGCGTCCGGGCGGTCCGGGCGGGCGAGCAGCCGGTCGGCCGCGACGGCGCCCGCGCACGGATCGTGCGCCGGGTAGGACTCGTACACCGGGTCCTGTCCCACGCGCTCGCACCAGCGCAGGTACGCGGTGGTGGAGAGCCGGGTGTAGGTGTCGGTGGTGGTGCCGGTGAGCAGGCCGATGCGGCGGGCCCCGGCGTCGGCGAGGTGGTCGAGGAGTTCGAGTACGGCGGCCTCGTGGTCGTTGTCGACCCAGGCGGTGACCGGGAGCGTGCCTGCCGGGCGGCCGTCGGAGACGACGGGCAGACCCTGCCGCATCAGCTCGGTGACGACCTGGTCCTCGTCGGAGGGGTCGATGACGACGGTCCCGTCGAGTGCCACGTTCTGCCACACGTCGAAGGGGCTGTGCCGGGAGGACGCGGGCAGGATGACCAGCGCGTAGCCGCGCGCGAGCGCGGCCGAGGTCGCGGCTCTGGCCATCTCCGCGAAGTACGCGAATTCGGTGAAGGTGAAAGGTTCGTCCCCGTACGTGGTGACGGTCAGGCCGATGAGGCCCGACTTCCCGGTACGGAGCGTGCGGGCCGCGGCCGACGGGCGGTAGCCCAGCCGGTCGGCGACCTCGCGGACGTGGCGGCGGGTGGCGTCCGGGAGCCGGCCCTTGCCGTTGAGGGCGTCGGAGACAGTCGTGATGGAGACACCGGCCGCGGCGGCAACATCCCGGATGCCCGCACGTCCTGGCCGACTGCCTCGCCGGGGTGTCTCGGTCCGGCTCACCTGATGCTTCCCTGCTGCTGTCATGGCGAGCCGATAGTAGGGCGCCGGGGACTGATTGGCCTCCGCGCATATGCGCCGATTGACAGGCACGTTTCTGCATGGGTCTACAGGCGCATCGACCATGGAAGCCAAGGGGGTTGGGGGGAGTAGCGCTGTCGAGGCACCTCGCTGGCGGTGTGCGTGCGGCATCTGCCCGATGTTGCGGAGAGGTCTCAACTCACCACTTCGAGGGACGCGCGCCACGGCGTGAGCCACCGGCGCGCGCGAGTGGAAGGGGCGCGCCCCCTTGTCGTCACGCCCTCTGCCGAGAGGCGCCGACGGCCCCTTCGCAGCGCCGCCCAATCCTCATAAGGTGAGCAGTATTGGTGGTACGTACGGTCGAGGAGGACCCTGAAGTGAGCGAGACGAGCCCCAAGCTGCGCGCGGTGCTGGACGGCATCCCCACGTACAAGCCCGGGAAGCCGGCCGCGGCCGCGGGCGCCGAAGGCCCGGCGGCGTACAAGCTGTCCTCCAACGAGAACCCCTACCCCCCGCTGCCGGGCGTCATGGAGCGCGCCATCGAGGCGGCCGGCGCCTTCAACCGCTACCCCGACATGGCCTGCACGGGGCTGATGAACGAGCTTTCGGAGCGGTTCGGGGTGCCCGCCTCGCACGTGGCGACCGGCACCGGCTCGGTCGGCGTCGCGCAGTCGCTGCTGCAGTCCACCTCGGGCCCCGGCGACGAGGTCATCTACGCCTGGCGGTCGTTCGAGGCGTACCCGATCATCACGCGGATCAGCGGCGCGACGGCGGTGCCGGTGCCGCTGACCGACGGCGATGTGCACGACCTGGACGCGATGGCGGACGCCATCACCGAGCGGACCCGGCTGATCTTCGTCTGCAACCCCAACAACCCCACCGGCACCGTGGTGCGCAAGGCGGAGCTGGAGCGCTTCCTGGACCGGGTGCCGGGCGACGTGCTGGTCGTTCTGGACGAGGCGTACCGCGAGTTCATCCGTGACGAGGAGGTGCCGGACGGCATCGAGCTGTACCGGGACCGGCCGAACGTGGCCGTGCTGCGGACCTTCTCCAAGGCGTACGGGCTGGCCGGTCTGCGGGTCGGTTTCGCGGTGGCGCACGAGCCGGTGGCGGCGGCGCTGCGCAAGACGGCGGTGCCGTTCGGGGTGAGCCAGATCGCCCAGGAGGCCGCGGTCGCCTCGCTGCGTTCCGAGGACGCGCTGCTGGAGCGGGTGGACGCGCTGATCGGCGAGCGCACGCGGGTGTACGAGGGGCTGCGCGGCCAGGGCTGGACGGTCCCCGAGACGCAGGCGAACTTCGTGTGGCTGCGGCTGGGGGAGCGCACCACGGACTTCGCGGCGGCCTGTGAGAGGGCCGGCGTGGTGGTGCGGCCGTTCGCCGGCGAGGGCGTGCGGGTGACGATCGGCGAGGTCGAGGCGAACGATCTCTTCCTCAAGGCGGCGGAAGCCTTCCGCAAGGAGCTGTAGGGCCCGGCCGGGCGGCGACGCCGCCGTTTCCGTGGTGCGGGCGGTGCCCCTGCGAGCCGTGAGCGGCTTGTGGGGGCACCGTCGTTTTTTAGGGGGACCCCGCCGGTACGTTCCGAATGAGCGTGCGACATAATGCTTGTGAATGTGAACGCGTTCACAAGCGTGTCCCCTTTCGTCCCGGGATTAGTGGGATTAAAGGGGCAAACTGCCGATGACAACGGCGATGTAAGGAAAGGACGACGACGTGGAGCTTGCTCTGGCGCCAGAGACCCTGGCGCGATGGCAGTTCGGTATCACCACCGTCTATCACTTCCTTTTCGTCCCCCTGACGATCTCGCTCGCGGCTCTGGTGGCCGGACTGGAGACGGCGTGGGTGCGGACGGGCAAGGAGAAGTACCTCAAGGCGACCAAGTTCTGGGGCAAGCTCTTCTTGATCAATATCGCGATGGGCGTCGCGACCGGCATCGTGCAGGAGTTCCAGTTCGGCATGAACTGGTCCGACTACTCGCGCTTCGTCGGTGACATCTTCGGTGCGCCGCTCGCCTTCGAGGCGTTGATCGCGTTCTTCTTCGAATCCACCTTCATCGGACTGTGGATCTTCGGCTGGGACAAGCTGCCCAAGAAGATCCACTGTGCCTGCATGTGGCTGGTGTCGATCGGCACGATCCTGTCCGCGTACTTCATCCTGGCGGCCAACTCCTGGATGCAGCACCCGACCGGCTACCGGATGAACGAGGAGCGGGGCAGGGCCGAGCTCACCGACTTCTGGAAGGTCCTCACCCAGGACACCGCGCTCACCCAGTTCTTCCACACCATCACCGCCGCCTTCCTGGTCGGCGGGGCGTTCCTGGTCGGCATCGCCGCCTTCCACCTGGCGCGCAAGAAGCACATCCCGGTGATGCGCACCTCGCTGCGGCTCGGCCTGGTCACCGTCGTGATCGCCGGCCTGATGACCGCGATCAGCGGCGACACGCTCGGCAAGGTCATGTACAAGCAGCAGCCGATGAAGATGTCGGCGGCCGAGGCCCTGTGGGAGGGCGAGGCACCCGCGCCGTTCTCGCTCTTCGCCATCGGTGACGTCGACAAGGGCCACAACCGGGTCGCCGTGGAGGTCCCCGGAATACTGTCCTTCCTCGCCCACAACAACTTCAGCGAGTACGTCCCCGGCATCAACGAGATCAACAAGGCCGAGCAGGAGAAGTACGGGCCCGGCGACTACCGGCCCAACATCCCCGTCGCCTACTGGAGCTTCCGGTGGATGATCGGCTTCGGCATGGCGTCCTTCGCGCTCGGGATCCTCGGCCTGTGGCTGACCCGGAAGAAGTTCATGCTGCCACCGGGCCTGCGGACCGGTGAGGACGAAGTGCCGAATCTGGTGCTGTTCCGGAACAAGGCCCTCAGCCCCCGGCTCGCCTCCGCGTACTGGGTCGTCGCGCTGTGGACCATGCTCTTCCCGCTGATCGCCAACTCGTGGGGCTGGATCTTCACCGAGATGGGCCGTCAGCCCTGGGTCGTCTACGGCGTCCTGAAGACCTCCGCCGCCGTCTCGCCCGGCGTCTCGCAGGGCGAGGTCATCACCTCGATGATCGCCTTCACCTCGCTGTACGCGATCCTCGCCGTCGTCGAGGTCAAGCTGCTCGTGAAGTACGTCAAGGCCGGCCCGCCGGAACTCGACGAGAACGACCTCAACCCGCCCACCAGGATCGGCGGGGACGGCAAGGACGCCGACCGCCCGATGGCCTTCTCGTACTGAGGGAGGAGAGACCACCATGCAACTCCACGACGTCTGGTTCATCCTGATCGCCGTTCTGTGGATCGGCTACTTCTTCCTCGAAGGCTTCGACTTCGGGGTCGGAGTACTCACCAAGCTGCTCGCGCGCGACCGCAAGGAGCGCCGGGTCCTCATCAACACCATCGGCCCGGTCTGGGACGGCAACGAGGTCTGGCTGCTCACCGCGGGCGGTGCCACCTTCGCCGCCTTCCCCGAGTGGTACGCCACCCTGTTCAGCGGCTTCTACCTGCCGCTGCTGCTGATCCTGCTCTGCCTGATCGTGCGGGTCGTCGCCTTCGAGTACCGGCACAAGCGCTCCGGGGAACGCTGGCAGACCAACTGGGAGCACGTGCTCTTCTGGAGCTCCCTGGTACCGGCCTTCCTGTGGGGCGTGGCCTTCGCCAACATCGTGCGCGGCGTGAAGATCGACCAGGACATGGAGTACGTCGGGAACTTCTTCGACCTGCTCAACCCGTACGCCCTGCTGGGCGGTCTGGTCACGCTCACCCTGTTCACCTTCCACGGTGCGGTCTTCACCGCGCTCAAGACGGTCGGTGACATCCGGGTACGGGCACGGAAGCTGGCCGTGGTCCTGGGTGGTGCGACCGCCGTGCTGGCGCTCGTCTTCCTGATCTGGACCCAGATCGACAGCGGCGACGGCACGAGCCTGGTCGCCCTGATCGTCGCGGCGCTGGCGCTGGTCGCGGCCATCGCACTGATCGCCGCCGGACGCGAAGGCTGGTCCTTCGCGCTGTCGGGCGTGACCATCGCGGCCGCGGTTGCCATGCTCTTCCTGACGCTCTTCCCGAACGTCATGCCGTCCTCGCTGAACGAGGCCTGGAACCTCACGGTCACCAACGCCTCGTCCAGCCCGTACACGCTGAAGATCATGACCTGGTGCGCCGGGATCGCGACTCCGGTGGTGCTGCTTTACCAGGGATGGACGTACTGGGTGTTCAGGAAGCGGATCGGTACCCAGCACATCGCCGACGCGCACTGACATCCGGCGTCACGGCTGTCCCTGAGGTCCTGCCCGTCCTGTAGTGGGGGATGTTTCACGTGAAACCGATCGACCCGCGTCTGCTCCGGTACGCCCGTGCCACCCGCTTCTTCCTGGCGGCGGTGGTGGTCCTCGGGCTCGCCGGGGCGGGCCTGGTCGTCGCCCAGGCGATGCTCATCGCCGAGGTGGTGGTCGGGGCCTTCCAGCGGGGAATGGACTCCGGCGGACTGCGGACGCCGCTGCTCCTGCTGGTGGCGGTCGCGGTCGGCCGGGCCCTGGTGGCCTGGCTGACCGAACTGGCCGCCCACCGGGCGAGCGCTGCGGTCAAGTCCGAACTGCGCGGGCGGCTGCTGGAGCGGGCCGCGGGCCTGGGGCCCGGCTGGCTGGGCGGACAGCGGGTCGGCTCGCTGATCGCGCTGGCCACCCGGGGCGTGGACGCCCTGGACGACTACTTCTCGCGCTACCTGCCGCAGCTGGGTCTCGCGATCGTCGTCCCCGTGGCGGTGCTCGCCCGGATCGTGACCGAGGACTGGGTGTCCGCGGCGATCATCGTGGTGACCCTGCCGCTGATCCCGGTCTTCATGATCCTCATCGGCTGGGCCACCCAGTCCCGGATGGACCGCCAGTGGAAGCTGCTGTCGCGGCTGTCCGGGCACTTCCTCGACGTGGTCGCCGGGCTCCCGACGCTCAAGGTGTTCGGCCGGGCGAAGGCACAGGCCGAGTCGATCCGGGCCATCACCGCCGAGTACCGGCGGGCCACCATGAAGACGCTGCGGATCGCCTTCCTCTCCTCGTTCGCACTGGAACTCCTGGCGACGCTGTCGGTGGCGCTGGTCGCGGTCACCATCGGCATGCGGCTCGTGCACGGCGACCTCGACCTGTACACCGGGCTGGTCATCCTGATCCTCGCCCCGGAGGCGTACCTGCCGCTGCGTCAGGTGGGAGCGCAGTACCACGCGGCGGCCGAGGGGCTCTCCGCCGCCGAGGAGATCTTCACGGTGCTGGAGACCGAGCTGCCGCAGGGCGGTTCGGGCGACGTTCCGGACTCCGGGGCGCTGCGGGTGGAGGGCGTGACCGTACGGCACGAGGGGCGTACGGAGCCCTCGCTGGCAGCGGCCTCGCTGGAGGTCGCGGAGGGCGAGACGGTCGCCGTCGTCGGGCCCAGCGGGGTTGGGAAGTCGACACTGCTGAACGCCCTGCTCGGGTTCGTGCCGCTGGCCGAGGGGCGGGTGCTGGTCGGGGACACCGACCTGGCGACGGTGTCACTGGAGAAGTGGCGGGAGCGCGTGGCGTGGGTGCCGCAGCGACCGCATCTGTTCGCCGGGACGGTCGCCGAGAACGTGCGCCTGGCGCGGCCCGACGCGGACGATGCCGCGGTGCTGGAGGCGCTGCGGGACGCCGGGGCCTACGACTTCGTGGCCGCGCTGCCACAGGGCACGGAGACGCTGCTCGGCGAGGACGGCGCCGGAATCTCGGCGGGACAGCGGCAACGGCTCGCGCTGGCGCGGGCGTTTCTCGCCGACCGGCCGGTGCTGCTGCTCGACGAACCGACGGCCTCGCTGGACGGCGGGACCGAGGCGGGCATCGTCGAGGCGGTACGGCGGCTCGCGGTGGGACGGACCGTGGTGCTGGTCGTGCACCGGCCGGCGCTGCTGGCGGTGGCGGACCGGGTGGTGCGCCTCGGTGAGGCCGCGACCGCTCCTGGCACCGCTGCTTCCGGCCCCTCGCTCCCGGGCGCTGCGCCGTCGTCCTCGGAGGGCGCAGCGGTGCCGGGGTCCGGGCCTCGGGAGTCCGAGGAGTCGGCCGCGGGCGGGCGGGGCGACGGTGTTTCACGTGAAACAGGCGGCGGTGTGCTGCGGCGGGTGCGCCGGGACGCGGGCAGCCAGCGCGGGCGGCTCGGTCTGGCGCTGCTGCTCGGAAGTCTGGCGCTCGGCTCGGCCGTGGGGCTCATGGCGGTGTCCGGCTGGCTGATCTCCCGTGCCTCCGAACAGCCGCCGGTTCTCTATCTGATGGTGGCGGTCACCGCGACGAGGGCCTTCGGTATCGGGCGGGCGGTGTTCCGGTACGCGGAGCGGATCGTCTCGCACGACGCGGTGCTGCGGATGCTCGCCGACATGCGGGTCGCCGTCTACCGGCGGCTGGAGCGGATCGCGCCCGCCGGACTGCGCCGGACCCGGCGCGGGGACCTGCTGTCCCGGCTGGTCGCCGATGTGGACGCGTTGCAGGACTACTGGCTGCGGTGGGCGCTTCCCGCGGGTGCGGCCGTCGTGGTGAGCGTCGCCGCTGTCGGGTTCACCGGCTGGATGCTGCCCGAGGCGGGGGCGGTGCTGGCCGTGGGACTGCTGCTGGCCGGGGTGGCGGTGCCGCTGGTGAGCGGTGCCGTCGCGCGGCGGGCCGAGCGGCAGCTCGCTCCGGCACGCGGTGCGCTGGCGGTGCGGGTGGCGGATCTGCTCGGTGGTGTGGGCGAGCTGACGGTGGCGGGCGCGCTGCGGCGTCGTACCGCTGCCGTGCGGGAGGCGGACGCGGTGCTCACCTCGATCGCCGCGCGGGGTGCCTCGGCGACCGCGCTCGGCGGCGGGCTCTCGGCCCTGGTGTGCGGGCTGACCGTGGTCGGGGCCGCGTGGGCCGGGGCGCAGGCGGTGGCCGACGGGCGGCTGGCCGGGGTGCAGTTGGCGGTGGTGGTGCTGACGCCGCTGGCCGCGTTCGAGGCGGTGACCGGGATGCCGTTGGCGGTGCAGTACCGGCAGCGGGTGCGGCGCAGCGCGGAGCGGGTGTACGAGGTGCTGGACGCGCCCGTACCCGTACGGGAGCCGCAGGTGCCGGGGACGCTGCCGGAGGTGGTCTTCCCGGTGGAGGTGCGGGGACTGTCCGCGCGGTACGCGGGCCAGGAGCGGGACGCCCTGTCCGGGGTCGATCTGACGCTGGAGGCGGGCAGGCGCATCGCCGTCGTCGGGGCGAGCGGGGCCGGCAAGACCACTCTTGCCCAGGTGCTGCTGCGGTTCCTGGACGCGGGTGCCGGGACCTACACGCTCGGCGGGGTGGCCGCCGACTCGCTGGACGGGGACGACGTACGGCGGGCCGTCGGACTGTGCGCGCAGGACGCGCACCTCTTCGACAGCTCGGTGCGGGAGAACCTGCGGCTGGCCAGGACCGACGCGGACGACGACCAGCTCTGGGACGTGCTCGGGCGGGCCCGGCTGCGCCAGTGGGTCGAGGCGCTCCCCGACGGGCTCGACACCCTCGTCGGTGAGCACGGGGCGCGGCTGTCCGGCGGCCAGCGCCAGCGGCTCGCGCTGGCCAGGGCGCTGCTGGCCGACTTCCCCGTACTCGTCCTGGACGAGCCGGCCGAGCACCTGGACCTGGCGACGGCGGACGCGCTGACGGCCGATCTCCTCGCCGCCACCGAGGGGCGTACGACGGTGCTGATCACGCACCGGCTGCAGGGGCTGGAGGCGGTGGACGAGGTCGTCGTGCTGGACGAGGGGCGCGTCGTGCAGCGCGGGACGTTCGCGGCGCTGGCCGGGACGGACGGAGAACTGCGCCGGATGCTGGAGCGGGAGAAGGCGGCGGAGCCGGTGGGCTAGGCCGACGGTCCGTAGACCCGGGCGGGTGCGCGACGGTGCGGGCGGGCCGTGGTGGCGGAAGGGCCGATGTGAAGCTGACGGCAGGGCCGACGTAAGTCTGACGGCAGGGCCGACGTGAAGCTGACGGCAGGGCCGACGTAAAAAGGCGCAAACGCCCGCTGGTCGACTTTCCCCTTTAAATAGGACTTACTAGTCTCAAGAGCATGTCAGCGCAGCAGGACCAGGCTCCCCACGACTCCCTCGACGCCACGTCCGAGGCCACCCGCAGCCTCCAGGGCTTGTCGACCGAGCTCACCGCACGCGTGCCGCAGCTGCTGGAGGCCATGCGCTCGGTGGGCAGCGGTCTGGAGCTGCACTCCACGCTGGACCGGATCTGCGAGACCGCCGCCGAGCTGGCCGGTGCCCGGTTCGCCGCCATCGGGGTCGTCGACGACGAGGGCGAGGGGCTCTCGGACTTCGTGACGTACGGCGTGACCGAGGCCCAGGCCGCCGCGATCGGGAAGCTGCCGGGCGGGCGCAAGGGCCTGCTCGGGGCGCTGATCCGCAACCCGGAGCCGGTGCGGCTCGCGGACGTGACGGCCGACCCCCGGTTCGAGGGCTTCCCGCCGCACCACCCGCCGATGCGCACCTTCCTCGGTGTTCCGATCCGGGTGCAGGGCAAGATCTTCGGCAATCTCTACCTCACCGAGAAGCGCGGTGGGGAGGAGTTCAACGACTACGACCTGCACATGCTGCGGGTGCTGGCCACCGAGGCCGGTATCGCCATCGGCAACGCCCGGCTGTACGAGGCGGCGCGGCAGCGCGAGCGGTGGATCGACGGGTCGGTGGCGGTGACCACCGCACTGCTGTCCGGCGGCGACGTGGACGACGCGCTGTCGGTGGTCGCCGAGCAGGCCCGGCGGCTGGCGGACTCGGCGGCCGGGATGGTGCTGCTGCCCGCGGAGGAGGGCGGCCTGGAGATCGCGGCGGTCTCCGCGGACAACCCCGCCGAGTCGCTGGGCAAGGTCGTCCCGGCGGAGAGCCCGATCGTGGCCCTGCTGCTCGACGGCGAATCGGTGTTCGTGAACGACTCCGCCACCGACCCGCGCATGATCACGAACATGTCCGGCCAGTACGGACCGAGCATGCTGCTGCCGCTGCGCAGCGGGGGCCGGGTGATGGGGGCGCTCGCCACCCCGCGGCTGCACGGCGGGAAGCCGTTCACCGAGGCCGAGCGGACGCTGGCCACCCAGTTCGCCTCGCAGGCGGCGCTGGCGCTGATGATGGCCGAGTCGCAGCGCGACCGGGAACGCCTCGCGGTCTTCGAGGACCGCGACCGGATCGCCCGTGACCTGCACGATCTCGTCATCCAGCGGCTCTTCGCGACGGGCATGATGCTGGAGAGCGCACAGCGCAGGTCGGTGGTGCCTGAGGTACAGACGGGCGTCGGCAAGGCGGTCGACGAGCTGGACGTGACGATCCAGGAGATCCGCACGGCGATCTTCGCCCTTCAGCAGGGGCCGGCCGAGGCGCCGTCCGGGCTGCGCACCCGGGTGCTGCGGGAGATCAACATGGCGGCGGTGCCGCTGGGCTTCAAGCCCGCGCACCACTTCGTCGGGCCGGTGGACGCGCTGGTGGGCGAGCTGACCGGGAAGAACCTGATCGCCGCGCTGCGGGAGGCACTGTCGAACGCCTTCCGGCACTCGGACGCCTCACGGATCGAGGTCGTCGTGGACGCCACGGTGACACTCGCCGACGGCCGCCGCGCGGTCCGGCTCACCGTCGCGGACGACGGGGTCGGCATCCCGGAGGGCGGCAGGCGCAGCGGCCTGCGGAACCTGCGCCGCAGGGCGGAGGCGCTGGGCGGCTCCAGCTCGTACGGCCCGGGGCTGGGCGCGGAAGGCGGAGGGACGGCGGTGGTGTGGGAGGCACCGCTGTAGGGCCGGACCTGCTGGTGGGCCGCGTGAGCTGTGCCTGCGGGCCGGTCGGCACGTGGTGGGGTGCGGGCGGGCCGGCGCGGTGAGTGGTGCCGGGCCCTTGGGCAAGGGGTGCGCTCCCTGGCGTACGCCCCTTGCCCGAGGGTCCGGGCAGGTGCCGCTACTCCCCGGCGAGGATGCGTTCGATGACGACCGCGACGCCGTCCTCGTTGTTGGCGACCGTACGGCCGGAGGCGGCGGCCACGACCGCCGGGTGGGCGTTGCCCATGGCGTACGAACGCCCCGCCCAGGCCAGCATCTCGATGTCGTTCGGCATGTCGCCGAAGGCCACGACCTCCTCCGGCGCGATGCCGCGCTCGGCGCAGCAGCGGGCCAGGGTGCTCGCCTTGGAGACCCCCGCACCACTGATCTCCAGGAGGGCGGTCGGGCTGGAGCGGGTGACCGAGCCGAGGTCGCCGACGGTGGCCCTGGCCAGGTCGAGGAAGTCGTCCGGGGTGAGCGTCGGGTGGTTCGCCAGCAGCTTGATCACGGGGTCGCCGCTGCCGGGGACCTCCTCCCGCAGCAGCTCCTCGGCGGTGCCGATGCCCGCGGCCGGGTCGAACTGGAACGGCGGGTAGTCGGGCTCGTAGTGGATGCCGGTGGTCAGTTCCACCGCGAAGGACGTGCCGGGTGCGGCGGCGCGCAGCGCGGCCACCGCGGCGAGGGCGTCGTCGCGCTCCAGCGGGTATACCCCGATCAGCTCGCCGCCCGCGTGCAGGTCGACGACGGCCGCCCCGTTCGCGCAGATGGCCAGGCCGTGCCCGTGCACGTGTGCGCTGACCACGTCCATCCAGCGGGCCGGGCGGCCGGTCACGAAAAAGACCTCGATGCCGGCCGCCTCGGCGGCGGCCAGGGCGGCCACGGTGCGCTCCGAGACGGACTTGTCGTCGCGGAGCAGGGTGCCGTCCAGGTCCGTGGCGATCAGACGGGGTGCGGTGCGGGCTCCGGAAACCGCGCCGGACGCCGCCGGTGCGGTGCCGGGAGCTGCGGCCGGGCGGGAGAGAGGGTCGGTAGCTGAGGTCATCGCCTCATCCTCCCGTATGCGCTGCACGGATGTGCGAAAGGGTGCGCATCTGTGGAGGGGAGTGTTCCGAGCGGCGGGAGACCCGCGGCGTACCCGGGCGACCGGAAATTCCCGCGGGATTGTCAGTGCCCCCACCTACGATGTGAATCAATTCCGGGTCCTGCCCCGCGTGTTGCGGCCGGCGGTACGGGCCGGACGGCCGTCGCGATTCGTCAGGGGGGACCCAGCGATTCGTCCGAGCCCACGCAGCCACCCACATCCGCGAGGTGATTCCTGGTGAACCCGAATTCGCATCCCCGTACGCCGACGGAGCCGACGGAGGCCGAAGGTCCGGGCGCGGCCGGGGCCGGAGGCTCCGACCGCACGGTCAACACCTTCCAGGTCGATCTCCGCGGCCTCGTCGACCTGCTCTCCCACCACCTGTACTCCAGCCCCCGCGTCTACGTCCGCGAGCTCCTGCAGAACGCGGTGGACGCCTCCACCGCACGCCGCGGCCACGACCCCGAGGCCCCCGTCCGCATCCGGCTGGGCGTCACCGCCGAAGGCGCCGTGACGATGGAGGACGGCGGCATCGGGCTGACCTCCGACGAGGTGCACACCCTCCTCGCCACGATCGGCCGCAGCTCCAAGCGCGACGGTCTGGAGGGGGCCCGCCGCGAGTTCCTCGGACAGTTCGGCATCGGTCTGCTCGCCTGCTTCGTGGTGGCCCGGCAGATCCGCGTCGTCTCCCGTTCGGCGCGTACGCCCGACGCGCCGCCCGTGGAGTGGGTGGCCACCGACGACGGTTCGTACACCGTGCGCACGCTCCCCCACGACACCCGTGCCGAACCAGGCACCACGGTCCACCTGGAGCCGCGCCCCGGCGCCGAGGAGTGGACGGAGGCCGGCCGCGTCGAGGAGCTGGCGCGGGACTTCGGCTCGTTGCTGCCGTACGACGTCACCTTCAGCGGCCCCGACGGCGTCGGGCGCCCCGTCACGGACCGGCCCGCGGTCTGGGACCGCGAGTTCCCCACGCCGACCGCCCGCCGCGTCGCGCTGGCCGGGCACTGCGCGCAGACCTTCGGCTTCACGCCGCTCGACAGCATCGAGCTCGACCTGCCGGTGGCCGGGGTGCGCGGGGTGGCGTACGTCCTGCCGACCGCCACCAGCCCGGCCCACCACGCCGCCCACCGGGTCTACCTCAAGGGCATGCTGCTCACCGACCGGGCGGACAACCTCCTGCCCGACTGGGCGTTCTTCGTCCGCGCGGTCCTCGACACCGACACCCTGCGCCCCACCGCGTCCCGCGAGAACCTCTACGACGACGAGACTCTCGCCGCCGTGCGGGAAGCGCTGGGAACCCGGGTGCGGGAGTGGCTGGCGGAGCTGGCCGCAGGGGACCCCGACCGGCTCGCCGCCTTCCTCGCCGTGCACCACCTGGGGGTGAAGTCCCTCGCCCGGCACGACGCGGAACTGCTGGAACTGATGCTGCCGTGGCTGCCGTTCGAGACCAGCGACGGCAGGCTCACGCTGGACGAGTTCGTCCGCAGCCACCCCGAGGTCCATCTCACCCGCACCGTCGAGGAGTTCCGCCAGGTCGCCCCGATCGCCGCCGCGCACGGACTGGGCGTGGTCAACGGCGGCTACACGTACGACGCCGAACTGGTCGAGATGCTGCCCCGGATCAGGGAAGGGGTGCGGGTCAGCGAGCTCGACGCGGGCGCGGTCACCGCACACCTCGACCCGGTCGCCCCTCAGCAGGAGCTGGCGCTCGCCTCCTTCCTGGCCACCGCCAGGACCCGGCTCGACCCGCTCGGCTGCGACGTCGTGCTGCGCGGCTTCCAGCCGGTGACGCTGCCCGCGCTGTTCCTCGACGACCGGCAGGCCCGGCACGAGCGGGACCGGGCGGACGCCGAGGCCGGCGCGGACGACCTGTGGACCGGCATCCTCGGTGCGCTGCGCGGCTCGGTGCCGCGCGCCCGGCTCGTCCTCAACCACAACAACCCGCTGGTCAGGAAGGTCGCGGCGATACCCGACGCGGAACTCGCGGGCACGGCGGTCGAGTCGCTGTACGGACAGGCCCTGCTGATGTCGCAGCGCCCGCTGCGCCCCGTGGACACCTCGCTCCTCAACCGGGCCTTCCTCGGACTGCTGGAGTGGGCGACCCACCCGGTCGGCGCCGCGCAGCAGAAGAACACCAAGGAGGACGGCAAGTGAGCACCCCCGCGACCTCTCCCGAGGAGATCCGGCAGGCGATCTGGGAGAACCGCGAGTCCCCCAACGGGCCCTCCCGCAACGCCCGCGCCGAGGAACTCCTCGCCGCTGCCGAGCAGTCCGGCGACGCCGAGCTGGTCCGGCTGGGGCTGTTCAATCTCATCGACGCGTACGAGTTCAGCACCGAGCGCGGCAAGCTGATCGTGCCGTTCGCCCGGCTGCTCCAGGAGTGGGACCGCGACCCCTCCGGCTTCGACCGGTGGGACGTGCAGAGCCTGCACTGGCGGTTCAAGTGGGTCAGCAGCGGCATGCTCGACCTGCCCGACATACCCCTGACGTCGATCCGGCAGTGGCTCCAGGAGATGGGACGCCGGTACGCCGTCGCCGGGTACAGCGTGCGGGCCGTCCGCCAGTCCGAGTACTACCTGGCGTACGAGATCGGCGACGACGAGGCCGCGGACCGTGCGCTCGCCGCGTGGACGTCGGCCGACCGCGACCAGATGAGCGACTGCCACGCCTGCGAGCTGAACGAGCAGGGCGGCTACTGGGCCCGCCGCGAACAGGACGAGAAGGCCCTCACCACCTGGGCGCCCGTTCTGGAGGGCGAGCACGTCTGCGCCGAGGAACCGCACCGGGTACTCGCGGAGGCGCTGGTTCCGCTGGTTC
Organism: Streptomyces sp. NPDC004111; assembly: GCF_042874215.1. Lineage (NCBI taxonomy): Bacteria > Bacillati > Actinomycetota > Actinomycetes > Kitasatosporales > Streptomycetaceae > Streptomyces > Streptomyces sp. NPDC004111. The sequence continues at coordinate 62,251 of NZ_JBIAMU010000032.1, forward strand.
GGCTCGGGCGCCTCGACGAGGCCCGGACGTACCACCTGCGCGGCTACCGGATGGCGAAGGGGAACGAGAGCCTGCTGCGCAGCATCGGCCACCACATCGAGTTCTGCGCCCTGACCGGCAACGAGGCGCGCGGTCTGGAGATCCTGGCCGAGCACGCCGGACATCTGGGACCGCTCAACGACGCGGACGCCCAACTCGGATTCGGCGGCGGGACCCTGCTGCTGCTGGGCAGGCTGCTGGAGCTGGGGCACGGCGCCCTGCCCGCCGCCCCGTACCAGGGCTCCCCGCGCACCGTCGCCGAGCTGCACGGCATTCTCCTCGCCGAGGCGACCGCGCTCACCGCGCGCTTCGACGTGCGCAACGGCACCGGGGCCAGCTCGGCGAGACTGGCCGCGCGGCTCGGCCAGCGACCGCTGGTGGAGGCGTTGCCGCTGGGAGTGCGGGCGGGCGCCCTGGTGGCCCGTCCGGTGACCCCGGCCGCCGGCTCCTCGCAGGCCGCGGGCACCGTCGTACCGGAGCCCGGTGTGCAGGAGCTGGCGGTGCGGGCGCGCGAGCTGCGGTCGGCCGGGCATCCGTCGGCCGACGCGCTGTGGGACCGGATCGAGGTGCTGGCCGAGGAGAGCGGTACCGCGACGGGTCCGCTGCTGCACGCCGAACTGCTGGAGCACCGGGCGATCAGGAAGGGCAGGGCGGGCGGGGAGCCGGTCGCGGACGGCACGGTGCGCGAGCTCTTCTGGGGCGTCGTGGGGGCCTTCGGTACGGCGGGCGACCCCGGCAGGGCCGCGCTCAACGGGACCAGGGTCGCCGTCGCCGCCGCGCAGGAGGGCGCGCCGGACGAGGAGATACGGTCCGCGCTCGACACTGCCGCCGCGCTGATCGGGGCGATACCTGACGACGACCCGCTGAAGGCCCGGCGGCTGGCGACGCTGGAACTGACCCGGATCAAGCTGGAGGCGTTCACCGCACAGCGGGCGTACGCGCACGGGCGCGCGGAACAGACCGCGGAACAGTCCGCGGAGCACGGCTCCGGGCACGAGCACGGCCCGGGGCACGACGTGGCGGCGGAGGCGCGCTTCCTGGCGGCGATGGGGGACTTCGTCGGGCGGTACGGGGCGGGGGCGGGTGATCCGCGGGAGACCGTCGGGGAGCACGAGGGCGCCGGTGCGCGGGAGGGCGCCGATGCTCAGTGGCCCGCTGATCCGCACCAGCTCGCCGACCTGGTCGCGGAGGCCGAGGAGGCGCTCGCGCAGGAGGCGGTGCAGGCGCAGGACTGGGAGCGCGCGGACTCCCTGCTGGCCGCCGCGGCCCGGCGCAACCAGGACGCGGGCCGCCCGTGGCACGCGGTGGAGACCCTGACCCGGCTGGCCAGGCTGCGCATGATGCTCGGCCGGCTCCCGGAGGCGGAGGAGACCGCCCGCGCGGCGGTCGAATGCGCCGCGGAGGTCACCGACGCCGACGAGCTGGGCGGTGCCCGGCTGGCACTGGCCGAGGCGCTGTACCGGCAGGACGGCAAGGAGCCCGAGGCGGCGACGTACGCGCTGGAGGCGGCGCACTGGTTCGACGCGGCGGGCGAGAGCGCGGGCGCGGGCGCGTACGCGCGGCTGATCCTGGCCCAGGCGTACGGCGAGTGCGACCGGGCCGCGGAGGCCGCCGAGATCCTGGAGTCGGCGCTGCCGGATCTGCTGGAGCACGGCGAGGAGCAGGCCGTACGTGCCCGTGATGTCCTCGCGCACCTGCTGCGGCAGCTCGGCGAGGGCAAGGCGGCGGCCGAGCAGTACCTGCTCGCCGCCGACACCGCCAAGGACTGGGACAACGCGCCGGCGAAGGCCCGGCTGGCGATGCTTGCCGGGGAGTGCCTGGCGGAGCAGGAGGGGCTGGGCGAGCAGGCCGAGCAGGCGTACGTGCGGGCCGCGCAGCTGTGGCAGGAGGCCGGTGACACCTTCGGGCACGTGCGGGCGCTGCGGGCATGGGCATGGCTGGCCGCCGAGGAGGAGTACGACGACGAGGGCGAGGAGACAGGCCAGGACCTCGACAAGGCCAGGGAACTGATGGGGCAGGCCCTGGCGGCACTCGACGGCGACGGCCCCGAGTACCGGCTGGAGCGGGCCCGCACCTGGTCGCAGTTGGGGCAGTTGCTCTATGGCGACGAAGCGGACGGGCACGCGCAGGAGGTCGTCGACCTGAACAGGCGGGCCGCGGACGCGCTGCGCGAGTTCGGTCCCGCCGAGCTGGCGGAGCGGGCTTCCTGTGTGCTGCGGGTGGCCTGGCAGGAGAAGGAGCTGGACCGTGCCGACGAGGGGCGGGCGGCGCTCGCCGACTTCGTGGGCGAGCTGAAGGCGCTGGCGACGGAGTCGGAGGCGGCGGCCGAACTGCTGGCCCAGATGGAACAGCGGCTGGAGCACTTCGACTGACGAAGGCACGGGGGCCGGGCGCCGGGGGACGGCGGCCGGGGTGACGGTGCCGGTGGGGGCGTCCTGAGAGACGCCCCCACCAGCAGCGCGGCAGTACCTCCCCAGCGCTGCCGCAGTACCTCACGGGCCGGGTGTGGCAGCACCCCACCGACACTGCCGCAGTGCCGGTGACGGCGCCCCGCACCCCCTCCGCGTCACTTCACCTTCGTGTCACTTCAGCTGCGCGAGCCCCTCCCCCGCGATCTGCTCGAAGAGCTTCTCGTCCGCCGCGAACTGGGTGTCCGCGATCGGCCAGTGCAGTACGAGTTCGTCGATGCCCAGCTCCGCGTGGCGCCCCGCGAAGTCCACGAACGCGTCGAGGGACTCCAGCGGACGGTCCGGAGTGAAGCCGGTCAGCAGGGTCTTGCCCAGCTCACGGGGGTCGCGGCCGATCGCCTCGCAGGCCGCACCCAGCTTGCTGATCTGCCCGCGGATCGCTTCCAGGGACTGGTCGGGGGTGCCGTCGGCGAACAGTTTGGGATCGCCGGTGGTGACCCACGCCTGCCCGTGCGCGGCGGCCAGCTTCAGCCCGCGAGGCCCGGTGGCAGCCACCGCGAACGGCAGTCGGGGCCGCTGAACGCACCCGGGAATGTTCCGTACGTCGCCCGCCGACCAGAACTGCCCGTCGTACGACACGGCGTCCTCGCTCAGCAGCCGGTCCAGCAGGGGTACGAACTCGGCGAACCGGTCCGCCCGCTCGCGCGGGGTCCACGGCTGCGCGCCCTCCGGCAGCAGCGCCGTCGCGTCGAATCCACCGGCGCTGCCCGCGCCGATGCCCAGCGTGACGCGTCCGCCGCTGATGTCGTCGAGCGAGATCAGCTCCTTGGCGAGGGTCACCGGGTGGCGGAAGTTGGGCGAGGTGACCAGCGTGCCGAGCCGCAGCTGCTCGGTGGCGGACGCGGCGGCCGTCAGGGTCGGCAGCGCCCCGAACCACGGGCCCTCGCGGAACGGCACCCGCCACGACAGGTGGTCGTAGGTGTACGCGGTGTGGAAGCCCAGCTCCTCTGCGCGCTGCCACACCTCCTTGCCGCCCTCGTGCCAGCGGCGGATCGGCAGAATCACAGTGCTCAGACGCATGGGGCCGACTCTACGGGGCCTCGTGGCCCGGCCTGCTCACGCGCCCGGGGAGCTGTCCTGGAAGCGCAGGAACCCCACCGGTACGTGCGCGGTGAGCCACACCCCGTTGGCGCTGACCCGGAAGACATGACCGGCGCGGTGCATCGCGCCGGCGTCCACGGCCAGTACGACCGGGCGGCCCCGGCGGGCGCCCACCCGGGTGGCGGTCTCCCGGTCGGGCGAGAGGTGGACATCGTGCCGGTTCATCGGGCGCAGCCCCTCGGCGCGGATCGCCGCGACGGCGCGGGGGTGGGTGCCGTGGAAGAGGTAGGCGGGCGGTTCGGCAGGGGGCAGGTCCAGGTCGACCTCGACCGAGTGGCCCTGACTGGCGCGGATCAGGGCGCCGCGCACGGGGTCGTCGTCCCGTACGGCGAACCGCTTCTTGTCGTTGGTGGCCACGACGTGGTCCAGTTCCGCGCGGGTGATGCGGAAGCCGTGCTCCCCGGCGGCCCGGAGCAGGGCGTCGATCTCCACCCAGCCGTTGTCGTCGAGGGTGAGACCGAGGCGTTCGGGCTGGTGCCGCAGATGTTTCGAGAGGTACTTCGACACCTTGACGACGCGGTGTTCATTCATCCCGACAGATTCGCCGCAATCGGTCGTCGGCCGCATCCGAATTACCGCTCCGGGCCGCACAGTTCGGCTTCATCCACAGCCAATAACCCTTTTCCACAGGAGATATGTGGGAACTGTGGATAACGTGCGTCCCTTTTAGGGTAGTTCGTCAATTTCCTCACGATTGAGTTGTGTTGGAACAAGGGAGTCCAAGGTGCGTGCCTGGACTTCCCGTTCGGCCGCCGCGGCCACGAAAGCCGCGACGTTCTTCTCCCCAACCAACGCTTGGACAGCGGCGATCGTTCCGACCGGAAGTGCGATCGACTCCGTCGTGGAAGTCGTCGCGGCTGCGGGTGCCGGGGGAGCCGCGTGGTCGGTGGGAGACGCGGTCGTCGGTGTCGCGCTATTCGCAGGAGCTCCTGAATTCGCAGAAGTTGGCGTCCTGAGCTGCTCCGCGGAGCCCTGCGCGGGTGCGGCGCCGAGATGCTGCTGCAGGTGCCGTGTGGCGAACAGGCGCATGGCACGGGCCAGTTCGGCATCCACGCTCTGCTGCGCCAGCGGACGCAGACGGCGTACCAGAGCAGCCGCCTCCACCGCGTCCGCGTCGGTCGGAGGACTGTGTTCCAGATAGCGGGCGAAGACGTGCTCGGTGGTGAACTCCAGGAAACGCGCCGCGATGTGCTCCACCTGGCCGCGCAGTTCCCACAGATGACCCGAGATCGCCTTCAGCGGCACCCCCGCCGCGTACAGCTCGGCGGCCACCGCGAGTTCCTGCGGCGAAGGCACCAGGAACTCGTCCTCCCGACCCGGAATCCTCTCCAGGACGCCCAGTTCCACGGCCTCCGCCACCGCCGCTTCGTCGGGCCGGCCGCCGAACCGCGCATCCAGCTCACGGCGCGAGATCCGGCCCGCCTCCTCGTCGGTCCACGGGCCGCCCACCTCCGCGACCAGGCCGAGCACCCCGCCGAGTCCCCGGCCCGCGTCCCAGGCCTCCAGCAGCTCCTTGATGCTGGCCAGGGTGTAGCCGCGTTCCAGCAGGTCGGCGATCTGCCGCAGCCGGGCCAGGTGCGGGTCCGCGTACACATTGGCCCGGCCGCGCCTCTCCGGCTTCGGGAGCAGCCCACGGTCCTGGTAGGCGCGGATCGTACGGACCGTGGCACCGCTGAGGTGTGCCAGGTCCTCGATCCGGTACTCGGCGTCCGCCGGTCGACCGGACATGCTCAACTCCCCTCCCCGCCACGGATGCTGTCGCGCGGTTCCGCCACGCTCGCACGCGGCTTCCCCGGGCCTTCCAGCGGCTCAGGGCCGCAGCGCCGAGCGGCCCACCGCTCCCGCCGCGGCGCGTGCCGCGGGCGAGGTCGCCAGGTACTCGACGGCCCTGCGCAGCGAGCCCTCCTGCGAGGGATGGTACGACCGCCGGAAGTAGCGGGGTATCGCCGCTCCCAGCTCGCGCCAGTCGGGCAGCAGCCCCTTCGCGACCGCCCTGTTGTGCTCGCGCAGCGAGTAGCGCAGCCGTCCCGCGAGCTGCGGGTCGTGCCGTATCAGGTACGAGGCGCCCCAGGCCCACAGCCACAGCATCACCGGCGCGACCACGACCATGCCCTCGATCCGGCGCGCGTACCGGGGCAGGCCCGCGCCGCCGCAGTGCTGGTACATGTCGAAGGCCACCGCCCGGTGCTCGACCTCCTCCGCGCCGTGCCAGCGCAGCAGGTCGAGCATCACGGCATCCGGATCCGCCCGGTCCAGCCCGTCCGCGCGCAGCACCCAGTCGCCGAGCACCGCCGTGAACTGCTCGATCGCCGCCACCACGGAGAGCCGGAAGCGCAGCCACTCCCGTGCGGGCACCGGCGCCCCGAACGGCGGCCGCTCACCGAGGAGTTTCTCGAAGAGGAAGTCGACGTGCCGGGTGTACGCGGCGGTGTCCAGATCCTGCCCGGCGAGGTGGTCCAGCACATAGCTGTGCTGCACGCTGTGCGTGGCCTCCTGCCCCATGAACCCCTTCACCTGCTGGAGGAGTTCGGGGTCCCGGACCAGCGGCAGCGCCTCCTTGAAGACCCGTACGAACCAGCGCTCACCGGCAGGCAGCAGCAGGTGCAGCACATTGATCACATGGGTGGCGGTCGGTTCCCCGGGTATCCAGTGCAGCGGCGTCTCGCGCCAGTCGAAGGAGACCCTGCGGGGTGCGATGACGTATGCCCGCTCGCTGGCGCTGCCGGTGTCGGCGCCCGGCCCGTCCTCGGTGCTGCTCACAGCGGCGGCTCCAATCGGGCGAGCGCGCGCAGCGCCTTCGGGGTGAAGCGGGACATCAGGTGGGCGCCGCGCGCCTCCGGTGTCACCGGGACCACCGCCTGGTTCTTCACCACCGCGCGCAGCACGGCATCGGCGACCTTCTCCGGCGGGTAGTTGCGCAGCCCGTACAGCCGCGAGGACCGCTTCTGCCTGCGCTTCTCCTCCTCCTCGGACACCCCGGTGAAGCGGGAGGTGGCCGTGATGTTGGTGTTGACCAGGCCGGGGCAGATGGCGCTGACGCCGATGCCCTGCCCCGCCAGCTCGGCGCGCAGGCACTCGCTGAGCATCAGCACCGCCGCCTTCGAGGTGCTGTACGCAGGCAGTGCCTTCGACGGCTGGAACGCCGCGGCCGAGGCCGTGTTGACGATGTGGCCGCCCTGGCCGCGCTCGGCCATCTGTCGGCCGAAGGTGCGGCAGCCGTGGATGACGCCCCACAGATTGACGTCGAGGACCTTCTTCCAGTCCTCCGGCGAGGTGTTCATGAAGGAACCGGCCATGCCGATACCCGCGTTGTTGACCAGGACGTCGACGATGCCGTAGTCGGCGGCGACCTTCTCCGCCAGCTTCTCCATCGCCTGTGCGTCGCTGACGTCGACGACCTCCGGCCAGGCGTCCGGTGCCCCGATCAGCCGGGAGAGTTCGGCGGTCCTGGACGCGCCCTCCGCGTCCCGGTCCACGGCCACGATCCGGGCTCCCGCCTCGGCGAACGCGAAGGCGGTCGCCCGCCCGATCCCGCTGCCCGCCCCGGTCACGAGCACCAGCTGCCCACCGAACCGGTCGGCGTACCTGCCCGACGCCACCGCGGCACGCGGCGCCACCCCGGCGGCGCTGTCCTCGTTCGCCGTGACGAACTCGGTGATCCACGAGGCCAGCTGGTCGGGCCGGGTGCGCGGCACCCAGTGCTTGGCGGGCAGGGAGCGGCGCACCAGCTGCGGAGCCCACTGTTCCAGCTCGTCGTAGAGCCGCTCCGACAGGAAGGCGTCGCCGGTCGGCGTGATCAGCTGCACGGGCACATGGGCGTACGCGTCCGCGCGCGGCCTGCGTAGCCGGGCCCGCACGTTGTCCCGGTAGAGCCAGGCGCCGTGGGCCGCGTCCTGCGGCAGCGACGATGTCGGGTAGCCGCCGGCCGGGACCTTCTCCACCCGCTGGAGGATCTTCGGCCAGCGCTTGCCGAGCGGCCCGCGCCAGGCCAGCTCCGGCAGCACCGGTGTGTGCAGCATGTACACGTACCAGGACTTGGCGCCCTGGTTGAGGAGCTGGGCCGTGCGCCGCGGGGTCGGCCGGGACATCCGCTTCTTGATCCAGTGCCCGAAGTGGTCCAGGGAGGGGCCCGACATGGAGGTGAAGGACGCGATCCGGCCCTCCGTCCGGCGGACCGTCGCGAACTCCCAGCCCTGCACCGAACCCCAGTCGTGCCCCACCAGGTGCACCGGACGGTCCGGGCTGACCGCGTCCGCCACCGCCAGGAAGTCGTCGGTCAGCTTCTCCAGGGTGAAACCGCCGCGCAGCGGCCGGGGAGCCGTCGACCTGCCGTGCCCGCGCACGTCGTACAGCACCACGTGGAAGCGCTCCGCCAGCCGGGTCGCGACCTCGGACCACACCTCCTTGCTGTCCGGGTAGCCGTGCACCAGCAGCACGGTCGGCTGTGCCGCGTCGCCCAGTTCGGCGACGCACAGCTCGATCCCGCCGGTCCGCACCCGGCGCTCCCGCGCTCCCTCAAGTCCCGCGTTTCCCACGCTCATGCCGCCTTCTCCTCGGCCCAGCGCCGCACGTGCGGCAGGTCGTCGTCCAGCCAGAACGCGCTCTGCTCGGGGTCCCGGGAGTCGGTGACCACCAGGATCTCCTCGAACTTCGCGCCCGTACCCCGGAAACCGAGATGCGGTTCCACCGCCCACAGGCCGGGCTGCGGCGGGTGGTCGGAGAACTTGTACGGGCTCCACAGCGGCGACCAGCCGTCCCGGTGCCCGTGCAGCGCGTCCGAGGCGAGCCCCTTCAGGGACTGCGTCCCGAACCCGAACACCTGAGGCGACCAGGCCCGCTCCTTCACCCGGTCGATCTTGTGGGCGATGACGCCGAAGGGGTACGCGCGATGCCGGTTGGCGTACCCCTGGCGCACCATCAGCCGCTCGACGCTCTCGTATATCTCCCGCAGCGGCCGCCGCTCGCGCACCTCGGCGAGGATCAGCGCACGGTGCGCCTCCAGGTCGGCCAGCAGCTTGTCGTGCACCGGGTTGAGCCCCAGGCACCCCGAGTACCCGATGTCGGCCGTGAAGCCCCGGTACACCGGTGCCATGTCGAGGACGAAGGGCATCCCCGCCTCCAGCCGCCGGTTGGTCGGGAAGAACTGGAGCGGTATCCGGAAACCGGTGAAGGCCGTCCGGTCGCCGAACCACGCGAACGGCAGGTGGAACCAGTCGCGCACGCCGCGCTCCCGCAGCCACGCCCGCTGCATCCGGGCCGCCTCACGCTCGGTCACACCCGGCTTGAGCTGCGCGGCAACGGCCTCGGCGCACTCGTACGCCAGCCGCTGCACTTCTCTGAACCCCCGCAGTTCCGCGGTGAGTTCGCCCATCACTGCTGAGGTCATGCCACCCGTCCGTCCCGTGTAGCGGTACGCGTCCGTAACTTGACACTGATGAATGTGACAATGCCCGGCGGCTGCGTCAAGGGGTGTGGACAAGACCCTGTGGACAACCCCGCGCAATCCACCCCCGGGTGGGCCGGGCGCTGTCCCGTCCACCCCCGGTACGGGTCTCCCCTACGGGCCCGTACGACCAGAGGTGGAGGAAGGAACCACCACCTGGGTTGACGTCGATTGTGGTCTTCGCCACTACCTTCGAAGAGTGACTGTGATCGCGACTGAAAGCCTCAGCAAACGGTTCCCCCGGGTGACCGCGCTCGACCGGCTCTCCCTGGACATCGGGCCCGGGGTGACCGGCCTGGTGGGCGCCAACGGAGCCGGCAAGTCCACCCTGATCAAGATCCTGCTGGGCCTGTCCCCCGCCACCGAGGGCCGGGCCGCCGTGCTCGGCCTCGACGTCGCCACGAGCGGCGCCGAGATCCGCGAGCGCGTGGGGTACATGCCTGAGCACGACTGTCTGCCACCGGACGTCTCGGCCACCGAGTTCGTCGTCCACATGGCGCGGATGTCCGGGCTGCCCGCCACCGCCGCGCGCGAGCGGACCGCCGACACCCTGCGCCACGTCGGCCTCTACGAGGAGCGCTACCGCCCCATCGGCGGCTACTCGACCGGTATGAAGCAGCGGGTGAAGCTCGCCCAGGCGCTGGTCCACGACCCGCAGCTGGTTCTCCTCGACGAGCCGACCAACGGCCTCGACCCGGTCGGCCGGGACGAGATGCTCGGCCTGATCCGCCGGGTCCACACCGACTTCGGGATTTCGGTCCTGGTCACCTCGCACCTCCTGGGCGAGCTGGAGCGCACCTGCGACCACGTCGTCGTCATCGACGGCGGAGCGCTGCTGCGGTCCAGTTCGACCAGTGACTTCACCCAGACCACCACGACCCTCGCGGTCGAGGTCACCGACTCCGACGCCCACCCCGACGGCACGCGCGCGTTGCGCGAGGCGCTCACCGCGGCCGGCGCGAAGCTGCACGAGGCCGAGGAGCAGGGCCTGCCCGGCGCCGGCCACATCCTCCTCGTCGAGGGCGAGGGCGAGGCGACGTACGACCTGGTGCGCGACACCGTCGCCGACCTCGGCATCGGACTGGTCCGGATGGAACAGCGGCGCCACCACATCGCCGAGGTCTTCCGCACCGGCGGTCAGCAGCAACAGCAGCCCCAGGAATCAGAGTTCGTCCCGCAGAAGGGAGGCGGCCACGATGGCAACTGAGCTGACCCCGCCGGGCGCCGACCCGACGCGCATCCACAACATCGGCTACCGCAAGTACGAGGGCCAGCGGCTCGGCCGCTCCTACGCGCGCCGGTCGCTCTACTCGCAGTCCCTGCGCGGGGCCTTCGGCCTCGGCCGCAGCGCCAAGTCCAAGGTGCTGCCCATGATCCTCTTCGCGGTGATGTGCCTGCCCGCCGGCATCATCGTCGCGGTCGCCGTCGCGACGAAGATGAAGGACCTCCCCCTCGAATACACCCGGTACGCCATCGTCACGCAGGCGATCATCGGGCTCTTCCTCGCCGCGCAGGCACCCCAGTCCGTCTCCCGCGACCTGCGGTTCAAGACGGTCCCGCTGTACTTCTCCCGCCCCATCGAGCGCGCCGACTACGTGCTCGCGAAGTACGCGGCGATGGCCTCGGCGCTGTTCTTCCTGACCGCGGTCCCGGTGGTGATCCTCTACATCGGATCGCTGCTCGCGGAGCTCGACTTCGGTACGCAGACCAAGGGATTCGCCCAGGGGATGGTTTCCGTGGCACTGCTGTCCGTACTGTTCGCCGGCCTCGGCCTGGTCATGGCCGCGCTGACCCCGCGCCGCGGCTTCGGCGTGGCCGCCGTGATCGCACTGCTGACCATTTCCTACGGCGCGGTCTCCACCGTCCAGGCCATCGCCTTCGACCAGGGCGCCGAGGGCGCGATCTCCTGGCTCGGCCTCTTCTCGCCCATCACTCTCATCGACGGCGTCCAGACCGCCTTCCTCGGCGCCGCCTCCGCCTTCCCCGGCGGGCAGGGCCCGGGGACCGGGGCGGGCGTGGTCTATCTGCTGGTCGTCCTCGCGCTCATCGCCGGTTCGTACGCCGTCCTGATGCGCCGCTACCGGAAGGTCGGGCTGTGACCACGATCGACATCACCAAGGCTTCCCGCTGGTTCGGGAACGTGGTCGCGGTCAACGACGTGACCATGTCCATCGGCCCCGGCGTGACCGGCCTCCTGGGACCCAACGGCGCCGGAAAGTCCACCCTCATCAACATGATGGGCGGCTTCCTCGCCCCCTCCAACGGCACCGTCACCCTCGACGGCCGCCCGATCTGGCGCAACGAGGGCATCTACAAGGAGATCGGCGTCGTCCCCGAGCGGGAATCGATGTACGACTTCCTCACCGGCCGCGAGTTCGTCGTCGCCAACGCCGAACTGCACGGCCTCGACGACGCCGCCGCGCAGAAGGCGCTGGCCACGGTCGAGATGGAGTACGCCCAGGACCGCAAGATCGCCACGTACAGCAAGGGCATGCGCCAGCGCGTGAAGATGGCGTCCGCCCTGGTCCACAACCCGTCGGTGCTGTTGCTCGACGAGCCGTTCAACGGCATGGATCCCCGCCAGCGCATGCAGCTGATGGAGCTGCTGCGGCGGATGGGAGCCGAGGGCCGCACGGTGCTGTTCTCCTCGCACATCCTGGAGGAGGTCGAGCAGCTCGCCTCCCACATCGAGGTGATCGTCGCGGGACGGCACGCCGCCTCCGGCGACTTCCGTAAGATCCGCCGGCTGATGACGGACCGCCCGCACCGCTACCTCGTACGTTCCAGTGACGACCGGGCGCTGGCCGCCGCACTGATCGCGGACGCGTCCACGGCCGGCATCGAACTGGACTACACGGAGCGGGCGCTGCGCATCCAGGCCGTCGACTTCGGCCGCTTCACCGAGCTGCTCCCGAAGGTCGCCCGCGAGCACGGCATCCGCCTGCTCACGGTGCAGCCCTCCGACGAGTCCCTCGAATCGGTCTTCTCCTACCTCGTCACGGCCTGAAAGGAGCTTGCTGCGATGTACGAACCCACAGTCGCCCGGCTCACCTACCGGGCCCTCCTCGGCCGCCGCCGGGCAGCCATTCTCTTCGTCCTGCCCGCCCTGCTCATCGTCATCTCCGTCGCGGTGCGGCTGCTCGCCGGAGAGGACGACAGCGTCGCCAACGGCGTGCTCGGCGGCTTCGCGCTCGCCACGATGGTGCCGCTGATCGGTGTCATCGCGGGCACGGGGGCGATCGGCCCGGAGATCGACGACGGCTCGATCGTCTACCTGCTGGCCAAGCCGGTGAAGCGGCCCACCATCATCTTCACCAAGCTGATCGTCGCCATCGCCGTGACCATGGCGTTCTCCGCGATTCCCACCTTCATCGCGGGCTTCGTCCTGAACGGCAACGGCGGCCAGATCGCCATCGCCTACACGGTCGCCGCCCTGGTCGCCTCGATCGCGTACAGCGCGCTCTTCCTCCTCCTCGGCACGGTCTCCCGGCACGCGGTCGTCTTCGGCCTGGTGTACGCGCTGGTGTGGGAGACCCTGTTCGGCAGCCTGGTGCCGGGGGCGCGGACGCTGAGCGTCCAGCAGTGGGCCCTGGCGGTGGCCGAGAAGGTCGGTGCGCCCGGGGCCATCAACTCCCAGGTCGGACTCCCCATGGCGGTGATCCTGCTGGTCGCGGTCACCGGCCTGGCCACCTGGTACGCGGGCCAGAAACTGCGGTCGCTCACTCTTGCGGGTGAGGAATAGCCGTTCGCGGCAATTTCGGGAACGAGGGGCGCCCCCGGTTCGTATTTCCCATACGAACCGGGGGCGCCCCTGGTTCCGTGCACAGGCCCTGAGTCCTCGGACCTTGACACCTGGACAGAGACAGCACTTCCGAGAGGCGGCCCCTGCGGCGGGCCGAACCCCGGGGCGGGTCAGACCTTGCGGTCCCGGGCCGCGAACAGCCCCACCGCCAGCGCCGTCGCGCACACGCACAGCATCAGGGCGATGGGCACCGTCCAGCTGCCGGTCACCTGGTACACCGCACCGGCCGCCAACGGGCCCACCGCGGCCAGCAGATAGCCGATCGTCTGTGCCATTCCGGAGAGCCGGGCCGCCGTCACCGCATCGCCGGACCGCAGCACGATCAGCGTCAGCGCCAGGCCCACGGCACCGCCCTGGCCGATGCCGAGGATCCCCGACCACAGCCAGGCCCCGGACACCGGGGCGACCATCAGGCCGACATAGCCGGCCGCGACCAGAGAGGTGACCAGCACGACCAGCGGACGCTGACTGCGCATCCGCCCCGCCAGCAGCGGTACCGCGAAGGCCCCCGCGACCTGGATCAGGTTGTTGAAGGCGAAGACCACACCGGCAGTGGAGCGGCTCATCCCGTGATCGGTGAAGATCGTCGGCATCCACGCGATCAGGACGTACGACCACAGCGACTGCAGGCCCATGAAGAGCGTGACCTGCCAGGCCAGCCGCGACTTCCAGACGCTCCTGGGGGCGGCGCCGTCGGCCGTGGCGGGGGCGGCCCGGTGCTCGTGTCCGGTATGGCCGCGGGCGATCAGCACCTGGGGCAGCCAGGCCACCGCCGCCACGGCGGCCAGCAGCGACCAGAACGCCAGGGAGGCCTCCCAGCTCCCGCCGAACGCCTTCTCCAGGGGCACGGAGGTGGCGGCCACGATGGTGGCACCGGTGATCATCGAACCGGTGTAGACCGAGGTCATCGACGCGGCCCTGTCCGGGAAGTCCCGCTTGATCAGCCCCGGCATCAGCACATTGAGGAGGGATATCGCGACACCGATCAGCACACCGCCGCCGAACAGCGCGGGGGTGGCCGGCAGGACCCGCACCAGAATGCCCACGCCGAGCAGCAGCAGGGCGGCGAACAGTACCCGCTCGGTGCCGAAGCGCCTGCCCAGCCACGGGGCGGCCAGCGCGCCGACCCCGAGGAAGAGCACCGGCACGGACGTCACGAGGCTGGTGGCCGTCGAGGACAGGCCGAAGCTCTCGCTGATCTCACCGACCAGCGGGGACACGCTCGCCAGTGCGGCCCGCATGTTGAGGGAGGCCAGCACGATGCCGACGAGCAGCAGCACCGGATGCGCCAGCAACGCCCGCCGCGCGGCGACCCCTTGGGGTGAGGGCCGGACGTCGGCCTCGGCGTCCAGGAGGAGTTGATCGGCATCCGGGCGTGACAAAACGAGCACCTTTCGAGAATGGGGTGAAGCGGACAGCGGGAAGGAGGGAGGGGGAGGGGGCGCGGCGGTCAGCGGCCCAGGAGCGTGCGGATCACGTCGATCGGCACCTGGAGGAGCGCCCTCGCGGCCGCTTCCGCCGCAGCGGGGTCGCCGCTCTCGACCGCGTCGACCAGGGCGGTGTGCGCGGCCAGGTCGATGGGCGGCATCTCGTGGTCGCCGAGCGAGGTGACCAGGGACTCGTGCACCTGGGCAGAGAAGAACCGGTAGACCTCGGTGTACGCCGAGTTGTGGGTGGCCGCGACGATGCCGCGGTGGAAGGCGACATCGGCGTCGGCGGCCCGGTCGCCGTGCTCGTGCAGTGCGGCCAGCGCCGCGCGGAGCGCACGCAGGTCGTCCTCGTCCCGGCGTACGGCGGCCAGCCGGGCGGCCTCCGCCTCCAGGGCCACCCGCAGTTCGAGGATCTCCAGGGCACCGGCGTGCTGCATGCCGCGCAGTACGGCGGCGGGGTCGGCGGTCGAGCGGACGAAGGTGCCGTTGCCCTGCCGCGACTCCAGCAGCCCGGCGTGCACCAGCACCCGGACCGCCTCGCGGACCGTGTTCCGGCCGACGCCGAGCTGTTCGGCCAGGTCGTGCTCGGTCGGGATGCGGTCGCCGACGGACCACTCCCCGGCGGTCAACTGGTCGCGGAGCTGTTCCACGACGGTGTCCACCAGGGATTTCCGTCCCGCTGCCCGGAGTGCCATGGAGAGGTCCGCTTCCGTGAGGAGTCTGGGCCGGGGCGACGTCATTCGCCCGGTTGCCCAGTCATCCTACAACTGAATCGGGGATAGGTGTACACGGCCGCTAATTGTTCACGCCACGAGAAGAGGGTGAGGCGGCACCCTCCGGTGCTGCCCCACCCCCTGCCGTCCCCGGTTCCGGGATCAGCGCTTGAGCAGGTTCTCCAGGACCACGGCGATGCCGTCCTCCTCGTTGGAGGCGGTGACCTCGTCGGCGACCGCCTTCAGGGAGTCGTGCGCGTTCGCCATCGCCACGCCGTGCCCGGCCCAGCCGAACATCGGGATGTCGTTCGGCATGTCACCGAAGGCGATCGTCTCCGCGGCCTTGATCTTCAGCCGGCGTGCCGCCAGCGACAGGCCGGTGGCCTTGCTGAGGCCCAGCGGAAGGATCTCCACCACGCCCTCGCCCGCCATGACCACGTCCACCAGGTTCCCGACCGTCTGCCGTGCGACCGTCGCGAGGTCGTCGTCGGACAGCCCCGGGTGCTGGATGTACAGCTTGGTCAGCGGCGCGGCCCACACGTCCGCCGGGTCGGTGAACGGCACGTACGGCAGCGGCCCCTCCTGCACCCGGTAGCCGGGACCGATCAGCACCGAACCGTCTATGCCGTCCCGGCTGGCGGCCAGCGCCAGCGGGCCGATCTCCGCCTCGACCTTGGACAGCGCGAGCCCGGCCAGCTGGCGGTCCAGGGTGAGCGAGGTCAGCAGCCGGCGCTCGCCCGCGTGGTAGACCTGTGCGCCCTGCCCGCACACCGCCAGGCCCTCGTACCCGAGGTCCTCGAAGATGTGCCGCGTCCAGGCCACGGACCGGCCGGTCACCACGATGTGCGCGGCGCCCGCCGCGGTGGCGGCGGCGAGCGCGTCGCGCGTGCGCTGCGAGACCGTCTCGTCGCCACGCAGCAGCGTGCCGTCCAGATCGGTCGCGATCAGCCGGTACGGGAACGGTTCGGCCGCATCCGTGCTCTCGGAGACGTTTGGTGCGATCGTGCTCACTTGGCGATCGGCTCCAGGAGTTCACGGCCGCCGAGGTACGGACGCAGCATCTCGGGGACGCGCACCGAACCGTCCGGCAGCTGGTGGTTCTCCAGGATGGCCACGATGGTGCGCGGCACCGCGCACAGCGTGCCGTTCAGCGTCGCGAGGGGCTGGACCTTCTTGCCGTCGCGCATCCGGATCGAGAGCCGCCGGGCCTGGAAGCCGTCGCAGTTCGACGCCGACGTCAGCTCGCGGTACTTGCCCTGCGTCGGGATCCACGCCTCGCAGTCGAACTTCCGCGAAGCAGAGGCGCCGAGGTCGCCGGTCGCCACGTCGATCACGTGGAACGGCAGCTCGAGGCCGGTCAGCCACTGCTTCTCCCACTCCAGCAGACGCTGGTGCTCGGCCTCGGCGTCCTCCGGGTGCACGTAGGAGAACATCTCGACCTTGTCGAACTGGTGCACCCGGAAAATGCCCCGGGTGTCCTTGCCGTACGTGCCGGCCTCGCGGCGGAAGCACGGCGAGAAGCCCGCGTAGCGCAGCGGGAGCTTGTCCGCCTCGATGATCTCGTCCATGTGGTACGCGGCGAGCGGGACCTCGGAGGTGCCGACCAGGTAGTAGTCGTCCTTCTCCAGGTGGTAGACGTTCTCCGCGGCCTGGCCGAGGAAGCCGGTGCCCTCCATGGCGCGCGGGCGGACCAGCGCGGGGGTGAGCATCGGGACGAAGCCGGCCTCGGTGGCCTGCGCGATCGCCGCGTTGACCAGGGCGAGCTCCAGCAGGGCGCCGACACCGGTCAGGTAGTAGAAGCGCGAGCCCGACACCTTGGCACCGCGCTCGACGTCGATGGCGCCGAGCGCTTCGCCGAGTTCCAGGTGGTCCTTGGGCTCGAAGCCCTCCGCGGCGAAGTCGCGGACGGTGCCGTGCGTCTCCAGGACGACGAAGTCCTCCTCGCCGCCGACCGGAACATCGGTGTGCACGATGTTGCCGAGCCGCAGCAGCAGACGCTGGGCCTCCTCGGCGGCCTCGTTCTGCTCGGCGTCCGCGGCCTTCACGGCGGCGGAGAGTTCGCCGGTGCGCTTCAGCAGCTCGGCCTTCTCGTCGCCGGAGGCCTTGGGGATGAGCTTGCCGAGCGTCTTCTGCTCGTTGCGGAGCTCGTCGAAGCGGACGGCGGACGACCTGCGCCGCTCGTCGGCGGAGAGCAGGGCGTCGACGAGCGCGACGTCCTCTCCACGGGCGCGCTGGGAGGCGCGAACACGGTCGGGGTCCTCACGGAGCAGGCGAAGGTCAATCACCCCACCAGGCTACCGGTGACTGCTTCCGCCCCTCGACCTCATATTGCGGGACACTCTCGTTTGACCGTATTGCCGGAATTGGGAATGTGTTGTGGAGGCGGTGGACGGGCCGGCCGGGAGCACTTCGGGGCGTCAATGAAATCGGGCGCATTACCCCGGAACGGGGCAGTGTGGCGGAGTCCCTTTGACTCTTCTCCCTTGCGCGGGGCGGGAGTTGGCCAGCCTTGTCCACAGGGTTGCGCGGTTCCGGAAAGTTATCCACAGGGTGTGCGAAAGAGTTGTGGATGCCGGAATGGATCCCTCCGAAAGGTGCATCAGGGGCGAAGGATTTCCTCGCCAAACCACCTCCACGCACTCGTTCGAGTGGGAATTGCCCTCTCGAAAGAGTTGATGAAGGTGACTGGGCTGACACGGCGGGACCTGTCGGCCTGTGGAGGGATGAGTGGCCACTAGGGCGATTTGTCGACCATGTCGCATTACGTTGTCGACTTGTCCCCAAGCATGGGCAGCCCCCTGTGGATAACTCTGTGGATATTCCTGAGGGCCGCTTCCGCATGCGGATCCGGGCAGGCTCGGGCCCGGACCAGGCCCCGGACCAGGCCCCGGTTCGGGCCCCAGTTCGGGCCCTGGTTCGGGTCGCTCAGGCCCGGCCGTCCTGGCATCGCACCAGCCAGTCCGAGGCCTCCACGAACTCCTGGTCCGACGTTCCGTGGCGCAGCTGCGGAACGTCCTCCACCGCCACCCCGGCCCGCGGGTACGACCCCAGGAACCGCACCTTCGGCGCGATCCGCTTCAGGCCCATCAGCGCCTCGCCCACCCGCCGGTCCGCGATGTGGCCCTCCGCGTCCACCGCGAAGCAGTAGTTCCCGATGCCCGCGCCCGTCGGCCGCGACTGGATGAGCATCAGGTTCACCCCGCGCACCGCGAACTCCTGGAGCAGTTCGAGCAGCGCACCCGGGCGGTCGGGACCCAGCCAGATCACCACCGACGTCTTGTCCGCGCCCGTCGGCGCCGCGGGCCGGGCCGGGCGGCCCACCAGGACGAAGCGGGTCTGCGCGTTCACCGCGTCGTGGATGTCGGTGACCAGCGGCTCCAGTCCGTACGTCGCCGCCGCGAACTCGCCCGCGAAGGCGGCGTCGTACCGGCCCTCCTGCACCAGCCGCGCGCCGTCCGCGTTGGAGGCGGACGACTCCCACACCACGTCCGGCAGATTCGCCTTGATCCAGTTGCGGACCTGCGGCTGGGCGGCCGGGTGGGCGGTGACCGTCTTGATGTCGGTGAGCTTCGTGCCCGGCCGCACCAGCAGCGCGAAGCGGATCGACAGCAGTACCTCGCGGTAGATCATCAGCGGCTCGCCCGAGGTCAGCGCGTCGAGCGTGGCGGTGATGCCGCCCTCGACCGAGTTCTCGATCGGGACGAGGGCTGCCGCGGCCTCCCCGTTGCGTACGGCGTCCAGCGCGGCCGGCACCGACACCATCGGGGCGAGCTCACGGGTGGCTGCTTCGGGGAGAGTGCGGAGGGCGACCTCGGTGAAGGTGCCTTCGGGACCGAGATAGGCGTAGCGCGTGGCTGACATACGGTCACCCTAGTAGCCCGTACGAGCGGCCCGCCCGGTTGTCTCAGGAGTACCACCCGCCTCTTGCTCCCCGGCGGTCTCCTTGGTCCTGGAGCGACCGGGAAGACCCCACGGCTGACGCATCGGCGTCCGCCCTAGCTGTTCTGTCCATGGAGGTTGGTGACGGATTCCATGGCTTGGGGATCTTGAACGAGTGAGGGCCTTCCGGGTTCGGTGTGGATTGCGACATCTACA
>NZ_JBIAMU010000033.1:0-80462 GCF_042874215.1 Streptomyces sp. NPDC004111
AACCCCCCCTTGAATGCCCCCCCCTATTGGGTTTTAGGGGGGGCCTGCCCGGGGGGGGGGCGCCGGGGGGGGGGGCGCGGGGGCTGTGGGGGGGGGGGGGGGGGGGGGGGGGGAGGGGGGGGGGGGGGGGCCGGTGGCCCGCCGCCGGACCACGAGGTCCTACTCCTCCAGCTCGCCGTTTCCGCTGGAGAACTGCGCCAGCCGGAAGATCACGAACTCGGCGGGCTTGACCGGGGCGATGCCGATCTCGCACACGACCCGGCCGACGTCCACCGACTCCGGCGGGTTGGTCTCCTCGTCGCACTTCACGTAGTACGCCTCTGCCGGGCTCTGCCCGAAGAGAGCGCCACTGCGCCACTCGTTGACCAGGAACGCCGAGATGTTGCGGCGGATGCGGGCCCAGAGGTTGTGGTCGTTCGGCTCGAACACCACCCACTGGGTGCCGATCAGGATCGACTCCTCCAGGTAGTTGAAGTACCGGCGGACGTTCAGGTAGCGCCAGGCCGGGTCCGAGGAGAGGGTGCGGGCTCCCCAGACGCGGATGCCGCGGCCCGGGAAGGAGCGGATGCAGTTCACGCCGATCGGGTTGAGCAGGTCCTGCTCGCCGCGGGTGATCTGGAGCTCCAGGTCGACGGCGCCGCGCACGACCTCGTTCGCCGGAGCCTTGTGCACCCCGCGCTCGGAGTCGTTGCGGGCCCAGATTCCGGCGACGTGCCCGCTCGGCGGGATCAGCCGGGACTGGCCCGACGACGGGTCGAAGGTCTTGATCCACGGGTAGTACAGGGCCGCGAACTTCGAGTCGTAGCCGGCCGTCTCCTGCCGCCACACCCGGATCTGACGGGCGTTCTGCCGCGGCGGCGGGTCGATGATCGCGACCCGGTCGCCCATCAGCTCGCAGTGCGCGATCAGCCCGAGCTGGACCGCCTTCACGGCCTCCAGGTCGATGGCGCCCCGCTCGTAGGCGGACATCAGGTCCGGCACGGCGACCATGGAGATCTCGTCGATGGCCTCCAGGCCGCCGAAGCCCGTGCGGTCCGCCGAGTCACCGAGGTACTGGGCGGGCCCCGGGTGCGCGGCCGACGCGGTCTCGGCCTCGGCGGGCCGCTCCGGTGCGGGCGCGGGCGCCGCGGGCAGCGCCACCGTCTGGTTCTCCGGGCGGGCCAGCTCCGCGGCGGGAGCGGCCTCGGCCACGGTGATGAGCTGCGAGCGCTCCTTGACCTGCGTGACGACGTACGCCCGGCCGCCCTTCTTGTTGGCGGTCACCTCGAAGGTCTCGACCGGCTTGCCGCCGTCCTTGACGATCAGCTTGAACCGCTCCGCGGGGCCCTCGCCCTCGGGGTCGGCGACCTCGACGCTCAGCGCGCCGCTCGCGCCGGGCGCGGTGGCCGTCACGGCGAACGTGCCCAGCCGCGCGGGCTCGGCCGCCGGAAGCGCGGCGGGCGTCCGGGAGGCGCGCACCGCGGCCGGGGCGGGCCTGCTCTCCGCGGCGGCACCGTCCGCGGCGGAGCCGCCGACCCGGACGACGTACGCGGCGGAGCCACCGTTGTTGAAGAACCCGTAGACGGAGTGCGCCAGGTAGTAGTCCTCGGTGAACGCACCGAAGTTCGCGACGTACTGAGTCCAGTTGGTCACCAGCGTGGGTTCGTTCAACGGCCCGGTCGGGGCGAGCCCCACGAAGGCCGCCACCGAGGTGCCCACCCCCTCGATCGGGCGCGAGCCGCTGGCCACCTCCTCGACGTAGACGCCGGGCGACAAGTAGGACGGCATGCTCTGCGCTCCTCGGGGTAGGACAGGACAACGCTCAGCCTGTCGCGCCCCCGACCTCCGGCGAAACGTCCGCAGGGGCCGCCCCGGGGGCAGCACCGCCGCCCCCGACCTGCCCCGACGGGCACCCGGGGGCCGTCCGCGGGGCGGGCGCCCCGGCTCCCGGGCCCGCCGGTGGCCCCGCGGTGCGGTGCGCCGGACACCCGCAGGACACCGGGGCATCGCCCCGCACGGGCGTCCGCCGGGTCCCCGGGGGCAGCACGGTCTGCCCCGACTGCCCGTGACCCGCGCGCAGTTGCCCGCCTAGCGTGCGGGGGTGAGCCTTTGGACTTCCCTTGAACCCCCGTCCGTGACCGTCGACCCCGGCAGTACCACCAGGGCCCAACTACGGGTGCGCAACACCGGTGATGTGGTCGACGAGTACCGGTTCGAGCCGGTCGGCGGGCTCGCCCCCTGGATCCGGGTGGAGCCGCAGACCCTGCGTCTGTACCCCGGGACGACGGGCACCGCGGAGGTGACCTTCTCCCCGCCCCGCACCCCGGACGCCACGGCCGGCCCCAACCCGTACGCGATCCGCGTCACGCCCACCGAACACCCGGACGCGGTGACCGTCCAGGAGGGCAACCTCACCATCACGCCCTTCTCCGAAGTCCGCGCGGAACTGGTGCCGTTGACGGTCAAGGGGCGCTTCCGGGGGCGGCCCCGGCTCGCGGTGGACAACCTCGGCAACGTCAAACTGACCGCGTCGGTCAGCGGCAGCGACAACGGCGACCACCTGTCGTACGAGATCCGGCCCGGCAACGTGCAGATCGAGCCCGGCCGGGCCGCCTTCGTGGACACCACCGTCAAGCCCCGGCGGATCACCTGGTTCGGCTCGAAGGAGGAGCGCCCCTTCACCCTGGCGCTGCGCCGCTCCGGGGCCGACCCGCTGGAGACGGAGGGCATGTACGTGCAGCGGGGCTTCCTGCCGCGCTGGCTCGCCACCTTCCTCGGCGCCCTGGTCGCCGTCGCCATCGCCTTCGTGGCGATCTGGTTCGCCTACAAGCCGCAGGTCATCACCAGCGCCACGGAGCAGGCCGCCGTCGGCAGCGTGCTGCCGCCCAGCCCCAGCGCCCAGCCCAAGCCGCCCGAGCAGCAGCCGCAGCCCTCGGTGCCCGCACAGCCGCAGCCCACCGCGGAGAAGCCCGGCGGGGGCGGCGACGACAAGCCCAAGCCCAAGCCGACCCGGAAGCCCGGCGTCGTCCCCGCGAAGAACGTCCTGCTGCAGAACGTCAGCACCAAGCTGTGCGCGGACATCCCCGGCGCCGACAAGGGGCAGATCAACGGCCCCGTCCTCCAGGAGCAGTGCCACGAGCGGAACGACAACCAGCTCTGGGACCTCGAAGTCACCCTGCCCAAGGGCGGCCCCGGCGGGAAGCCGCTCTTCCTGATCAAGAACACCACCGACGGGTTCTGCATGGACCTGGGCGAGTACGACGGCCGGCCGATCCACACCCCCATCGGTGAGTTCCACTGCGACGGCACCCTCAAGGACAACCAGCTCTGGTACCTCGACGAGACGGACCCCGGGGTCTACTGGATCCGCAACTTCGCCAGCAACGGCAAGTGCCTGGACGTGGCCGGGAACAGTGACGCCACCCCCGGCCTCAAGCTGATGATCTACGAGTGCACCCGCACCGACGACCAGGAGTGGCGCATCGTCCCGCGCAAGGACTGACCGCCCGCCACGGGCGACCGGGGCGGCGGGCCGGAACTCCGGCCCGCCGCCTCACCAGTTGCCCTCGCCCGGCACCAGCCGGCCCGCCTTGCGGTACTCGCGGCGGGCACCCTCCAGCAGGTCCTGTGCCGAGATCGGGCCGCCCCGCCCGGCGGCGAGATATGCGGCGGTCACCACCGCGCTGCGGATGGTCCCGCCCGCCAGCTCGAAGTCCCGTGCCAGCGGGGATGGATCGATGCCGTCGTCGGACGGCAGGTGCTTCAGCCCGTGCCGCCACAGCGCCAGGCGCTGCTCCACGTCCGGGAAGGGGAAGTCGACCACCAGGTCCAGCCGGCGGGTGAACGCCTCGTCGATGTTGGCGCGCAGATTGGTCGTCAGCACCGCGATCCCGTCGAACGACTCCAGCCGCTGGAGCAGGTAGGAGCTCTCCATGTTGGCGTACCGGTCGTGCGCGTCCTTCACCTCCCCGCGCTTGCCGAACACGGCGTCCGCCTCGTCGAACAGGAGCACCGCGTCGGTGCGGTCCGCCTCGGTGAAGATGCGTTCGAGGTTCTTCTCCGTCTCGCCGACGTACTTGTCGACGATCGACGACAGCTGCACGACGTAGAGGTCCAGCCCCAGATCGGCCGCCACCACTTCCGCCGACAGCGTCTTTCCCGTCCCCGAAGCTCCCGCGAACAGCCCGAGCACACCCCGCCCGCGTCCGCCGCCCGCACTCAACCGCCAGTCGCCCAGCACCTTCTGGCGGTGCCGGGCGCGCAGCGAGAGCTCGCGCAGCTGGGCGAGCGGACCCTCCGGCAGGACCAGATCGTCCCAGTCGACGTCCGGCCTGATCCGCCGGGCGTGCTGCTCCAGACCCGACACCGAGCGGCGGCGGGCGGCGAGCTGGACGTGCGCGGCGGACAGCGGCGTCCCGTCGAAGGCCGCCAGGGCGCGGGCGGCCAGCGCGGTCTGCCGGATGCGGTCACCGTCCAGGCGGTACGGGGCGACGGCTGCGGCCAGGTCGAACGCCTCGGCGTCCGGGCCCAGTGCCGCCCGCCAGAGGTCGGTGCCGCCCGCCCGGCGGCCGGGCGCATCCAGGACCAGCGGGTCGCCGGACGACCAGTGCGGATCGTACGGGCGGGAGTCCGTCAGCAGCACGGTCACGTCCGGCACGGTCGTCAGCGCCCGCACCAGCGGTCCGGGACGCTCCGGCAGGCCGGGTACGACCAGCGCCCGCCCGCCCAGCCGGGCCTCCCGCAGCAGCTCCGGAATCCGGCCCTCGGGGTCGTCGCAGACCAGGGCGTCGAGGCCGGCCTCCCGCAGCGCCTGGGCGAGTACGGTCGTGGCGTCGCCCTCGCGGGTCTCCCGCAGGTAGACGGGGAGCGGACCGCCGCGCAGCCGGGCCGCGAGCCGGTGGGCGAAATCGGCGGCCCCCGTGTCCAGCGGCACCGGGACGGGCAGCGGACGCAGCAGGCCGAGCAGGGCCGCGTCCGGGGTGTCGTCGCCGAGGAGATGCCCGATCACCCGGTCGGGGACCCGCAACGAGCGGGTGAGGAAGGGGCGTTCGGGCTCATCGACGTCCAGCAGGCCGAAGGAGAGCAGCGGGGCCGAGGGGTGCAGCCGGGCGCGGGCGGCGGCGGTGTGCGCGGGCACCCCGCACAGTTCCAGGGCGAGACCGGCGGTGGCGCGGCGGCGGCTCACGTCGTCGTTGAGGTAGCCGTAGAGCTGCTCGAAGGTGCGGTCGACGTCCGGCGCGAGGGCGGTCAGCAGGATCCGCACGTCGAGTCCGGTCATCCCGACCCGTTCGGCCAGCCGGGCCAGCCGGTCGGCGGGACCGCCGCCGGGACCGTGCCTGTGATCCGCCGCCCCGGCGCCACCTGGCCCGAATCCGCCGTCCCCGACGGCCGGTTCGTCACCCGGGGCGAGCGGCCGGGCGCGCAGCAGGTGCTGGACGGCGTCGTCGGAGAGGTAGAGGCCGCGCAGCGGGTCGTCCGCGGTGGGGTCGGTGGCGGTACGGGCCCCGACCAGTGCGGCCACCCGCTCGCGCAGCCCGGTGAGCCGGGCCCGCAGTGCGGCGGCGGGCTCGCCCGGCCCGGGGAAGTCGGGTCCGGCGGTGGTTGCCGGGCCGTCCTGCGGGAGCTGTTGCGTCGCCGACCCGGCTTCCTCGGCGGTGGTTTCGGTGAGGTCGCGGGTGTTCATCGTGTCTCCCCCCGGCGGTCCGCCGCCACCGCTTCGCGGGCGGCACGGGCGGCGGCCACCTGCGCGGCGCTGTGCGAGCGCTCCGACGGGTCCGCCGGGGCGCCTTCCACCGCGCGCACCCGTACCGTCGCGCCCTCGGTGACCGGAGGCCCGGCGTCGTACTCGGGGTAGGCGGGGAACGGTGCGGTCACCACCAGGTCCAGGGACGGTTTCAGCTCCCCGCCCAGCGCCGACCAGATGTCGGCGAGGGAACGGGACTCCGACTGCACCCCGGCCACCGACAGCGGCACCGAGAGCCCCAGCCTGCCCAGCGAACCCGGGAGTTGCTCGGCCGGCAGCACCTCGCGGGGCAGCAGCGTCGCCAGGACGGCGGACAGCAGCCGGTGTTCGTCCTGGGGGATCTTCGTCCACGCCGTCAGCAGGTACGACAGCCGGAACCAGCGGGGCGGCTGGCGGCGCCGTACGACGATGTCGCGTTCGTCGCGCACCGGCAGCTGGCCGCGCTGGCGGCGGGCCACGTCCTCCCGGATGTCGTACAGATAGGCGTTGACCGTGGGGGCGTTGCGCCGTGCCGCCCAGTCCCGGGTGGGCGCCTCGAACGACACCTCGATCCCCGAGTCCGTCAATGCCCCGCCCCGGAGGAGGCCTCCCAGAACCTCGTCCACCTCGTGGATCACACGCCCGCTCCCGTCCGCACTCTCGTCGCGGCGGCCCGCGTTCCGCGACCGCCCGCCCCCCGATCGTGCCCGCGCCCCCGCGCCGCCCGCAGGCACGGCGGGGACGCCGACGGGGCAGGGAGCGCTGCCCGAGCAGCCCCCGGGAGCGCTCCCGCGGGTGCGCGACGGGTCAGATGTAGCCCTCCCGCAGGGCATATGCCACTGCGTGGGCGCGGTTGCGCAGGTGCAGGCGGGTGGTGAGCCCGTGGATGACGTTCTTGACGGTCCGTTCGGAGTACGACAGCTTCGCCGCGATCTCCCCGGTGTCCAGTCCCTCGGCCACCAGGCGCAGTACGTCCACCTCGCGGACCGCGAGGCCGAGGGAGGGCAGACCGGAGCGTCCGGTCGCGCTCCGCTGGAGCGTGCCGACCTGGCTGATGAGTCTGCCCAGCAGGTCGGCGGGGAGGTCGCCGTCGCCGCGGGAGGCCGCGAGCACGGCCTGCACCAACCGGTGCGCGGTGGCCTGGTGCTGCCAGACGATCGCCCCGACGCCGCACTCGACGACGTCCAGCAGTTCGCTCTCGCGGATCGATCCGACCACGAGCACGGCCCGTGCGCCCTGACTGCGCGAGACACGGCGCAACCGGGTCAGCGAAGCCTCGTCCAGGGTGTTCTCGATGAGCAGGGCCACGGTCCCGGGGCCCGACTCCTCGCTGAGTTCTATCTCCGGGTGGCGGCGCAGATGGCTGACGGCGCCCTCGCGGCTGAGCGGGTCGGGTGCGCAGACCGCGACGGGGACGCGTCGGGTGCGCGGGACGGTGGCGCTCACGCTCGGGGGACCTCCGCCGGAGGCGGTGGCCCCGTCGGCACGGTCACTCATGACTGCGTTCCTTTCATGAGCCCCGGACCGTGGTTCGGGGTGTGGGGGGCTTCCTGCGGCGGGTGCCGTACCTACGGCTTTACCCACGTTGAAAGGGGTGACGCGATCTCGTTCATGAACAACAGTGCCACCCCTGTGAACATCTGTATCACGGTGTTTTGGGCCTGCTTGAGGCGACGTAGCGGAACCGGCCAACCCGTTCGTGCTGTCGGGCATACGGTTTCAGCACCCCCGCGGAGCCGATTTCGCAAGGGTCAAGTCGCCATGTTCACGGGGCAGTTCAATGGGCGCCACGGATACCTCGGAGGGTTGGTGCGAACGCGCACCGGAGGTGGTACGCGCGGCCGTGCCGGCCCTCCCGGTCCGGGGGGCCGGCCCTGCGGAAGGAAGGATGGCGCGCGGAACGGATGGGTTGCGGCGGTGCCCCGATCTCTCCCGGATCTGCCCGAAAGGGCAACAGGATCTGCGTGCGGGTACCTGTGCGGTCTGCCTGCGGATGCCTGGAGGAGGGACCGGAGGCCGTACGGTCTGCCCCGAGTTGTTCCTCGCCGGGCCTGCCGGAGCACCGGGGCGACCCGGTACAACGGCAGGGGGCGGCGCGGTGGATCGCCAGCCACCCACCCCTGCCCCCGGGGCGGTTCCGCACGGATTCGGCCCCTGCCGACGAAGGGGGCACGACATGCACGCAGGAGAGCGCGAAGAGCGGCCGGACGCGGCGGGCCGGGTCCCCGCCGCCCGGCCCGCGCGGGCCGCCGGGAGCACGGCCGCGGACCCGGAGAAGGAGGCGGCGGCCCCGGAGCTGGGCCGCGGCCGGCCGCTCTCCGCGGCCCAGTTACCGGCCGTCCAGCGCTACGCGGGCAACCGGGCCGCGACACGGGCACTCGGGGAGCGGTCCGCCGGGCGCGGCGCCGGGCCGCGGCCGACGGTGCAGCGGGCCCCCGGGCCGGGAGTGTCGTCCAACCGGCTGACGAACAACGTCCGGGAGTACGGTCCCGGCAACCTCCGGCAGGCCAACGAGGAGGACCAGGCCCGGCTCGGCCGCGTCTTCCCCAAGGACAGCGAGGGCAACCACCTCCAGTTCCCCGACCCGACCGCGTTCGGCTCCTCCCTGGTGGGCCCGCTCCAGAAGACGCTGAACAAGATCCGTCCCGGCGCGTCGAGCGGCTCCGGCGGCGCCGCGGACTGGGTCAAGGGGATCAATCCGCGCCGGGACGAGGACGGCCCCACCGGCGCCTACCGCCGCAACTGCTGCGACGCGGTGCGCAGTTTCCTGGCGTCCTGGTCCGGCAACCCCACGGTGGCGGCCGGCATCCACAACCCGGGTCCGGCCGAACTCGAAGCGGACGGCGCTCCGAAGTCGAAGCGCTGGCTGGGCAGCGACTGGCGCACCTCGGAGACCGGGGCGAACGGCGAGGTGCGGCCCGTGTGGCAGGCGGTGGAGAGCCGGCTGCTGGGAGCCGGGCACGGCTCCGCGAGCATGGTCGTGTTCCGCAAGGCCGGCGAGCGGCCCACCGTGCACGCCGTCGCCGGGGTCAACTACAACGGCAGGGTCGTCTGGGTCGACCCCCAGATGGGACGCGTCTCCTCCACACCCCTGTACGAGGGCACCCTCTTCATGTCGATCACGCTCGACCCCCGGTTCGCCCCGGTCGACGAGCCGAACCTGCGGGCCCCCGCGCCCGCGCCGACGCCGTGAGCCCCGGCCCGCCCGCACAGTGCGCGGGCGGGCCGGGGCCGGGGTTCCGCCCGGGGCCGGGGCCCCGGGCGGGGGCGGGCGGTGCTCAGTTGCAGCCCGCCGGAGTGGCCTGCGAGGCGTCCCTGATCAGGGACCGGTGCGCCTCCTTCAGCCGCTGCACGTCCGGCTTGACCACCTTGCGGTCGTAGGTGAGCAGACCGTTCAGCTCGCCCTCCACATCGGTGATCTGCGTGTACACGGCGCCGTTGCCGCCCCGGCAGGCGAGCTCGCGCACCTCGTCGAGCTTGGTGAGGTAGTCGTCCGTGTACGTCGCCGGGTCCACGTCGACGTAACTCTGCTGCACCGCCCAGGCGTGGCCCGGCACCGCGAGGCCCAGGCCGCCGTACTCGCCCGCGACCATCGCACGCCGGCCGTCCGGCTTCGGCAGGGCCGGGCTCGGGTAGCCGTGCTCGTCGATGATGTCGCCGGTGCCGCCGTCGGCGCCGAGGTTCAGCCCGGACATGCCGTTGACCGGGCGGGTCGGGTCCCAGGTCTTCGCCAGGTCCGCGATACGGCCCATGTCGTACTGGCCCCAGCCCTCGTTGAAGGTCACCCACATGGCGATCGACGGGTGGCTGCTGTGCTGGTCGATCATCTGCTTCATCTCGTGCTCGTACTGGGCGCGGGCCGCGGGGGAGGGGTTGGTGCCCGCCTCCATCGACGGCATGTCCTGCCACACCAGCAGACCGAGCCGGTCGGCCCAGTAGAACCAGCGGTCGGGCTCGACCTTGATGTGCTTGCGGACCGAGTTGAAGCCCATCGCCTTGTGCGCCTTCAGGTCGTACGCCAGGGCCTCGTCGGTCGGCGCGGTGTGCAGGCCGTCGGGCCAGAAGCCCTGGTCGAGGGTGGCCATCAGGAACACCGGCCTGCCGTTCAGCATCGTGCGCGGCGTGCTGTCCACCTTCTCGACCGACACCGAGCGCATCCCGAAGTAGCCGCTCACCCGGTCGGACCCCACAGCGACCTTCAGGTCGTACAGGAAGGGGTCGTCCGGCGACCAGAGCCGGGGACGGGAGATCCGCAGGGCGAGCGGGCTGCCCGTCCGGCCGCTCACCCGGGCGACCTCACGGCCTCCCGCGTACGCGGTCGCGGTGACCGGCAGGCCGTCGCGGACGCCCCTCGGCTCCACGGTCAGCTGCCCCTTCGCCACGTCGGGAGTGAGCTTGAGGTCGGTGACGTGGTCGGCGGCCACCGGCTCCATCCACACCGTCTGCCAGATGCCGGACGACGGGGTGTACCAGATGCCGCTCGGGTCCAGCCGCTGCTTGCCCATCGGCGGGTTCTCGGCGCCGCGCGCGTCGGTCGGGTCGTACACGCCGACGATGAGCTCCTGGGTGCGGCCGGGCTTCAGCGCGTCGGTGACGTCGGCGCTGAACTTGTCGTAACCGCCCTTGTGCTCGGTCACCTTGGTGCCGTTGACGTACACCTCGGACTGCCAGTCGACCGCGCCGAAGTTGAGCTTGAGGCGCTGTCCGGAGCCGATCCGCCAGTCGCGCGGGACGGTGAAGGTGCGCCGGTACCACATCCGGTCCTCGTGGCGTTCGATGCCCGACAGCTGGGACTCGATCGGGTAGGGGACCAGCACCTTCTCCGGGAGCTGCCTGCCGACCGGCGGAGCCTGGCCGGCGGTGGCCGGGGCGAACTGCCAGGAGCCGTTCAGGTTCTGCCACTTGGTGCGGACGAGCTGCGGGCGCGGGTACTCGGGGTGCGCGTTGCCCGGGTTCACGTCCTTCGCCCACGGGGTGCGCAGCTGGTACGTCGAGTGGTTGGGGCCGCTGCTCCAGAACGTGCCGACCGCCTTGCCGTCGGTACCGGTCAGGCCGCCCTTGCCGTCGTAGGTGAGGTCGGCCCGGCCCGGGGCGTCGCCGCCCTTCCTGCCGACGACGGGCTCGGTGAGGGCGAGGAGCAGGGCGCGCGGGTCGCCGGGGTCGGCCTTCGCCTGCCCGAGCGGCCAGTTGGCGCCGCCGATCACGGCCTTGAAGTGGGTGGCGAGGCCGGCCGGGGGAGGGGCGACCTCCTGGGCGAAGTCGAGCTTGAGGGTGCGGCCGTCGCCGAGGACGGTGGTGCCGATCGCGCCGTCGTAGTCCCAGCCGTCGGGGAGGCGGAACGCGGTGGCGGGCACGGCCGTCTTGGCGCCGCCGGGCGGGGTCCAGCGCAGGTGGAGGTTGGAGCCGCCGTAGTGCTCGAAGTACTCGACCTTGATGTCGTACGCGGTGCCGGCGGTCAGCTCGACGGGGGCCGAGGTCTGCTCCTTGTCCCAGTCGTCGACCCAGTGGTCGACGGCGAGCCTGCCGTCGATCCACAGCCGGAACCCGTTGTCCCCGATCACCGAGAACGTGGTCGGCCCCGTCTTCTCGGGCACCACCTTGCCGGTCCAGCGCACGGAGACGTCGTCGGAGCGCCCGGTGGCCGACCTGAGGCGGGACTCCAGGCTGTCGAAGTCGATCGTGGGGTCGAAGCCGGTGTTCTTCAGCTCGTGGAAGTCGAAGGCGCCGGGGGCGGACTGGGTGTAGTACTCGCCCTTCAGGCCGTGCGGTACGACCGGGTCGGGTGCGGCGCTCGCGGAGGTGGTCGCGGTCAGCCCCGTGAGGGCGAGGGCGGCGGCCAGGAGCAGGGCGATCCGGCCTCTGGGGCGGACGGAACGGGGTTTGCCGATGCGCACGGGTCCTCCTTCTGAGGAAGGGTGGCGGCTCGCTGCTTCAGTCTGTACAACGTTGGAAGGAACGGCAGTTGGCATGACAGCACGGCTCCCGGCTCCTGTCCAGGGACATGACAAACACCCCGCCGGGCGGGGTCACCCACCGATGCGGAGGAGATCACCTTGCGGGTGAGCCTCAAGGACGTCGCGCAGCACGCCGGCGTCTCGATCAAGACGGTCTCGAACGTCGTGAACAACTACCAGCACGTCACCCCCGCGATGCGGGCCCGGGTGCAGAGCGCCATCGACGAACTGGGCTACCGGCCGAACCTGACCGCCCGTCATCTGCGCAAGGGCCGTACGGGCATCATCGCGCTCGCCGTGCCCGAACTCGGCAACCCGTACTTCGCCGAACTCGCGGGCGCGGTCATCGACGCCGCGGCCGCGCACGACTTCACCGTGCTGCTCGACCACACCGGCGGCGACCGCGAGAAGGAGGTGCTGGTCAGCCAGGGTTTCCGGGCACGCGTCATCGACGGGCTGATCCTCAGTCCGCTGGAACTGGAGGCGGAGGACCTGCGCGGCCGGGAGGACGACGTGCCGCTCGTGCTGCTCGGCGAGCGCGAGTACGGGCTGCGGTACGACCACATCGCCATCGACAACGTGGCGGCGGCCCGGGAGGCGGTGCGCCACCTGCTCGGCAGGGGCCGCAGCCGGATCGCCTTCCTCGGCGCCCGCACCGACTCGGCGAACCGCCCCGCGCACCTGCGGCTGGCCGGCTGGCGCGCGGAACTCGCCGAGGCCGGACTGCCCGCGCCGGACACGCTGGTGGGGCCGACCGGGGGCTGGGACCGGGGCGACGGGGCAAGGGCGATGGCCCGGATGCTGGACGCGGGCGTGCGGCCGGACGCCGTTTTCGCGTACAACGACCTGGTCGCGATCGGGGCGATGCGGGTGCTTCACGAGCGCGGGCTCAGGGTGCCCTGGGACGTGGCCGTGGTGGGCTTCGACGACATCGCCGAGGGGCGGTTCGGCGCGGTCACGCTGACCACCGTGTCGCCCGACAAGGCGGCCATCGCGCGGCTCTCGGTCGAGTCGCTGCTGCGCAGCCTGGAGAACGGGTCGCCGGGGGAGGGCCGCGAACTGGTCGCCCCGTTCCGGCTGGTGGAGCGCGAGAGCACCCTCGGCAGGCGCTGAGTCGCGGCAGGCCGGGGCCGCGGCGGGTGCGGGGGCGCGGCGGGCCTCTGCCGCGGCTGGTCCGGGCCGCCGGGCGCCCGCGGGGCCGGGCCGGATTTCGGACGGAGGGGTTTACAGCCCTCTTCCAACGATGTAAAAACCTCCCCGAACACCTAGACGTGCCGCACGAGTTGACCGCAAGAGCCGAACTCCCCGTGAGCGCCCACGGCGCCGGGGCCGCGCCATTTGGGGACTCCATGAAGCCGACCGCATCCCGCCGCACCTCCCTCCAAGTCCTGCTCGCCACCGGCCTCGCCGCGAGCCTCGCGCTGGCCTCCGGGTGCGCCAAACCCGAGAGCGACGGGGCGAGCGACAAGAGTTCCCAGAGCGGCCAGGGTTCGCAGGGCGACTCCGGCCAGGTCGTCGCCACCCCGACCGGGGCGGCCGGACCCACCTGTGCCATCGACACCTACGGCGGCAAGAAGCTCGACCTGGCCAAGGCCACCGTCGGCTTCTCCCAGTCGGAGAAGGAGGCCAACCCCTTCCGCATCGCCGAGACCGCCTCCCTGAAGGCCGAGGCCACCAAGCGGGGCGTCAAACTCCTCACCGCCAACGCCCAGTCGCAGTTCTCCAAGCAGATCACCGACGTCCAGGACCTCATCGCCAAGGGCGCCGACCTGCTCGTCATCGCACCGCTCAACTCCGACGGCTGGGAGCCGGTGCTGCGCGCCGCCGGCGCCAAGCACATCCCGATCGTCACCGTGGACCGCAAGATCAACGCGACCGCCTGCAAGGACTACGTCAGCTTCATCGGCTCCGACTTCGTCGAACAGGGCAAGCGCGCCGCCGACGAGATGATCAAGGCCACGGGCGGCAAGGGCAAGGTCGCCATCCTGCTCGGCGCGGCCGGCAACAACGTCACCACCGAGCGCACCAAGGGCTTCGCCGACCGCCTCAAGGAGAAGGCCCCCGGACTGGAGATCGTCTTCCAGCAGACCGGCGAGTTCGCCCGCGAGAAGGGCCAGCAGGTCACCGAGCAGCTCATCCAGTCCAAGCCGGACATCGACGGGATCTACGCGGAGAACGACGAGATGGGCCTCGGCGCCGTCAACGCCCTCAAGGGCGCGGGCAAGAAGGCGGGCGACGTCAAGATCGTCACCGTCGACGGCACCCGGGGCGCGGTGCAGGGCATCGTCGACGGCTGGATCTCCGCCGTCATCGAGTCCAACCCCCGCTTCGGCCCGCTCGCCTTCCAGACCCTGGACAGCTTCACCAAGGGCGAGAAGGTCGCCCAGAACGTCGTCATCCAGGACAGCGCGTACACCAAGGACAACGCCGCCGCCGACGTCTCCAAGGCGTACTGACGCACGCCGGCCCCACGACACCCGCAGGCGATCCGCAGGCGTACGGAAAGGCGTACCGACGTGCTCTCGGTGACCTCCCTCAGCAAGACCTTCCCCGGCGTACGGGCCCTGGACGGCGTCGCCTTCACCGCCCGCGCCGGGGAGGTGCACGCCCTGATCGGCGAGAACGGGGCCGGCAAGTCCACCCTGATCAAGGTCCTCACCGGCGTCCACCGGCCGGACCCCGGCTCCGGCGGCATCACCTACGACGGCAGGGCGGTCCACTTCCGTACGCCGCTCGAAGCGCAGCACGCGGGCATCTCCACGATCTACCAGGAGGTCAACCTCGTCCCCCTGATGAGCGTGGCCCGCAACCTGCTGCTGGGCCGCGAACCGCGCGGCCGGCTCGGCCTGATCGACCTCGGGCGGATGCACCGCGAGGCCGACGAGGCCCTGCGGGAACTGGGCGTCCGCGTCGACGTCCGGCGCCCGCTGCGCGAACTGGGCGTGGGCGCCCAGCAGATGGTCGCCCTCGCCCGCGCCGTCGCGGTCGACGCACGCGTCGTCGTGATGGACGAACCCACCTCGTCCCTGGAGCCCCGCGAGGTGCGCACCCTGTTCCGGGTCATCCGGATGCTCCGCGAGCGCGGCATCGCCGTCATCTACGTCAGCCACCGGCTGGAGGAGCTGTACGAGATCTGCGACGCGGTGACCGTCCTGCGCGACGGCAGGGTGGTGCACACCGGCCGCATCGAGGAGCTCGACCGGCTGCGCCTGGTCTCGCTGATGCTGGGGCGCGACCTGCGCGCCGTCCAGGAGGAGGGCCTGACGAAGTTCTCCGGCGACCACGACACGGCCGCCGAAC
The DNA here is from genome assembly GCF_042874215.1 of Streptomyces sp. NPDC004111. Taxonomy (NCBI): domain Bacteria; kingdom Bacillati; phylum Actinomycetota; class Actinomycetes; order Kitasatosporales; family Streptomycetaceae; genus Streptomyces; species Streptomyces sp. NPDC004111. The sequence goes on from NZ_JBIAMU010000033.1 coordinate 14,956, forward strand.
CGGTGCTCACCGCAACGGACATGACGGTACGTCACCAACTGCACGGCATCTCGCTCGACCTGCGCCCCGGGGAGGTCGTCGGACTCGGCGGGCTGCTCGGATCGGGCCGCAGCGAGACCGCGAAGGCCATCGCGGGCGCCCTGCCCCTCGACTCCGGCGGCGTCACCGTCGCCGGTCGCCCGGTGCGCCCCGGCTCCACCCCCGCCGCCATCCGGGCCGGCATCAGCCTGCTCCCCGAGGACCGGAAGGCGGAGGGCATCGTCCCGGGTCTCTCGGTACGGGAGAACATCGCGCTCGCCGCACTCCCCTCGCTCTCCCGGTTCGGCCTGGTGGAGGAGGCCCGCATCGACCGCATCGTGGACACCTTCATGAAACGCCTCAGCATCAAGGCGGCCGGACCGCACCAGAAGGTCGGCGAACTCTCCGGCGGCAACCAGCAGAAGGTGCTCCTCGCCCGCTGGCTCGCCATGAACCCCAAGGTGCTCCTCCTCGACGAACCCACCCGGGGCATCGACGTCGGGGCCAAGGCCGAGGTGCAGAAGCTCATCGACGAACTCGCCGACGACGGCCTCGGCGTCCTGCTGATCTCCTCCGACACCGAGGAACTCATCGAGGGCTCGGACCGCGTCGTCGTACTGAGGGACGGCGCCGTGGTCGACGAACTGCGCGGCGACGCCGTCACCGAGGACCGCCTGATGCGGGCCATCGCCTCGGCCGGTGAATCCGGTCAATCCGGTGACTTCGGCTTCGGCGAATCCGGTGACTTCATCGAATCAGGCGAAGACGGTGAACCCGGCGGGACCGGCGCCCCCGGCGGTCCCACCGGGCCCGGCGAGCCCGTCGAGGACCGGCCGCCCCGGCCGGACACCCGGCACCGCTCCGGGCGGCCCGACCCGAGGAAGGACACATGACCGACCGCAACCGGCGGGTCGCCGCACCCGCGGCCCGCGCATTCGCCGTGGCCCCCGCGCACCCGTCCCGCCGGACCGCCCGCCACCCCGCTCCCGACCCGTGCCGAAGGGGCGAGTCATGACCGAACTCCTCGCCGGACGCGCCTCCTTCGACCGCGACCGGCTGCTGCGCTTCCTCCAGGACTACGGCGTCTACCTCGGCGTCGCCGTGCTCCTCGTCGTCAACATCGCCCTCACCCCGCACTTCCTGTCCACCGAGAACTTCCGCACCCAGGCCGTCCAGGTCGCCCCCGTCATCGTCGTCGCACTCGGCATGGCCCTCGCCATCGGCAGCGAGGGCGTCGACCTCTCCGTGGGCTCCGTCATGGCGCTCGCCACCTCCCTCGTCTCGCTGTACCTCGGCTACGGGATGTGGATCGCGCTGCTGATCGCACTGCTCGGCGGGGTGGCGGTCGGCGTCGCCAACGGGGCGCTCGTCGCCCTCGTCGGCGTCCAGCCGATCGTCGCCACCCTGGCCCTGATGGTCGCCGGACGGGGCCTGGCCCTCGTCCTGCTGCCGCAGCTCAAGGAGGTGCGCGACCCGGGCATGGCGTCGCTCGGCTCCGGCGCGGTGCTCGGCATCCCCTACCTCGTACTGATCGCGGCGGCGCTCGCCCTGCTCGTCGCGTTCGTCGTACGGCGCACCACGTTCGGCAGGCAGCTCCTGGCGATCGGCGACAGCAGGCCGGCGGCCCGGCTCGCCGGACTGCCGGTCCGGCGGGTGCTGATCCTCGTCTACGTGGCCTCCGGCATCCTCGCCGCACTCGCCGGGGTGCTCGCCACCGCCCGCCTGACCGCCAGCGACCCCACCTCGCTGGGCACCCTGATGGAGCTGTCCGCCATCACCGCCGTCGTGGTCGGCGGCACCCCGCTCAGCGGCGGCCGGGTCCGCATCGGCGGCACCGTCGCGGGCGCCGTACTGATCCAGCTGCTGACCGCCACGCTCATCAAGCACGACCTGCCGCCGTCGTGGACCCAGATCGCCCAGGCCGTGGTGATCGTCCTCGCCGTCTACGCGGCCCGGGAACGAGGGAAGCGATGACCACAGCCGGGATCGAGAAGACCGCGCCCACCCGGACCGCGCCCGAGGAGGAACCGCTCGGCGCGTCCCGCTCGGAACGCCTGAGCGCCCTCGCCCAGCAGCACGGCGCACTCGTCACCCTCGTCGTCGCGGTGACCGCGGCGTCGATCGGCTTCGACACCTTCCTCACCGGCGACAACCTCCAGAACATGGCGCTGTCGTCGGCCTTCCTCGCGATCGTCGCGCTCGGCATGACCTTCGTGATCGTCACCGGCGGCATCGACCTGTCGGTCGGCTCGCTGTTCGCCCTCGGCGGGGTGCTCGCCGCCTGGGGCTCGCAGTACGGCACGGCCGTCGCCCTGTTGCTGCCGCTCGCCGTGTGCGGACTGATCGGCCTGGTCAACGGGCTGCTGATCGCGCGCTCCCGGCTCGCGCCGTTCATCGTGACCCTGGCCGCGATGCTCGGTGCGCGCGGCATCCTGCTCGCCGTCACCGACGAGGGCTCGCAGACCTACCTGGTCGACAAGTCGACCTTCTTCGCCACGCTCGGCCAGGACACCCTGCTCGGCATCGGCATCCCCGTGTGGATCACGGCCGCCCTGTTCGTGGCCGGTGCCCTGGTGCTGCGGCGCAGCCGCTTCGGGCAGTACGTGTACGCGGTCGGCGGCAACGAGGACGCGGCGGCCCTGATGGGCGCCCCGGTGGCCCGTACGAAGATCACCGTCTACACCGTGTCGGGGCTGTGCGCGGGGCTGGCCGGGGCCCTCAACGCGGCCTGGCTGGTCTCCGGGGTGACCATCCTGGGCACCGGCATGGAGCTGGAGGCGATCTCCGCGGTCGTCATTGGCGGCACCCTGCTGACCGGCGGCTTCGGATTCCTCAGCGGCTCGCTCGTCGGCGTGCTGCTGCTGAAGGTCATCCAGAACGTGATCAACCAGATCGGCTCGCTGGACTCCGCGTACCAGCAGGTGGTCAGCGGCGCGTTCCTCGCGGTCGTGGTGATCGCCCAGACCTGGCTGGGGCGCCGCAGGAAGGTGCTGTAGCGGTCCTGCCCGACGTGGGCCGGCCGGTGGACGGCCGGCCCACGAGGGGGATCAGGCCAGGTCGAACCGGTCCAGGTCCATGACCTTCTGCCACGCCGCGACGAAGTCCGTCACGAACTTCGCGTGCGCGTCGTCGCTCGCGTACACCTCGGCCACGGCGCGCAGTTCGGAGTTCGAGCCGAACACCAGGTCGGCGCGGGTGCCGGTCCACTTGACGGCACCGCTCGCGTCCCGGGCCTCGAACTCGTCCTGCGCCTCGGACGTCGACTTCCACTGGGTGTCCAGGTCGAGCAGGTTGACGAAGAAGTCGTTCGTCAGCGTGCCCGGCCGCTCGGTCAGCACCCCGTGCTTGGAGCCGCCGTGGTTGGCGCCGAGGACGCGCAGACCACCGACGAGGACCGTCAGCTCCGGGGCGCTCAGCGACAGCAGGTTCGCCCGGTCGAGCAGCAGGTACTCGGCGGGGAGCCGGTTGCCCTTGCCCAGGTAGTTGCGGAAACCGTCCGCGGCGGGCTCCAGGGCGTCGAACGACTCGACGTCCGTCTGCTCCTGCGAGGCGTCCACCCGGCCCGGCGTGAAGCCGACCTCGACGTCCACGCCGCCGTCCTTGGCGGCCTTCTCGACCGCCGCGCCGCCCGCGAGGACGATCAGGTCGGCCAGCGAGACCTGCTTGCCGCCCTTGGCGTTGAAGGACTCCTGGACGCCCTCCAGGGTGCGCAGCACCTGGGCCAGCTCGTCGGGCGAGTTGACCTCCCAGTTGCGCTGCGGCTCCAGGCGCACCCGGGCACCGTTGGCGCCGCCGCGCTTGTCGCTGGCGCGGAACGAGGCCGCCGAGGCCCACGCCGCGGAGACCAGCTGCGCGACGGTGAAGCCGGAGCCCAGCACCTGCTCCTTGAGCGCGGCGATGTCCGCGGCGTCCAGCAGCTCGCCGGTGCGCTCCGGCAGCGGGTCCTGCCACAGCAGCACCTCGGAGGGGACCTCGGGGCCGAGGTAGCGGGCGACCGGACCCATGTCACGGTGCGTCAGCTTGTACCAGGCGCGGGCGAACGCGTCGGCGAACTGGTCCGGGTTCTCGTAGAAGCGGCGCGAGATCGGCTCGTAGACCGGGTCCAGCCGCAGCGACAGGTCCGTGGTGAGCATCGTCGGACGGTGCTTCTTCTCGGCGTCGAACGCGTCCGGGATGATCTCCGGGGCGTCCTTGGCGATCCACTGGTGGGCGCCCGCCGGGCTCTTGGTCAGCTCGTACTCGTACTCGAAGAGGTTCTTGAAGAACCCGTTGCCCCACTGGGTGGGCGTCTCGGTCCAGGTGACCTCCAGGCCCGAGGTGATGGCGTCCTTGCCGACGCCCGTGTTGTACGTGCTGCGCCAGCCGAGGCCCAGCTGCTCCATCGGGGCGGCCTCGGGGTCGTCGCCGACGTGGTCCGCCGGGCCCGCGCCGTGGGTCTTGCCGAAGGTGTGGCCGCCGGCGATGAGGGCGACGGTCTCCTCGTCGTTCATCGCCATCCGGCGGAAGGTCTCGCGGATGTCGCGGGCGGCGGCAACGGGGTCCGGGTTGCCGTTGGGGCCCTCGGGGTTGACGTAGATGAGACCCATCTGGACCGCGCCGAGCGGGTTCTCCAGATTGCGGTCGCCGGTGTAGCGTCCGTCGCCGCCGAGCCACTCGGTCTCGGGGCCCCAGTAGACGTCCTCCTCGGGCTCCCACACGTCCTCGCGGCCACCGGCGAAGCCGAAGGTCTCGAAGCCCATGGTCTCCAGCGCGACGTTGCCGGTGAGGACCAGCAGGTCGGCCCAGGACAGGGACTGCCCGTACTTCTTCTTGACCGGCCACAGCAGACGGCGGGCCTTGTCGAGGCTGGCGTTGTCCGGCCAGCTGTTCAGCGGCGCGAACCGCTGCTGACCGGCGCCGGCGCCGCCCCGGCCGTCGCTGATGCGGTAGGTGCCCGCGCTGTGCCAGGCCATCCGGATCATCAGCGGGCCGTAGTTGCCGAAGTCGGCCGGCCACCAGTCCTGCGAGGTGGTCAGCACCTCGGCGATGTCGCGCTTGACGGCCGGGAGGTCCAGGCCCTCGAACGCCTTCGCGTAGTCGAACTCCTCGCCGAGCGGGTTGGCCACCGCGGGGTTCTTGGCGAGGATCTTCAGGTTGAGGCGCTCCGGCCACCACTGGCGGTTGCCGCCGCCCTGGGTGGGGTGCGGGGCGCGGCCGTGCGCGACCGGGCAGCCTCCCTCCGCGCCCGTCTCGTCGGTCTTCGCGTCGGTGACGATCGCGTCGTGGTTGTCAGCCATGGGGTCCTCTCGCACTGGAGCAGAACAGCAAGTTGGGTGAGCGGATGGCCGTACCGGACCGCCTGGTGTCCCTTGGCCCTTCGCCAGGAAGCGATCCTATGGTGGACAGGATCCAGGTCAAGAAGCTCACCTGTTCCCTTGCTCGATGAATTCCCCTCCATTGCCTACCATCGAAGCTCTGTCAACTGCCTCTAGGATCCCGGTACTTGACTCGGCACCCCACTGACACCGATTGGGTGGTACGTCATGAGTGACCTGCTTCAGCGGCTGCGCGGGCGTGGCTGGCGGATGACCTCCCAACGGCGTGTCGTGGCCGAGGTGCTCGACGGCGACCATGTGCACCTCACGGCCGACGAGGTGCACGCGCGCGCGGTGGACCGGCTGCCGGAGATCTCCCGGGCGACCGTCTACAACACGCTGGGCGAGATGGTCTCCCTCGGTGAGGTCGCCGAACTCTCCACCGACGGCCGGGCCAAGCGCTACGACCCGAACGCGCACCGCCCGCACCAGCACCTGGTGTGCTCCGGGTGCGGGGTGATACGCGACGTGCACCCGGTCGGCGACCCGCTGGACGGGCTCCCCGACGAGCAGCGCCACGGCTTCACAGTCCTGGAGGCGGCGATCGTCTACCGGGGGCAGTGTCCGGCCTGCGGGTAGCGCTCCGGGAGCCTCGTGGGAGTGTGCCCGCCCCGGCCGCCGGCACCGGCGACGGTGCCCGTCCGGGCCGGTGCGCGCGGGCCGTGCGGGTCGGTTCTGTCCGCGAGGTTGACGCGGACGTGACGGCGCCGCACATTACCTAGCGGTAGGCCTACTTGCCGGTAAGTCCCGGTGCCCCGCGCGATTCCCTGTGACTCCACGAGGAGAGACCGCATGCCGTTCCGTCGTGTCATGACTGCGTCAACCGTTGCGGGGGCGCTGGCCCTCGCCCTCACCGCCGCGACCGCCTCCGCCACCGCCGCGCCCCGGGCGCTCGCCTACGTCGCCCTCGGCGACAGCTACAGCGCGGGCTCCGGCGTGCTCCCCGTCGACCCCACCAACCTGCTGTGCCTGCGCTCCACGGCCAACTACCCCCACGTCATCGCCGCCAGAACGGGGGCCCTGCTCAAGGACGTCACCTGCGGCGGCGCCCAGACCAAGCACTTCACCCAGGCCCAGTACCCGGGCACCGCGCCCCAGGCCGACGCCCTCTCCGCCGGTACGGACCTGGTGACGCTCACCATCGGCGGCAACGACAACGGCACCTTCATCAACGCCGTCCTGGCCTGCGGGTCGGCCGGGGTGCTCAGCGGCGGCAAGGGCAGCCCCTGCAAGGACAAGAACGGGACCACCTTCGACGACCAGATCGACAAGAACACCTACCCCGCCCTCAGGTCCGCCCTCGCGGCCGTCCGCGCCAAGGCCCCCCACGCCCGGGTGGCCGTGCTGGGCTACCCCTGGATCGCCCCGGCCACCGCCGACCCGTCCTGCTTCGCCAAGATGCCCCTCGCCACGGGCGACGTGCCCTACCTGCGCGGGATCCAGGCGCACCTCAACTCCGTGGTCGAGCGGGCCGCCGAGGAGTCCGGCGCCACCTTCGTCGACCTCGCGGGGGCGTCCGACGGCCACGACGCGTGCAAGCCCGTCGGAACCCGCTGGATCGAACCGGTTCTCTTCGGCAACAGCGTGGTACCCGTCCACCCGAACGCCCTCGGCGAGCGCCGCATGGCCGAGCAGGCCATGGCCGCACTGGGGCTCGGATGATCGATTCGTCCGTACACAAGGTGTTTGACGTGTGGAGGTGTGCGGGCGGCGGTTGCGTCGACCGGGGTCACTGAGAGACTGTTGCCCTTCGACAACTGTTTCTCTTCGATCTGTGAGGTGAGGGCCACGCGCGCAAGCGGGTCCTAGTCTGTGGTTTCTTCCCTGAACGGCCCCTGCGCAGGTGCCGCGATGACGGTGTCCGGCTCCAGCGCACCGTACCCGGTGATCGTCCTCGACGAGACCGGGCAGGTCATGGAACTCAACGACGCGGCGGCACGGCTGCTGCCGGCCACCGCCGGCCGGGCACCCGAGCCACCTTCCTGGCTCGCCGACGCGCACGCCGACCGCACGGCGCACTCCGGCCCGGTGACCGGACGGATGGGCGGGCACGCCTACTCCGCACACCGGTCACCGCTGCCGGACGGCGCCACCGCGTGGTGGCTGGTGGAGGAGACCGCCTACCTCGCGGCGGTGGACGAACTGGGCGTCGAACGCCGGCGCACCCGCTTCCTCGCCCAGGCCTCCAGTGCGCTCCTCGCGTCGTTGAACCTGGACCGGTGCATGGAGGTCACCGCGCAACTGGCCGCCGAGCACCTCGCGGACGCGGCCCTGGTGATCGCCCCGGCCGCCGGACTGAAGTTCCCCACCGTCACCTGCGACGCCCAGGGGCGGGTACGGCGGTTCGTGACGCAGGCCGAACCCGGTTCGGTGCCCGGTCTCGCCGAGGCCCTGCGCGGCTTCCCGCCGGTGCCCTCCCGCTGGATCGACCCCGCACAGGCCCCCGCGTGGCTGGTGCCCGAGGGGTTCGGGCCCGTCGGGTCGATAGCGATCACCCCGCTGCCCGGACACGGTGTCTCCGCGGGCGCGCTGGTGCTGCTGCGCCGTACGGAGAACGAACGTTTCAGCGAGTCCGAGGAGGCGTTCGCCGGACTGTTCGCGGCCCGGTCCGGCGCGGCCATGTCCGCCGCCCGCCTCTACGCCGAACAGGCCGCGATCTCGGACGTCCTGATGCGCGAACTCCTGCCGCCCGTGCTGGCGAGCGTGGAGGGCGTGGAGTTCGCCGGCCGGTACCGGCCGAGCGCGGACGGCGACCGCGTCGGCGGCGACTTCTACGACGTCCACCCGCCCACCGAGGAGAGCACCGAAACCCTCGCCGTCCTCGGCGACGTGTGCGGCAAGGGACTTGAGGCCGCGGTCCTCACCGGAAAGATCCGCAACACCGTGCAGGCGCTGCTGCCGATGGCGGACGACCACGGCCGGCTGCTGCGGCTGCTGAACAACGCCCTCCTCAACAGCCACCAGACCCGCTTCGCCACCCTCGTGCTGGCCTCCGCCCGCCGGGAGGGCAGCGAAGTGGTGCTGCGGCTGACCGCGGCGGGGCACGCGGCGCCCCTGGTGGTGCGCCGTGACGGCACCGTCGAGGAGACCGGCACGGGCGGCTCCCTGATCGGAGTGCTGCCCAAGGTCACCTCACGCACCGTCACCGTCCGGCTGGGACCGGGGGAGACGTGCCTGCTGTACACCGACGGCATCACCGAGGCGCGGGGCGGACCCATGGGCGACGCCATGTTCGGCGAGGACCGGCTCCGGCGCACCCTCACCGAGTGCGCGGGCCTCCCCGCGGAAGCCGTCGTCGAGCGCGTCCAGATGCTTGCCTCCCAGTGGGTGGGCGACCAGCGGCACGACGACATGGCCGTCGTCGCCGTCACCGCACCCCGCGGCGCCCATCTGAGCGCCGTGGACGGCACCACCCGAGGCAGGTACACCGCATGACCGCACTCCAGCCCAGCCCCGACCGCCCGGTACGGCACCGGGTCGGCGCCCGCCTCGCCTCCCCCCGCACCGACGAGCGCGCCGCCGCGTGGGCGGACAAGCTCTGGACCGCGGTCGAGGCCGTCGACGAGTACTCTGCCGCGGACACCGTGCGCAACGCCCTCAACGCGGGACTGGACGCGGAAACGGTGCTGCTGGACGTCATCGGGGCCGTCCAGCACCGGGTCGGCGCCGCCTGGGCCGCCAACCGGATGAGCGTCGCCGGGGAGCACGCCGCGACCGCCATCAACGACCGGGCCATCGCAGCCCTCCCCATCCGGCGCCCGGACACCCCGCGCGGCCGGATCACGGTGGCCTGCGTCGACAAGGAGTGGCACGCGCTGCCCGCCCACCTCCTCGCCGCCACCCTGCGGCTGCGCGGCTGGCAGGTCGACTACCTCGGCGCCCAGGTGCCCACCCCGCACCTCATCTCCCACATCCACCGCACCGCCCCCGCCGCGGTCTGCCTCTCCAGTTCGCTGCCCACCCGCCTCCCGCTCGCCCACGGCGCGATCACCGCCTGCCAGGCCGCCGGGTCCCCCGTCATGGTCGGCGGACTGGCCTTCGGCACCGACGGCCGGCACGCCCGTACCCTCGGCGCCGACGCCTGGGCGCCCGAGGCCCGCGCCGCCGCCGACCACCTCGCCGCCGGGCCGCTGCCCGCACCGCCGCCCGCGCACCAGCCGGTGGAGGACCTGCCGCACCTGCTCGACCAGGAGTACACGATGGTCTCCCAGTCGGCCGCCCGGCTGGTGCGCGAGACGTTCCACGGTCTGGCGGCGAAGTTCCCCGCCATGCGCGACTACACCGACGAGCAGCGCGAGCGCACCGCCGAGGACCTCGCGTACATCGTCGACTTCCTCACCGCCGCCCTCTACGTCGACGACGACGAGACGTTCACCGACTTCCTCGCCTGGACCGCCGACATCCTCACCGCCCGCGGCGTGCCCGCCCGCTCCCTGCTCCCCGGCCTCGACCTCCTGGAGGACCAGTTGCGCGACTTCCCCCGCGCCCGCCGCCTCCTGGACGCCGGGCGCCGCACGCTCGCCCACCACGACCGGCCGGCCGTGCTGTGAGCCCGCCCCTCCCCGGCCCGCCGCCCGCCCCGCCGCCGAACCCTTTCCGCTCCTGACTCCCGACCCTCGAAGACCCGTAGGACCTGCCGTGACGACCTTTCCCCGAGACGAAGAAGCACCGGACGCGCCGGCTGCGCCGCACTCCCTGCACATCCGCACCGGAGGAGTCCTGGACTACGACACCAGCACGGCGTTCCTGGTCCGGGTCGACCATGCTCTCGGCAAGCGCCCGGCCCACGTCACCGAGCTGCACCTCGACTGCCGGGACCTCGAAACGATCGACTCCATGGGGCTGTCCACCCTGCTCCAGATCCACCGCACCGCCACCCGCCACCATCTGGCCCTCCACCTGGACAACCGCCCCGCACGCCTGGAGCGCATGCTGACCGTCACCGGCACCCTCGACCACCTCACCCGGCCCGCCGTCGCCGAGCCCACCGGCAGCCCGGCCGACCCGGCGGCCTCCGGCGACGAGCCCAGGACGGGAACGGACGAGCCGGTGATGTGATCTTCCCCATGGCGTCCGCGAGTTGCCGCCCGGCCCCCGACGGCCGTGAGAGGTTGCTCCGAGACAAGGCCGTGCGCGACCGACGGGAGAGCCCTGAACGTGTCCGGAACCAGCCCCGTCCCGACCGCCCGCCAGGCCCTGGCACTCGTCACCGACGACTTCGTCCCGCTGCCCACGCCCTTCGCGGACCGGGCCCTGGCGGACGACGGCCCGATCCACTGGCCCGGCTACTCCGCCTCGCACGCGCGCGCGGCGCGGCACACCGGTGAGGACGAGTCCCTGGTGTGCGGCGTGGGCACGGTGGGCACGGCACCCGCCGTGCTCGCCTCCTTCGAATTCCGGTTCCTGGGCGGCTCCATCGGCGAACGGGCCGGAGCCCTGCTGACCGCCGCGCACGAGCACGCCCGCGCGCGCCGGCTGCCCCTGGTCGTCCTGGTCGCCACCGGCGGCAGCCGTATGCAGGAGGGGATGCGCGCCCTGCTCCAACTGCAGGGCGCGGCACGGCAGTCCGCGCTCACCCGGGCCGCCGGACTGCCCCAGATCGCCGTACTGCGCGACCCGGCCACCGGCGGCGGATGGGCCGCCGTCGGCGCGAGCTGCGACGTGGTCCTCGCCCTGCCGAAGGCCCAGGTCGGCTTCGCCGGTTCGAGGGTCCGCCCGCCGGACGCCGACCCGGCCGCGTACACGGCCGAGGCCCAGTACACGCACGGCCACGTGGACGGCATCGTGGCCCCCGACCGGCTGCGCGGCACCCTGGCCCGCTGGCTGACTCTGCTTACCCGGCCGGCACCCGGCCCGGTGGACCCGCCCAGGGCACTCGGCCGGGAGCGGGACCTGCCGGCCACCGGCCGCGAGGCGCTCGACCGGGCCCGCCACCCCGACCGGCCCCGCGCGCACGCCTACCTCGACGCGTACTTCACGCACCGCGAGGCGCTCTCCGGCGACCGCTGCGGCGGCGTCGACGACCGGATGCTCTGCGGATTCGGACAACGCCCCGACGGGCGGACCGTGGCGTACGCGGCCCAGTGCGGCAACGCCACCCGCCCCGCCGGGTTCCGCACCGCGGCCCGCCTCGTCAGGCTCGCGGACCGGCTCGGCATCCCCGTCCTCACCCTGATCGACACCCCGGGAGCCGCCAACGACGCCGAGGCCGAGCGCGCCGGGGCGGGTCCCGCCATCGCCGACCTGTTCGCGGCCCTCGCCTCCGCCACCGTGCCGCTGACCAGCCTGCTGATCGGCGAGGGCGGCTCGGGCGGCGCGCTCGCCCTGGCCGCCCCCGGCAACACCTGGGCCACCGGCGACGGCTACTTCTCCGTACTCCTGCCGGAGGCCGCCGCCGCCGTGCTCAAGAGCGGCCCCGAGGCGACCGCGGCCATCGCCGGCCAACTGCACCTGAGGCCGCAGGACCTGGTGGAACTCGGCGCGGTGCGGGGCGTGGTGGCGTACGGCGCACGGCGGCAGGAACCTTCCGGGCACCCCTGAGACGCCCGGCCCGGCCTCCGGTCAGCCCGCCCGCCCGTCCTGGTGCACGGAGTGCAGGAACTTCGCGGCGCCGCGCACCGCCGCGGTGTGCGGCGCGGGCACCGGACGCAGGGGCGCGTGCAGCATCCCGACCAGCCGGTGGGTCAGTTCGGGGCGCAGCGCACCGCCCCCGGCCAGCAGGGCGCCCCGGGCCAGGGCGTCGGCGGTCAGCGACGTACGGTCCTGCCGCAGCATCGAGGTGATCATCGTGGCGACGGCCTCGCCGATCACCTCCGCGGCCTCGGGCCCGTCCAGGTCGGTGGTGCCGAGCGCGGTGCGGCGGGCGTCGTGGACGTCACCATCGGCGAGCAGCACGACCTCGGTGAGGTGCGCGCCGATGTCCACCACCAGCAGCGGACGGGCGAGATCGGCGTCCGCCGCGAGAGCGACCGCACGCGCCGCGGGCACCGTCAGCACCGCGCGCGGGCGCAGCACCTCCACGGCGGCCCGCGCCCGCTCCCGGAAGGCGTGCCCGTCCAGCACGGGTGTGGTGATCACCACCAGCGGGCGGGCGAAGCGCGGCAGCCGGCGGCCCAGCAGCCGGTCGAGCATGCGGGCCGTACCGGGTACGTCGACGATGGTGCCGCGCTGGATCGGATAGAGCGCCCCGGCCCCGGGGAAGGTGACGGTGGGCACGTCCAGGATCATCGGCCGGTCCGCGATCCAGGCGCGGGTGCGCGCGCTGCCCAGGTCGAGCGCGAGTCCCCGGCACCGCCTGCACAGCGGCCGGGGCCGGTCGCGGAAGAGAGGGCCGAACGACGAGGCGGCGGCGGCCCGCCGGACGGCGGTCACCGCCCTGCCTCCCGCACCTGCTGGCACCGTGCGCAGTAGCGGGCCTGCGGCACGACGAGTAGCCGCTCACGGCCGACGGGGCTGCGGCACAGGTGGCAACTGCCGTAGTGGCCCTCGTCGATGCGCCGCAGTGCCGCGCGGACGTCGGCGAGGACCATGCGGGCGGACGCGGCGAGCTTGACGTGCACCTCGGCCCGCGCCGCGGAGCCGGCGGGGCACGGGCCCTGGGCGCGTGGCGCCGTCGCGGCGATCTGCCGCAACTGGTCCTGCCGGAAGAGGAGTTGCTCGTGCAGGTTCTCCCGCAGCAGGGCGAGGTCCTCGGGCGACAGGTGCGCGGCACGGTCGCGGATCATCTGGTGGTTCACGCTTCACCCCTTGTGAGCAGGGCGGGAGAGGGAGGGGAGGCGGGTGCGGGCCGGGGTGTACGGTCCCGGGCCCGGCGGTCGGCCGGGCGGTCAGGCGGCGGCGCGGCGCTGGCAGGCGACGCAGTACCGGGTGTACGGGAGGATTTCCAGGCGCTCGACGGGGACGGCGTTGGCGCAGCCCTGGCAGGTGCCGTAGGTGCCCGCCCCGATGCGGGCGAACGCCTCGTCGATCTCCTTGAGCACCCGGCCGATCGCCTCGGCCTGGGCGGACATCAGGAGGTCGTTCACCGACTGCCCGTTCTCCCCGTTCTCCTGAAGGGCCCGCAGCTGGGCCTTGCGGGTGTTGCGGGCGTGTTCGAGGCGCTGGCGCGCGTCGTGCGTGGTGGGCCGTCCGGGAGGGAGATCGGTCCGGGAGGTGTCCAGGGACATGTCACAGGTCCTTTGCGAGGGATGGAGGGGGAGCGGGGTGCGCCGGTGGGAGAAGGGCCGGGGCACCCCGCGGCCGGTCACCGTCGAGCCTGGTCGCTCCCGCCCCGGAATCCCATCGGGCACAGGCCCCATTCACGAGGGGCCGCAATGACCACGGCCACGCCCCATGGGTAGTGCAACGCCTCCGAATTGGGTAGCAAAACCCATGGACCTTGCGTCAAATCCAAGGCAGAGTGGGCCGAGATCAACCGTAATCAGAGGAAGTGGCTCCGTCCCGGGGCGCGCGACGGCCGACAGCGGAGCCCACCGAGGTCGGAGCGCGGAAGAAGAAGGAGTTGCCCCGGTGTCGCTGTTCTGGCGGGTCTTCGGACTCAACGCGCTGGTGCTGGGCGCCGCCACGGCACTGCTGCTGTGGGCGCCGGTGACCGTCTCCGTACCGGTCCTGCTGACCGAGGCGGTCATCCTGGTGGGCGGACTCGCCGTGATGCTGGTCGCCAACGCCGCACTGCTGCGCTGGGGTCTGGCCCCGCTGGGCCGGCTGACCCGGCTGATGGCCACCGTCGATCTGCTGCGCCCCGGCCAGCGGCTGCCGGTGCCCGGCCCCGGCGGCGGCAGCGAAGTGACCGAGCTCATCCGGGCGTTCAACGCGATGCTCGACCGGCTGGAGCAGGAGCGCGCCACCTCCAGCGCACGCGCCCTGCTCGCCCAGGAGTCCGAACGCCGCCGCATCGCCCAGGAACTGCACGACGAGGTCGGCCAGAGCATGACCGCGATCCTGCTGGTGCTCAAACGGGCCGCGGACGCCGCCCAGGACCCGCTGCGCGAGGAACTGCACCAGGCCCAGGAGATCACCAGGGAGGGCCTGGACGAGGTCCGCCGCCTGGTGCGCCACCTGCGCCCCGGTGTCCTGGACGACCTGGGGCTGGTCAGCGCCCTGACCTCGCTGACCCACAACTACGCCACCCACACCGGGCTCCACGTGGTGCGCAGTTTCGACGCCGGGCTGCCCGCCCTGGAGCAGCAGGCGGAACTCGTGCTGTACCGGGTGGCCCAGGAGAGCCTGACCAACGCGGCCCGGCACGCGGACGCGGAACGCGTCGAGGTGAGCCTGCGCCGCACCGAGGAGGCGGTGGTGCTGGAGGTCACCGACGACGGCCGCGGCATCGAGGCCGCCTGCGAGGGCGCCGGGATCCGCGGAATGCGCGAACGGGCTCTGCTCGCCGGGGCCGCCCTGCTTCTCACCTCCACGCCCGGCACCGGCACCCGCGTCCGCCTCACCGTCCCCACCCCCAGGAAGTCCTGACCATGCCCGACCCGGCCCAGCCCCCCGAACCCGGCACCGCCCCGGCGCCGCACACCGCCCCGGCGCGGCCCATCCGTATCCTGCTCGCCGACGACCACGCGCTGGTGCGCCGCGGCGTACGCCTGATCCTGGAGCAGGAGCCGGACCTGCGGGTCGTCGCCGAGGCCGGGGACGGCGCGGAGGCCGTCGAGGCGGCCCGCGTCCTGGACTTCGACCTGGCCGTCCTGGACATCGCCATGCCCCGGCTGACCGGCCTCCAGGCGACCCGCGAACTGGCCGCCCTCAAGCCGGACCTGCGCATCCTGATGCTGACCATGCACGACAACGAGCAGTACCTCTTCCAGGCGCTGAAGGCCGGCGCCTGCGGCTACGTCCTGAAGTCCGTCGCCGACCGCGACCTGGTGGCCGCCTGCCGGGCCGCGATCCGCGACGAGCCGTTCCTCTACCCCGGCGCGGTCACCGCCCTCATCCGCAACTACCTGGACCGGGTCCGCCACGGCGAGGAGAACGCCGACCACCTGCTCACCGCGCGCGAGGAGGAGGTGCTCAAACTGGTCGCCGAGGGGCACTCGTCCAAGGACATCGCGGAACTGCTCTTCATCAGCGTCAAGACGGTGCACCGCCACCGGGCCAACCTGCTGCACAAGCTCGGCCTGCGCGACCGGCTGGAGCTGACCCGGTACGCGATCCGCGCCGGGCTCGTCGAGCCCTGACGCCCGCCCGAGATGCGCCGGACACCCCGTAGCCTCCCGTCGCCGGCGGGCACCGCCCCGTCGGCCCGCGGCCCCGTGCGGCCCGCGGGCCACCGGCTCGCCGCACCGCTCGCGGTACTCCTCGCCGTTCTGCTGGCGCTGCTGCCCGGGGACACCGGGAACGCCCAGGCCGACCCGGTACGGGGCCCGGCGACGGGCACCGGCGCACCGGCCGACCCGCACCGCACCGACCCGCACCGCACCGACCCGCACCGCACCGACCCGCACCGCACCGATCCGCACCGCACCGTCGCGGACCCCCGGCCCGGTGCCCCGGCGGGCACGCACTCCGACCCCCGTGCGGGCTCCGTCCCCGTACCCACCGCACCGCACGCGGACGACCCCTGGACGCCCGGTTCCTGGGCGCAGGTCAGGGCCCGGCACGACCATCTCGCCGAGCGCCCCGCGCCGCCGGACCACCCGCTCGCGGGGCCCGGCGGTACCGCGCCGGTGCCCGGCGAGGGGACGTACGACCCCGCACCCCGGGCATGTCCGCCCGTTTCCCCGGGCCGCTCGGCCCACGACCGCGGCCGGGCGCCTCCGGCCCGTACCGGCAGCTGACGCACCACCACCCTTTCCTCTCCTTGCCGCGGTCGCGCCGACCGCCGCCGCGGCATGCCTGCCGGAGGCTCCCGTTGAAACGACGGAAACACTCGCTGCGCATCCGCGCACTGCTCGCCCTCGCCGTGATCGCCGGATCACTGGCCATCGCCCTGACCATGCCGATCCGCCTGGGTCTCGACCTGCGCGGCGGCACCCAGATCGTGCTGGAGACCCGTTCCACCCCCACCACCCCCGCCGACCGCGAGGCCACCGACCGCACCGTCGAGGTGCTGCGCGGCCGTATCGACGCGCTCGGTGTCGCCGAACCCACCCTCGTCCGCTCCGGTGACCACCGCATCCTGCTCGAACTGCCCGGAGTGCAGGACCCGAAGAAGGCCGCCGACGTCCTGGGCCGCACCGCCCAGCTCACCGTCCATCCGGTGCTCGGCGGGGCCGGAGCGGCGGCCGGCCCCACCGCGCCCCCGGGCGCGAAGGCCGGGGAGCGCGTGCTGCCGGACGAGTCCGGGCAGTCCCTGCGGCTGAAGGCCGCCGGGCTGACCGGCCAGGACGTGAAGGGCGCGGACGCCCGGTTCGACCAGCAGGGCGGCGCCGGCTGGCACGTCGCCGTCGACTTCGCCGACACCGGCCGCGACCGGTGGCGGGCGGTCACCGCCGAGGCCGCCTGCCACCCGGCGGGCGACCCGCAGCGCCGGGTCGCCATCGTGCTCGACGACAAGATCATCTCCTCGCCGCAGGTGGACCCCTCGGTGGCCTGCGGGGCCGGCATCCCGGGCGGCAGCACCCAGATCACCGGCACCTTCAGCGACACCGAGGCCCGCGAACTCGCCCTGCTCATCTCCGGCGGCGCCCTGCCCGTACCGGTGGAGACCATCGAGCAGCGCACCATCGGCGCCACCCTCGGCGAAGCGGCGATCACCGCGGCGGCCTGGGCCGCCGTCATCGGCACCGCGCTGACCGCCCTGTTCGTCATCGCCGTCTACCGGCTCATGGGACTGCTCGCGACGCTCGGCCTGGCCTGCTACGGGCTGATCTCGTACGCGGCCCTCGCCGCGGTAGGCGCGACCCTGACGCTGCCCGGACTCGCCGGATTCGTGCTGGCCATCGGCATGGCGGTGGACGCCAACGTCCTGGTCTTCGAGCGGGCCCGGGAGGACCACGCCGCCCGCAGACGCCCCAGCACCCGCTCGGCCCTCACCGCGGGATTCCGCGGCGCGCTGAGCGCCATCGCGGACTCCAACATCACCACCCTGATCGCCGCCGGCCTGCTGTTCGCCTTCGCCTCCGGGCCGGTCCGCGGGTTCGGCGTCACCCTCGGCATCGGCGTACTCGCCTCCATGGTCAGCGCCCTGCTGATCACCCGCGTGCTCGCCGAGTACGCCGCCAACCGGCCCGCCGTCCACCGCCGCCCCCGGATCACCGGAATCGCCAGCACCGGATGGGTGCGTGACCGGCTGCTGCGCCGCGACCCCGACCTGATGCGCCGCCCGCGCCGCTGGCTGGCCGTCTCCGCGGCCGTCCTGGCCGTGGCGGTCTCGGGCATCCTCGTACGCGGTCTGGACTTCGGCATCGAGTTCACCGGCGGCAGACTCGTCGAGTACTCCACCAGCACCCCCGTGGACCCGAACCGGGCCCGTACCGCACTGGCCGACGCCGGGTTCTCCCGCGCGCTCGTCCAGACCTCGGGCGACGAGAGGATCACGGTCCGCGCGGAAAGGCTGACCGACGCCGAGGCGGCCACCCTCACCGAAACCGTCCAGCGGCTCGGCGGCGGGACGAAGAAGGTCCGTGACGAGCTGATCGGGCCCACCCTGGGCGAGGAACTGCGCCGCAACGCCCTGATCGCCTTCGGCCTCGCCCTCGGCGCGCAACTGCTCTACCTCGCGGCCCGCTTCCGGCTGCGGTTCGCCGCCGCCGCGGTCGGCGCGCTCGCCCACGACGTGCTCATCCTCGTCGGTGTGTTCGCCTGGCTCGGCAAACCGGTCGACGGGATCTTCCTGGCCGCGCTGCTCACCGTCATCGGCTACTCGGTCAACGACTCCGTCGTCCTCTTCGACCGCATCCGCGAACTCCTCGCCAAGGAGCGCGGCAGGTCACTGGCGCGGCTGTCCAACCGGGCGATCCTGCAGACCCTGCCCCGCACCGTGAACACCGGCATGGGAGCGGCGCTCATCCTGGCCGCCCTCGCGGTGCTGGCCGACGACGCCCTCACGGACTTCGCGCTCGCCCTGCTGATCGGCCTGGCGGTGGGCACGTACTCCTCCGTGTTCACCGCGACGCCCCTGGCGATCGAACTGCACCCGCGGCGCGGGACGCCGGGTGCGCGCCCGCCGGGCACGAAGAAGCCCCGGCTGGACGGGGGAAGACCAGCCGGGGCGGCAGAGGTGTGGCACGCGGAGGGCGGTCGCCTCGCGGCGAAAGGCTCCATGGGGCTTCAGCCGAACGATCTTCCCCATGGGCAATAGGTAGGGCCCGGGGACACTGTCCCCTCCGCAGCCACACTTGAAGGAACGGCGCCCGCCACCGGAATGTTCCGGACAACCACCGCACTTGCCAGTGAAGTGGGACACACCGGTGGCGGGACCCACCGGCGCCGCTGCCTTCGCGGGCCGACGGGGGCGGCGGGCCGACGGGCCGACGGGGGCGGCGGGACCGCCGGGCCCGGCCCGCCGGGCGCCCCCGCGCGCCGCCGGGTCAGCCCGACTTCGGCGGATGCGAGGCGTCGAACGCGAAGAGGGTGTTCTTGGCGGCGGCCACGACCAGCGCACCGCCCGCGACGGTCACCCGGGGGCTCGCGCCCTCCTCGCCCGTCAGGCCGTCGGCCTGCGGGTCCGTGGACCACAGCGGCCTGCCGTCGCGCGGCGCGAGCGCGGTCACCCGGCCGGTGGCCGAGCTGAGGTAGAGCGCACCCCGGCCCGCCACGGGGCCGGACGCCCCCTCCACGTTCGTCTGCCGCGACCACTTCGTACGGCCGGTCGCGGGGTCGAAGGCCGTGACGAGACCGGTCTGGCCGCTCACGAAGACCGTCCCGCCCGCCATGCCGGGCGTCCCGGCGAACGGCTTCGCCAGCCGGGAGAAGCTGACCTTCCGCGAGGCCGGATCGACCCGGGTCACCCCGTCGTACCCGGCCAGCGCCGGGCCCTCCCAGTACTCCCGCAGCATGACGAGACTGCCCTCGGCCGTGCCCATCGGCACCTGGCGCCCGGGGATCGTGATGGGCCGCTCCAGCTTCCCCGAGGCACGGTCCACCCTGCGCAGCGTGGAGTGCGTCACCTCCAGGGAGTCCACCTCGGAGCGGGGCGCGCACATCGCGTAGAGCTGGGCGCCGGCCGCGACGGGAGCGCACTGCGCGCCGGCGGGGAACGGGGTCCGCCAGGCCACCCGGCCGCTGTGCGCGTCCCGCGACTCCAGCCGGGAGTTGGAGCCGTCCACCGTCACGACCGAGGAACCGGACACCACGGCGTCCTGCGAACGGCCCGTGACCGCCTTCGACTGGGCGCCGGACGGCACGGCCCACAGCTCGCGGCCCTTCGCCGCGTCGAGGGCGACGACCTCGCTGGCCGGGCCCTGCGGGTTCTCCTGGTCGGCGAACCGGTAGCCGAGCACCGTGTCGTCGGTGGCGCCCACCAGGTGCATGCCCTGGACGGGGACGCCCGGACTGTTCGCCGTCCACACCCGCGAGCCGTCGACGGCGCTGATCCGGGCCGCGACGACTCCGCCGCCGCCGCAGAACAGCGCGTCCCCGCGCGCGACGCAGCGCAGCTCGTCGGGGATGTCCTCCCGGCCGCCCAGCACCGTCCGGTGCCACGGCTTGAAACCGTGCGGGAGCGCCGCCCCGGGCGCCGCGACGCTGGTGCCGCCGTCGCCCTCGCCGCCGCTTCCCGAGCCGCCGGACGTGAGCGCGGCGACCCCGCCGCCGATCGCCGCCACCGCGACCGCCGCCGCGAGCACCGGACGCCAGCGGCGCCGCACCCCGCGACGGGCCGGGACGGCGCCCGCCGAGGTGCCGCCGTCCCCGACGCCCGCGGTGTCGTCGGCGCCGGAACCGGCCGTTGCCGTCACGGGTAGGGCCGCGGGGGCGGCTCCCGGCGGCGGGGTGTCCGCCGCGAGGTGGTGGTGGGTGTGCGTGTCACGGGTGCGGCCCGCCCCGCCGGCCCCGGCCGGGCCGGTCACGCCCAGGTCGCCCGGCAGGTCCCGCAGCCGCACCAGGAGTTCGTCCGCCGAGGGGCGCCCGTCGGGCTCCTTGTCCAGGCACGGCCCGACGACCGCGCGCAGCGCCGCCGGCACGGCGTCCAGCGCCGGCTCCTCGTGCACCACCTGGTACGCGGTCATGTACGGGCTGTCCGCGTCGAAAGGACCCTGCCCCGTCGCCGCGTACACCAGCAGGGTTCCCAGCGAGAAGACGTCCGACCGGGGCCCCACGCCGCGCGGCGCCTGCAACTGCTCCGGCGACATGAACGGCGGGGTGCCGATGACCCGGCCCGTCATCGTCAGCGTCTGCTGGTCAGCCGCCCGGGAGATGCCGAAGTCGATCACGCGCGGGCCCTCGGGCGACAGCACGACGTTCGAGGGCTTGAGGTCCCGGTGCACGACGCCCACCCGGTGGATGTCGCGCAGCGCCTCGGTGAGGCCGATGGCGAGGGTCCGCAGCTCCGTGCCGGTCAGCGGGCCGTGCTCGGCGATGTGCTGGGCGAGCGTGTGCCCCTCGATGTAGGCCGTCGCCATCCACGGCTGCTCGGCCTCCGGGGCCGCGTCGATCACCGCGGCGGTGAACGCGCCGCTCACCCGCCGCGCCGCCGCCACCTCCTGCCGGAACCGGATGCGGAACTCGTCGTCCCCGGCGAACTGCTGGTGGATCAGTTTGATCGCGACCCGGCGTCCCGAATCCGTACGGGCCAGGAAGACGGTGCCCATGCCGCCCGAGCCGAGCCGTGCCTCAAGCGAGTAGCCGCCGATCTCGGCCGGGTCACCTGCGCGCAGTGACACTTTTCCCGCCTTCCGTTCCCCGCGTCTCTCCACCACCACGGGCCTGCGTACATGTGCTGCCCCACAAACTAGCCGCCACCCGGTGGGGCGGAGCAAGGCGGGTGAGCAACGGTGTGCGCGCCGCCCGCCCGGCCCGGCGCCGCTCGGGCCGGGCGCGCGGCGGGCGGGGCGGACCGCCCGTACCCGGATCTCTACGCCGGGTTCACCGCGGCCGCACACTCCTTCCGCGCCACCAGGGCCGCGTTCGCCCCCGCCGCGTCCAGCGGCAGCACCGTCATCGGGCCGAACCCCGCCGCGGTGAGCCACCGCGCGTACTCCGCGTACGTCCAGTTGTGGCCCGCCCGTGTCTCGACCAGCATGTTCAGCCCCATCAGCGCGGCCGGGGCCGGTCCGCACTCGTCGTCGTCCAGGACCAGTTCGCAGATCACCACCGCCCCGCCCGGCGGGAGGGCCGCCCAGCACTTCTCCAGCAGCCGCCGGCACGTCCCCTCGTCCCAGTCGTGCAGGATCATGCTCAGCAGGATCACGTCGTGGCCCGGGGGCAGTTCCGCATCGCGCAGGAAGTCGCCGTCCGCCGCCCCGATCGACTCCGCGAGACCCAGCTCCGCGGCCTTCGCGCGGGCCATCGCCGCCACCCGGGGCAGGTCGAGCACGGTGGCCCGCAGATGCGGATAGCGGCGGCACAGGCTCACCGGGAACGCCCCGGCGCCCCCGCCCACGTCCAGCAGCCGCCGGTGCGCGGTGAAGTCGTACGCCTCGCCCAGCGCGGCGGCGGTGAACGAGGAGAGGGTGAACATCGCTCCCCAGAACCCCTCCAGGACCGCCGGATCGGCGGTCACGAACGCCGACTCCTGGGCGTCCGGGTCCCAGGTGGTGGGCCGGTCCGCGTGCAGCGCCTCGGTGAGGCGGCCCCAGCCCGGGTAGCCGTAGCGGTCCGAGTAGCCGACGAAGCCGCCGAAGTAGTGCGGGCGTCCCTCGACGAGGAACGCCGCGGCCAAGGGGGAGTTGCGGTAGCGCGCGGCGCCGTCCGGGGCGGGGAGGCGTTCCAGCAGGCCGAGGGCGGTACAGCAGGCGAGCAGCATCCGGGCCGGGCGCGCGGGCAGGCCCAGCTCGGTCCTGATCCGCTCGGCGCCGGCCCCGCCGAGGCGCTCCAGCAGGGTGAACAGCCCCAGCTCGACGCCCGCCGCGAGCACCTTGAACCGCCAGAAGCCGGTGGTCAGTTCCATCAGGGGCACGGGCGTCACCCCCGGCGGCCGGGGCCCGCCTTCGCCGCCCGGCCCGGGGTCCCGCTGCCGCTCCGCCGACCGCTCCTGCTCCGTGGCCGCCGCACTCGTCATCGCACCGCTCCTCGACTTCTCCGCGTCCTGAACCAATCCAACGACTACGTATAGTAGTTGTGAAATTTCCGTGCGTAACAACTTGAGGTTTCAGGAGACTTCTGTGACGTACCTTGCGGGTATGGACGGACCCACCGCCGTGGTGTTGCCTCTCCCCGCCGAACTCCCCGGCACCCTCGCTCCCGTCGCGGAGCGGCTCGCCGCACTGACGGCCCGGTACGGCATTGCGTACACCGCCGCGATGGGCGCCGGACCCGAGGAGGCCGCCGCCCGCGCGGAACTGCGGGCACGGCTGGCCGCCGAGGGCGGCGAAGCGGTCCGGGTGGCCGACGAGCCGCCCGCCGGCAGTTGTGTGCACGACGCCTTCTTCTCCGTGCGGCGCGCCCTGGGCGACAGCGCCGCGCTGCTCGCCGGGGCCGTGCTCGTCAGCGACGTACTCGTGCAGGACGACTGCGCGGCGAGCGGCAGCACCCTGGACCCGGACCCCGACAACCTGCTGCTGGGCGTCACCGGCTTCCTCACCGGGGCCCTGCCGCCGGTCTCCAAGGTCGCGGCCTGGCAGCCCGCGCATCCCGTCGAGGCCGCCAACCAGCGCTGGCTCGTGGGCCACCAGCGGTTCTTCGTGATGCTGCAACTGCTCACCGTCGCGCTGCGCGGCCTCGACCGCGAGGGCGCCACCGCCGCCCAGGAGCAGGAAGCGGTCCGCTCCTTCGCCTGGCTGTGCCGCAGCGCCGCCGTCTCCATGCGGTACGCCGCCGACTTCCCGCCCGAGATGTACCCGCAGGTGCGCCGGACGATGACGCCGCCCGCGGTGAACGCGGGGTTCAGCGGACTGCAGACCCGGGACCACCTGGAACTCGTCACGTGGATGCGCCGGTTCAAGCGCGGGGGCGGCCTCGACCGGCTCGACCCCGGCTCGCGCGACGCGGTCCACGCGGCCGTCCAGCACCTCTACGAGGCCCATGTGTGGGTGTGCGACCGCTTCGGCGGGGCCGACGAACCCAGCCTGCTGATGGCCCAGGCGGCCCAGGCGGCGGGGGAGCGCGCCGAGAGCGGCGTCGCCGCCGCGCAGCGACTGGCGCGCCAGCGGCTCGGCCACCTGACGCCTTCGCCGGCCCCGGCCCCGCCCGCCCCGCCCACCGCTCCTGCCCCGGCTCCGACAGCGTCCCCGTGACCGTCCGGGAGTCACCCTTTCGAAGGTACTGAGGAAACGCTTCGTCACCCCTACAGGGGAAACGCTTCACCCCTGGCCCCGCCGAGTGCTCCGGCCGTCGGCGGGACCAGGGCCAGGGACCAGCCCGGCCCGCCCGGGTCCGTGACCGTCAGGAGACATCCCGGATGACCGCCCCGCCTCCCGGCGCCCCGCACGGGGCAGCCCCCGGCGCCGCCCCGCCCACCGCTCCGGGAGCCGTTCCCGGTGCCGTTCCCCGCGTCCGGGAGGCGGGTCCGCCGGACGCGGGGCGGTTCGGGCCGCGCCGGACCGCCGGTGTGCTCCGGCCGCGCTCCGTGGCCGAAGTGGTGGACCTGGTGCGGGCGGCGGCCGGCTCCCGCACCCCGCTGCACCCCGTCTCCACCGGCCGCAACTGGGGCCTCGGCTCGGGGCTCCCGGTCGAGGACGGCGCGGCGGTGCTCGACCTGTCGGGTCTCGACGCCGTCCGCGAGACCGACATCCGCCGAGGCTGGGCCGTCGTCGAACCCGGTGTCACCCAGGGCCGGCTGACGGAACGGCTGGCCGGGACCGAGCGCATGCTCAACCTCACGGGAGCCTCCCGTCACACCAGCGTCATCGGGAACATCCTGGAACGCGGTGTCGGCCTGCACCGGCCGCGCGCCGAGGACCTGGCGGGACTGGAACTGGTCCTCGCGGACGGAGCGCGGGTGCGCACCGGCTGGTGGCCCGCCCCGGACGGCCCGGCCGTGGTCCAGCCGCACGGGCGCGGCCCCTCCCTCAACCACCTCTTCACCCAGGCCTCCTGGGCGGTGGTCACCGCCGCGGTGGTGCGGCTGCTGCCCCGGCCCCGGGCGGTACGGGTCCTTCCGGTCGTCTTCCCGCCGGACGCGCTCGCCGAGGCCGTGGACACCCTGCGGGCCTGGACGGCGGGCGGCTCCATCCCGGCCACCACCAAGATCTACGACCCCGTCGCGGCCCGCACCTACGGCATCGGCGGCCCTTCCGGACCCACCGGCTCCGCCGGAGCCCATCTGGCCCACATCGCCCTCACCGGCGACGCCGACACCGTCGCCGCGCGCACCGGCGTCCTCGCCGCGCGGCTGCGCGAGGCGTCCTGCCCGCTGCGCGAGGGCCCCTCCCGGGCCGCCGACGCCGAGGTGCACGCGGCGTACGCGGGAGTGCACGATCCGCACGACAGCCTCTTCCGCCGCAAGACCGCAGGCACCTGCGCGCGCTGTCTCGACCGGGTCGGCGGGCTGCTGATGTTCCTGCCGGTGGTCCCCTTCGAAGGGGCCGCCGTGGCGGAGGCCGCCGCGCTGGTCGGGGCGGCACTGGCGGACGGCGCGGCCCGGCCGGGCATCACCATGAACGTGCTCGACGCCGACACCGTCGACCATGTCGTCACCCTCCGGTTCGACCCCGCCGACCCGGTGTCCACCGCCGCCGCCCATCGGACCCTGGACCGGCTGCACACCACCTTCGGGGCGCGCGGCTGGCCCGCGTACCGCCCGGACGTCGACCACCCGCTGACCGGGGCCGCCGACCCGGTGCTCCACGGGCGGCTGGCCGGCGCGCTGGATCCGCACGGGGTGTTCGCCCGAGGCCGCTTCGGCCCGTCCCGCTCCGACGGGGGAGTACCTTATTGCACATAGTTTGCAGAAACGCAGGATGTGCGAGAGGTGAGGGCGTGAGTGCTCCGGTGGTGCTGGGCATCGAGTCGTCGTGCGACGAGACGGGTGCCGGGATCGTCTCCGGCGGCCGGCTGCTCGCGCACGTCGTGGCGTCGAGCATGGACGAACACGCCCGCTTCGGCGGAGTGGTGCCCGAGATCGCGGCCCGCGCCCACCTCCAGTCGTTCCGGCCGGTGGTGCGGGAGGCGCTCCAGCAGGCCGGGCTGGGCGTACGGGACATCGACGCCGTCGCCGTGACCACCGGCCCCGGACTCTCCGGCGCCCTCCAGATCGGTCTGGCGGGCGCGAAGAGCCTGGCCTACGCCGCGGGCGTCCCGCTCTACGGGGTGCACCACCTGGCCGGGCACGTCGCCGCCGACACCCTGGAGCACGGGCCGCTGCCCGATCCGTGCGTGGTGCTCATCGTCTCCGGCGGCCACACCTCGCTGCTGCTCGTGCGCGACCTCGTACGCGATCCGATCCTGCACCTGGGCGACACCGTGGACGATGCCGCGGGCGAGTGCTTCGACAAGGTCGCCCGGGTCTTCGGCCTCCCCTACCCGGGCGGACCGGCGATCGACCGCGCCGCCCGGGAGGGCGACCCGTGCGCGGTCGCCTTCCCGCGCCCGCTCACCGGAGCCAAGGACGACCCGTACGCCTTCTCCTTCTCCGGGCTGAAGACGGCCGCCGCCCGCTGGGCCGAGCAGCACCGGGCGCGCGGCGAGGAGATCCCGCTGGCCGACGGCGCCGCCTCGCTCCAGGAGGCCGTCGCCGACGTGCTGACCCGCAAGGCGCTGGCCGCCTGCCGCAGGTACGAGGTCGCCACCCTGGTCGTGGTCGGCGGCGTCGCGGCGAACTCCCGGGTGCGCGCGCTGGCCGAGGAGCGGTGCGCGGCGGCGGGCGTCGCGCTGCGGGTGCCGCCGCTGACGCTGTGCACCGACAACGGGGCCATGATCGCCGCCGTCGGCGACCTCCTCGTCAGGGCGGGTGCCGACCCCGCCGCGCTGGACGTGTCCGTCGACCCGTCGGCGCCGCTGGAGTACGCGGCCCTGCACCCGGCCGCCCGCCCCGCCCGCGTCGCGTGACGGCGGCGCACCCGCCCCGGCCGCCGTCGGGCGACGCGGGCGCGCGCTCCCGCCGCGGGCTCCGGCCTCACGCGGCGGCGCCGTCCGCCTCCGTGGTCATCCGGGCCACGTGCAGCGCCAGATAGGACACCTCGTCCTCGCTCAGGTGCTGCTCCAGGCGCAGTTCGACGATCCGCGCCAGTCGCAGCGCGGTGCGGGTCGCCTCCGGGTAGTGCTGGCGGATGCCCAGGCCGATGGTGGACTCGTGGCCACTCAGCTGCCGGTGCTGCTGGATCCGTACGAAGAGGTAGCGCACGTGCGTGATGAACCGCGCGGCGCTCATGGACTCCTGGGCGAGGTCCAGCCCGTACCGCTCGCGCACGACGTTGAGCATCTGCTGGATGATCCCGGTCATCGTGTACGTGAACGACAGGTCGCCGGAGGCGAAGCCCGCGTTGACCAGGTGCAGTGCGAGCGCGGTCGCCTCGGAGGGGTCCAACCGCGGGTCCACCCGCTCGTTGATGGCCCCGAGCAGCAGCTGCGCCTGGGCGTACTCGGCGGCGTACAGGGTCTGCACCTCGGCGCGCAGCGGGTACTCGACCGAGATGCCCCGCCCCGCCCGCTCCAGCGCGCCCGCGACGTGGTCGGCGACGGCGATGGCGAGGGTGGGCCGGGTCGACTCGCGGCCCTCGATGCCGACCTCGCCGAGGGCGATCACGACGGCCCGCAGGACGTCCTCGCCGATGAGGGCGAGCACCTCGGCCAGGTGGTCGGGGTTGCGGCCGTCCGCGGGGACGAAGACGCGCACGATCAGCGAGGGGTCGATGGGCTTGCCCTGGCGGGCGCCGAACCCGATGCCCCGCCCGGTGAGTATGACCTCCTGACCGCTCGGGTCCCGGGCGAGGACCACGTTGTTGTTGAGGACGCGCAGCGCCTTCACCGCCGGGCCCGCCTTCCGTCCGTGATCCGTTCCTGTCCCATGATCGCGCACCGCGCGCCGCCCCTTTTCCACCTGTTCGCCGACCGCTGCCGAACCGCCGCGGTGCGCGCCCGCGTCCCGCGGCGGGGACAGGGGCGCGCACCGGTGGGATGACGGATCGTCACCGCCGTACGGTCACTACGGGGGTACCGGCCGTGACGTCCCGTCCGGCGAGCGGCTCGACCGAGGCGAGGTCCGCGGTGTTGGTGACGGTCAGCAGGGTGACGGCCGGGTGCTTCGCGGCGCGCACGGCGTCGAGGTCGACCTCGACGAGGAGATCGCCGGCCGACACCTTCCGGCCCGCCTCGACGCGTACGTCGAACCCCTTCCCGGCCATCCGCACCGTGTCGATGCCGATGTGCACGAGCACCTCGACGCCGCCCGGGGTGCGGATCCCGAAGGCGTGGCCGGTGTCGGCGACGGTGATCAGCTCGCCGCCGACGGGGGAGACCACCCGGCCGTCGGACGGCTCGATGCCGACGCCCTCGCCGAGCGCGCGGGAGGCGAACACCGGGTCCGTGACCTCGTCGAGGCTCATTGCCCGGCCCGTGACCGGCGCCAGCAGCTCCAGGGCGGCCCCGGCGCCGGAGCCGCCGGCGGAACGGGCACCGGCACCGGTACCGGAGGAGGCGCCGGCGGTCGTGGCGCCGACGGCGGCCAGTACCCGGTCGTCCGTGGCGGCACCGGCCGCGACCGGCTCCCGGTCACCGGCCGTGACGCCGGTGGTGGCCGGCTCGTGCTCCGCGGCGGCCGTACCGCCGCGGGCCGCGGCCTCCGCCGCGTCGCGCTCGGCGTTGACCTCGGCGCGCTGTTCCGGAGTGAGGTAGTCCGAGAAGTAGACCAGCGCCATCGCCGTGAAGAAGGCCGCCGCGACCGCGATGCCGTAGATGCCCATCGGGGAGAAGACCGGGATGGTCAGCACCGAGGTGAAGGCGAAGACCTTGGCGTCCACACCGCCCAGGGCGCCCACGATCAGACCGCCGACGAGGCAGCCGACGAGCATCCGCGGGTAGATCCGCTTGAAGCGCAGGTGGATGCCGTAGAGCGAGGGCTCGGAGACACCGCCGAGGAGACCCGCCGCCAGGGCGCCGAGCGCGGTCTGGCGCATCTCCTTCTCACGGTGGCGGATCGAGAGCAGCAGCACACCGGCGGTCGCGCCGAAGCAGGCGAAGTTCCATGCGCCCATGGGGCCCTGGATGAAGTCGTAGCCGATGGTGCTGATGTTCTGGAGCATCAGCGCGTTCAGCGGCCAGTGCAGCCCCAGCGGCACCAGGAACGGGTACAGCAGCGGAATGATGATCGCGAAGACGATCGGGGCGTTGCCGTTCAGCCAGGCCAGACCGGAGCCCAGTCCGTTGCCGGCCCAGATGCCGATGGGGCCGATGAGGAAGGCGGTGACCGGGATCATGATCAGCATGCTGAAGAACGGCACGAAGACCAGCTGGATGTTGTCCGGGAAGACGCGCTGGAGGCCCTTGTAGAGGAGTGCCAGCACCGCGACCATCACCAGCGGGACGAACACCTGGCCGCCGTAGTCGTTCAGTTGCATCGTCAGTCCGAAGACCTTGGCGGTGCACTGCTCGGCGCCCAGCGTCTCGTTGGTGACGCAGCTCACGCCAGGGACCTTGGAGGCCGAACCGAGCATGCTCAGGTAGTTCGGGGTCATCACCGCGGCCATCACGGTGGCGCCCAGCCACGGGTCGATCCTCAGCTTCCTGGCCGCGTTGTAGGCGACCATCAGCGGCAGGAAGAACATCACCGAGCGCCACATAGCGTCCACGAAGACCCAGGTGGCGGACTTGTCGGCGGCGCGTGTGTCGATGTACCCGAAGGCTTCGAGCACGGAGGTCGCGGCTATCAGCAGCGACGCCCCGAGCAGCACGCCCATCAGCGGGCGGAACGAGTCGGAGAGGTACTCGAAGAAGTTGTCGAGCCAGGCGTAGCGACCGCGGCTCCTGGCCCGCGCGGCGGCCTTGACCTCGGCGTCGGTCCGCGGGCGGGAGGTGCCGCCCGCCTTCATTGCGGGCAGGGCCATGATGTCGGCGTAGACCCCCGCGACGGCCCCGCCGATCACGATCTGGAAGCGGTCGCCGGACTGGGGGACGGTGCCCATGACGCCCTTGAGGGAGTCGAGCGCCGCCTTGTCGGCCTTCGACCCGTCGTGGAGCTGGAATCGGAGCCGGGTCGCACAGTGCGTGAGGCTCTCGATGTTCTTCGGGCCACCGACGCCGCGGAGGATCTGCTCCGCCAGCGTGCCGGTCCCCGGCGCGTGTGTGTTCATGATGCGTCCTTGCACCCTCGGGCTCTTGCCGGCCTGCGTGTGTCGCCGATCCCTCTCGCGCCCGTGACCGGGCAACAAAAAAGGCCCGGGGGGCGCACGAGGCGCCTCCCAGGCCTTGCCTCCCCTCGGGCGGTGCGCCGCCGTGGCGTCGCGCGCGGCGACGACGGTGGCGACCTCGGGGAGTAACAACCCTGCGATCGAGATCGATCAAGCGTGACCTTAACACCATGTAAGGCGATTTGCGGCAAACACTGTTTTTAGCCCGGAAAGGGGGAGGTGTTCCTGGAGGGGGCGGTTGTGGTGCCGACGGGATTCGAACCCGCGGACGGCGGGAGGCAGGACCGCCCCGTCCCCGTCAGTCGCCGCGCGAGGGTCCTCTCCCGCGGCGATCGCGATGGGCCGCTCTGCCACGGCACCACAACCTGCGGGAGTGCGCGCCACCCCGCTGCGGCCCAGGGTACGCAGCGGGGGCGGCGCGGCGGGGGAGTCCCGTGGTGCGTGCTGTGCCCGCGCACCCCGGGCGCCGGCGCTCAGTTGTGCCGGATCAGCGACTCCACCAGGCCCGCGCGCGTGTTGGGGTAGTCCATCGGGACGATGCCCAGGCCCTTCCAGCCGCTGGCGCCCGAACTGTCCAGCAGCGTGTGCACCTTGGGGTTCAGCCGGTCGGAGTTCGAGCGGGGCGGCAGGGCGGCGGCGGTGCTCACGAAGTTGATGTACTGCTTGCCGGGCTCGGCGGCGGCCTTCCTGAACTGGGCCTCGATCTTGGGGTACTTGGCGAACGGCTCGGCCTGGTAGTCGTCCTGGATGTCGAAGACCGAGGAGTCGCCCCACCGGATCCCGCCGGGCAGCCCGCCGTTGTCCGCGAGCAGGACCACCTTGCCGCGCGCCTGCCCGAGCGGGGGCAGCGCGTCGGCGATCAGGAACAGCGAGCGCCAGCCCCGCCGGTCCAGGTAGTCGGCGAACAGTCCGCCGAACTCCGCGTCGGAGACCTCCGAGTACTCCTGCTTGACCCGCATCAGCACCGTCTCCGAGGGCTGCGCGGCGAGGAAGTCGCGGCATGCGGTGAGGACGTCGTCGAAGTTGAGGCGCTGGTAGAACGCCGCGTGGTGGATCGTGAACGAGCCCTCGAAGGCCCGGCACCGTATGTCGAGGAACCGGATTCCGGCGTTCAACTGCTGGGCGATCGTGGTGTTCTGGCACTCCACCCACCAGCCGCCGAACCTGGCGCCCGAGTCGTGCGTACCGGGCACGGTGAGCGTGCGCAACGGCCGCGCGGAATCGATGCCGGCCATCCAGTTCTGTACGCCGAGGGCGCGTGCGGTCCGTCCGCGCACCCCGCCCCGGGCCGGTGCGGCGCCCGCCGTCGCGGTGCCGGCGTGGGTGAGAAGTCCGGCGGCGGAGAGCGCCGCGGCGCCCCTGAGGAACCCTCGTCGGTCCATGCGCAACTCTTCTCCCTGGTGTCGCTCCGGTCGCTCGCGCGCATCGAAGCACACTTGCGGAGCGTCAACCAGAGTGCGAAAGGCCGCACTTGGGGTTTACCGGCCGACGGCGGAGACGCATCGGCGAAACATGGGTGAACGAACGGTGAACGGCACCCTCGGGGGGCGCTGACCTCGGGCCGCGGCAGCGTTGGCGGCCGGACGCAGGGGGCACCGGACGCGCGGTCGCCTCGGGCGTGAAGTTCCCGGGCGCGCGGTCGCTTCGGGGCGTGAGGCCGCCGGGTGCGGGGCGGCCTCAGGAGTGCTGCCACCTCCGCGAGTGCGGGCGCCTCCGGTCGTGAGGCCCCCGACGTACAGGCGTCTCCGGGCGCACTGCTCCCCGCCGCACGGGCGTATCCCCGTGCGGCGGTTCCGCAGGGTGTCTCGGCGTGAGGGGGTGTCCCGGAGGAGGCTCGGGGCGGGCGCAGACGGGGCCGGGCAGTGGTCGGTTCAGCGGGCGGTGGCTGCCAGGTCCTCCTCGTACGCGCGGGTCTCCTCCCTGCGGCGCTGCTCCTGCCGCCGTCGGCCGACCGTCACGGCTGCCGCCAGTGCGCTGCCCACGAAGGCGGCGGCCACCATCCACGGCCGGTCGAAGCGGTGGCCGGTGGCGTGGTCGAGCGAGAGGCGGCCCGCACCCGCGATGCCGATCGCGGCGGCGGTGACGCCGAGGAAGGCGGGGTACTCGTAGCCGCCCGACTGGGCGAAGAAGCCGGCCGGGGCGTGCACGGCGACCGCGCCGGTCATCGCCCCCGCGGCGGCCGCGCAGGCCGTCGGAGTGGCGAACCCGAGGGCGAGCAGCGCGCCGCCGCCCGCCTCGCCGACCCCCGCCGCGACGGCGCTCTGCCGGCCCGGAGTGAAGCCCATCGACTCCATGGCGGCGGCCGTCCCCTCGATCCCCCCGCCGCCGAACCACCCGAAGAGCTTCTGCGTGCCGTGGGCGGCCAGCACCGTGCCCGTGCTCACGCGCAGCACGAGGAGGCCGAGGTCGCGCCGGTTCAGGCCGGAGGCCATGTCTTCTCCCAGGGGGTCGGGTGCGGGGCCGGACGACGCGCGGACACCGGGGCGCCGGTGCGCGGCGGCACATCACGCCCACGCTCGGGCGCGCGGCAACCCCGCACGTCACGCCCACTCTCGGGCGCGCGCGGCAACCCCGCGGGCGGTACTGCTCCAGACGGCCCCGTGCCCGTCCGGAGCGCCGGCCCGCGTACTGCCCAGGCGCGCGGCCCCGCAGGGGCGGCCCGGGACGCCTTCGCACGGGCGGACCGGGGCCCGCCGAGGGCGGTCCGGGACGCTCACCCGTAGGGAGGACGGGGGGATTGGCCCGATGGCGATCATGGGGAAGGTGTGTGGTGCCGGGCCCAGGCCCCGATCTCCGGCTCCCTTCTCCCCGTCAGGACCGCCCGATGATCCTCGACCGCCGTACGCTGCTCACCACCGCCGCCGCTGCCACGCTCTGCACCGTCGGCGCCGCCGCCCCCGTCCCCCGCGCACCCCAACTGGCACCCCCCGGCACGCCGCTCCGGTACGGAGTCCTGGGCGACAGCATCACCGGCCGGGGCAGCTTCTCCTCCCGCGAGAGCGGGACGTGGACCACCCTGCTGCAGTCCAGGCTGGAGAAGACCTGGCAGGTCACCCGCGTCAAGGGCGCGACCAGCCGGGACGCGCAGGGCGTGACCTGCCTGGCGAGCGTGGACAGCGTGCCCTTCGGGTGCGACCTGGTCGTCGTCGGCCTCGGCACCAACGACTGCCGCGAACAGCGCGACGGCAGCTACGTCTACACGCCCGACGACACGCACACCGCGGCCCGCGTCCTGTTCGGGGCGGTGGCCGCCGCGAACCCCGGCGCGGTGATCGTCGCACTCGGTGTGTGGAGCGACAGCACCGAGCAGTGGACCCCGGAGGGCTCCGCGTACCCGGTCTCCCGGGTGGAGTCCTGGGACGAGCTGATCGGCGACTGCGTCGCGGAGGCCGGCGGCATCCACATTCCGTGCGCCGATCTCTATCTGTGTTCCGCCTACCGGCTGCCCGCGGGCCGGCCGGCGTTCGGCGGTTACACCACCGACGGTTTCCACCCGAACGACGCCGGGCACGAAGCGCTCTACCGGCGGGTGGCGCACCGGCTGCGCCTGCCCTGACCTCACGGGGCGGCCTCGCGGTGGCCCCACGGCGTTCCGCGGTGCGAAAGGGCCCCGCCGGTGGACTCCCCGTCCCCGGCGGGGCCTTCCTTCGTTCCGCTTAATCGTTAGGAAGGTTTCCCAACACTCTTGACGCCGTCTGTGCGGCGCCCTAACTTTCACGCCAGGACGCACGCCCACCCCCACATCTGGAGCCCCGTGATGCACCGGTCCAAGCGATCTGTCATGTCCATGGCTGCTAGTTCCCTCGCGGCCGTTCTGCTCTCGCTGTCCGCCACCACCCCCGCGACCGCCGCGCCCGCTCCCCAGGGCGCCAAGGCGGTCAACGGCCCCCTGAAGGTCTGCGGCACCCAGCTCTGTGACGCCGACGGAAAGGCCGTCCAGCTCAACGGCATGAGCACGCACGGCACGCAGTGGTACCCCCAGTGCGTCACCGACAAGTCCGTCGACGCGCTCGCCAACGACTGGCGCGCGGACGTCATGCGCATCTCCACGTACGTCCAGGACGAGGGCTACGAGGACGACCCGGCCAAGTTCACCGCCCGCGCGATGAAGTTCGTCGACATGGCGATAGCCCGGGGCATGTACGCGATCATCGACTGGCACATGCTGGAGCCGGGCGACCCGCACTACAACCTGTCGCGCGCCAAGACCTTCTTCACCGCCATGGCGAAGAAGTACAAGGACAACCCCGGCGTGCTCTACGAGATCGCCAACGAGCCGTCCGGTGTCAGCTGGTCCCGCGTCAAGTCGTACGCGGAGAAGATCATCCCGGTCATCCGGGCGCAGGACCCCGACTCGGTGGTCCTGGTCGGCACCCGCGCCTGGTCGTCCTTCGGGGTCTCCGAGGGCTCCGACGAGTCCGAGGTCGTCAAGAACCCGGTGCAGGCCTCGAACATCATGTACACGTTCCACTTCTACGCGGCCTCGCACGACGAGGAGTACCTGTCGACGCTCGACCGGGCCTCCGACAAACTCCCGGTGTTCGTGACCGAGTTCGGCACCCAGAACTACAAGGGCGAGGGCGCCAACGACTTCGCCATGGCGCAGAAGTACCTCGACCTGATGAAGCGCAAGAAGATCTCCTGGGTCAACTGGAACTACTCCGACGACGAGCGCTCGGGCGCCGTCTTCAAGGAGGGCGTCTGCGACGCCGACGACAAGTGGACCGGCACCTCGGTCCTCAAGGAGGCGGGCGTCTGGATCCGGAACAAGATCCGCGCCTGACCGTCCGGCCGGCACTCGCCCCGGGCCCGGCGGCACCCTCCTCCGCCCGCTCAACTTCCTTCCGCACAGCCCCGGTTGAAGTACTGGTAGGAAACCTTCCTATCAACTACCCTTCCTGATGGCGGCCTGGCGCGGTGCCCCCGCTTTGTCGTGGGCATGACGCGCTCAGCGAGAGCTCTGACCCGGCCGCCGTCCCGCCGCCCCCGTCGCGGGGGCGGCGACGAACCAAGGTGTCCAGCTCTCCTCACCCCCCACGTCAGGGAGTCCAGGTATGCGCCTGAACGTCTCAGCCCACCTGCCGTCCCACGGCAGACATCCCACCCTCCTCCTCACATTCGCCGCCGTGTTCGCGCTCGTCGGCGGTCTCCTCCTCGCCTCCTCCGGGAAGGCCGGGGCCGCCGCCGACCCGGTCATCTCCACCGGCAGGACCGCCACCGCCTCCTCCGCCGAGTCCACCTCCTACGCCGCCGGCAACGCCTTCGACGGCGACCCCGCCACCCGCTGGGCCAGCGCCGAGGGCTCCGACCCGCAGTGGCTCCAGGTCGACCTCGGCGCCGGAGCGACCGTCTCCCGCGTCAAGCTGACCTGGGAGGACGCCTACGCCAAGGCCTACCGCGTCGAGATGTCGACGGACGGCGTGACCTGGACCCAGATAGCCCAGGAGAAGGCCGGCGACGGCGGCACCGACGACCTGACCGGCCTCACCGGCAAGGGCAGGTACCTGCGTGTCCACGGCACCGCCCGCGGCACCGAGTACGGCTACTCGCTGTACGAGGCCGAGGTGTACGGCACCGTCGACGGCGGCACCCCGCCCAGCGGCGCCTTCACCGTGGTGGCCGTCGGCGACATCGCCGCCCAGTGCACCGCGTCCGACAGCAAGTGCGCCCACCCCAAGACCGCCAAGCTGGCCCAGCAGATCAACCCGAAGTTCTACCTGACCATGGGCGACAACCAGTACGACGACGCCCGCATCTCCGACTTCCGCAACTACTACGACAAGACCTGGGGCGTCTTCAAGGCCAAGACCCGCCCGGTGCCCGGCAACCACGAGACCTACGACCCGGCCGGCTCCCTCGCCGGGTACAAGTCGTACTTCGGCAACATCGCCTACCCGCAGGGCAAGACCTACTACAGCTTCAACGAGGGCAACTGGCACTTCATCGCCCTCGACTCCAACTCGTTCGACAAGTCCGAGCAGATCAACTGGCTGAAGGCGGACCTCGCCGCCAACAGCAAGAAGTGCATCGCCGCCTACTTCCACCACCCGCTCTACTCCTCCGGCGGGCACGGCAACCAGCCGGTCTCCAAGCCGGTCTGGAAGCTCCTGTACGGCGCCAAGGCCGACGTCGTCCTCGGCGGCCACGACCACCACTACGAGCGGTTCGCCCCGCAGAACGCCGACGGCAAGGCAGTCTCCGACGGCATCGTCGAGATCGTCGGCGGCATGGGCGGCGCCGAGCCGTACGACATCGAGGAGATCCAGCCCAACAGCCAGAAGCGCATCAGCGGCCCCTACGGCGTGCTGAAGATGGACTTCACCGACAACGGCTACAGCTGGACCTACGTCGACACCGACGGCCAGGTCAAGGACACCAGCCCGAAGTACAGCTGCCACTGATGTACCTGGCCGCCAACGGCCGCCCGGACGCGCCGCCCCGCCCCGCAGGGGTGCGGCGGCGCGTCCCCGGCACCGTCATCGCACTCGGCGCGGTCAGCCTCGTCACCGACGTCTCCTCGGAGATGGTCACGGCAGTGCTGCCGCTCTACCTGGTCCTGGGCCTCGGCCTCTCCCCACTCCAGTTCGGCTTCCTCGACGGCCTGTTCAACGGCGCGACCGCCCTCGTCCGGCTGCTCGGCGGGCGGCTCGCCGACCGCGGCGGCCGGCACAAGCGGGTCGCCGGGGCCGGCTACCTGCTCTCCGCGCTCTCCCGGCTCGGCCTGCTCCTCGCCGGCGGCGCCGCCGGAGGGATCGCCGCCGCACTCGCCGCCGACCGGCTCGGCAAGGGCATCCGCACCGCACCGCGCGACGCCCTGATCTCGCTCAGCGGCCCGCCGGAAACCCTCGGCCGCTCCTTCGGCGTGCACCGCGCCATGGACACCACCGGGGCGCTCCTCGGCCCGCTCGTCGCCCTCGCCGTGCTGTGGGCGACCGCCGACGCCTACGACGCCGTGTTCGTCGTCAGCTTCTGCGTCGGCCTCCTCGGCGTGCTGCTGCTCGTCCTGTACGTCCCCGACGTCGCCGCCGGGCCGGCCGCCCGCACGGCCCCCGTCAAGCACCGGCCGCTGCGCGACCCCGCCTTCCGCCGCATCCTGTACGCGGCCTGCCTGCTGGGGGCCGCCACCATCGGCGACGCCTTCCTCTACCTGCTGCTCCAGCGCGGCCTCGACCTCTCGCCCACCCTGTTCCCGCTGCTGCCGCTCGGCGCCGCCGCCGGCTATCTGCTGCTCGCCGTCCCGGCGGGCAGGATCGCCGACCGGGCCGGACGCCGGGTGCCCTTCCTGTGCGGACACGCGGCCCTGCTCGGCGCGTACGCCGTCCTGCTCGCACCCGTCTCCTGGACGACCCTCGTCCTGGTCCTGGCACTGCTGGGCATCTTCTACGCCGCCACCGACGGCGTCCTGATGGCGCTCGCCGGACCGGTGCTGCCCGCGCACGGCCGGGCGAGCGGGTTCGCGATCCTGCAGACCGGCCAGGCACTGGCCCGGCTCGTGGGCGCAGCCGGATTCGGGGCGGCCTGGACGTTCTGGGGCCAGGGGCCCGCCCTGTGGGTGGCGGCGTTCGCCCTGGCCGCGGCCCTGGTCGCCGCCTGGCGCGTCCTGCCCGCCCCGGGCACCACCCCGCAGCCCCCCACCGATCCCGCCCCGGAGGCGCCATGAAACCCCGCACCCGGCAGCTCCGCCTCGTCTTGGTCGTCGCCGCCGTCCTCCTCCTCGGCGGCGGCTCCCTGGGCTACGTACTGCACGCCAGACAGCGCGAGGCACCGGCCGCACAGGCGCACGCGGACGCCTCGTTCACCCTCGCCCGGCCCGGACTGTACTTCCGGGACACGGCCACCGGACGGGTCGCCCGGCAGCCGGGAGGCAAGGTGCCGCGGGTGGCCGGCGGGCCCTCCTGCGAACGGTTCTACGCGGCGGGGGACCGCGCCCTGTGCCTGCGCAAGCTGCCCGGGGTGCCCGCCCGCACCCAGGCACTCGTGCTCGACCGGCAACTGAACGAGATCCGCAAGGTGACCCTCGCCGGCATCCCCAACCGGGCCCGGGTGTCCGCCTCGGGACAACTCCTGTCCTGGACCACCTTCGCGACCGGCGACTCCTACGCCACCTCGGCCTTCTCCACCCGCACCGGCATCCTGGACCTGCGCACCGGCTCCCTGGTCAAGTCCGTCGAGGAGATCCCGCTGACCATCGACGGGGCCCGCTACCACTCGCCCGACGTCAACTACTGGGGGGTGAACTTCGCCCGCGACGACAACCGCTTCTACGCCACCGTCTCCTCCAAGGGCAGCACCTACCTCGTCGAGGGCGACCTGCGGAAGTGGTCGGCGAAGGCGCTGCGCAAGAACGTCGAGTGCCCCTCGCTCTCCCCGGACAACACCCGCATCGCCTTCAAGAAGAAGGTCTCCGACGACCCCAAGGCACCCTGGCGGCTGTACGTCCTGAACCTGGCCGACCTGCGCGAACACCCGCTCGCCGAGACGCGCAGCGTCGACGACCAGGCCGCCTGGCTGGACGACTCCACCATCGGCTACGCCCTGCCGGGCGAGGACGGCCGCAAGAGCGACATCTGGTCGGCCCCCGCGGACGGCACCGGCAGCCCCCGCCTCACCGTCCCGGGCGGCTCCTCACCGGCCTCGGTGCGCTGACGCACGAGGACCGTCCACGACGCCGGGCGGGGTCTCCCCGCCCCGCCCGGCCACTACTTCCCCGCGGACCCCGCGCGCGTCGCGTCCGCTCCCCAGCTGGCCAGCAGCCGCAGCCCCTGCGCCGACGCCGAGTCCGGCTCCGCGTGGTACGTCACCAGCGACTGGTCCTGGTCGTCGGGCAGCCGCAGCGTCTCGTACGACAGGGTCAGGTCGCCCACCAGCGGGTGGCGCATGCGCTTGACGCCGTGCCCCTTCTCCCGCACGTCGTGCCGGGCCCACAGCCCCCGGAACTCCTCGCTCTTCACGGACAGCTCACCGACCAGCGCGGAGAGCAGCGGGTCGTTCGGGAAGCAGCCGGCGTCCATCCGCAGGAAGCTCACCATGTCCGACGCCTTCTGCTCCCAGTCCACGAACAGCTCCCGCGAGGCCGGGTGCAGAAAGCAGATGCGCGCCCAGTTCCGCTCCTCGGGCGGCAGCGCCCCCCAGTCGCCGAAGAGGGCCGCGGCCATCCGGTTCCAGGCGAGGATGTCCGACCTGCGGCCCACCACGTAGGCGGGAATGCCCTCCATCGCGTCCATCAGGTGGTGCAGCGCGGGGCGCGCGTGCTGCGGGCGGGCCGGCCGCTTCTTCTTGTGCTGCTTGGGCTTGGCCAGGTGCGTGAGGTGGGAGTGCTCGGCGTCGGTGAGGCGCAGCGCCCGCGCGATGGCGTCCAGCACCTCGCCCGAGACGTTGCGGCCGTTGCCCTGTTCGAGCCGGGTGTAGTACGCGACGGACACCCCGGCCAGCTGTGCCAGCTCCTCGCGCCGCAGGCCCGGCACCCGCCGGTGGCGCCCGAAGTTCGGCAGGCCCACGTCCTCCGGCTGCAACCGGGCCCGGCGGGTGCGCAGGAACTCGCTCAGCTCGGCGCGCCCGTCCAGGGGCTCGGGGGCGGGGGAGGGCGTCGGCTGCGGATCCATGCCTCCAGTATCCAGGGTCGTACGCACCCCAGACTGTCCCCGCCAGTAGTAGGACCACTGGACGTAGGCAAGACGGTGACCTGGGTGGATGTCTTCGACGCTGGCACGGTGGATGCCATGACCGCACAGACCAGCACCACCACCGTTTCCGCCTACGCCGCTCCGTCTGCCAAGGCACCCCTGGAGCGGACCACCATTCCGCGCCGCCCGGTCGGCCCGTCCGACGTGCTGATCGACATCAAGTACGCGGGCATCTGCCACTCGGACATCCACCAGGCGCGCGACGGCTGGGGCGAGGGCATCTTCCCGATGGTCCCGGGCCACGAGATCGCCGGCATCGTCACCGAGGTCGGCTCCGACGTCACCCGGTTCGCCGTGGGCGACCGGGTGGGCGTCGGCTGCATGGTCGACTCCTGCCGCGAGTGCGAGAACTGCAAGGCAGGGCTGGAGCAGTACTGCCACCAGGGCAACACCGGCACCTACAACGCCCTCGACAGGAACGGCGAGCCCACCTACGGCGGCTACTCCACCCACATAGTCGTCGACGAGGCGTACACCGTGCGCATCCCCGACGGCCTCGCCCTGGACGTCGCCGCGCCGCTCCTGTGCGCGGGCATCACCACGTACTCCCCGCTCGCCCACTGGAACGCGGGCCCCGGCAAGAAGGTCGCCGTCGTCGGCCTCGGCGGGCTCGGCCACATGGCCGTCAAGATCGCGCACGCGATGGGCGCCGAGGTCACCGTCCTCTCGCAGACCCTGCGCAAGAAGGACGACGGCCTGAAGCTGGGCGCCGACCACTACTACGCGACCAGCGACGACGCCACCTTCGAGCAGCTCAGGTCCTCCTTCGACCTGATCGTCTCGACGGTCTCCGCGCCGCTCCCGCTGGACAAGTACCTGTCCCTGCTGCGCACGGACGGCGCGATGGTGAACGTCGGCGCCCCCGAGGAGCCCGTCTCGCTCAACCTCTTCTCCGTCATCGGCGGCCGCAAGACCCTTGCGGGCTCCGGCATCGGCGGCATCCGCGAGACCCAGGAAATGCTGGACTTCTGCGCCGAGCACGGCCTGGGCGCGGAGATCGAGCTGATCTCCGCCGACCGGATCAACGAGGCGTACGAGCGGGTCCTGGCCAGCGACGTGCGCTACCGCTTCGTGATCGACACCGCCACGATCTGAGGACCCCGCCCCGTCAGTCCTCGACGGCCTGGTGCAGCGTGGCCCAGAAGTCGTGCATCAGGCGGGGCGAGTCCGCGGTGGACATGCCCACCTGGGTGAGCAGCACCCCGGTCAGTCCGGTGCCCGGGTCGGCGTAGACCGTGGTGCCGGTCCCGCCGTCCCAGCCGAACTGGCCGACGGGCGCGTAGTCCTCGCGCCTGGTGCGCACCGCCATACCGAACCCCCAGCCCCCGTGCTGTCCCTGACCAACCGTCAGGTGGGCCATCCCCCGGTACATGGTGTCCCGGGCGGCCTGCTGCACGGGGGTGAGGCGGTTGGTGGTCATCATGCGGACGGCGGGCCGCGACAGGATCCGTGCGCCCTCGTGCATCCCGTCGTTCAGCAGCATCCGGAAGTACGCGTGGAAGTCGTCGACGGTGGACACCAGCCCACCTCCGGCGCCCTGGAAGGCCGGCGGGCGGGAGGACCGCCCGCCCACCGCCTCGTCCCACACCAGGAACTCCCCGGTCCGCGGATCGGGCCCGTAGAGCGGCGGCAGCCGGTCGATACTGTCGGCGGGCACGTGGAAGGCGGTGTCCTTCATCCCCAGCGGACCGAGGACCCGCTCGCGCAGGAAGTCCTCCAGCGGCCGGCCCGCGACCCGGGACACCAGCACGCCCAGCACCTCGTGGGCGAGGTCGTACTGCCACCGCTCCCCGGGCTGGTACGACAGCGGCAGCTCGCCCAGGCGGCGCATCCACACGTCGGGCTCCGGCGCAGGACCGGAGGCCACGCTGTAGTCGGTCCGCTCGAAGGTGGCCGCCCTGATCGGGGAGTCCAGCAGTTCGAAGTCCATGCCGAGCCCGAACGTGGAGGTCAGCAGGTCCCGTACGGTGATCGGCCGGTGCGCGGGGACGGTGTCGTCCAGCGGGCCGTCGGGCCGCCTCAGCACCTGCCGGTCGGCGAGTTCGGGCAGCCACTCCTCGACCGGGTCGTCCAGCCGCAGTCTGCACTCGTCGAGCAGGACCATCGCCGCCGCCGTCGTGACCGGCTTCGAGGTGGACGCCATCCGGAAGATCGTGTCCCGGGCCATCGGCGCGCCGCCGTCGTGGCGCATCGTGCCGAGCGCCTCCACGTGGGTCCGGCCGCCGAGGCTCACCAGGGCGACGAGCCCGGGGATCCTCCCGGACCCGACGTGCCGGGCCAGTACGTCGTGCAGCCTGCGCAGTCCGGCTTCGGAGAAGTGGCTGTTCTTCGTTTCCATCACGGAACTCCTTGTTCGGGGCGGCCTGTTCGCCGAGCGGCCCCGCGGTGGAGGCCGTACGCAGAGGCTGCACCCTTGACCCAGGGTCAAGGTCAACTCCCCGGGGCCGACCGGCCGGGCCGTACCCTCGCCCGCTACCCTCGCCCCGGGTGAGCGGGCAGGCCGTCAGGAGGCCTCGGCCGCCCAGGAGCGGGAGGCGTGCCGGGCCGATGGCGGACGGACTCACGATCGGCCAGGCGGCGGCCCATGTCGGCGTGACGATCAAGACGGTGCGGCACTACCACCGGCTCGGCCTGGTCGCCGAGCCCGAACGCGACCACTCCGGCTACCGCCGCTACCGGTCGGCGGACCTGTACCGGCTGGTCCAGGTGCGCACCCTGGCCGCGTCCGGCGTGCCGCTGGCCGAGATCGCCGAGCTGCTGGACGCCGGTCCCGAGCGGTTCGCCGCCACCCTCGTCGAGGTGCGCCGCGGGCTCACCGAACAGATCGAGGACCTGACCGCGCGCCGCGACCGGCTCGACCGCCTCGACCACGGCGACCGGGCCCTGCTGCCCGACCGTGCCTGCGCGGTGCTGGAGCGCCTCGCCGGCCTCGGCTTCCACCCCGAGTACGTGGCCGGACAGCGGGAGGCCCTGGTACTGGCCGGGGCGCTGGCCCCGCAGCTCTTCGACAGCTTCCTCAACCGGCTCGAACACTCCCTGGAGGACCCGGAGTTCGTCGAGGTGACCAAGCTCTGCTTCGACGCGAGGTCCT
This sequence comes from Streptomyces sp. NPDC004111, assembly GCF_042874215.1. Classification (NCBI taxonomy): domain Bacteria; kingdom Bacillati; phylum Actinomycetota; class Actinomycetes; order Kitasatosporales; family Streptomycetaceae; genus Streptomyces; species Streptomyces sp. NPDC004111. The sequence goes on from NZ_JBIAMU010000033.1 coordinate 57,428, forward strand.
GGGACCCGCACGATTCGAGGATCGCCGGACTCGCCTCCGCGATGGCCGACAGGCTGCTGGCCGACCGGGCCCTGCTGGAGACGCCGGCCGGATTCCACGACGGGCCCGACGGCGAAGCCAGGTACGGGCTGGTCAACCACCACCGGGAGGACCTGGCACCGTCCATCGCCCGGCTCAACACCCTGGTCGAGGCCCACCTGCGCGCGGCGGGCATCGAGGTCCCGCACCGGTGACGGCAGGGTGCACGCCCGTCGGCACCGAGACCCCGCTCCACCGACCGCACCGCTCCCGCGGGCCGGTGCCGAGGACCCGGCCACCGGCGGACCCCGGCACCGGCCGCCGTCAGCCCACCGCGCTCACGTGCACCAGCACCGACTGCTCCGGGTGCATGGCCGGGACCTGCACCCCGATCCGGCCGAGCACGGACCCGGTGCACTCGGTGCCGTCCTTGTCCCACCACGCGGGCGGCGCGAACCCCGCGGGCACCGTGCCCGCGAGCAGCGGCCGTACCCGGTAGCGGCGGTGCGGGTCGAGTCCGGGCAGGCGGGCGTGCGGCAGGGTGCCGGGCCCGCACGCGGTGAGGGAGGCGATCTCGTAGAGCCCCTCGGAGCGGTCCGGGGCGACGGCGCCGTGCGTCCAGATGCCGGGCGCGGGGTCCGGGCCGCGCCACATCGTGCCGGTTCCGATCAGTTCGCGGTGCTCCTTGTACAGGGCGATCCAGTCCGCGAGTTCGGCACGTTCCGCCGCCGACGCGGCGCCCAGGTCCCACTCCACGCCGAAGTGGCCGAAGAACGCGGTCGCGGCCCGGAAGGACAGGTCGTGCCGCCGTCCGGTGGTGTGCGAGCGCGGCGCGGCGACGTGTGCGCCCATCAGCTCGGCGGGCAGCAGCTGGGCGGTCCAGCGCCGCAGCCGCTGCCGCTCCAGGGGGTCGCTCACGTCCGACACCCAGACCCGGTCGGTCAGTCGCAGGATGCCGAGGTCGATCCGGCCGCCGCCGCCCGCACAGGACTCGATCTCCAGACCGGGGTGGGCGGCCCTGATCTCCTCCAGCAGCCGGTAGACGGCGAGGGTCTGCGCGTGTTCGCCGGGCACCCCGCCCCACGGCCGGACGCCCGCCTCGACATGGTCCCGGTTGTGGTCCCACTTGAGGTAGTCGATCGGGTACTCGTCCAGAAGGGCGCAGATCTGATCGCGTATGTACTGGTAGCAGTCCGGTAGCGACAGGTTGAGTACGTGCTGGTGGCGCTCCTCCACGGGGAGCACGGTACGGGCCGCCATGATCCACTCGGGGTGGGCGCGCGCCACCGCGGAGTCGGGATTGACCATCTCCGGCTCCATCCAGAGCCCGAACTCCATGCCGTGCCCGCGGACGGCGTCGGCCAGCGGGTGCAGACCCCGGGGCCACACGTCGCGGGACACGGTCCAGTCGCCCAGCCCCGCACGGTCGTCGCGGCGCGCCCCGAACCAGCCGTCGTCGAGCACGAAGCGCTCGATGCCGAGGCCGGCGGCCAGCCCGGCCAGTTCGACCAACCGGTCCGCGTCGTGGTCGAAGTACACGGCCTCCCAGGTGTTCAGCGTGACGGGCCGCCGCGGCGAGACATGCCCCGGGCGGGACCGCAGATGGTCGTGGAAGCGGTGCGCGACCCGGTCCAGCCCGTCCCCGTACGCCCCGTACACCCAGGGACCGGCATACCGCTCGCCCTCGGCCAGCCGGACCTCGCCGGGCAGCAGGAGCTCCCCGCCGCCCAGCATCCGGACGCCGCTGCTGTCGTGCTCGGCGAGGTGCCGGTGGTTGCCGCTCCACCCGACGTGGACCGCCCAGGTCTCACCGCGCGCGAAGTCGCTGCCGGGCTCGCTCGCGTGCAGCACGTACGCGGAGTCCAGACCGGTCCGGCCGCGCCGGCTCTCCCGCAGATGCGTGCCGACCCCGAACTCCTGGCGCTGCACCTGCCTTTCCATCCCCCAGCGGCCGGTGAAGTCGAGCAGTTCGGTCGCGTGCGCCGGCACGGGAAGGAGCACGGTCAGCTCCTCCAGCGCGAACTCCCCGCGCCCGCCCGCCCCGCCCTCCCTCTCCCCGTCCTCGTTCGGCCCTTCCCCGTTCTCCCCGCCCTCGTTGACCAGTTCACCGCGCATCCGGACCAGCCCGGACTCCAGCATCTGGAGCCGGACAATGAGCCGCAGCCCGCTCTCCGGGTCGACGGCGGTGGCCGTCACGGTAGCCGCACCCGCCTCCGCGTACCCCGTGACATCGGCACCCTCCAGGGCGAGCGAGGAACGCGTGAACGCCGGTGACCAGTTCCGCCCCTGCCGGGAGCCGATCAGCCCCGGGCGCCCCATCCAGCCCGTCCACGGCTCGGGTACCACCGAGGCGGACGCGGGGTAGGGCGCACCGGGCAGCCGACCGCCCCGCGCCGCCAACTCGCAGGCGACAGCGGCTGCTTCCGCATCGAGCGGGCCGAGGTCCGCACCCCAGTGCCGCACGAGGGGCAGCCGCCCCACCGGTTGCTCGACCAGCAGCGAACACCCCGCCGAGCGCAGATGAACGATCGACGGGGCAGGGGCGGACGCATCACGCATAGGGCTTCCTGGTCCTTCCGTACGGTGGGGCGCGGGGCGGGATCGGGGGCGGCCCGAGTGTAGGAGCGATACGGCGCCACGGACAGGGCGCCGAGGGCGGCCACCCCGGCTCGCCCGTCCCGCCGACTGCCCCGGGCCAGGCACCCGCGCACCGGTCCGCCCCACCCGGCCGTCGGCCGGACCACCGGCCGGTGAGACGCTGGGAGTTGTGAACACGGCGCCGAGGGCGGAATCCTCCCGGGAATTCCTGACAGCGATCCGGGTCGGTGACATCTGGGGCGGCATCGTGGCGGGAGTGACCCGAAGCGGCACGGCGGTGCTCCTGGACGGCTTTCCCGCGCAACCGCTCGGTGTCGTCGGGGCGTTGGACCGGTCCTGGGGGCGGTTTCCGGGGACCGGGATCTCGGACGGAGACCGGATCTCCGCCGAGGTGATCGGCGTCGACCCGGAGCGCGGGGTGGTGCGGCTGTCCACGGCCGCGACGGAGAACCCCGAACTCTGGGCGTTCCTGAAGAACCTCCGTACGGGGCAGCGGCTTTCGGGCGAGGTCGCGTCGATCGAGACGTTCGGGGTGTTCGTGGCGCTGGACGACGGGCCCGGCCACCCGGTCTTCCCCGGGGTCGGGTTCATCTCCGTCGCGGAGCTGGCCTGGCCGCGCTTCGAGGCGATCTCGGACGTCGTGACGGTGGGGGAGCGCATCACGTGCGAGTTCCTCCAGTTCGACACGACGAACGGCGAGGCCAGGCTCTCCCTGCGGGCGACGCGGCCCGATCCGTTCCAGGAGTTCGCGGACCGCACCCACGCGGGGCAGCGGCTGCGGGGCCGGGTCACCAAACTGATTCCGTTCGGCTTCTTCGTGGAGATCGCCCCCGGGATCGAGGGGCTGGTCCACCGGGACGAAACGGTCCCCACGCCCGCCGGGACCTGGGACGAGGCCGTCCGCGTCGGCGACGGGACGACCGTCGTCGTCGTGGAGGTCGACCGCGAGCGGCGAAGGATCCGCCTCTCCTCACGCCTGGCCCACACCCCGGGACCCACCGCCCCCGCAGCACCATCGCGCCCGCTGAAACCCCGCTGAAACAGAGCCCTCCGTACCTCCCCGAGCCGGAACCCCCGTACAGGAGTCGCACGGTGGGCAACGGGTAGGGCGATCTTGACGGCCGACGCCGGCCGTTCGATCGGGAAGGTGAGGTTTCCATGGCCGAGATACGGCTCCGGGTCCGCGACGCGGGCGGCGAGGACAGTACGTTCCACCTCGATACGGCGGACCCCCTGCAGGAGGTCATGCACGCGTTCGCGGAACGCACCGACCAGCCGCAGGGCGTGCTGCGCTTCACCTACCGGGGGGACAGACTGCTGTCCACGTCCACACCGCACGAACTCGGCATGCAGGACGACGACCTGATCGAAGCGGCGACGACCAGCGGGGAGTAGCCGGGGGTGGGGGCGGGGCGGCTGCCGCCGCCCGGCGCCCGTCGGCCGGGCAGGCCGGCCGACGCTCCCGGGTGCCGCTCCCGCCTCCCGTGTACGCTCGGCTGCGTACCGCATCGCATGGCGGCCCCGTGACAGTTGCCCGTCGATCCGACGGCCCGGCCACCGGAGGCCCCACATGTCCGCACTCACCGTGCGCCCCTTCCACCGCGACGACCGCGACCAGCTCACCGAACTGGTCAACCAGCACGTCGCCGCCGTCGTTCCCGGCGTCGGTGTCTCGGTCAACACCGTGCTCAGCAGCCTGGAGCGGCAGGCCGACGAGTTCATCACCGACTCCTGGGTGGGCGAGCGGGCCACGCTCGTCGCGGAGCAGCGCGGGACGGTGGTGGCCGCCGCCCACCTGCTGCGCTACCGCGCCGACGCCGAGGTGGGCGAGGACTACCGGGACGTGGGCGAGATCGACTGGTGCGTCTTCCGTCCGGCGGCCTCCTTCTGGCCGGACTCCGGCGAGGCCGCGCAACTGCTGATGACCGCCTGCCTGGCGCTGTTCGCGCGCTGGAACGTCCGCGCCCGCTACGCCTCGGGCGCGCTGCCCGCCCCGGTCGTCCACGGGCTGCCCCGGAACTGGCCGCACATCCGCGCGCTCTACGAGAACGCGGGCTTCCGGCACGTCGGCGACACGGAGGTGGTCCTGATCGCCCGTACCGCCGACCTGCCCGCCGCCGAGCCCCTGCCCGGGGTGACGGCCGAGCGCACCCTCGGGGAGTGCGGCACGAGGTTTACCGCGTACGCCGACGGGAGCGCGGTCGGCTTCGTCGAGGTGGACACGGCCCTGGCCCGCCCCGAGCGCCACACCCGTGCCACGGGCCTCGCCGACATCGGCAATCTGCACATCGAGCCGGCCAACTCCGTTGCGGGCCTGGCGCACTGGCTGCTCGCCCGCGCCGCGGACTGGCTCCGTCTGTGCGGTGTGGACCGCCTCGTCGCGTACGAGACGGCCGACGACCGGGGCGCGACGGACCTGCTGCTCTCGGCGGGCTTTCGCGAACTGACCCGCATCGACCGCCGCTGGCAGCACTTGGCGCGTACGGAGAGCCGCAAGAACGGGAGGTGAGGAGATTCCTCACGCGCGGTGTGCGCAGCCCACCGCCTCGGCCACGGAGGTGAAGCCGTGCCCGGCGAGCGCGCTGCGCAGTTCGTCGGCCACGCGGGTCGGGGCGTGCGGGTCGTTGAAGATCGCGGTGCCGACGGCCACCGTGTCCGCGCCGGCCGCGACGAACTGCAGTGCGTCGCTCCCATTGCGGATGCCGCCCATCCCGCAGATCGGGACGGTGCGGGAAATGGCCCCCGACCGCATCGCCGCGTGGACCTGGTGCACGCAGCGCACCGCGACCGGCCGTACCGCGGGCCCGGACAGGCCCCCGGTGGAGCCCGCGAGGTGGGGGCGGAGGGTGTCGGGGTCGATGACCATGCCGAGCAGGGTGTTGATGAGGGACAGCCCGTCGGCGCCCGCTGCCACGCACGCCGCCGCGATGTCGACGACCGAGGTGACATCGGGGGAGAGCTTGGCGTAGACGGGCTGGGCGGGGTCGGCCGCCTCCCGTACCGCCTTGACGACGGTGTACGAGGCGTCCGCGCTGCACGCGAACACCGCGCCCCGGTCGGCCACGTTGGGGCAGGAGATGTTGACCTCGACACCCACGACACCGGGCAGCCCGCGCAGCCGCTGGGCGCAGTACGCGTACTCCTCGGCGTCGCGGCCCGCCACCGAGACCACGGTGCGCGCGCCCTGCTCGTACAGCCAGGGAAGTTCGTGGTCGATGAAGGCGTCGATGCCGCTGCCCTGGAGGCCGATGGAGTTGAGCATGCCGCTGGGCGTCTCCGCCATGCGCGGGGTCGCGCGGCCGGACCGGACGTAGGGCATCACCGTCTTGGTGACCAGCGCGCCCAGTGCGTCCAGCGGTACGAAGCGGGCCAGTTCCCGGCCGTAACCGGCGCATCCGGAGGCCGTGGTGACGGGACCGGGCAGGAGTACGTCGCCGAAGCGCGCCGTCATGTCGGGGGTGGCGGCCTGAGCCGTCGTCGTGCTCATCAGTGCAGTCCCATCGCTTCGGCGCCTTCGAGCCCGGCGGGCAGTGTGCCCGCCTCGTCCCAGCGCACCCGGGTCCCGTCGAAGCACGGGCCGTCCACACACGCCCGGACGAACCGTGCCACCCCGTCGTCGCCGACGACCGGCAGCACACAGCTCATACAGGCGCCGACGCCGCACGCCATCGCCTCCTCCACGGCCGTCCAGGCCCGGACGCCGTGGCTCTCGGCGACCTCGGTGACGGCCCGCAGCATGCCCATGGGGCCGCAGGCGTAGACGGCGGTGGCCTCCGTCCGGGCGATCAGTTCCGGCAACGGGCCGGTGACCAGGCCGCGTCGGCCCGCCGAGCCGTCGTCCGTGGTGATCGCGACCCGCCCGGTCAGGCAGCGGGCCTCCGCCACGCCGAACAGCCGCTCCGCGCTCGATGCCCCGCAGACGAAGGCCACTTGGGGCGCGCCCGCGTTCAGCAGGCGCCGGGCGAGGGGGATCAGCGGGGCGACCCCGTAGCCGCCGCCGACCAGGACGGCGGGTCCGGGCTCCGGCGGCACCGGGAACGGGGTGCCCAGCGGCGCGATGACGTCCAGCTCGTCGCCCGACCGCAGCCGGGCCAGCTCGGCGGTGCCCGCCCCGCGCCGCGCGAAGACGACCTCGATCGTGGCGTTCACCGGATCGGCGCGGTGCAGGGAGAAGGCGCGCCGCAGCAGCAGCGCGGAGGCGCCGGGTCTGCCGATGGCGACGGCCGCGAAGTGCCCCGGCAGTACGTGCTCGGCGATGCCCTCGGCGCGCAGCACCAGCCGGTGGTAGGCGCCGACGGGGGTAAGGGAGACGACGACGGCGTTCGTCTGCCGCGGCGTGGTCATGACGTACGCCCTTCTCGAAAGGATGGATGCGCCCCGCTGCCTGCGAAGCTACGGGGCGGCCCGGGGAGGGGAAACGGGCGAAGGTCCTGAGGCGGCGGGCCGGAAGCCACGTCGTGGGCGGCCGGAACCGAGGGCCGGAGTGGGCGTGCTCACGCGTCGTTGGCGGCGGCCGGTCCCGGGGGCCGGGTCGGGCGTGCTCACGCGTCGTTCCGCAGGCCGGTGAGCACCGGGCGGTGGTCGCTGCCCAGGTCGGGCAGGACCGTCGTACCGGTCGCCGAAAGACCGCGTACCAGGACGTGGTCGAGCCGCACGACCGGGAACGACGCCGGCCAGGTGAAGCCCGGCCCCGCGCCAGCCTCCTCGTGCGTGGAGCGCAGCGGCCCGGTCAGCCGCGCCAGACCGCGGTCGCGCAGGCTGCCGTTGAGGTCGCCGAACACCACCACCCGCCGGGCGGGGTCCTGGGCGAGGCGGTCGGCGAGCAGGTCCGCGCTCGCGTCGCGGCGGCCCACCGTGAAGCCCCGGTCGAGGGTGACGCGTACGGACGGCAGGCGCACCGCGTACAGCGCCGTGTCACCGGCGGGAGTGCGGGCGACGGCCCGCACCGCGTGCGGCCAGGCACCGCCCAGGTCCAGCTTCTCGACGTCCCGCAAGGGGTAGCGGGACCAGAGGCCGAGGGTGTCGCCGGCGGCGTGGTGCGGGTAGCGGGCGCGCAGTTCCCGCGCGTACACCGGCAGGACGGTGCGCGGCACCTTCTCCAGCGCCACGACGTCGGCTCCGCTGGCGAGCACCGCGCGGGCGGTGGCCGGCGCGTCGGTGCGGTCGCCGCCGACGTTCAGGGTCAGCACCCGGAAGTCGGGCCGTGCCGTGCCCTGTTCGGCCGGGGCGAGCAGACCCGGACCGAACAGCACCACCCAGGCGACCGCCGGGACCAGGACGCACACCACGGCCGCGAGCGAGCGCCGGACCAGCGCCCAGGCGGCGAGCGGCAGCACGGCGAGGCCCAGCCACGGCAGTACGGTCTCGGTCAGGCTGCCCAGGTGCCCGGGGCTGTTGGGCACCGCCCCGGGGAACACCAGGAGCGCGGCGAGCAGCACGCACAGGCAGACGAGGGGCAGGCCCGGCCGCCCCCGCACGGACCACGGCCGCCCCCGCACGGACCACGGGCGGCCCGGCCGCCCCGGGCCCGGCCGGTCCCGAGCCGGTCGTCCTCCGGAGCGCCGCCCCTTCACAGCTCCTCGCCGCCCGTACGCCCGCGAACGGGCCCCCAGCCGGCCAGGCCGAGGGCGACCGCCGTCACCGAGGCACCCAGCAGGGCGCCGCACAGGACGTGTGCGGCGCCCGACGCGAGGACCGTCGCCGGCTGCTCGGGGGAGACGAGGATCATGGTGGCGGTCCGCAGCGATTCGTGGGGCGTCACCGGGCGCCCCCCGCGACGTGGTCCTCGTGCGGCAGCAGCAGCACCCGGTCACGCGCGTCGTACTCGAAGAGTTCCGCGTAACGGCCCCAGGTGATCGCCAGCGCTAGCTGCTGCCGGGACGCCTGCTCGGAGGAGCCCGCCAGGAGCCGGTCCGTCACGTGGTGCTCGCGCAGGCGCCCGCCGTCGGAGGCCATGAGGAGCGTACGGATGGTGGCGATGAGCGGCACGTTGGCGAGCACCGCTGCGGCGAACAGGTGCTTGCGGGTGAGGATGTCGGCGTTCGCGAAGCCCCGCCCGGTGGCGGTCAGCCGCAGCTCGCCGGTGTCGATCCGGGCGTAGGCCAGCAGCTGCGCCGCCTCCACCAGCGGCATCAGGTCGTCGACCTCGTACGACAGAGCGTCCGCGAGGGCAGGCAGTGCCATGGCCCCGTCCTGGCCGTCGAGCTCCTCCAGGAGGCCGGTCAGCTGCTCCACGTTGGCCTGCGGCAGCGGGGCCGCGGCGCCGAGCGGGTCGTGCGTGCCGAGCGGCGCCGGGGTGTCGGACCGTTCGCCGGTCAGGCACTCGTACGCGTCCTCGATGAGCGCCTCGAAGCCGGGGGTGCGGCGGTTGCGGGGCCGGGGCAGGTCCACCCGCAGCTCGGCCGCGATGGTGCCGGGGTCGCTGCCCAGGATGAGGATGCGGTCGGCGAGCTGGACGGCCTCCTCAATGGAGTGGGTGACCAGCAACGCGGTGCGGGTGGGGCTCTGGGGGCGGGCGAGGAGTTCGAGCAGTTCGTTGCGCAGGGTCTGCGCGGTGAGGACGTCCAGCGCGGAGAACGGCTCGTCCATCAGGAGCACGTCCGGCTCCACGACCAGCGCGCGGGCGAACCCGACGCGCTGGCGCATACCGCCCGACAGCTCCTTGGGGTAGGCGTTCTCGAAACCGTCGAGCCCCACCGTGTCGATGGCTTCCAGGGCCTGCCTGCGCCGCGTGTAGGGCAGCACGCCCTTGGCCTGAAGGCCCAGTTCGACGTTCTGCTGCACGGTCAGCCAGGGCATCAGGGCGAAGGACTGGAACAGCATGGCGGTGCCCGGGTTGGGGCCGTTCACCGGCGCGCCGCGGTAGCGGACCGTGCCGGAGGACGGGGCGAGGAGCCCGGCGATGTGCCGCAGCAGCGTGGACTTGCCGGACCCCGACTTGCCCAGCAGCGCGACGATCTCGCCCTCGCGCAGGGTCAGTTCGATGTCCTGGAGCACGGGCAGTACGTCGCCGGTGGGCGAGGTGAAGTGCTTGTGGAGCCCGCTGACGGTGATGACGTCGTGGGTGCCTTCGGCGGCGGCGGGCGCCGGGGTGCGGGTGGCGGTGGTGTTCATGGAGTCGCTCCTGAGGGACGTGGAGGTACGGGGGTGGGGGTGCCGGTAGCGGCTCGGGTCGAGGTGCCGGCACCCGGGGCGGGGCCGCGTCGGGCGGCGCGCGGTCACAGCGCGCACCGCTTCTGCGCGAACAGGTACAGCCGCCGCCAGAGCAGCCGGTTGATGAGGACGACGTACACGCTCATCAGGACCGCGCCGAGGAAGTTGCGGGCGAAGTCGCCCGAGTCGGTGGCCTGCGTGATGTAGGCGCCGATACCGACGGCGGTCAGCGTCGTGGTGCCGTAGCTGACCAGCTCACCGGGGATGGACGCGTTCCAGGCACCGCCGGAGGCCGTCAGCGCGCCGGTCGTGTACGAGGGGAGGACGGCGGGCAGGATCAGCTTCTTCCAGCGCAGCCAGCCGCGCAGTCCCAGGTCGTCGGAGGCCTCGCGCAGGTCGCCGGGGATGGAGCTGGCGCCCGCGATCACGTTGAACAGCACGTACCACTGGGCGCCGAGCGCCATCAGCGCGATGGCACCCCAGTTCAGGGACATGCCCGAGGCGCTGAGGACCACGACGGCGAGCGGGAAGAGGAAGTTGGACGGGAAGGAGGCGAGGACCTGCACGATCGGCTGGGCGATCCGGTTGACCCGCGGGTTCATCCCGATCCAGGCGCCGACGGGCACCCAGACGAGGGTGGACAGGACCACGAGGATCATGACGCGGCCGTAGGTGATCAGCGCGAGCCAGGCCGCGTGGCCGACCTCGCTCAGCGGGACGCTGTCCAGGATGTACGCGCAGGCCTTCCCCAGGACGAGCGCGACGGTGACCGTGTACAGCACGTAGAAGACGATGTCGGCGAGCCTGCGGCGGACCGGGTCGTGGTGCAGCCGCCCGGGGCTGGTGCCCAGGACCCGCATGGCACGGTCCAGCTGTTCGCCGACCGGTCGCAGCAGCCGGCCCAGCAGTGCGGGCAGGGTGGAGCGGCGCAGCACGTTCAGGAACCAGCTGCGGGGCTGCTCGGCGATCTCGCAGTCCTCGGTGCGGAACCGCTCGGCCCACGCGGTGATCGGCCGCCAGAAGAAGAAGTTGACGGAGACGACCATCGCGATCATCACGAGGATGGCGAGGGCGACCCGGCCGCCCTCCCCGTTGTCCAGGGCCTGCGCCACGTAGGAGCCGACACCCGGCAGCCCGTTGTCCTGTCCGTTGACGCTGATCGTCTCGGACGCGGACAGCGCGAACCACGCCGCACCGAAGCTGATCATGCCGTTCCAGACCTGGGCGATCATGCCGCTGGGCAGGTCGACCTTCCAGAACCGCTGCCAGCGGGTGAGGCGCATCAGACGGGCCGCCTCGTCCAGCTCCTTGGACTGGGTGGTGAGCGACTGGTAGAAGGCCATCGTCATGTTCCACACCAGCGCGGTGAACACGGCGAAGACGGACGCCATTTCGAGGCCGAGCGTGGAGCCGGGGAACATCGCGATGAAACCGGTGACGGTGATGCTCAGGAAGGTGAGCACCGGTACCGACTGGAGGATGTCCACGGCCGGCACGATCACCTTGGCCGCGCGCCGCGAGCGGGCCGCCCAGGTGCCGAAGACGAAGGTGAAGAGCACGGCCGGGACGAGACCGGCGAACATCCGCAGCATCGAGCGCGCCGCGTAGTACGGCAGTTGGCCGGGATCGGTGGACACGACCGGCGGCCGGCCCGCGTCGTAGGGCTGGTCGGTCGAGGCGCCGACCCTGGCCACCAGGTAGAAGACCGCGACGAGCCCGAGCAGTACGAGGACGTCGGCGGGGCGCAGCCGGGCGACGCGCACGGCGGCGTCGCGGGAGCGCGGCGGGGTGGGAGCGGGGGACTGGCGGAGCTTGGACATGGTGGAACCCGGAAGGTATGCGGGCACGGCGGCACGGCGCGGCACTGCCGCGCGGCACGGGCCCGGGGGCGGGGTGGCCCGGGGCACGGAGAGCCCGGCGGGCGGTGGGGCGAAAAGGGCGGGACGCGGTGCGGCCCCGGGCGGCGACGCGCGTCGGGGCGCGCCGGGCCGCTCGGACCGGTGGGAGCCGGACCCCTCAGGCCGTTCGGGCGGCGGGGCCGAGCCGCGGCTGTCCGGCGGAGTGGGCACGCACGGAGCAGCGGGATGCACGACTGGGAGGGTCGCTGTACGGCACAACGACCACCTCCTCACATCCTCGGGCGGCGCTCTTCCGGCGCCGCCCCTCCACCCTGACGCGGGGAGGCTGAAGGCAGCCTGAGCGACCTGAAGCGGCCTTCAGGAACCCCGGGCCAGGACCGCCCGCGCGGCCGATTCCTCCCACGTCCCCCCGGCCGTCTCCGCGGCCGGTCCGCCCCTCACCACCCGGCCGTCCGCGCGGGCGGTTCGCCGCACAATCACGAGGTATGTGACATTTGAGCAGTGAAGATCCTGGTCATCGAAGACGAGCAAGCACTCGCCGACACCCTGCGCCGGGCCGTCTCCTCGGACGGCCACTGGGTGGACGTCGCCCACGACGGGCACACCGGCCTGGAGTTGGCGCTCACCGGCGGCTACGACGTCGTCGTGCTGGATCTGATGCTGCCCGGCCTCGGCGGCCTGGAGGTCTGCCGCCGGCTGCGCGCCGTGGACCAGCACGCCCTCGTCCTGATCCTCACCGCGAAGGACGGGGAGTACGAGGAGGCCGACGGGCTCGACGCGGGCGCCGACGACTACCTCACCAAGCCGTTCTCGCTCGTCGTGCTGCTCGCCCGGCTGCGCGCCCTGGGCCGCCGGGCCGGACGCGAGCGGCCCGCGACCCTCCAGGTCGGCGACCTCACGCTCGACGTGGCCGCCCGGCTGTGCAAACGCGGCGAGCGGACCGTCGAGCTGACCGCACGCGAGAGCGAAGTGCTCGCCTGCCTGCTCACCGCGGGCGGCGGCACCGTGTCGAAGCAGGACATCCTCGACGAGGTCTGGGACTCGCCCGCGGACCTCGACCCCAACATCGTCGAGGTGTACGTCAGCTCGCTGCGCAGAAAGATCGACACCCCCTTCGGCCGGCACACCATCCGTACCGTCCGGGGCATCGGCTACCGGCTGGCTCCCGATGACGCCTGACCCCGCGGCCGACGGCGGCACGCCGGGCGACCGCGCCGCGGACACCACCGGCACACCCCCGCCCGCCCGGCACGCACCGGGACGGTCCGCCCCACGCGCCCCGCGCCGCCTCCGCCCGCACGCGCCGCGCACCCTGCGCGCCCGCGCCACCCTGGCGGCCGTCCTCGTCATGGTGGTGGCCCTCGCCCTCGGCGGCGGCTGGCTGTACGTCACGCTGCGCGGCAACCTCGCCGACAGCACCGCGGCCCGCACCGAGCTGGCCGCCCGGCAGGCCGCCGCGGACATCGCCGCCCGGCCCGGACCGCTGCCCGCCGACATGCCGGAACCGGCGGGCGGCGTGGACGCCCTCGTCGTCCTCGACGACCGGGGCCGCCCCCTGACCAGCACCGCCCCCGACCCCGCCGCCCGCGCCGCGCTCCTCGCCGGGTTCCGGCCCGCCCCCGGCGAGGACTCCGCCGTACGGGACTTCGCCCCCGCCCCCGCACTGGCCGGCCACACCAGCCTCGTCGCCGTCGTGAGCACCCCCTCGCCGCACGGCGAGCGCTACGTCTACGCGATGACCATCCTCAACGCCGAGTCCGACGCCCAACGGGCACTGGGCACCACCATCCTGGTCGGCGCCCCGGTGGTCGCCCTGCTCACCGGCCTCATCGCCTGGTTCGCGACCGGGGCCGCACTGCGCCCCGTGGAGTCCATCCGCAGGGAACTCGCCGGCGTCACCGCCGACCGGCTCGGTCACCGGGTGCCGGCCCCCGGCGGGCGCGACGAGATCACCCGCCTCGCCGAGACCGTCAACGACACCCTGGAACGGCTGGAGCGCTCCGTGACCCGCCAGCGCCAGTTCGTCGCCGACGCCTCCCACGAACTGCGCAACCCCATCGCGGCCACCCGCGCCGAACTCGAACTGGCCCTGCTGAACCGGCCCGATCCCGACACCGCGGCCTCCCTCTCCCAGGCACTCGCCAGCACCGTACGGCTGGAGCACATCGCCACGGACCTGCTGCTCCTCGCCCGCCTCGACGCCCGCCGGCCGCCCGCCGCGCAACTGGTCGACCTGTCGCTGCTGGCCGCCGAGAAGATCGCCCGGCGGCGCTCGGCCCGGGTGCCGCCGACCCTGGACGCGGACGACGACCCCGTACTCGTACGGGCGGACCCCGGACAGCTGGAGCGGCTGCTGGCCAACCTCCTGGACAACGCCCAGCGGTTCGCCGACACCCGGGTGCGGATCACCACCACCGACGACCCCGCCACCGGCACCGCGCTGCTCGCGGTGGAGGACGACGGGCCCGGCATTCCGCCCGAGGCGCGGGAAGCGGTGTTCGAACGGTTCACCCGCCTGGAGGCGGACCGCAACCGGGCCAGCGGAGGCACCGGGCTGGGCCTCGCCATCGCCCGTGAGATCGCGCACGCCCACGGCGGCACGCTGCGGGTGGAGCCGGGCGAGCCGGGCGAGCGGGGTGCGCGGATGGTGCTGCGGCTGCCCAGGGCCGACGGGCCGGAGCACGGCTGACGCGCGCCGCCGGTACCGGAGAGGCCGCTCCCGGCCCCGCGACCGGTTCCTGAAGCCCTCTTCCGGTTCCTCAGCAGCCGTTCAGGAACGGACGCCCAGGATCGTCCCATGCCCCAGCACCGAGCCGACAGCAACCGCTCACGCCGCCATCGCTCACGCCGCCGGAGCTCGGGCCGACGCGGTCCGCGCCGCGGCGCCCGGCTCGGCCGTACGCTGCTGATCCTCACCGGCGTCCTCGGGCTCTGCGGCGGCGCGGCGGCCTGGTACCTGTACCGCGAGATCGACAGCATCGGCTCCTCGTCCGCACTGGACGGCGACGCGCCCAGGTCCGAGGCCGGCGCGACGAACATCCTCCTGATGGGCCTCGACACCCGCAAGGACCTGAACGGCGAGGAACTCCCCGCACCCGTGCTGAAGAAGCTGCACGCGGGAAGCTCCGAGATCGGCGGCTACAACGCCAACACGCTGATCCTGCTGCACATCCCCGCCGACGGCGGCAAGGCCAAGGGCTTCTCCATCCCGCGCGACGACCTGGTCGACATCCCCGGGCACGGCAAGGACAAGATCAAGAAGGCGTACGGCCTGGCCAAGGCCGCCGAGGAGACCCGGCTGCGCGGCCAGGGCGTCAGGGACGGCCGCGAACTGGAGCACGCGGGCCGGGAAGCGGGCCGCAAGTCCCAGATCAGGACCGTGCGCGAATTCCTCGGCGTCCCCGTCGACCACTTCGCCGAGGTCAGCCTGGCGGGCTTCTTCCGCCTGGCGGACGCGCTGGACGGGGTCGAGGTCTGCCTCAACAAGCCTGCCAAGGACCGCTACTCGGGGGCCGACTTCCCGGCGGGCCGGCAGAAGCTCGACGGGCAGCAGGCACTGGCCTTCGTACGCCAGCGGCACGGGCTGGCCCGCGGGGACCTCGACCGCACCCGCCGCCAGCAGGCCTTCCTCGCCTCCGCCCTGCACCAGGTCAACAGCGTGGGCACGCTGACCAACCCGGCCAGGCTGCTCGACCTCAAGAACGTGGTGAAGGACAACGTGGTGCTCGACGAGGGCTGGGGCGTCTTCTCCTTCGTGCAGCAGGCCAAGAACCTGACCGGCGGGAAGGTGGAGTTCACCACCCTGCCGGTGGAGCGCTTCGCCAAGCACCACGGCGAGGACGTCAACATCGTCGACCGCGACCTGGTGCGCCGGCGCGTCCAGGAGCAGACCGCCGACAAGCCCGCACCGGACCGCTCGCACGGCACCCCGAAGCAGGACTCCAAGGACTCCAAGGACTCCAAGGGCCCCGAGGACCACGGCGAGGAGTCCACGAAGCACCCGGACGAGGACGCGGGGAAGAACGAGGACAAGGTGGCCGGGGGAGGCGTGCCGTGCGTGAACTGAACACGGACGCGACGTACCCCGCCGGCCCGCCGCCCCGCGCGGCGAACACCCGCGGCCCCCGGGCCCACCCGCCCCACACGGCCCCTGCGTCTCGTACGGGCCGCCCACAGGCCCGGCCGCCGCGCGGCCGTGGCCACCGGACGCCCGCGCCGGACGGCCCGTACGGGCCCGGCCCCCGCACCCCCGCGCAGGACGAGGACGACGCGCAGGCCCGTCGGCCGAACCCGCGGCGCGCGGAAGCGATGCTGCTGGCACTCGGCCTCAGCATCGTCGTGTTCGGCCACCTCGTCGCGAGCCTGGCGATCACCGGCGAACTCCCCGCGAACCCGACCGGGTTCGCCCTCTCGCAGCTGTGCCTCGTCACCACCGCCCACCTCGCGGTCCGCAGGTTCACACCGCACGCCGACCCGCTGATCCTCCCCGTCGCCTACCTCCTCACCGGCCTGGGACTCGTCCTGATCCAGCGCCTGGACCTGTCCTACGCCGAGCGGTTCGGCTCGGCACCCGCGGGCGGCGGCCAGCTCGTCTGGACCGTACTCGCGGTGGCCGTCGCCATCCTCGTCCTGTGGACGCTGCGGGACTACCGGCAGCTCCAGCGCTACCTGTACGTCACGATGGCCGCGTCGCTCGCGCTGCTCATGGCGCCCGCCTTCTTCCCCGGTGACACCTACGGCGCCAAGCGCTGGGTCTACCTCGGGCCGCTCTCCTTCCAGCCGGGCGAGTTCGCCAAGCTGAGCATCGTGGCGTTCTTCGCCGGGTTCCTGGTGCTCCACCGCGACGCCCTGTCCTGCACGGGCCGCAAGTGGCTCGGCATGACGCTGCCGTACGGCCGCCAGATCGGCCCCATCGCCGCGGTCTGGCTGACCAGCCTGCTGGTCCTGGTCTTCGAACGGGACCTGGGTACCTCGCTGCTCTTCTTCGGCCTGTTCGTCGCCATGCTGTACATCGCCACCGAACGCACCAACTGGGTGGCGTGCGGCATCGCCATGACCGTCGTGGGCGCCGTGGCCGTCGGCGCGACCGAACCGCACGTACGGGGTCGGATCGCCGCCTGGCTGCACCCCTTCGACATCTACCTGCCGCCCGACCAGCGGCCGGCGGGCCTGGTCTCCGACCAGGCGGCCGAGGCGCTCTTCGGGTTCGGCAGCGGTGGCCTCACCGGCACCGGCCTGGGGCAGGGCCACCCCGAACTCATCGGATTCGCCGGACGCAGCGACTTCATCCTCACCACCGTCGGCGAGGAACTCGGCCTGGCCGGTGTCATGGCGGTGCTGCTGCTCTACACGCTCCTGGTCACCCGGGGTTTCCGTACGGCCCTCACCTGCGGCAACCCCTTCGGTAAACTGCTCGCCGCGGGGCTGTCGCTGGTGCTCGGGTTCCAGGTGTTCATCATCGTGGCCGGAGTCACCGGACTGATGCCCTTCACCGGTAAGGCACTGCCCTTCCTCGCCCAGGGCGGCTCGTCGATGGTCGCCAACTGGCTTCTGATCGCCTTGCTCCTGACGATCAGTCACCAAACCCGGCGGGACCTCTGCCGCGCCCGGCAACCGGACAGGGACACCCAGCACGACGCGACCATGGCCATCCACACCGGCGGCACCCCCGGCTCCGCCCGCACGGGCCGGGGAACGCCGGGCCACGGCTGAAGCGGACAGGGCCCTCAGGAACCGGACTTCCGCACCGTGTTGGCCCGGTCGCCCGCCGGCCCGCCGCCACGCGCCACCGACCGGCCACCGCCCGCCGCCCCGGCCCCGCCCTCCGTGTTCTCGGCCACGCCCTCCGCGCTCGCTGCCACGCCCTCCGCGCTCCCGTCCGCCGGGTCCGTCGCGCGGACCTGGTCCAGGGTCCGTACCCGGGGTATGGGCGAGGCCAGCAGCCACAGCAGGGACAGGGACCCGCCGACAGCGGCGACGACGAGCGTCGCCCTGAGGCCGAGCTGGGTCGCGAGCAGACCGCCGACGACGGCTCCGAGCGGGCGAATGCCGTAGTTGAGAGTGCTGAAGGCGCCCGCGACCCGGCTGCGCATGCGGTCCGGGATCACCGCGGCCTGGAGCGAGTTGAGATTGACGTCGAACAGCATGACGCCGAACCCGGAGAGGAAGTTCGCCGCGGCCAGGGCCCCGGCACGGACCCAGAGTGGGCCGCCCGCCGCCGCGGCGAGGGCGATCGGCGCCGGGAACAGCACCGAGCCCACGAGGATGCTGCGCCCCACACCGATCCGCCGCGAGATCCTCGGGGCGATTACCGCGCCGAGCAGGGCGCCGCTCGCCCCGACCCCGAGGGCGACGCCGATCACCCCGGCGGACAGCCCCAGGTCCCGGCTGGCGAACAGCACGACCAGCCCGCTGCCCGCGACGAAGGTGAAGAAGTTGACGGTCGCCGCGCAGCCGAGGGCGGCCCGCAGCACCGGGTGTCCCACGACGTACGACAGACCCGCCCGGGAGCGCCGCAGCAGCGAGGGTGCCGCCTCCGCGGAGGCGGCAGGGGGTTCGTCGACGGCGACCTTGCCGAGCAGCACCGCCGACGCCACGAAGGTCAGGGCGTCCAGGACGAGGGTGACGGGCGCGCTCAGGGCCTGGACCAGCACGCCCCCGATGGCCGGCCCGGCGACCTGGGAGGCGGAACGGCTGGCGCTGAGCTTGCTGTTCGCGTCGACGTACGAGGAACGCGGTACGAGACGTACGAAGAAGGGCGGATAGGCGTTGTTGAACAGCACCCCGGCGGCGCCGGTCAGCAGCGCCACCGCGTACAGCTGTACCAGCGTCACCGCCCCCAGCAGGTACGCGGCCGGCACGCTGAGCAGCACTCCGGCGCGCACCAGGTCGGCGAGGATCATCAGGCGGCGCTTGCGGGGCCGGTGGTCGACCCAGGCGCCCAGCAGGACGGCGAGCAGGTTCGGGGTCCAGATCAGCGCGGTCAGCCAGGCCACTTGGTTGGCCGTGGCGTTCAGGGCGCCGACGGCTATCAGGGGCAGGGCGAGTTCGGTGATCCGGTCGCCGAACTGGGAGACCGACTGACCTGCCCAGAACCGCAGGAACCGTCGGTCCCGCCACAGGGATGCCGTGGTGTCGGCGCGCACGCCGCTCACCGCGCCTCCCCCCGCGGCCCGGCCTTCCCGTCCCGCCCGGCCGGCTCCTCGTCGCCCTCCGGGAGGACGTAGCGCATCAGCCGGACGCCCCGGGCGTCGGCGGGCCGCTCGTCCGGATCGCGGGTGACGTACGGTGCGAGCACCCTCTCGATCGCGTCCTCGACGGCGGCGAGCTCTTCGGCGGAGACGACGAGGCGAGTGTCGGCCAGCCCTGCCAACCGGCTCCATTCCGGGCCCAGTTCGGGTTCGACCTCGGCGGCCCACCGGCCCGGCACCTCCGCGTGCCGCAGGAACATCTGCTGCGTCAGCACCCGCGCGGCCGACCGGCCCTCCTCGTCCGCCGGGTCCTTGGGCGACTCGAACCGGAACCCGCGCGCCACCGCCTCCCACCGCCGCTGACGGCGGTCCGGCCCCGGCTCGCTGTCCCGGACCAGCCCGAAACCCGCCAGGTGCCGCAGATGCCAGCTGGTCACGGTCGGAGTGGCCCCCACATGGGGCGACAGCTCCGTGGCGGTCGCCGGCCCGTGCCGCCGCAACCGGTCGAGGATCGCGAGCCGCACCGGATGGGCCAACGCGCGCATCGCCTGCGGATCGGTGATCTCGATGTCGCCCAGTCGGTTGTTGGATTCCATGACGTGAGAGTGTCCTCTCATAATTCGTGAGAGTCAACGCTCGTATCTGCCGGGGGTGTTCCAGCGGAGTGAAGGGGGAGCGGGGTGCGATGTGAGGTAACGGCGCACATATCCCCGGGCGCCCGGACCTGCGGCACGGCAGGATAGATGGATGGATCAACCACTTGACGTGCCCGAACTCGCCGCCGACGCGGGGTTCGGACTCCGGCCCTGGCGGCTCTCGGACCTCCCCCTGGTCAGCGAGGCGTCCCAGGACGCGTACATCCCCCTCATCACCACCGTGCCCTCGCCCTACTCGGAGCCGGCGGGCGTCGCGTTCGTCCAGCGGCAGTGGGGGCGGGCGACCGCGCGCAGCGGGTATCCGTTCGTCATCGTGAACGCGGCCGGCCGGCCGGTCGGGACCGTCAGGCTGTGGTTGCGCGACCTGGGACAGGGCCGGGCCTCGCTGGGCTACTGGGTCGTCGAGTCGGCGCGCGGACAGGGTGCGGCGGCCGCCGCGCTCGGTGCCGTCGCCGACTGGGCGCTGACCACCCTGCGCATCCCCCGACTGGAGCTGTACGTGGAGCCGTGGAACACCGGCTCCGTACGCACCGCGGAGCGCGCCGGGTTCCGGCGCGAGGGGCTGCTGCGGAGCTGGCAGCAGGTGGGACCGGACCGGCGGGACATGTACATGTACGCGCTGCTGAACGGAGAACGGTGAGGTCCCGGCCCTCCCGGACGCCCGCCCGCATTCCCGCACGGACCCCGAGCGGCCCCTGTCCCCCCACGTGGTGGGGGGACAGGGGCCGCTGGAGACGGGCCCTCTGCGCTACGCCGACGCGTCAGCCGTGGCGCAGCAACTGCTCCGGGGCGACCAGCCGCTGGGGCACCGGCACCTGTGCCGCCCCGCGGGCCGGCGCGGCCGGCTTGGCCGGGGTGCCGCTCACCGCGCCGTCCACGTAGCCGACCAGCGCCGCACCGATCGGGTTCGGCAGCGGCGTGCCGTCGTCGGCGAACCGCTCGTACTTCATCAGGTTGTAGCCGATCGCGACCTGGCGGCGCCCGTCCTCCGTGGACAGCGCCCAGGTCCCCGCCCCGAACACGCCTCCGTCGTGGCCCCAGTACCAGCCGCCGCTGGGCATCTGGAGCGTGTACAGACCCAGGCCGTACCGCATCTGCGCCTCCTGCCCCGGCTCGGGCTCGTACGCGGGGACCGTCCTCTTCATCTCCCGCAGCTCCGCCGCCCCGAGCAGCTTGCCGCTCAGGAGCTGACGGTAGAAGTTGTTGAGGTCGTCCGTCGTGGAGACCATGGCCCCGGCCGTCCCGGCCCACGACATGTCGTACACGCTGTAGTCGCGCGCCGGTTCGATGGTGCCGTAGAAGGACTCGTACATCTTGGCGTGCGGTCCGGAGATGCGCGGGGAGTGCGGGAAGTAGGTGTGCCGCAGCCCGGCCTTGCGGATGACGTTCCGGCTGATGTACGCCTCGGGGTCCTGGCCCGTGACCTTCTTCAGCAGCTGCCCGGCGATGAGGTAATTGGTGTTCGAGTAGGAGTGGGTGCCGCGCGGTGCCACCGGCTTGGCGGCCAGGCCGAGGCGGATCAGGTCCTCGGGGTCCAGCTTGCGGAACCTGCCCTCGTCCAGGGCCTGCCCGGGGTCCTGGGCCAGCTTGGGGAAGGCGGGAAGTATGTAGTCGGCGATGCCGCTCGTGTGGTTCAGCAGCATCCGCACCGTCACCTGCCGGCCGCGCTCGCCGGGCACCAGCTCGGGGAGGTAGTCGCCGATCGGGGCGTCCAGGGCGACGCGCCCCTTGGCGACCTGCTGGAGCACGGCCACCGAGGTGAAGGTCTTGGTGATGCTGCCGATCCGGTGCTGGTAGTGCGGCTGCATCGGCCGCCCGTTGCCGATGTCGGCGACACCGGTCGCCCCGCGCCACTGCTCGGAGCCGTCCCGGACCGACGAATAGGCCCCGTACATCCCGGCCTTGTGGAACGCGTCGAGCGAGGCGCGCAGCGCCTTCCGGTCGAGGGCGGAGGCCGCGGCGGGAGCGGCGGACGCCTCGGACGCGGTGACGGAGGCCGACTGCGGCGCGGCTGCCGAGGCCGGAAGCGCGCCGACCGCCAACGACAGCAGAACCGCCGAGGCCACTGCGGTCATACGGGCTCTCGGGCGGTTCGTGCGAAGACTCGGCTGCGTGAGGCGCATACGTGGATCCCGTCTCATCGGATGGAAAGGGCAGGTGTCTCCATCCTTGGCGCGTCACACCGGAAATCCGTCCGACTTCAGAACGACCTTGCTCACACGAAGGGATGACGTTTGTCAGGTTTGCTTGCGAACGACGTGATCATCTCGTATGGGATGGGGCGACGGTGGATGTCGAGTTCGGTCCCGGACCAACGAAGCGGCTCACGAGCGGATCTGACGGGCAGTATGACGTGCCCGCCCGGTGAGCGCCTTGACCTCAAGCGCGATCGAGCTTTTAGCGTGTCCCGGAGTTGATCGCCTGACGACGGGAGGACGCGCGGATGATTCTCGTGACCGGAGCCACCGGAAACATCGGAAGTGCGCTGCTGGGGCAGTTGCACGCGCAGGGTGCGGGGCCGGTGAGAGCGCTGACCCGGGACGCCGCACGGGCCCGGTTCCCCGACGGCGTCGAGGCCGTCGAGGGCGACCTGGCCGATCCGAAGTCGCTGAAGTCCGCTCTGGAGGGGGTGCGTTCGCTGTTCCTCCTGCCGAGGCTCGGTCCGGACGCGGAGATCGTCGGGGCGGCACGGGCGGCGGGAGTGGAACACGTGGTGCTGGTGTCGTCCATCACCGTGCAATCCCACCCGCACCTGGGCCCCGCCGAGGAGAACCGGGAGGTCGAACGGCTGGTCCAGGACAGCGGCCTGGCCTGGACGGTCCTGCGGCCGACGCAGTTCGCCTCCAACGCCCTGATGTGGGCGGCACCGATACGCGACCGCGCGACGGTCCACGCGCCGTACGCGGACACCGGACTGCCCACGATCCACCCCGCCGACATCGCCTCGGTGGCCCGCGCGGCACTCACCGAGCCGGGCCACCGGGGGCGGACGTACGCCCTGACCGGTCCCGAGCCGGTGAGTCCGAGGCAGCAGGTCGCGGCCCTCGCGGAAGTCCTCGGGCGGGAGCTGCCGTTCGCCGCAATCAGCAGGCAGGAGGCCCGTGCGGGGATGGCCGCGGTCTTCGGGGAGGAGGCGGCGGACGCGGTCCTGGACGTGACGGGCGGGGACCTCAACGAGGAGGTGCTCAGGGTGCGCGACACCGTCGTACGGATCACGGGCTCCCCGGCCAGGCCGTTCCGGCAGTGGGCCCAGGAGAATGCCGACGCGTTCCGCTGAGTCCTCGCCGGAATGCCGTGGCGGGGGGGGGCCCCCCGGGGGCCCCCCCCCCCCCGCCGGGGCGGGGGGGGGGGGCCCCGGGGGGGGGGCCGCCCGGCGGGGGGGGGGGGGGGGGTTTCCGGGGGGGCCCCCCCCGCCCCCCCCCCCGCCCCCGCCCGCGCCCCCCCCCCCCCCCCGCCCCCCCCCCCGGCCCCCCCCCCCGGCGGGGGCCCCCCCCCGACGCGAGGACCGTCGCCGGCTGCTCGGGGGAGACGAGGATCATGGTGGCGGTCCGCAGCGATTCGT
>NZ_JBIAMU010000034.1:0-79419 GCF_042874215.1 Streptomyces sp. NPDC004111
GGGTGCGGGGGGGGGTGGGGGGGCTGGGCGGCGCGGTCGGGCGGGGTGGGGGGGGGCGGCCCCGGGGGGGGGCCGCCCCCCCGGCCCCCCCCCCCCCCCCCCGCGGGCCCCCCACGCCGGGCGGCGGGCACGGAGCCGTACCGACTGCTCGTCCAGCAGCCAGGAGGAGCCCTCGCCCGGCGTCGCCGGGAAGGGCCCGCACCGGCGGCCCGCCGAACCGATGTGCCGCGCCCCGCGTGTGCCGAGCACCGCAGCCGCCCTCGTGCGCTTTGATCTGTGTGGGAGATCCGTGCGGGAACGTCCGCCGAGGGCGGTTCCGGAGCGAGCCGTCGAAGGAGCGTGCGCCATGCCCGAGGAACAACCCCCGCCCACCCACTGGCTGTTCGGGGACCAGCTCGGGCCGCACTTCCTCGATCCGGCACGGGGCGGCCCGCACCGGAACGCACCGCTGCTGATGATCGAGTCCCGGAGCGTCTTCCGGCGGCGGCGCTTCCACCGGGCCAAGGCCCACCTCGTACTGTCGGCGATGCGCCACCGCGCCGCCGAACTCGGCGACCGCGTGCGGTACGTCAAGGCGGACACCTACCGCCAGGGTCTCCGCGAGGCGGTGGGGGAGGACCGGGTGACCGTGCGCCACCCCACGTCCCGCACGGCCCTCGACCTCGTACGCGGCCTGCCCTCCGTACGGGTGCTGCCGGCCCGCGGATTCCTCGTCACGCACGACGAGTTCCGCACCTGGGCGGACGGCCGGGGCACCAAGAGCCTCCGTCAGGAGGACTTCTACCGGTGGGTCCGCCAGACGCACGACCTGCTGATGGACGGCGACCGCCCGGCCGGCGGCAAGTGGAACCTGGACCACGACAACCGGGAGCCCCCGCCGCGCGGCGCCACCGACCTCGGCGTACCCGCGCCCTACCGCCCGAGGGAGAGCGACATCGACGCCGAGGTGCGGGACGACCTCGACCGGTGGGCGCGCGAGGGCGACGTCGAGTTCGTCGGCGAGGACGGACCGCGCGTCTTCCCGGCCACCCGCAGGGAGGCGCTCGCCGCACTGACCCGCTTCGTGGAACACCGGCTGGCCACGTTCGGCGCCCACGAGGACGCGGTCCTGGCCAAGGACCCGACGATGAGCCACAGCCTGCTCTCCGCCTCCCTCAACCTCGGCCTGCTGGACCCGGCCGAGTGCGTCGAGCGGGCGGAGGCCCGGTGGCGGTCGGGGGACGCGCCGCTCAACAGCGTCGAGGGGTTCGTCCGGCAGGTCGCCGGGTGGCGCGAGTACGTCTGGCACGTCTACTGGCACTTCGACGCGGAGTACCGCACGAGCAATGTGCTGCGCCACCACGAGCCGCTGCCCGACTGGTTCACCGACCTCGCGCCCGACGGCACCGGGGCGAACTGCCTCTCGCACACCCTGGAGCAGGTCCGTGCGACCGGCTGGACGCACCACATCCCGCGCCTGATGGTGCTGGGCAGCTTCGCCCTCCAGCGGGGATGGCAGCCGGAGGCCGTCACCGACTGGTTCCACCGGAGCTTCGTCGACGGCTACGACTGGGTCATGGTCCCGAACGTGGTGGGCATGTCCCAGTACGCCGACGGAGGCCGCATGACCACCAAGCCGTACACCTCGGGCGGCGCGTACATCGACCGGATGAGCGACCTGTGCGGCCCCTGCCGGTACAAGCCGTCGGTCCGCGTCGGCGAGGACGCCTGCCCCTTCACCGCCGGGTACTGGAACCTCCTGCACCGCCACCGCGACCGCTTCGAACGCAACGCGCGGATGACCCGCGCGGTTCGCGGCCTGGACCGTCTCAGCGACCTCGAAGCACTGCTGGAGCAGGAGCGCGAACGGCGGGACTGAGGGCACGGCAGCAGACCGGAACCCGCTGCCCGGAACCCGGTGCCAAGTGCCCGGTGCCCGGTGTCAGGGCCCGTCACGCGGTCCGCAGTGCCGAGAGCAGCCTTCGTAGAGCCTGCTGGGTGGCCGGCAGGTCCTCCGGGTTCCGCGATGCGGCCAGCCACAGCGCCGC
Source organism: Streptomyces sp. NPDC004111 (assembly GCF_042874215.1). Lineage (NCBI taxonomy): Bacteria > Bacillati > Actinomycetota > Actinomycetes > Kitasatosporales > Streptomycetaceae > Streptomyces > Streptomyces sp. NPDC004111. Next base: position 2,028 of record NZ_JBIAMU010000034.1, read on the forward strand.
CTCGTTCATCGCGCCCGACAGCAGGCGGACGAGCGGGGCGACCGGCTGGTCGGGGAGGGTGCCGTCGGCCACCAGTGAGTGCAGGGCGTCCGCCAGGTGGCGGGCCGACGACTCCTCGTCCATCGCGCGCCACTCGCTCCAGCCCAGGACCGCCGGGCCGTCGATCAGCATGATCTGCTGGACCTCGCGGTCCGCTCCCGCCGCGAGGAAGGTCTCGCAGCCCACGGTCAGCCGGTCCCACGGTTCCGCCTGCGCGTCGGCCGCGCGGGCCACCGCGGCGCCCACCTCCTGCTGCACCTCCGTCAGCACCGCGCGGAACAGATCCTCCTTGCTGTCGAACTGGTGGTAGAGCGCGCCCTTGGAGACACCGGCCGCCCGGACGATCTCCGCCAGCCCCACCGCCCCGTAGCCGGACGTGGCGAACAGCCGCCGCGCCTCCCGCAGCAGTGTGCGCCGCGTCTGCTCCTTCTGCCGCGCCCGGATTCCCTCGCCCGCCATCGCGCTCCCGCCCTCACTGTTGACCGACCGCCGGTATGTGAATAGCCTACTTCGCATTCCACCGGTATGTGAAAGAGGTAGGCCGTGCAGCTGACCAGCATGTATCCCGTGATCTGTACCGAGCACATCAAGGAGGCCCGCGACTTCTACACCGGGCTGCTCGGATTCGAGGTGACCTTCGAGGACGACTGGTACGTCAGCCTGCGCCGCCCGGGCGAGCACCCGTACGAACTGGCCCTCGTCCACCACCGCCACCCCACCTTGCCGGAGCCCTACCGGCGCCCGGTGCAGGGCCTGCTGCTGAACTTCGAGGTGACCGACGTGGACGCGGAGTGGCAGCGTCTGGTGGTCGAGGGCGGGCTGAAGCCCGAACTGGAGCTGCGCAGCGAGGACTTCGGGCAGCGTCACTTCATCGTCGCCGACCCGAGCGGCACGCTGATCGACGTCATCACACCGATCGCGCCCTCGGAGGAGTTCGCGGCGAAGTACGTCGAGGGCTGAGCCGGAGGCAGGGGAGGCGCTCGGCGGGCCGGAGCCCGGCAGATCGACTCGGCGGACCGTCCGGGGTGACCCGTCCAGGGCACGCGCGGTGGCAAACCAGGTGTCGTGAACGCCGTCGGCCGGTCCGGCACCTACGCTCGCCAGCGTCCCCGCCGGTGCCGGAGAGGAATCCCGGCCCGCCCCCTGGCCAGAACCCCCGGGAGCTCCATGTCGGCCGATCGCCCGCACCCCTCCGAGTCCGGCAAGAGCGCCGGGGCCCTGCTGGGCAACGTCAAGCTGTGGATCGCTCCCGGTGTGCTCAGCGGGCTGGTCGCCCTGTTCGTGTCACTGCTGTACATGGGCGGCATCCTCACGCCCGAGACCAGCATGAGCCGGCTGCCCATCGCCCTGGTCAACGAGGACACCGGCAAGCCGGCGCCGGGAGCGCGGGCGAACCTCGGCACCCAGGTCAGCTCGCAGATCATCGCCTCCACCCCGGGCGACAGGGTGCAGTGGCGCCGCCTGGACCACGCCGCCGCCCAGGACCAGCTCGCCTCCGGCAAGGCGTACGGCGTCCTGATCATCCCCGCCGACTTCACCGGCGCGGTGCGTTCCCTGGCCGGGCCGGAGGCGGAACGGCCGACGCTGACCGTGCTCACCAACCCCGGCATGGGCAGCCTCGGTTCGTCGATGGCCTCCAGGATCAGCGAACAGGCGGCCCACCGGGCGTCCGCCGCCGTGGGCAAGCAACTGCTGGCCACGCCGGAACTCTCCGGAGCCCCCTCCGCCACCCGCCTCCTGCTCGCCGACCCGGTGGCGGTGGAGACCCGGATCGGCCACCCGATCGGCACCCACAGCGGCATGGGGCTGAGCGCCTTCTACTACGTACTGCTCCTGGTCCTGGCCGGTTTCCTGAGCGCCAACATCATCCACAACTCCGTCGACACCGCGCTCGGCTACGCGGACGCCGAAATCGGCCCCTGGCACTCGCGGCACCGGACCGTTCCGATCAACCGCACCCAGACGCTGCTGCTCAAGATGTCCATGAGCGCGGGGCTGTGCGTCCCCATCACAGCCCTGGTGATGATCGCCTGCATCGTCGTCCTGGGCATGGACGCCCATCACCTGCCCATGCTCACCGCGTTCTCCTACTTCGCCTGTCTCGCCGTGGCCATCGGCGTCCAGGCGATCAACGCGGCGTTCGGCAGCATCGGCCAGCTCGTGTCGATGTTCGTCTTCATCGCCCTGGCCCTGCCGTCCTCCGGCGCGACCGTGCCCCTGGAGGCGGTGCCGGGCTTCTACCGCTTCCTCAGCGTCTTCGAACCGATGCACCAACTCGTCTCCGGAGTGCGGTCGATCCTGTACTTCGACGCACGGGCCGACGCCGGTCTCACCCGGGGCTGGATCATGATCGGAATCGGCATCGCCGCCGCGCTCGCCTTCGGTTTCCTCATGACCCGCTACTACGACCGCAAGGGCCTGCACCGGATGGTGCCGCAACCCGGCTGAGTTGCCGGGTGCGCGCGTACGGAATCGGGTGGGCGGGACCGTATCGGCGCGATCGTGTCGGCGACAGCGTGGGCGGAGAGCAGCCCAGCAGACCACGGCCCCCGGAACCGGACAACCGCCCCCGAGCGCCGCACATTTTGCGGACCCAGCCGCTCGCGGGAGGTAAGGGGTCACACTGTCGCCCGATGGGGCAGCGGTCGGCCTCTCCGAACGGTCGAGTGAGGTTTGCCGTGTGCGGGCGGAGGGTGAACGGCACGGCAGGGAGACCTAGTTCGGCCCTCGCCTCAGGAGCCCCATGGGCACCGTGCGGCTCCGTGGGCACCGTTCGGCCTCATGGACTCCGTAGCCAAGTCACGTCCATGCGCAGCTGCACCTGCTCCTGCTCCCGCTCCCGCACCCGCTCCCGAGACGGCGCGGCACGGTGGTGGTCCGCACCGACCGGCGGGCACCGTCAGTCGACGATCTGGTCCCCGTCGGGTACGTCTGCGACCGTGACCAGGTCGCGGGGCAGCCCGAGCCCCCGTGCGACCTCGCGGCCGAGCCCGTCGAAGTCCAGGCCGGTCGGGACCGGAATGTTCTCGCCGTCGCCGTAGCTCTCCACGGCCCTGGTGAAGTAGCTCGGGTGCCAGGCGCCCACGGCTCCCCTGACCTCGACAGCGGTCACGGGCCGCTCGCCGACGATCCCGGCGAGCGCGGCCAGGATCTCGTCGGACCGCAGTTCGCCGGGAACCCGGAACAGGCTGGCGTGCGCACCAGCCAGGCCGCCGTCACCGAGGCGCACGGTGACGGTGAGGCAGCTGGTGACGCTGGGGTAGGTGATCACGCCCCCGGGCCCGACCTCCTTGACCTGGCCCTCCGTGACAGTCGCCCGCGCCGGAACCGTCCGGCCGGCCGTCGCGGAAACCCCCGCCAGCGCTGCTGGAACGGCGGATTCGTACGCCTGGGCGGGGCCCCCGAGCCCGACCTGGCACGCGAGGAGCGCCGCCGGGAGGGCCAGGGCGCACACTGCGACACGTCCACGACCGGGGGTGCGGGCGGCCCGGAGCGGAATGCGGAACGGCCGGTGCGAGCGCACGGATTGTCTCCCGAGGGGGTAGGGGGTGGGGGGAGGGGTAGTGCACACCGCCCTCACCAGGGACGACGGCGAACGGACCACTGTACGGACCAGTCGGTAGCTGGGCGGAGGCGGGTCAGAGGCGGTTGGGGCCGGAGGCTAGGTTGTGCCGGTGAGCACCGGTCGAAGTAATGAGATCCGCACCCGCGAGGAGCTGGCCGCGTTCGTGCGCGACCTGCACGAGGAGTACTTGAGTCGCGGGCAGGACTGGGAGAACACCAACCTGGAGAGTTTCCTTGAGGCTCTCGCCGCGTGGATCGACAGCGCGGACCACTTGTACCGCAACCTCGGTGAAGACCTCCCGCCGCACGGCAACTGGAGCTTCTTCGCACGGAGTTTGGGTGCGGCCACGATGTACGAGTGACCGGCGACCCGTCGCGGGCCGCCCGAGCCTGACCTGCGCCCCGTGAGACGGACCTTCGGGCCCGTGCGCCGCGCCGACGATTCTCGCGCGGACGCCGATGCGTGCCGTGCCGTGCCGGGTCAGGCAGCGGGGCGGCGCGAGATCCGTGGGCAGGCGGCCTCCGGGCCGCCGCCGCGCGTGCGGGCGGCGACCGCCGCACCGCGACGCCGGTTCACTGCGGGCCGCTTCCGGTGCAGGGTTCTTCCGGCTGAACGACGCGTGTGAGAAGGCGCATGAGTTCGGCACGTTCGGCAGGCGTCAGAGCTGCGGTGAGCTCGTCGTTCGCCTCGCGGCCCAGCTTCTCCGACTGGCGCAGGCGGCGCTCTCCGTTCGGTGAGAGCGAGATGGCGTTCTTGCGGCGGTCCCTGGCGTCCGGGGCGCGCACCACCAGTTCTTCGTTCTGGAGGTCGTTGAGGATCGCCACCATGTCCTTGGGGTCGATGCCCAGACTGCGACCCAGCTCCGCCTGGGAGACGGGACCCAGCTCCGCGACGGCCGACAGCACGGCGTGATGCATCATCCGCATGCCCACCTCGGCGAGAGCTTCGGCGACGAGCCGGTGCCCCCGGGCCGCGGCACGGCCCAGGAGCCAGCTGGGGAGGGTGCGAATACGGGCAGGGGCGCGGGGAGTTTCGGGCATGGCGGCAGACTATCCGGAAATTCGTTGGGGGCACCTACGAATCTCCGCTAACGTTGGGTCTCCCAACGACCTGGAGGTGTGCATGCGGCGGGTTCGGTTCTACGAGTACGGCGGTCCGGAAGTGCTCCGGTGCGAGGACGCGGACGCCCCCGAGCCCGGCCCGGGGGAGCTGCTGGTGCGTACGGAGGCCATCGGCGTCACCCTCCCCTCCGTGCGCAAGGTCCGCGGCGAGGGCGGCGGGACTCCGCTCCCGGGAATCCTCGGCGGCGAGGTCGCCGGAACGGTGGTCGAACTCGGCCCGGACGTCACGGACTTCACGATCGGCGACCGCGTCACCTCGCTCACCTTCCGGGGCGGCTCGTACGCCGAACTGGCAGTCGTCCCCAGCACGATGGCGAGCCGCATACCCGACGGGGCGAGCGCCGCCCAGGCCGTCGCGCTGGTGCGCGGCGGGCACGTCGCCCTCGCGGTCCTCGCCACGGCCCTCCCTCTCGCGAGCGAATCGGTCCTGATCACGGGCGCCGCGAGCGGAGTGGGGCATCTCGCGGTCCAGCTGGCCAAACTGCAGGGCGTCGAACGGGTCGTCGCGGCCGTCGGATCTCCCGCCAAGGCGGAGTTCCTGCGCGGTCTCGGCGCCGACGAGGTCGCGACGTACGACAGCGCAGACTGGGGAGATCCCGTGGACGTCGTCCTGGACGGAGTCGGCGGAGAGCTGCTCCCGCGGGCCGTCGCCGCTCTCGCCCCCGGCGGGCGGCTCGTCTTCTTCAACTCGGGCGGCGGCACCGTACCCGCCTTCGACCTGCTGGCAGGGTCGAAGACCATCACCGGCCTCACCATGGCGAGGTTCGCCGGCACCCGGCGCGAGCTCTACGACGAGCACGGCGAGAGGCTGTGGAAGCTCGCCAGGTCCGGAGAGCTGAAGCCGGTCGTCCACGCCCGGATCCCGCTGGCCGAGGCGGCACGGGCGCACGAGATCATCGAGGCCCGAACGAACCTGGGGAAGGTCGTCCTGCTGCCGTGAGGTACGTGGCGGAGCGGCTTGGTGAAGCGGGGGCCGCCGGGTGTACGCGGGCTGAGGTTTTTTGCCGCTGACGGGACATCCGCCCTGGTCAGCTGCTTGGCTGGTCGGCCACGGCGCTGGCCGCTCCCTCCCGGAGGAGTCGCTGAAAGCGTCCTTGAACGAGTCGACTTCTTCCTTCCGTATTCGCAGAAGTAGTCATGGGTGCATACTCGGGATATGGCTGACACCACCGTGAAGATCGATTCCGAGACGCGGGACCGATTCGCCACCATCGCCGCCGCCCGAGGGCAGAGCGTGCGCGCCTATCTCGCCGAACTGGCCGTGCAGGAGGAGAACCAGCTCGCCCTGGGCCGGGCCACCGCCGAGTTCCGTGCGGCCGTCACCAGGCCCGGCGTCGCGGAGTCCTTCGACCGCGACTTCGGCGGCCTCCCCACGCCCGTCCACCGCGCGCACCGGGCGGCCTGACGTTGGACCTGCACATCGACGTGCGCTGGCTGCTCGACCGACAGGAAGAACTCCTCGGCAAGGAACTGGCCGTTCTGGACTACTCGGCACTGGTCGCCGCGGTGGCCCGGCACCGGGTGAACACCCCGCAATTGGCGGTCGGCGCCCCCGACGCCCACTGGCGGGCCGCCGCACTCCTGGAGCAACTCGTACTCCTACGGCCGCTGCCTGCCCGCAACGAGTACTTCGGCTACGGAGTGGCCCTCGCCTACCTCCGCGCCTCCGGGCAGCACATCGACGACGCGTACGAGCCGTGGCGCGACCTCATCCGGGACATCCAGGCACTGCGGGTGAACGTCTACGACATCGCCGACCGGCTGCGCTCGCTGAGCCCGCCGCTCTGACGGGCAACCGGGCGGGGCCACCCGGCCCGTCAGCGGGTCACGACGGCGCGCCGGCCCGCTTCCCGGACGACGCGGTCCGCCGTCTCCTCGGGGGTGAGCGCGGCCGTGTCGAACCACCAGCCGGCATCGCCGAGTTCGCGCTTCATGGCGGCATCGAGATCCTCATAGCCGTCGAAGTCGAACCGTTCCCGGGGATCGCGGAGGGTGTTGCGGTACCGGCAGACCTCGATGCCCGGTGTGAGAACGACGAACAGGACCCGCCGGACGGGCAGGAGAGAGACGAAGAAGTCCAACTGCGCTCGGTCGGGGATCACCCAGTCGATCACGGGAGTGAAGCCGGCGTCCGAGAAGTTGTTCGCCAGCGTGCACAGATTGCGGTTGCACAGCTCCACCTGCCGTGCCGCCTCATCGGCCGGTTCGCCGAGGGCCCCGACACGACCGCTGACGACCAGCCTGCTGACGAAGTCACCGTCGAGCCGGGCGGCGCGCGGCAGCCGCTCGGCAACGAGCCTGGTCACCGTCGACTTCCCGGCGCCCGGCATCCCCGTCACGATCAGGCAGTCCGAAGTCTCAGAAGCGATCACGCCCGCAATGGTGTCATCGCGCTCCGGCGGTCGGCAATCGTTTAAGTACGCTCCGTCGCCGTGCGAGCGGCAATCGCCGCCGTGGCGCCACCCGCGAGCCAGGTGAACCGTTGTGCCACTGGCAGGGGCCGGACGGGGTTCGGCCGGCGGACCGGTATGGGGATGCACTTGAACAGGAAGAACAAGCTCCTGGCAGCGGGAGCCGTGGCGGTCGCGGTTCTCGCGGCAGGGGGTTGGGCGGGGTATCAGTACCTGGCAGCGCAGGCCGGGCCCGGGTGCAGTCTGCGGGGGTACGACGCCAGGAGCCCGGCGAGCACCGCTCCGTTCGCGGAAGACGTCTTCACCGGACGCGTCCTGGAGTTCGAGGAGCGGACGGAACTGGAGGACCTGCCCACGGACGTCTACCGGGTCGAGGTGGAGTCGGTACTGCGCGGTGACGTGCGGGGCACCGTGCGCGTCACCTTCGCGCCGGACGAGGAGCCCGCACGGCGGCTGGCGGACGGTGTGACGTACGTGTTCGCGACCCAGGAGGCCAAGGAGTACGTGGAGGACAGCCAGGCACAGTTGTTCCAGGGGGAGATGAAGCCTGCCGACGGAGCACAGCTGCGTGTGTGGAAGAGAGCCGCCGCGCTTCCCGTGCTGACGGCCTGAGTATGTCCGGGGGTGTCCGGCAGTGGGGGCCGGTCCAGGATGAGCGCTGCTACTCAGGTCAGCGGCGCCGCTGTGCCCGATGATGACGATCAACATCGTCCAGTGCAGGGGAACGACACATGCTCAGCCGTCTCGCCGACATCCTCATGCCCGCCGTGGGGCGGCTCACGGTCACCACCGACGCCGGTGCCGAACTCGCCCCCGGCAGCATCATCACCGCGAACCACACCTCGCTCGCCGACCCCGCGGTCCTGCTCGCCGCACTGCACCGCCTCGGTGTGCGGCCGGTCGTCATGGCGACCGCCGGGCTCTGGCGCGTACCGGTACTCGGCGGCATGCTCGCCCGCGAGGGACACATCCCCGTACACCGCGGGGACCGGCGCGCTGCACGCTCCCTGGACGGAGCAGTGGAAGCGCTGGAGCGCGGACGGCTGGTCCTGATCTACGCCGAGGGCGGTCTCCCGCGCCGGACCGATGTCGCGGAGGCCGCCCCGGGGGACTTCCGGTCCGGTTTGTCCCGGCTGGCACAGCGCACCGGGGCTCCGGTGGTGCCCGTGGGCCAGGCCGGTGCCCGTCGGGTCACCTCGGGAAGCAGGCCCAAGCAACTCGCGGGCCTGCTCACCGCACCGTTGCGCCGCCCGGATCTCCATGTGCACGTGGGGGCGCCGATCGAGCTGACGGCGGAGGGCGCTTCGGGGACCGGACGGGCCCACGCGGCGGTGACGGCCGCCTGGCGGACCGCGGCGGCGCAGCTCGGCGAGCCGGCCGCGCTCGCCGCGTAGGCGGAGTCAGTCGTACGCCGTTGGGTTTCCGCGGGCGGTGTGTGCGGGCCTGCCCGCGCGGTCTCGGAGAGGAACCCCGGGGCCGGGACACGTGGGCGCCACGGCCCCAGGGCTCCGTGTGCGGTCAGGGCCGGTACGGCCGCCGGGGCGGAGGCCCGCTCCGGGGCCGGACCCGGCGCCCGTACCGCACCCGGCTCAGCACCTGGCGGAAGCAGGCAGGTGCTGAGCCGGGTGCGGTACGGGCGCCGGGTCAGCACCTGGCGGAAGCAGGCAGGTTGGCGTACTCGTTGCCCTTGAAGTAGACCGCGCTGCTGAATCCGTCGGCGAAGGCGATCCAGATGTTGTTGGTGTAGCCGTTGTCGGTGATGGTCTCGCCGCGCGTCCAGCAGTAGGCCTGGTAGGCCCGGCCCGGCGTCAAGGTGGCGAGGTAGTCGCTGCTCGAATTGGGCAGCTTGCGGACGTTGACGCCCGTGTAGGGCACGACGGTGTACGACTGTTCGGCCGACGGCGCGGCCACGGCGACGGCTCCTGGAGCCAGTACGACGACTGCGGCCGTGAGTGCGGCGACGGCGGTCGGCCTGCGAAGCATGACGGTCTCCCTCGTGTGGTGCGGCACGGTGCTTCCCGGAGTGCTGCCTCGGTCGGTGACCCTGTGCGCCCGCACGCCTTACTGCTCGGCGCAGTGGCCCCCCGTGGGCCGTCGGCGTTGCGACGACTGCGGGAGCGGCGACTGCCACGACGGTGCCCAGGGTTTCCCGGTTCCTCGTGCGGTGTCTCCGAGGCTTGTGGAACCCGGGCAACGATCGCCGTTGCGGTGCGCGGGCGGCAATCCCTTCGCTCCTGCTTGAAAGCATGGCTGCCCGGTCCGCTTCCCCGCTTCCCCGCTGTGCCGGCGTGCGGGTGTGCTGGTGTGCGGGCGTTGGCGAGCAGCGACCCGCGCCTGGGCGGGTGCCGTCGTCAGTCGCCCCCGCCGCCACCGCTGTCGCCGCCTCCGCCTCCGTCGCTCCCGCCGCCTCCGTCGCCGCCGTCCCCTCCGTCGGAGCCCCAGCCGTCCGAGCCGCCCGACTCGTTGTCGTCGCTGCCGCTGCCGAGATTGCTGAACCAGGAGCGGTCCCAGGCGTCGGCGGTGGCGAACGGCTCGCCGTCGAGGGTCTCCGGGCGCAGCAGCCGGAAGCGGGCCGTGCCGGTGGTGTCACCCATGCCGAAGGCGACCGCGAACGCCTGGGCCATGACCGCGTCCAACGGGTCCGGGGTCTCGTAACGTACGGCCGCCAGCGGCAACAGCACCGTGCCGGGCTCCGGCTGTGCGCGGCGCGGCGGTCGCTGCAACAGGGCGACCCTGTGCTCGCCGCGCATCAGCCAGGAACTCGTGGAGTCGGCCCGCCGCAGTTCCCAGACACCCTGGGGGAGGTGCGCCTGCGTGAAACTCTTCGACTTGCGCAGCTTCTTCTTCAGGACCAGGACGGCCGGTATGTCACCGACGGTCATCCGCAGCCCCTGCGACTGGTCGGCGCTACTGCTCACCACGCCGTGCGGCGCCCGGATCCGTACGGTGGGAGCTCCGGGCCCCCACACGTCCACCCGCACCAGGCGGCGGTCCACCGCGACGCCCACCGGCCCGGCGGGGCCGTGCGCGTACCGCCGGGCCATCCACAGCGGCACTCCCTCCGCCCTCGCCCGCTCCGCGACCAGGTGCATGTGCGCGGGCCCACCGCAGCTGTGCACCGCCAACCGGCCGAGCCCCTGGGCGAATTCGGCGGCCTGGCGGACCTTCACGGGTGTCGTGGTGCCGGTGACGCGGGTGACCGGGACGACACCGGGACCCGCGGGCAGCCGGCCCAGGGGGCGTTCCGTACCGCCGCCACCGAGCCAGTTGCCGCGGTGGAAAGCGTCGGCCATGGCCGGCAGGTTCAACTCGCTCAGCGGCGTGACCTTGCCACCCTGCCGCAGGTCCGTCTCCGACAGTTCCACGGTCCGCGCCAGCGGATTCCAGGACCGTTCCGTGTAGAGCGCCTGGCTCATGCCATCCCCCGTGTTCGTGCTGTTCAGCGATGGAGCCTATCGAGCATCAGGACGCGCTCGAACACCGTCCGGTTTCCTGTGCCCGGCATCGGCGACACGGGATGTTGCCGGTGGCTCGGGAATGTCAGTCCGTTCGGATGCGGGCGTGCAGGTGCATGTCGTGCCGGCCGTCCTCGTGCACGGCGGCACTGCGTCTGGTGCCTTCCAGGAGGTACCCGGACTTGAGGGCGACCCTGCACGAGGCGTGGTTGCGGGTGGAGTGGTCCAGTTCCAGGCGGTGGAAGCCGATGTCCTCAAGGGCCCAGGCGGTGAGTGCGCCCACGGCGTGCGGGGCGACACCGGCGCCGCGCGCGGCGGGCAGCACCCAGTAGGCCACGTCGGCCGTACCGTCGTCGAAGTCCAGGCCGCGCAGTGCGAGTCGGCCGACTGCCCCCTCGCCGTCCCGGGTGATGGCCCAGTGGCCGCCCTTCTCACGTGCCCAGTCCTGGCGATATGCCTGGAACCACTCCAGGGCGTGGGTCTCGGACGACGGCCTGCGGGTGTGCCAGCGGCGGATCTCCTCGTCCTGATAGGCAGCCAGGAACGCGGGTACGTCGGCCTCCGCCCAGGGGCGCAGCAGAAGGCCCCCGGGGGCGGCGAGCACGGGCTGCGGTGAACTCCCCAGCGAGCCGGGGACGATGACGGGCGGCGTCGACAGGGCGCGAGTCATGAACCATGATCGCCCGACGCCGGCCACCTGCGTCAAGGCAGGGGACGAGGTGAGTGCCCGGGGGAAGGCGACGCACGGGCGAGAGTCCGTCCGCGTCGAGGTGACGGACACGGCGAGCGCGTCGAGGCAGGCGGACGCCCGCACGTCACGCGGGCCCTGGCCGGGGCACGCTCAGCGGTCGGCGAGTGCCCGGATCTCGGCGGCGATCAGTCCGGGTTCCTCCTCGGCCATGAAGTGCCCGCAGGACACCGTGCGGTGCTCCAGTTCGTCGGCCCAGGCGCTCCACAGGCCCTGGGCGTGGTAGCCGAGTGCGGCGCCCCAGTCCTGCTGGAGGACCGTCACCGGCATGGCCAGCCGGTTGCCCGCCTCCCTGTCGACCGTGTCGTGTTCCACGTCCACACCGGCCGAGGCGCGGTAGTCGGCGACGATGGAGGGGACGGCCGCCGCGGACGCGGCGAGGTAGTGGGCCCGGACGTCGGCGGGGATCGCGTCCGGATTCTGCGTCCAGGCGTCGAGGAAGTACCCGAAGAAGGGGTCGGCGGCGGCCCGGATCATTTCCTCGGGAAGGCCGGGGGCCTGGGCCATCAGGTAGAGGTGGAAGCCGACCGCCGCGGAGACCCCGTGCAGCGCGTCCCACATGTCGAGGGTCGGCAGGACGTCCAGGAACAGGGCCCGGGAGACGGCGTCCGGGTGGTCCATGGCGGTACGGAAGGCGACCAGGGCGCCGCGGTCGTGCCCGGCCAGGGCGAAGCGGTCGTGTCCCATTGCGGCGGCGAGGCGTACGACGTCTCTGGCCATGGTCCGCTTGGAGTAGACGTCCGGGCCGGTGCCGGCGGGCTTGTCGCTCGCGCCGTAGCCGCGCAGGTCGGGGCAGATGACCGTGTGGTCGGTGGCCAGGTCGGCGGCGACGTGCCGCCACATCAGGTGGGTCTGCGGGAAGCCGTGCAGCAGGACGACCGGGGTGCCCGCGCCGCCGACGGCGACATTCAGCGCGACGCCGTCGTCGACGCGCACGCGTTGCTCGGTGAAACCGGGGATGCTCGGAGAGGTCACAGTGACTCCTGTGGTTCGTGGCACAGTGGACGTTCCCGGGCCGTCGGTCCGGGTCGTCCGGGGACGTCACCCAGGTTGCGGGCCCCGGATCAGCGATCGATGAGTGGACACATGCGGCACCCCGCGGGGACGGCGCCGCCCGCGAAAGGACGTGCCGTGGGCGTGGAGTTCGGAGTGCTCGGACCGGTGGCCGCCCGGGACGCCGACGGCACCCCGGTTCCGCTCGGCGGGCCCCGCCACCGCGAGGTGCTGGGCCGGCTGCTGATCGCCCGGGGCCGGGTGGTGCCGGTGGCGCGGCTGGTGGCGGACCTGTGGCCCGACGGGCCTCCGGCGAGCGCGGTGGGTGCGGTCCGTACGTTCGTGGCGGCGCTGCGCCGTGCGCTGGAACCCGGCCGCCCCTCCCGGCAGCCGTCGCGCCTGCTGGTCACCGACGGTCCCGGCTACGCCTTGCGCGCCGGACGTGAAGCGGTGGACGCCTGGCGGTTCGAGGACCTCGTCGCGCGGGCCGCCCAGGCGGCGCCCCGCACGGCCGTCGCCCTGTGGAACGAGGCGCTCGCCTGCTGGCGGGGGCCGGTACTGGCCGATTTCCCCGCCGCCGGGTGGGCCGCCGCCGAACGCGCCCGGCTGGAGGCGCTGCGCCTGGACGCGGTCGAGCGGCGTGCGGACGCCCTGCTGGCCACCGGCGCGGCCCGTGACGCGGTCGCCGATCTGCGGGCCCACGTCGCGGCCCACCCCGGCAGGGAGGACGGCTGGGTCCTGCTGGCCACCGCGCTCGACCGTGCCGGACGGCGCGGCGAGGCCGTGGAGGCGCTGGCCCAGGCACGTACCGCCCTCACCGGTGCGGGAGGTGCGGGAGGCCCGGGAGGCGGAGGCGCCTTGGCGCGTACCGAGGCGCGCATCCTCAGCGGTACGGCGGACTCCGCGGCGGAACCGGCCGGTGCGGCGGACAGCGTCTGGAACCGGGCGGCGGCGTCCTGGGACCGTTCGGTGCCCGCCCGGTCCCGGGCCCGGCTGCACGCCACCGCCGGCCTGCTGCGCGACCTCGCGGTGACCGGCCCGGACGGCCTGTCGGAGGCGCGCCGGCACCGCCAGGACCTGGTCTCGGCGGCGGAGACGACCGGCGACCCGGAACTGGCCGCGCGGATCATCGGCTCCTACGACGTCCCCGCGGTGTGGACCCGCGCCGACGACCCCGACGGAGCCGGTGAACTGTCCCGGGCCGCCGCCCGCGCCGCCGCCCGGCTCGGCCACGACGGCCCGGCCGCGCTGCGCGCCCGGCTGCTGTCCGTGGTGGCGGTCGAGTCCCGGGGCGACGCCGCCGCCGACACCCCGCCGCCCCGGGCCTCCGCCGCCCCCGTCACCGAACCGTGGCGGGCCCGCGCCGAACGCGCCGCCGAGGAGGCCACCCGGATCGCCCGACGCCTGGGTGACCCCGCCCTGCTCGCGTTCGCCCTCAACGGCGTCTTCATGCAGTCGTTCGCCGACTGCGGCTCCGCGTCCCGCCGGAACGCCCTCGGCGGCGAACTGACCCGGCTGGCCGTCGAGCACCAGCTCTCCGGGCACGAGGTCCTCGGCCGCATCGTCCGCCTCCAGGCACTGTCCGGACTCGGCGACTTCGCGGCGGCGGACGCCGAGGCCGAGGAGATCGACCGGCTCGCCCACCGCCACGAACGGCCGCTCGCCGAGGTGTTCACCGCCTGGTACCGGGCCCTGCGCACCTGCGAGACCGAGGGCTGGCCGGCCGCCCGCCCCCGGTACGCGCAGGTCCTGGCGGCGACCGCCGACTGCGGTATGCCCGGACTGACCCGGGGGGCCGCCGCCCTCGTCGCCCTGGTTCCCGTCCTGCGGGGCGACGGCCTGCCCGACCCCCGCGACCTCGCCCACCTCGACCAGGGCCCGTACCGCCCCTGGACCGAACCCCTGCTGCTCGCCGCCTCGGGCGCCACCGAAGCGGCCCACCGGGCACTGACGGAGGTGCCCCGGCCCCCGCACGACCTCCTCCAGGAGGCCCTGTGGTGCGTACTCGCCCGCGCCGCCGGAGCCGTCGGCCATCTGCCGCTCCTGCGCCGGGCCCGGACCGAACTCACCGCCGCGGAGGCCGAGTACGCCGGGGCGGGCAGCGGCCTGATCTCCTTCGGCCCGGTCGCCCACCACCTTGCGGCCACCGCCACCGCACTCGACGAACCCGCCCGCCCCACTACGGGGCGGGCCGACGGCGGTACGTAGGTGCCGTCGGACCCCTTTCGGGAGGGCCGACGGCGGTACGCGAGTACGGTCAGAGGGACTTCAGCGCACAGGGGTGCACCAGGTACGCGCCCAGTCGGCCTTCCCGGTCGCCGTCCTTGAACGCGATGGCCCGGCCGACCAGGCGATCGTGCTCGGCCCGCAGTTCGAGGGCGAGACCGGGGCTGTTGATCCGGGCGTCGGCAGTGGGCAGTTGCAGCGGGGCGCTCACCCGCACGTCCCCACGCAGGGAGGCGACGGCAGGCACGGTGACCGGCGCCGCACCGGCCAGGCGGAGCTCCACCCGGTGATCGGCCAGGACCTTGATCCGCAGCGGGACGGCACCCTCCTCGGTGCTGATCCCGCCCTCCCACTCGCCCCGCGCCAACGTCATCGGGCGGGCCTGCTCGACGACCGGATTGAGCTGCTCGCTGCGGAAGCCGGGAGCCAGGACGCCCATCAGGTGGCCGACGACGGCGTCGCGGGCGGCCTTGCCGGTGGAGTTGGCCAGCACGGCGACCGCGAGATCACGCTCGGGGACCTCGATCATCATCGCGGCGATGCCGCCCATGCCGCCTCCGTGGCTGCGGACCGTCGGCCCGGTGCCGCGCGACACGATGCGCCCGAGCCCGTAGCCGAGGTGGTCGTTGATCGGCACGGCGTCGTACATGGCGGCGACCGTGGCGGGCTTGAGCAGGCGGTGGGACGTTCGGGCGAAGAGCGCCACTTCTCCGGCGGTCGCCCAGCCGGCCCCCGCGGCGGGATGACCGCTGAAGCAGGTGGGGTACGGGCGTCCGTCGGCGGAATAGCGCTGCGCCACGGGGGAGGACCCGGTGTGGACCGGGCCGTAGCCGAAGCTGCGCAGGCCCAGCGGCTCGCAGATCCGTGCGCGCAGGAAGTCGCCCAGGGGCCGGCCGGTCGCGGCTTCCAGCAGGCTGCCCAACTCGTGATAGCCGAGGTTGGAGTACTCGAATTCGGTGCCCGGCTCGCGGACGAGCCTGCGGTAGCGGTCGATGTCGATCGGCAGCGGGCCGGGCTCGTAGTGGAAGTTGTAGAAGGCCGGGAAGCCGCCGCGGTGCTGGAGCAGCTGGCGCGGCGTCGGTGCGGTCCACTCGTGGTCGCCGGGTACCGGGGTGTCGAGGTCCAGCAGACCCTCGTCGGCGGCCAGGCAGACGGCAGTGGCGGTGAATGCCTTGGTGACCGACGCCAGGCCGTAGACGGTATCCGGGGTGGCCGGCCGTCGGCGGGCGACGTCCGCCAGGCCGTAGGCGCGGGCACACACGATCTCGTCGCGTTCGGCGATCGCGAGGGACACCGACGCACAGCCGTGGTCGGCCAATGCCTGCCCGCAGAACTCGTCCAGCCCCTCCAGCCCGTCCAGCACCGAGGCCAACCTCCCAACAGAAAAGCTCACTTGCCCGAACTCTAGTGCGCGTGCTCCACGGCGCGAAGCCGCGTCGAAGTTCACCAGCCCGTCATGCGCGGCTCTTGTCCTCCGCTCTCCCCGTCGCTGATGATCTGCCGCATGCCAGCCGATCCCCGTGCAGAGCGAACCGAACCGGTGCCGTCGCTGCCCCGCAGAGTGCGGGTCGGTTACGGGCTCGGCTCGCTGTGCACGGGCACCTTCGCCACCGTGCCCGGTCTGATCCTGCTCTACTACCTCACCAACGTCCTGGCCGTGCCCGCCGCCGTCGCCGGAGCCGCCGTCTTCCTGCCGAAGGCCTGGGACGTGCTGATCAACCCGCTGGTGGGCGCCGTGTCCGACCGCAGCGGGCTGCGCGGCGGCCCGCGCCGCCCGTTCCTGCTGCTCGGCGCGTGCACCCTGCCGCCGCTGTTCGCCCTGCTCTTCGCGGCGCCGCCGTTGCGCGGAGCCGCCGCGGCGGGATACGTGGCCGTGGTGTTCCTGCTGGCCGCCACCGCGTACGCCGTCTTCCAGGTGCCGTACGTGACCATGCCCGCCGAGATGACCGAGGACCCGGCCGAGCGTGCCCGGGTGCTGGGCTGGCGGGTGGGGTTCCTCGGGGTCGCGATCCTCCTCTCCGGCGCGCTCGCCCCCGCCCTCGCGAACGCCGACGGCGGCACCGCCGAGAGCTACCGCACGATGGGCGTCGCGGTCGCCGTACTGCTCGCGGCCGGCATGTTCGGGGCGTGGTTCACCACCCGGTGGGCCCCGGTCGCCGCCCGGTCGACGGCCGAACCCTCCTTCCGCGCCCAGTTGGCGGTGGCCCGTTCGCACCGCCCGTTCCGCTTCCTGGTCACCATGTGGACCCTCCAGGCACTCGCCGTCGGCGTCATGCTCTCGGGCGTCCAGTACTTCGCCACCTACACACTGGGCCGCCCCACCGCCGTCACCCCGCTGTTCGCCTGCCTGATCGGCCCGCTGGTCCTGGTCATGCCGCTGTGGAACCGGCTGTCCCGGCTGCGCGGGGTGAAGTACGCGCAGTGGTGCGCGTCCCTGCTGTTCGTCGCCGGGGCACTGCTGCTCGCCCTCACGCCCGTGACCGGGCCCGCCGTCGGGTACGCGGCCACCGCCGTCATCGGCGTCGCCTACGCGGGTCTGCAACTCCTGCCGATGACCATGCTGGCCGACACCCTCGCAGCCGACGCGGCCCGAACCGGCCGGCTCAGGGCGGCGACCTTCACCGGGCTGTGGACCGCCGCCGAGACGCTCGCCTTCGCCCTGGGCGCCGGGGTGTTCGCCCTCGTCCTCGCGCTGACGGGCTTCCGGTCCTCGGACGCCGGTCACTTCGTCGCCCAGCCGGCGGCCGCCCTCACCGGGATCACGCTCGGGATGAGCGTGCTGCCCGCGCTGCTCGCCACGGCCGCACTGGGCGCCCTGCACCGGTACCGGGAGGAAGGCTCCGAGGGCGCCGGAGGCCCCGAGGACTCCGAGCATCCCGGTGGCCTCGGGCCCGCCGGGAGTCCGGAGCACCTCGCGCGCTCCGGGCGACCCCTCCCCGTACTCCCGCCCTCCGCACACGGACCCGCACCCGCACCTCAGGAAGAGACCAGCCGTGACGACTGACCCCCGTGACTCCCGCCACGCCCTGCCGTCCGCCCGCCCCGCCGCTGACGTGCTCGCCGAGCTGCGCGCGCTGCGCGAGGCCGACGCGCCGACCCGGGGCGGACGTACCTTCGCCTACGTCTACGACGCGGGGCTGGAGGGACTCGACGAGCTGGCCGCCGACGCGTACCGGGCGTTCGCGACGGTCAACGGCCTCGACCCGACCGTCTTCCCCAGCGTCGCCCGGCTGGAGAACGACCTGGTGGGCGCGGTCGCCGAGGTCCTCGGCGCACCGCCCGGCGCGCGGGGCACCTTCACCAGCGGCGGCACCGAGAGCATCCTGCTCGCCGTCAAGGCGGCCAGGGACCACGCCCGTACGGTACGGGGGATCGAGGCGCCCGAGCTGGTGCTGCCGGCCACCGCCCACGCCGCGTTCCACAAGGCCGCCCACTACCTGGGCGTGCGGCCGGTCGTCGTGCCGGTCGACCCCGGCACCTTCCGCGCCGACGCGTTCGCGACGGCCGCGGCCCTCACCGACCGCACCGCGCTGGTGGTCGCCTCCGCCCCCTCGTACGCCCACGGCGTCATCGACCCGGTGGCCGAGATCGCCGGGGCCGCCGCCGCGCGCGGGGTGCTCTGCCACGTCGACGCCTGCATCGGCGGCTGGCTGCTGCCCTTCCTGCGCCGCGCCGGGCGCGACGTACCGCCCTTCGACCTGTCGGTGCCGGGTGTCACCTCGCTCTCCGTCGACCTGCACAAGTACGGGTACGCCGACAAGGGGGCATCCGTCGTCCTGTACCGGGACGCGGAACTGCGGCGCTTCCAGTACTTCGCCCACGCGGGCTGGCCCGGTTACCCGATCGTCAATCCGACGGTGCAGGGCACCAAGTCCGGCGGGCTGCTCGCCCAGGCGTGGGCGGTCCTCCAGCACGTGGGCGAGGACGGCTACACCGCCCTGGCCGGGCGGGTCGCCGAAGCGTCAGACCGGCTGCTCGCCGGTCTTCGCGCGGTGGCAGGGATACGGGTGCTGGGCGAACCGGCCTCGGGTCTCGTCGCGTTCACCGCCCTCGCCGAGGAAATGGGGGAACCCGGGGAGCCCGGTGAGCCGGATCTGAGCCTGCTGCTGCACCTCGCCGACGAGATGCGCGAGCGCGGCTGGTACCTGCAACCGCAGCTGTCCTTCGACGGGCTGCCGCCCAACCTGCACCTCACCCTGACCCCAGCCACCGTCGGCCGGGTGGACGCGCTGCTGGCCGACCTCGCCGACGCGCTCAAGGCCGCCCGCGCGCTGCCGCCGGTCGCCGTGGATCCGTCCCTCGCGGAGCTGGCCGCCGGGCTCGACCCGGACGGGCTGGGGCCGGAGGAGGTCGCCGCGGTGCTGGCGTTCGCGGGTCTCGACGGCTCCGGCGGGCAGGGCTTGCCCAGGCGGATGGCGCCCGTGCTGGTCCTGCTGGACGCGCTGCCCCCTCGGCTGAAGGAGCGGCTGCTGGCGGAGTTCATCGGCGCGGTCTTCCGGAACTGACGCACCGGCCCACCGCACAGCTGCGGTGGGCCGGTGCGTCAGTTCCCGGGAGGGGAGCGGTCAGTTGCCGAAGTAGGCGTCGAAGTTCTTGCTGAACTCCTGGTTGTTGAACCGGTCCCAGTTGATCGACCAGGTCATCAGGCCGCGCAGCGACGGCCAGGTGCCGTGGGTCTGGTAGCTGCCGCAGTTGGTCTTCTTGGTCAGGCAGTCCAGGGCCTTGTTGACCTCGGCGGTCGACACCCAGCCGTTGCCGGCCTGGGTCGAGGCGGGCATGCCGATGGCGACCTGCTCGGGGCGCAGCGGCGGGAAGACGTTGCCCGCGTCGCCCGCCACCGGGAAGCCGGTGAGCAGCATGTCGGTCATCGCGATGTGGAAGTCGGCGCCGCCCATGGAGTGGTACTGGTTGTCCAGGCCCATGATCGGGCCCGAGTTGTAGTCCTGGACGTGCAGCAGGGTCAGGTCGTCGCGGAGCGCGTGGATGACGGGGAGGTACGCGCCCGCGCGAGGGTCCTGCCCGCCCCACTTGCCCACGCCGTAGTACTGGTAGCCGAGCTGGACGAAGAAGGTCTCGGGAGCCATGGTCAGTACGAAGCCGCTGCCGTACTTCGCCTTCAGCGACTTGACCGCCGAGATCAGGTTCACGACGACCGGGGTCGTCGGGTTCTTGAAGTCGGTGTCGGCGGTGTCGAGGGAGAGCGAGTGGCCCTCGAAGTCGATGTCGAGGCCGTTCAGACCGTACTCGTCGATGATCTTCGAGACGGAGGAGACGAACGCGTCACGGGCGGCCGGGGTGGTGAGCCGCACCTGGCCGTTCTGGCCGCCGATGGAGATGAGGACCTTCTTGCCCTGTGCCTGCTTGGCCTTGACGGCCGCCTTGAACTCGGCCTCCGACTCGACGTTCGGGCACTCGGCGACGGGGCACAGCTTGAACCGGATGTCGCCGCTGGTCACCGAAGTGGGTTCGCCGAAGGCGAGGTTGATGACGTCCCAGGAGGCGGGCACGTCGGCCATCCTGGTGTAGCCGGAGCCGTTGGCGAAGCTGCTGTGCAGGTAGCCGATCAGCGCGTGGGCGGGGAGGTCGCCGCCGGGGTCGGGGTTGCCGCCGCCCGGGGGAGTGGTGACGGTGACCGCCGCCGACTTCGCCGACTCGCCGTCCGCGTTGAGGGCGGCGACCTGGACGCTGTACGCGGTGGCGGGGGTGAGCCCGGTGAGGGTGGCGGAGGTGCCGGTGACCGTGGTGGCCTTCGTCCCGTTGCGGTACACGGCGTACGAGGTGGCGCCGGTGGACGCGGACCAGCTGAGGGCGGCGGTGGTCGAGGTGACGGTGCCGGCCTTGAGACCGGTCGGCGGGGCGGGAGGCTGGGGCTGCGTGGTGTCGCCAGGTCCGAACAGGCTGAGGTCGTCGGCGTAGTAGGCGGGGGTGCCGTACCAGCCGTGGGTGTAGATGGTGACCTGACTGGTGTTCGCTCCGGTCTTGAACGTGGTGGTCAGCTGCTTGAAGGCGTCGGCCGACTGCGTCCAGGTCGACACGTCGGTGGTGCCGGTGCCGGACGCGCCGAGGTACACGTACGACCCGCGCACCCAACCACTGAGCGTGTACGTCGAGTTGGGCTTGACCGTGACGGTCTGCGAACACTTGGCGTTGTCGCTGCCGGCGGGGGTGGCCTGGAGGGCGGAGGTGCCGCTGCGGACGGGGCTGCCGACCACGGTTCCCGCGGTGCAGTTCCAGCCGGTCAGCCCGGCCTCGAATCCGCCGTTGCGGGCGAGTTCGGCGTCGGCGGCTACGGCGGCCGGGGCGGCGGCGGTCAGGCCGGAGGCGGCGAGCGCGAGGGCGGTGACGGCGAGGGTGACGGGCGAGGCGAAACGCCGGCGTCTGGACACGCGGGAACGGCGGGACGGGTCCACAACTGCCTCCGGAGCGGGGGGAGAAGGAGGTACGGGTGGGCGCTCAATTTGGTCCAGACCAATGAGGTTGTCAAGACTGTGGGCCGGCATCGGGGGAAGGTTCGCCGACGCACCGGGCGCGGCGCGGTACTCGGGAGGTACGCCGTGGTGCTCGGGAGGTTCGGCTCGGTGCTCGGCAGGGACGGCGCGCGGTGTTCGGTAGGTGCGGTGCGGTGCGGTGCTCGGCTGGCTGAAGGTGCGCCGGCGCTGCCGGTGGCCGCCGGGCCCTTGGGGGAATTGCGTCGCGGGAATTCGGTGAGTACGCGTGGAGGCCGCTCGCTCTCTGCGCGTTGCGGACCTGAAAGAGGCTGAGGGGTTCGGCGCGTTGCCCTGGAGGTTCAGGAGAGCGCTTATCAAGTCTGTTACTACTTCTACTGCTGCGCGTACATGGGGGTTCTCACGGGCAAGCGCATTCCCGGCGGCACCGGCTCTTCCTTTCTGCCGCATTCCGAGAATCCCGCCCGGCGCGCCGAGCCCCGGCAGGACGATCCTGGGCAGGTCGAGGCCCTGGCAGGCCGAGGCGCCAGGGGGAAGTGGCACCGGGGGTGAAGGCACGTGAGCCGCCGGACAGATGGCGCGCAAGCCGAACCGGGGGTTTCCCCGTCGCATTGGTCGAATCTCGCCACCTGGCCTGATGGCAGCCCAGGGATAAACAGTCAGCCGCGCTTGGGTGTGAATGGCTGAATCATTGGCTCCGCGCCCATTCCCTTTTCGCGCCGCGCGGCTACGCTGACGCCGTACCGTGAGTCGCTCCGGCGGGGTGGGACCGGCCACAGCGGCGGCTCGGGCGGACGCGTGCGAAGGGAGGGGAGCGCTTTCCGCCGACGGGCGTCACACGGCTCTCTGCAGCCGCCCATAATCTGGCGTACCTCTCCGTGCGTTCTCCACTCCGGGCCTGGCCCTCGCTCGTTGCCGTGTGCCCGGGAGGTGACGGAACGGACTTGAGATGTCTGCTGCACGACAGGAAGTCATCGTTGCCGAGGCCGTGTTCGACCTGGCCTCCCGCGCGGACGGCTTCGGTGTTCTGGAACTGCTGCACGATCTGACCGGGCACGTGGTCGGCCTGCTGGGCGTGTGCTCGGCGAACGTCACCGTCCTCAACGAGTCCGGCGGGGTCGACTGCCTCGCCGCGTCCGACGAGACGTGCCGGCGCCTGGCCGAGGACGAGATCGAACTGGACGAGGGTCCCTGTCTGGACAGCACCCGCACCGGTAGGGCCCTGGACCCGGTCCTGCTGCGCGCCGCCCATCCCGCCTTCCACCGGTGGCCCCACTTCACCCCGCGCGCGCTGCGCGCCGGCATCACCAGCATCGCCACCCTTCCGCTCGTCGTCCCGCCGTACCCGCTGGGCGCCCTCGGCCTGCTGAGCACCGCGCGGGTGCCCACGCGCGAGGACCTGCGCCTGGCACGGGTGCTGGCCGACGCGGCCGGGGCCAGCCTGCAGTACCGGCAGGCCCTGCTCGCCAAGGACGCGGCGATCGGCCAGCTGGAGACCGCGCTGGAGTCGCGCGTCGTGGTCAAGCAGGCGGAGGGCATGCTGGTCGCCCGCCTCGGGCTCGACGCGGACTCCGCCTTCGCCTGGCTGCGCGGCCATGCCCGGTCCCGGCAGCAGAGCCTCATCGACCTGGCCACCCGCATTGTGCAGGGGGACCTCCCGGCCGACATCGACGGAGGCGCCGTGACATGACCGGCGGCCGGGGTCACGCCCGTTGCGCGGCGGACTCCGGGGCCGACCCGGCGGGCGTGGAGCGTGTCATCCGCGCCCGACCGGGAGCAACGGGCGGAGACCGGTGCCTGGACGCGTTCGCCGGGACGGCCCGTGCGCTCAGCGAGGCCCTGAGGGAGTCGAAGGTCCGGATTCCGGGCGCGTACGCCGAGGTGGCGCGGGTCCGCTCTTCCCCGTGGGGGAGCAAGGGTGCGTCCGGTCGCCGCCGCGTCCGCGCGGCGGCGACCGGAGGGCGCGAGGCCGGGGTCCCCCAGGACGGCGCTCGCGCTAGGTGCCCTCGGTGCGGACGGGTGACTGGAGCCGTGCCGTCGGCGATACGGCTCCAGTGGGTCTCGGTGGCAGCGGCTCGGGGCCAGGGCCGGCATGCCGATGGGGTCGGCCGTCGGCGGGAGCGAAGCTGCCGGGTCTCCCTCTGACCTCGTCAACTCGCCAGCCTCTGGCGGCTGTTCAGTGCTGGATGCCAGTGACGGGCCCCGGTGCCTGCCGCTCTTACCCCCTCAGTCTCCCCGCAGGCCGGAGCGCGGTCATTGGCTCAGCGTGCGGGAAACGTTGGCTTCGCGTGCACGGCGCCGTTCTCCCTCACGGCGCCGGTCACCCTCACGGCGCCGTCCGGCGGTGTTCACCGGGGGAGATGCCGTAGGCGGCACGGAACGCGCGGCTGAAGCCCGCCGGTGTGCCCATGCCCCAGCGAGCGCCGATGGCATGCACCGGCAGCGCCCGCAGGCCCGGCGCCGTGAGGTCCTCGCGGCACCGCTCCAGCCTCCGGCGGCGGATCCGGGCGGACACCGTCTCCGGGCGTCCGCGAAAGAGCTGGTGGAGAAGGCGTACGGAGATGTGGTGTCTCGCCGCGATCATGCCCGGGGACAGCCGGGGGTCGGCCAGGCGGTCCTCGATGAAGGTGTCGATCGCGGCCAGCAGCACCTGGTGCCGGGTCTCCGGCGGGAGCCGTTCCTGGGTGCCTGCATGCTGGGCGAGGAAGCCGACTGCCAGATCGAGGCTCGTCGCGCCGAGCCGGCGGCTCGCCTCCTCGTCCAGTGCGGGTGCCTGCTGGACCAGGGACTCCAGGTACTGGGCGAGGATCCTGCCCATGCCCGACCGCGCCGACAGTCCGCGGGCGAGCAACGGCCGGACCCTGGCCTGCGGCAGCGGGACGAGCGACTGCGGAAGGTGCAGCATGACGGCGCGCGATGCCCCGGCCGGCCCGCTGACCGCCCGCCCGGCGTACGGCCGTGAGGAGGTCCACATCGCGAAGTCCCCCGCGGACAGCTGGGTTTCACAGCGTTCCTGGGCGACGTGCATGGACCCGTCCAGGATCAGGGCGAGTTCGTACGTCTCCGGGTCGGAGCGGCGGACGAGCTGCGCGGGGCGCTCCGACGACAGGGAGGGGAAGGACATCGTCGTCAGGTGCACGGCCCCCAGGGGCACGAATCCCGCACGGCCCACGAAGTCGTCGGCGTGCTCGGTGGCGACCCGGACCGGCGCCACCCCTCGCCCCACCACCTCGTGCCACCAGGCGAACCGGTCCTCGGGCGGCAGACTCGTCGTGTCGATCTCCGAATACGCCACAGGGGCCCCTCCAGACGTTGCGACGGAAACGTTGCGACGGAAACGTTGCGACGGCGCGGGAAAGGCATGCGCCCGCCCCGTACGCCTCACACGCTCCCCCGCCGACATGGCTCGGCACCCGCCCAACATGGCCTGAAGGCTCCGGCGCGGAGCGGAGCCTGCCCGGGACTGGGCGATGCCGTGCCGAGACCGTCCGGTCCGGCCCGGACTCCGGACCGGCCCGGTACGTTTCCGGACCGATCGGCGGCTACTTGAGCCCGCTGAGCATGATTCCGCGTACGTAGTGCTTCTGCAGGAACAGGAAGAGCACCAGCACGGGCAGTGTGCTCACGACGAGCCCGGCCATCATCACGGGCACCATGCGGTCGGGATCCAGGAAGCTCTGCAGCAGCTGGATGCCCACGGGCAGCGTCATCAGCCCGGGGTTGGCCGTCGACACCAGCAGTGCCCAGATGTACTCGTTCCACGTGTTGACGAAGGTGAGCAGCGCCAGCGTGAGGGCGACCGGTTTGGTCTGCGGCACCACGATCCGCCACCACAGCGTGAACTCCCCGGCCCCGTCCAGCCGTGCGGCCTCCAGCACCTCGTCGGGGATGCCGACGATGAACTGACGCATCAGGAAGATCCCGAACCCGGACACCAGGAACGGCATCACCAGGGCCGCACCCGTGGCGGTCAGCCCCGCGCCCCCGCTGCCCCCGATGCCGTTGCCGCCCGCCAGCGGCCAGTGCACCAGGATCAGGAAGTGCGGGATGAAGAAGAGGAAGGCGGGGAACATCATGGTCGCCAGGACGAGGCGGAAGATCAGGTCCCGGCCGGGAAAGCGCAGCTTGGCGAGCGCGTAGCCCGCCAGCGACGAGGTCAGCAGGGTGGAGAAGGTGACCACCGCGGTCGCGGTCACGCTGTTGCGGAACAGCAGCGGCAGGTCCAGCTGGGCGAACGCGGCCCGGTAGTTCGACAGCCCGAAGGACATGGGCAGGAAGCGGTAGGGCACCTTGCCGTACTCGCCGGGCCCCTTGAACGACGACATCACCAGGTCCAGGAACGGAACCGCCATGAGCACCGCCCCGACGGCCACCACGGACAGGGCGAGCCAAGGGAAGCCGCGCCGCAGCGGCGAGCGGGGCCGCTGACGGGACGTCATACCGCCTCCCCCTTCCGCCGGAAGAACCACAGCTGGACCAGCGTGAGGACGAGGATCACCGCGAACAGCGTGAAGGCCGCCGCGCTCGCCGGCCCCCAGTCGCCGAACTTGAACGCGCTCTGGTACATCTCCAGCGCCGCCACGTTCGCGGAGTCCCCGGGGCCGCCGTCCCCGGTCATGACGATGATCAGGGCGAACGACTGGAGCCCGGCGAGGAACTGCGTGAGCACCACGAACATCAGCGACGGCCGCAGCAGCGGCAGCGTGATCCGCCGGAACGTGGTGAAGGAGCCCGCCCCGTCCAGGGCGGCGGCCTCGTAGTACTCCCGCGGAATCGCGTTCAGACCCGCGCCGAGAATGAGCACCGCCGTCCCCAGACAGGCCCACGCCTGGACGACCACCACGGCGGGCAGCGCGGTCCCCGGCTGGTGGAGGAGGGCGGGGAAGGCCAGGCCCAGCGCGTCGAACACACCGTTGAGCAGACCGCCGGGCTCGTACATGAACTTCCACACGTTGCCGATGGCGACCACGGTGGTGACGGCGGGCAGGAAGTACAGGGTGCGCCAGAAGCCCTGGAAGCGCAGCCGGGAGATGCAGACGGCCACCAGCAGCCCCCCTGCCGTCGCGAGGACCACCGTCCCCGTCGCGTACAGCAGGGTGTTGGTCAGCACGGGCGAGAGGAAGGTGGAGCCGCGCGAGAAGAGGTCGGCGAAGTTCTCCGGGCCGACCGGACGGATGTCGGAGAGCCGGAACCCCGACCAGCGAGACAGCGCGAGGACCAGCGAGAACAGCAGCGGAACCAGCAGGAACAGGGCGAAGAAGAGCAGCGTGGGCGCCAGGAACAGATAGGCGGTGACCCGCTGGCGCCGCCGGGCGCCGGCAGCGGTGCCGGAGTGGCCGCGCCGCGTCGACGCCTGCTGCGGGCGGCTGCGGGCCGCCGTGGCGGATGCGGCCATGGGGCCTCCGTCCTTGGGGTACGAGGTCAGGGAGTTGCGGGTTGCGGGGTGCGGGAGTTGCGAAGTCCTGGGGCTACGAGGTCCTGGGGGGGGTACGGGTTCGAGCGCGGGCGGCGGCCCGCGGGAGGTCAGGTGTGCCGTGCGGCTTCGCGGTCGATCTGGCGCTGGGCGGTGCGCAGCGCGGACTCCACGCCGCGGCGTCCGGCCCATACTTCCTCGATGTTCTTGCGCAGTACGGACTTGGTCCGCTGCGCGTACGGCCCGCCCGGTTCGGCGCTCGCGTAGTGGAGGGCGTCGAGGAAGGGGCGGACGCGCGGGTCGTCCGCCGCACCGAGCAGCACCTCCATGTCCCGGCGGTGCGCGGTCATCGAACCGACCGACACCTGGAGGGCACTCATCCTGGTCACCGGCGTCATCGGCGTCATCGGCGTCTCCGGCGCCCGGACGGCGGCCCGCGCTCCCGAGCGCGCGCCCGGCGCGGGCGCGGGCCGCAGGCTGAGCCACCGCAGGAACTCCCACGCGGCCTCCGGGCGCGGGCAGGCGGCGTTCACCCCCAGCAGGAAGCTCGTGGTGGTCGTCCCGGTACCGGCGGTCGTGGGGCCGGGCACGGGGACCACGGTGACGTCCCGGTAGGCGTCGCCCATCGTGCGGCGCAGGCTGCCGGTCCACCATCCGCCGTTGATCGCCATGGCGACCCGGCCCGACGGGAACTCCTTGTAGAGGCTGGTGCCGGGGCTGCTGGCCCCCCGGTCGATCAGCCGCTTCTCCAGCCCGAGCACCGCGCGCAGCGCGGGGGAGTCGACCGTGGTCCGGCCGCCGGAGGCGTGGAGACCGGACGTCCTGGCCGAGGCGCCGGCCGACGCGAGCAGTGCCAGCGTCTGACCGACGACGGTCGCGTCCTCGACGCGCGAGAGCCCGAACCCCTGGACGAGACTGTTGCCGTGCCGGTCGCGGGCGGCGCAGCGGTACGCGGTGTCCTCCAGCTCCGCCCAAGTGCGCGGCGGTCGCAGGACACCGGCCGCCCTGAGCAGCCGCATGTTGCAGTAGAGGGCGTACGTCTGGACCTCCGTCGGGCACCCGTACAGTGCACCGTCGACAGTCGCGGCGGCGACCGCCGACCCGGAGAACGCGCGGCGGATCTCCGCGGACACGGCGGGCGGCGCCGGCCGCAGCACCCCGGCCCGCACCAACTGCCCGGTCCACAGGGCGTACGGGTGGAGGATGTCGGCGCCCTGCCCGGCGGCCTGGCGGACCATGGCGGTGGTCAGCAGGTCCGCGTACCGCACGGCGATCGACACCACCCGCACCCGGCGCGGATCCGCGTTCCACTCCGCGAGCACCCGCTCGAACGCGGACTTCTGCGGCTCGCTGCCGTAGTGGGACAGCACCGTAAGCTCGCTCCGGCGGGACCCGGACGCCCCCGGCGCACACCCCGAGGCACCCCACCCGGCCCCGGCCGCCGCCGCTGAGCGCAGGAACCCGCGGCGCCTCACCCGGCGCGCTCCGCGCCGTCCGCGCGCGGCACCCCGGGCGGCCCCGCCGCCGACGGTACGGCGGCAGGTCTGCGCAGCAGCGTGAAGGAGCGCACGGTCCGAAAGCCGGTACGCAGATAGAGGCGCCCGGCGGCGCTGGTCTCGTCCCCCCACAGGAACCAGGCGCGCCCGGCACCCCGCTCGCGCATCCGGCACAGCGTGCGGTGCAGCAGGACGGCGCCGAGCCCGGTACCGCGGTGCCGGGCGGACACCCCGAACGGGCCGAACCGCTCCACGTCGCCGTCGTACGCCCCGTGCATCGCCCACCCGGCCGGCCCGCCCGACGGATCCCGCACGAGCAGGATCTGCCCGAGCGGCATCCCGCCGCGCACACAGCGGCGTACCGTCCCGGCCCAGTCGGGGCTGAACTCGTCGGCGGCCAGGCGCAGCAGGTCCACGAGGCTGTCGTCGGTCCCGTCGTCCAGTTCGGCGAAGCGGTACCCGGACGCCGTCAGCTCCTCCTCCCTGCGCCGCACGCCGGCGGGGACCGTGAACCCGGTCAGGTCCCGCTCCATGGCCACCGCGTGGCCGTAGGCGCCGAATCCGCAGGAGGCGAGCAGCGCCGCCGCGTGCGGGGAGGCGTCCCGGTCGAGGCCGGGCAGCCAGTAGTGCGGGGTGTAGGAGGCGAAGTCGACCTGGTGGCAGCCGCGTTGCTCCAGCCCGTGCAGCACCTCGGAGAGCAACCGCCGGCCCAGCCCCGCACCGCGCGCACGCGGCACCGTGAAGAAGAACGGCACCCACCCCTTGCCGGACCCGGCAGAGGGGTGCGCCGGTCCGGTGGCGTCGGTGACCAGACGCCGTACTCCGTGGGCGGCGCCCAGCACCTGACCGTCGTGCTCGGCGACCCGCAGGAGTTCCGGCTCGAAGTTCGCGTCGAGAAGCACCTTCTCCCGCCACTGGAGGGCGGTCACGGGGTCGCGGGGGAAGCTGCGCCCCCAGGCGTCGAGGAGCGCGGCGCGGTCACCGGACCGGTACTCCCTCACCTGAGCGCGGTGCACTGCGCCTCCGTTTCCCGCCGCTTCGTCGCCCACGGGAGGTGCGGCAGCGTGCCGGGGCAGGTCGGGGGCCGGGTCGCGCACGCGCTGGCGGGCGGCGCCCCCGCCGCCAGGGCCGTTCCGGAGTGGAGGGATCCGCGGGACACGGGCATGCGACCGAATGTAACCGCGCGGCCCGCCATCGGTGACAGGCGCGCGGCCGGACGCGGCGGATTACCACCCGGAATCCCACGCCCCGTCCCCGGTGGCCCGTCCGAGTCGGCGGGCCAGATCGGCGAGCCCGGTGGCGTGCAGGTCGAAGGTGTCCGACGGGGCGGGCGGGTCGCCGACGGGGCGGGCGACATAGGCGGTACGCAGCCCGAGGCGCTGGGCGCCGCGCAGGTCCCAGGCGTGCGCGGCGACCATCAGGAGCCGCTCCGGCGGTCGTCCGGAGGCGGTCACGGCCAATTGGTAGACGGCCGGATCGGGTTTGTACGTCCGGGCGTCCTCGGCGGACAGCGCCTGGTGCCAGCGCAGACCCGCGTGGGCGTTGATTTCCAGCAGGGCCGTCCGGCCGGCGTTGGAGAGCCCGATCAGCGGGAAGTGCTCGGCGAGTCGGGCGAGCCCGGCCACGGTGTCGGGCCACGGCGGAAGCCTGCGGGCCGACAGGGCCAGCGCTTCCACGGCGGCCGCGTCGCCGGCCCCGGCGGCGTCCGCGACGAGCCGGGCGGCCTCCCGGTCGAGTTCCTCGGTGGTGAGGTAGGGCCGGGCACCGTCGAGGACACGTCGCTGCTCCCGGTCGACGTGCCGCTGCCACAGCGAGAGAAGCCGCTCGACCTCGGGCCCGTCGAGGGACGGGGCGAACTCACGGATCCCGGCGCGGATCCCGGCGGGTTCGTCGACGAGGGTCCCCAGGACGTCGAACACGAGCGCATCGATCACGGGCACTGCCATGGGGTGAGGACTCCTCGGCGAAGTAGGTGCGAAGGGGCGGCAGTTGGCCGAACGCGGCGGCGAACCACCCGCATTCCCGTACCGCGTGACGCGCCCCGCAACCGGCACGACGTCCCCGGCTGCCGTACCCGTCGCACACAACACGCACGACATCCGCACGACAGTGCGAGAGACCTCCGGCTGCGAACCCTTGCCAAGACCCGGACCTTCGAACTCAATGTCGGCGCGCCGTGGAGGAACCGACCCGGCGTGCGGGCACTCATGATCCATGGGGACCCGGAACGGCGCTCAGCGAGCGCCCCTCCCGGGCCCCCGCGGCGCACCCCGCAGGTGTGCCGCTCCGCTGAACCTTTCGAGTACGAGGAAGTCACGTGACCCAGTCGAAGCACAGACGTCTGGCCGTCAGCGCCACCCTGATCGCCGCCCTGGCCTGCGGCCTCGCCCCCGCCACCGCGGCCGTCGCGGCGCCGGCGGCCGCCAAGGCCCCCGCCGCACCGGCGACCCCCGCCGTCCCCGCCCCCGACATGGACGGCGTGAGCGCGGCTCTCAACTCCGCCATGGCCAAGGGCGCTCCCGGCGCGATGGCCCGCTTCACCGGCCCCGACGGCGTCCGTACCCGTACCGCGGGCGTCCGCGACCGGGTGTCCGGCGAGGCCATGGACACCCGGGCACGCTTCCGCATCGGCAGCGTCAGCAAGACCTTCTCCAGCGTCGTCCTGCTCCAGCTCGTCGAAGAGGGCCGGCTGGAACTCGACGCGCCGGTCAACCGCTACCTGCCCGGACTGCTGCCCGACGACCGCATCACGGTCCGTCACCTGCTCACCCACCGCAGCGGTCTGGCCGACTACACCGACGCCATGTTCGCCAGGACCGTGCCCGGCTTCGAAGCCGTGCGCAACCGGGTCTTCAGCTACCAGGAACTCGTCGACCTCTCGCTGGCCGAGCCCCGCACCACCGAGCCCGGCGCGGCCTACAAGTACTCCAACGCCAACTTCGTCGTCGTCGGCATGCTCATCGAGAAGACCACCGGCACCCCGGTCGCCAAGCAGTACGAGCGCCGCATCATCAAGCCGCTGAGGCTGCGTCACACCTCCTACGTCCACCCGGATGCCCGGATCAAGGGCTCCCACGTGCGCGGCTACCTCCACCCCGACGAGGAGGGCGCACCGCTGGTCGACTCCACGGAGCAGACCGTCTCCTGGGCGCAGTCGGCCGGTGCGGTCATCTCCGACACCGCCGACCTGAACACCTTCACGACCGCACTCATGCGGGGCCGTCTGCTCTCGCCCCGGATGCTGGACGCGATGACCACCGTCACCCCGACGGACACCACGGGGACCCGCTTCTACGGGCTCGGCCTGCGCCGCTACGACCTGTCCTGCGGCACGCAGATCTACGGGCACACCGGCACCGTGCAGGGCTTCTACACCTACGCCTTCGCCACCCGGGACGGCCGCCGCTCGCTCTCCGCGATGGCGAACACCTCGAACCGGGGCGCGGTGAACACGGCGCTCGGCGGCGTGCTGGAGGCGGCCTTCTGCGGCAAGCCCACAGTGCCCGCGTCGCCGTCGGCCAAGGCGCCGCGCACGCGCTCCGTGCTGCCGGCGGAGGCCGACCTGCCCGAGAACCGCTGAGGATCCGCCCAGGCTTCCGTCCGGTGGGTCAGCGCGGCTGCGTCAGCGCGGCTGTGTCAGTGCGGCGCACCGGACGGGAGCAGCATGTCGAGGGCCTCGCGCAGTCCCCGGGGGCGCAGGGTGCCCGGCCGGTGCGGGCCCGACCAGCCGGGGCCGGCCAGCACCACGGCGGGGTTTACCCGGGCGCCCCGTACCCCCCAGCCGATCGACCCCAGGTGCTCGGCGAGCGGGCGGCTCGCGGTGCTGCGCGACTGCGCCCACAGCACGATCGCGCGCGGCCCCGTCCGGCGCACCGCGTCCTCCAGTGCCACGACGGGGACGGACGCCCCGAACATGCTCACCGCCACGTCGAGACCGGCCAGTGCCGCGGCCAGCGCCTCCAGGGGCAGCGTGTGGATCTCCCCGGGCAGGCAGGCGAGCATCACCGGCGGGTTCCCCGGGGCCGGCGGAGGACCGGTGGGCGGTGGCGCGCTGCGCCCGAGCACCCGCGAGACGTGCCAGGACAGCAGGTGCTCGACCTCGACGTAGCGGTCTCCGGAGGTCTGCCACCTGCGGCCCACCGAGTGCAGCGCGGGCATGATCACGTCTTCCCAGGCCCCGACCAGTCCGTGCTCGGCGACCGCGGCCGTCAGCAGCCGGTCGACGGCGTACGCGTCGAGCCGGGTGGCCGCCCGGGTGAGCCCCCGGCACTCCGCCAGGGACCGGTCGGCGGCAGCGCCCGCCGGAGCCGTGCGAACGGGGGCGACCCGGCCGTCGGCCTCCTCGTGCGAAGGGGCCGGGGCGGGCGGGGCCGGGTCAGCGGCGGGGAACGGGGCAGGCGGGGGCCGGTCCGTGGTGCGGGGCGGGGGAGCGAGCGCGGAGCGGGCCGCTTCGGCGGGGGTGACGCCCGCGGCGGTCAGCCGGCACATGCGCTCCAGCACCGCCACGTCGTGCGGCCCCCACCGTCGGTGCTGTCCGCCCCTGCCCGTGGGGCCGATGCCGTACCGGCGGTGCCAGGTGCGCAGCGTGGTCGGTGCGACCCCGAAGCGGCGGGCGACCGCACCGGTGCTCAGCGCCACCGCAGCGGTGCCGCCGTCCTGCCGTACGGACGTAAGACTCACATTCCCACCATACGACGCAACACTGTTGCACTCCCGCCGACGAGGACCGGCCGGGCGAGCCGTCCGCCGTACGGGGAGCCGTGCCGTGGGAGGAGCCGGCAAACGACGCAGGAGCGTTTCGCACTGCCGCACGGCGGCCCAAGCGGCATGGTGGTGGTACGGGAGGGGCGTCAGGTTCGGCAACCGCACGTGAGGACACGACAGTGAAACTCAAGGACGAACTCCCGGTGGACCACCGACTGGCCAAGGTCTACCGGTCCGGCGCCGCCCTGTGCGGGCTGATCCTGCTGGCCTTCGGCTGCCTCGGCTTCGCGAACCAGCTCGCCTTCTTCGACACCAACGGCGAGAGCGTGGCGGGCATGTCCACCAACGGCCTGCTCAGCCTGATCTCGGTGCTCGTCGGACTCCTGCTGGTGGGCGCGGCCATCGTCGGAGGCAACTTCGCCTCCAACGTGAACATGACCATCGGGGTGCTCTTCCTGCTCTCCGGCTTCGTGCACCTGTTCATCCTCGACAAGCCCGCGAACTTCCTGGACTTCCGGATGTCCAACGTCGTCTTCAGCTTCCTGATGGGGCTGCTGATCATGACCTTCGGGATGTACGGAAGGGTCAGCGGCGGACTGCCCCACGACAACCCGTACTGGCGCAGCCGCCACTCCCAGGAGGCCGCGGCCGAGGACGTGCGCCGCCGGGCCCGCGTCGCTGCCGCCGGCCGCACCCAGGCCCTCACCTCGAAGGTCATGCCGACGACCGGCCACGGCGGACTGCCGCCGGCCGGCGGTCAACCGCACTGAGCGGGTCCACCCGTCCGGGGGAACTCTGCCCCGGCGGCGCACTGTGGTGCGTCCGCCGGGGCAGTCGGGCGTGAAGGTGCCACGTGAGCCGACAGCCGGTCGGCCGACAGACCGACGAGCCGAGCCGAGTGGAGTTCCCCGATGAAGTCAGTCCGTACGACCGCCCGCACCGCAGTCCGCACCGCGGTCGCCCTCGCCGCCGCGGCGGCCTGCGTGCTCACCGCGACCGGCGCGGCGGCCCCCGGACCTCCCGCCGGAGCTGCGCCGTCGGCCACGGAGCCCGCGTCGGTCGGCACCCTCGACGTGCCGCGCTACCTCGGCCCGTGGTTCCAGTTCGCCGCCGTTCCGCGCGAGTTCGAGGCCAAGTGCGCGAAGAACGTGCACGGGGAGTACGGGCTCACACCGTCCGGTTCGCTCAGCGTGCGCAACGGCTGCACCACCTGGCAGGGCGTCGAGAGCTCCATCGAGGGCGAGGCCAAACCGCTCGACGCCACCGGTTCCCGGCTGAACGTGTCCTTCGTCGCCGTCGACGGAAGCTACCGGCACGGCGAGAACGCCAACTACATCGTCGTCGGCATCGCCCGCGACTACCGGTGGGCGGTGGTGACCGACAGCGCACGCCGGTCCGGCTTCGTCCTCTCCCGCACCCCCGGTCTCACCGAGGGGCGGCAGCACGCGGCACGGCAGGCCGTCCGCGCGGCGGGGCTTGACCCGTGCACGTTCCTGACGACCCGGCAGGACGGCGGCTCCCGCACGGCCGAGCCCTTCTGCTGACGCGCCCCGGCCCCGCAGGTCTCACCCGGGATCTCACAGGCTCGCGCGGGCGAGGAAGGCGTCCCGGGCGGGGCAGTTGGTCCGGGCGGGGTAGAGGGCGTGGAGCGGTGCGTGGACCGGGGGTTCGAGGGCCACGATGCGCGCCCTGCCGCCTGCGGCGGGGCCCGGCGGGGCGGTCACGAAGGCGATCCTGTCGGTGCCGATGACCGCGGTGACCGGGGGTGTGCCCTGGCGGTCGGTGCGCTCGACGCGGGGTTCGAACCCGGCGCGGCGACAGTGCTCGACGAGCAGATCGGTGTAGCCGGAGCTGCCGGGCGTTCCCCACACCATGAAGGGCTCGTCGGCCAGCTCGGCGAGGGCCACACAGGAGCGGGCGGCGAGGGGGTGGTCGGCGGCGACGGCGATGTGCAGGCGTTGCTCGCCGAGGTCGGCGCGGGTCAGCCCGTGGGCCGGTGCGGTGCCCCGGCACAGCCCGATGTCGAGGTCACCGGCCAGGAGTGCCGCGGTGAGTTCGGCGGGATAGCGCTGATGGACCTCGGGGACGAAGCGGGGAGGTGTGTCGGCCACCGGGGCGAGCAGCACGACGATCTCCTCGCCCGTGATGGCGGGCGTGTAGCCGATGCGCAGCGTCTCGGGGTCGCCCCGGCCGATCCGCCGGGCCCGCCGCAGTGCGGAACGTGCCATGCCGCTCAGTACCCGGGCGTCCTCGACCAGCGCCTGGCCGGCCGGCAGCACGGTGACGCCGGTGCTGCCGCGTTCCAGCAGCGGCACGCCGACCTCCCGTTCGAGCACCCTGACGGAGGCGGACAGGGCCTGCTGGGACAGGTGCAGCCGGGCGGCGGCGCGGGTGAGGCTGCCCTCCTCCGCGATGGCGACCAGGTGTTCGAGCTTGTTCAGATCGGGGTTCAAGACAACGCCCCTCGGTGCGGCGGTGGTGGTGACGGACGAGGACGGGGTCCGGCGGCCCACATGGTACGTACGGGTGGCCCTGCTGCCCGCGTACGGCACAGCAGGTCCCCTGCCCGGTACGCGGGCGCGCGGCTGTCCCGCGGGTGTGCGGCACCCGCGGGACAGGGGAGTGGCCGCCGGGGTCAGCGCGTGGTGTAGCCGCCGTTGGGGAACATCGTCTGACCGGTGAACCACCAGCCCTCGGTGGCGAGGAACGTGATGATCGGCACGATGTCCTCGACCTGGGTGAGCTGATTGCCCATCGCCTGCGACTTGTGGAACTCCACCCTCTCCGGGGTCTCCTGCGGGTAGAAGAACGGCGTGTCCATCGGGCCGGGAGCCACCGTGTTCACCGAGATGCGGCGGTCGGCGAACTCCTTGGCCGCGGCCCGGGTGAAGTGCTCCAGCGGTGCCTTGCCGCCGGCGTAGGTCGCGTAGCCGTCGGTGAAGGCGGCCAGCAGCGACGTACCCAGGCTGATGATCTTCCCGTGGTCGTTCAGCCGCCGTCCGGCCTCCTGGATGAAGAAGTACGCCGCCTTGGCGTTGACGCCGAACATCCGGTCGTACTCTTCCTCGGTGGTCTCCAGGATCGGCTTGCGCAGCACCATTCCGGTGGTGTTCACCGCGATGTCCGCACCGCCGTAGGTGTCCACCGCGGTGTCGAAGAGCCGCCGTACGTCCGCGACCCTGGTCAGGTCGCCCTGGACCGCGACGGCCTGGCCACCGGCCTCCTGGATCGCCTTGACCGTCTGCTCGGCGTCGCTCTCGGAGGTGTGGTGGTGCACGACCACCTTCGCTCCGGACCCGGCGAACGTCCGGCTGATCAGCCCGCCGAGGTTCTTCGCGCCGCCGCCGATGACCGCGACCTTGCCGGCCAGAGTGTTGTCGGGCATGTTCCGCACTTCCTCACGTCATTGCTGGGGATCCGCTTGATCGTGTTGCACGGCCGACACTAGGTGGACAATCCGGTCACCGGGTAACAAAAGTTTCGGGTCGCCCCACAAATGCCGCCGATACCCGCAGGTGACAGCCCTGCAGCGGTCGGCCGCACGCTCAGGCGCGGTACCCGTCGTACAACCCGCGCAGCCGCGCGGTGCGGACGGCGGGCAGCCCGGCCAGGGTGTCCACGAAGGCGCGGCGGTGGGGCGTCAGCGGGTACCAGGGGTACGGCGGCAAGGGGTAGTCGTCGCGCAGCACGCCGTGCGGAAGCACCCCGGTCGCGGGCATCGGAGAGGTCTCGCCCGGTCCGGCGAGATACGCCCAGACCCCGCTGTCCAGCGGCACCACGGCCGCGTCGTCGCCGGGCGGGCGCCAGGGCGCGCCCGTGACGGGGTGGCGGGGGACGAGGAGCACGTCGGGACGGGGGCGGGGCGCGGGAATCCCCGGTCCGGCCAGTTCCACGGTACGGGCATCGGGACCGGCCGGCAGAAACCGGGCGACGGCGGGCCCGAGCAGTGCGGTGACGGGGCCGGCGGGGAGGGCCGCCGGGCGGCCCCCGGTGGCCACCACCAGATGGGCCGGCGCGACCCCGGCCGCCGCCTCCCAGCGGCGGCTCCACCGTCCGTCGGGTTCGACGGGCGGGAGGCGGTGCCCGGCGAGCCGCAGGTCGTCCCAGCCGGGAGGCGGCCCGGCGGGCAGCCCCGAGGGGCGCCGTACGACCGCGTCGGGCTCCAGCCACACCGCCTGCCACAGCCCGCAGTCGTCCATCCGGGTCGCCACGGCCCGCCCGCATCCCTCGCACGCCAGGTTGGGCCCGGCCCGGCCGTCCACACCCCGGCAGTAGCCCTCGCACTTCTCCGGAACCAGGGTCAGGGAACGGGAGTCACTGGGGGCGATGACGACCTTGTTCCGCGCGCCGAACGACACGGAGTACACCGGCGCGAACACGCCCTGCGCGGCAGCCGCTTCCTCGCCGACCTCCTCCCACAACCGCCACGGCGGCCCGGTGGGCAGGGGCTCGACGGCGTACGTGGCGGGCGCCATCAGCGGCGGATGCAGTTCCTCCCAGCCCCCCCCGTGACGGGTTGCTTTTGAGCACCGACGAATACATGGCCCCACGAGCACCCACCGGTGAAGGATGTGCCGGAAGGGACGGCGTGCGGCGCGGGGGGCCGCACGCCTGTCCCCGTCAGCC
Source organism: Streptomyces sp. NPDC004111 (assembly GCF_042874215.1). Lineage (NCBI taxonomy): Bacteria > Bacillati > Actinomycetota > Actinomycetes > Kitasatosporales > Streptomycetaceae > Streptomyces > Streptomyces sp. NPDC004111. Next base: position 39,271 of record NZ_JBIAMU010000034.1, read on the forward strand.
ATGGGGGGTGTGCGACTCCAGAAGGCTGATCCCCAGCGACGTGGCCACGTGCAGTACGGCTTTGCCGTCCCGGGTGGTGGTGATGAGCCGGGCGTTGCGCAGCACCTTCGCGTGGTAGCTCGCCGCTGCCGCCGACACGTTCAGCCGGCGGGCCAGCTCCAGCGTGCTGCAACCGCCGACCGTCGCCTCCAGGGTCTCCGCCCTCGTACGTCCCAACAGGTCGCCCAGCGAACCGTCCCCGCTCCCGCCCGTCCCCCACAGCGCCCCCGCACCGCCCGCGGCGGGCACGGCCAGCACCGGCGTCCGGTCCGGCTCCAAGGGCGCCACCAGCAGTTCCACCTGGGTCGAGGAGAACATCGTGGGCGTGATCACCAGGCCCCGCCCGTTCAGATGGACGTCCGCGTTCCGGGGGTGCCGCATCTCCAGCACGGGCGGTCGCCAGACCAGGTCCGGCCCGGGGAGCGAGGCGAGCAACTGCTCCACCCCGCCTTCGCTGAGCGTGCGCGCGTACGCGGACCGGACCGCCGCCAGATGCGAGCGGACGCGCTGCCAGTAGGGCGAGACCGCGACCTCGTGACAGTCCCGGAGCGCCGAGGACAGGTCCCGCAGGACCTCACGGTCGCCGTCCGCCAGCAGCCGCGCCCACGGAAGGTGCTGCCGGTCGAACCTGATGTTCTCCAGCTCGGCGCGCAGCAGGGTGCGGGGCGCGGCCCGCAGGGTCTCCACCGACTCCTCGATGGAAGCGGAGTCCCCGGCGAGACTCACCAGATCGACGGCGGGCCCGTGCGCGGGCATCAGCGCGGCCAGCGGCCCGACCCGGTCGGCCAGCCGGTTGCCCACCGACGCGCGCCACAGGCTGAACACACGCCGGGAGTCCCGGTCCTTGAGGAGTTTGAGGCTGTCGAGGGTCTCCGCCGCCACGCCGATCGTCGGTCCCAGACGGGTCCGTGCGAAGTCCTCGGCCGTGAAGTGAATCCGTTTCACTGAGCGTTCCGTTCCGCTTGTGCCTGGCTCACAGCCTCGCAGCAGTCGCGGGAGCGCACAACGGCCGTTCAGGACACATGAGTTGCCCCCGCACCGCACCGATGGGGCAGCCCCCGCCGCCGGATCAGCCCAGGCCGCGCTTCTCGCGTTCGGCCTCGGTCAGCTGCTCCATGAGCTCCTCCGGGGCCACCGCGCTCCCGATCTCCTCCAGGCCGTCGAAGTCCGGGGTGCTCAGCGGCAGCCCGAGCCCGGCGAGCTCGGCGGCCAGCTGAGCGAACGCGACGCGTTCGTCGGGCTCGTCCTGGTAACCGGCCCGCTCGGCCGCCGCGCCCTCGGTCAGAGTGCGGCCGGACAGCCCCCAGAAGGAGAACTCGGTGTCCAGCTCGACCAGGGGCCAGGCCCCGTCCGCCGGATCGTCGGGGTGCAGCCAGTAGCCGAGCCACCCCTTCCCGCCCTTCGCCACCAGCTTGACGTACCTGGCCATCTCCGCGACTCCCGCGTTGACGGCCTGCATCTCCGGATCCGCGAGCTCCTGCTCGCTCAAGTAGCTCGTGTCGAGGAACGGGTGGAGCTCTCCCGCCTCGAAGAATTCGAGGTCCAGGAGGTGGGCGAAGTCGGTGCGCCCCTCCCACTGCGCCACCAGCAGCACACGCAGGTCGTCGGGCAGGGGACGGCCGTCCAGCCGCTCACGGGAGAACTCCGCGAGCCGTTCGTCGTACATGTGCCCTCTCCAGAGGTCGAAGCGATGTTCTCGCGTCAACGTAACAGCGGGGTCCGACAGGCGACCGGGCCGCACGACGCCTGGTGTTCACCCTCTGTACGCCGGGCCCCTCAAGACTGCACCCTGCGTGTGCCGAGCGCCGCTCGGACGTGGTTCTGGTGAGATGTGTGGAGGTCGTACGTGGTGAGGCGTCGTGAACTGCTCGGGCTGCTGGGAGCAACCGTGGGCGCGGGGGTGGTCGGTACGGGAACGGCCGAGGCCCGCCCCGCCGGTGCGGAACTCCCCGGAGCGGACCGCCGCGGCCCGCACACCCGGCTGAAGGTCCTCCAGTTCAACATCTGGCTCGGCGGCAGCCGTGTGCAGAACGGCCGCGCCGGCATCGCCGACACCGTCGCCGCCGTCCGCCCCGACATCGTGATGCTCAGCGAGTCTAACCCGGAGCGGGTCGCCGCCCTGCTGTCCGACCTCGCGGCCCGCGGCCTGACCTACTACGACAACGCCAACCCCACCGACCCCGGGGTGATATCCCGGTACCCGATCATCGAGCACCAGTCCTTCCCGTCCTGGTCGAAGGCGGTCGTCTCGGTGGGCGGCACCGAGGTGGCCGCGTACTCCGGGCACCTGGAGTACCGCTACTACGTGAACTACCTCCCGCGCGGCTACGGCGGCGGAACGCCCGCGCCCCTGGAGACCTCCGAGTACGGCTGGGGCGAGATCCCCACCGGCCCGATCACCGACACCGGCCTGATCATGCGGCTCAACGAGGCTTCCGGCCGCACCGCCGTCACCAGGACCGTGCTGGCCGACGCCGCCAAGGAGCGCCGCAAGGGCCGACTGACCCTGCTCGCCGGGGACTTCAACGAGCCCTCGCACCTCGACTGGACCCGCAGGACGCGCCACCTCTTCGACCACCGCGGCACCGTGATCCCGTGGTCCACGACGAAGTCCATCGAGGCCGCCGGATTCCGGGACAGCTACCGCGAGATCCACCCCGACCCGGTCCGCACCCCCGGCTTCACCTGGCCCAGCGACAACCCGGGCGCCAAGGTGGAGGAACTCACCTGGGCACCCAAGGCCGACGAGCGCGACCGCATCGACTTCGTCTTCTACCACCCGGACAGGCGCCTGCGGCTGCTGGACAGCACCATCGTCGGCCCCGCCGCCTCCATCGTGCGCAACACCCGGACCAGGGAGACCGGCAGGGACAGGTTCTGGGAACCCGACTGGACCTGGCCGACCGACCACAAGGCCGTACTGAGCACGTTCCGGGTCACCACCCGCCACCGCTGACCCACCCTCCCCGGGCGCCGCGCGGCGAGCACGCGGGGAACACGCGGAGAAGGGGGACCGGTCAGCTGGACCGGTCCCCCTCACCGCGCCGCCCCGCGGGCGGAGTGCGGCCCTACGCCCGGCCCTCGCACAGCGCCGTGTCCATCAGCGCGCTCAGCTTGTCGGCGGACGGGTTCGAGGCCAGGTACGCGTTGGTCATCACCGAGGCGTGCCGCCCGTCCTCGGTGACCAGGGTGTACGTGAAGTAGCCGGGAACCGCCCCGTTGTGCCCCCAGGCGGCGCCGCCGCACGAGAGGTTCACCTTCAGGATCCCCAGCCCGTACCCGGCGCCTCCGAGGTCCCGCACCTTCTCCATCTCCGCCAGCGCCGCCGGGGAGACGACCTTGCCCGCGGTCAGGGCCCCGTAGAAGGTGCTGAGGTCCGTCAGCGTCGACACCATCGCCCCGGCGGCGGCGAAGACGGACGGGTCGTAGGAGATGACCCCGCTCCAGAAGTAGAACGACCCGACCCGGACGCCGTGGTAACCGGGCACGGCCGGAGTGGGCAGGGCCCTGTTGCCGGGGGCGGGGAACACGGTGCGGGTCAGCCCGAGGGGTTCGACGATCCGCCGTGTGACGGCCTCGTGGACCGGCAGGCCCGTCACCTTCTCGATGAGCATGCCGAGAACGAGGTAGTTCGTGTTCGAGTACGTGAAGCCGGCGCCCGGCGCGGAGACCGGTGCCCGCTTCAGCCCCTCCCGCACCAGCTTGGCCGTCTGGAAGGTGCCGTCCGGCTCGGCCAGGGCGAGCGAGTTGAGGGGCTCGTACGTGGCGATGCCACTGGTGTGCTGGAGCAGGTGCCGCACGGTGATGCGGGTGCCGTCGTACCCGTTGCCGTTGACCGTGCCCGGCAGATAGGCGTCGATGTCCTTGTCGAGGGAGACCTTCCCCTCGTCGACGAGCTGCAGGACGGTCGCCGCGGTGAACGTCTTGGTCTGGCTGCCGACGCGGAACGCCTCGTCGGCCTGGATCGGCTTGGTGGTGTTGATCGTTCCGGTACCTGCGGAGAGCGTCCAGGAACCGGCGGCGTCGCCCGCGTGGACCGCCGCGCCGGGGCCCGCGGCGGACTGGAACGTGCGGAGTGCCGCGAGCGTGGCGGCGTGGGGGTCGGCCGGGGCTGCGTGGGCCGTGGCCGTCGCCAGTACGACGACCGCCGCGGCGGCGCCGACGACGGCCGTGAACCGGGCTCTGAGCTTCTTCATCGTGTTCTCCTCGGTCAGGGGGTGAAGGGCGGCGGGGCGGACTGCCGGGCCGCGCGGCGGAACCTCAGGGGTTGATCCCGTCGAACTGCAGGACCCGGTAGGGCGGTTGGTGCTCGACCCCCGGCCACTGGGAGACGATGAGGGTCAGCGAGGTCGCGCTCGCGCTGCCCGGATGGATGTAGCCGCCGTACAGGGTGGGCACCTGCGGCTTGCCCCAGTGACTGGCCGGCCAGCGGTTGTCGCCGACGATCTGCGGCTTGGGCGCGGTCCACACCGCGTCCGGCCGCGGCGCGGTCCGGGTGCAGACCGAGTAGTCCGTGACGTCGAAGTAGCTCATGCAGTACCGGTCGCCGATCCGCTTGACCGAGAACTCCCCGATGTTGTTGCCGGTCAGGATGGGCGTCGGCGCGGCGGCGGTGGTCCACTGCCACCGCCCGTCCAGGTGCGCCCAGTTCTCCTGCGCCCCGAAGTCGCCTGCCCGGAACCGGTCCGGCCGGATCCGGAAGAGCTGGATCGCGCCACCGTCGGCGGTGTTGCGGTGGGTGCCGTTCCACCGCTTGGAGAAGATGTACAGCCAGCCGTCGGGGTCGATGCCCGCGAAGGACCACATCCCGTACATCGACTGGTTCACGCCCTGGATGTCGCCGGGCCAGTGGTACGGGTAGTCGCGCCAGGTGACGCCGTGGTCGTCGGAGTAGGCGACACCGGACATCAGCGAGCCGTCGTAGCCCGCGGGCGGGGTCCAGGTCCCGACCGAGGTGTACTGGAGGTAGGTACGGCCGCCGAACTCGATGCAGTCGTTGGGGATGCGGCTCACCTCGAACCCGAACCCGTTGTCCGCGCGGGTGCGGTAGTCGAACAGCTGGCGGGCCCCGCCGCCGGTGGGCATCGCCCAGGTGAAGGAGATGGGGGCCGCGCCCGAGGCGTCGAAGCCCGACTGGCAGAGCATGACCGGGGAACCCAGGTAGTCCCCGTACTGCTGCATCCCGGTCCAGGTGTCGCCGAAGACGTAGCCGTACGTGCCGTCGTGCTCGCGGTAGTACGGAATGCCCAGGTCGCTGGAGCCCACTCCTTGGGCGGCGGCCGAGTCTCCTGGCTCGTCGCAGAGCGGGGTGCCGTTCTGGCGGGCCGCGGCGGGGGTCGCCGGGGCGATGGCGGCCAGACCGACTCCGAGGGCGACGCCGCCGCCGGCCCGGAGGGCGGCACGGCGGGAGACGCGGGGGCGGGGAGTGCCGGGGGACGGTTCGGGCATGGTGGTCGCTCCTGGGGGAGAGGCGGTGGGGTGGAGGTGCTGCGGGGAGTGCGGCCACGGGCGGCGGCTGCCGTACGTGACCGTGTCGTACGGTCAGCCGGCCGCGGCGAAGGCGGCTTCGAGGCGCGGCACGTAGTCGGCGAAGGCCGGGGCCCAGCAGCCGTAGTTGTGGCCGCCGTTGCACGTGGGGGACAGCGAGGCGCCGTTGCCGTAGTCGACGAGGCGGCTGGGGATCTTCAGCTGGTCCAGGCGGGTCTTGACGTTCTTGGAGGCCACCGCGGTGCGGGCGTCGAACAGGTCGTTGTTGCCGGTGTAGATGGTGACGCCGGTGTTGGCCAGCTTGGCGAGGTTCGCCGGTGCGGCCGGGTCGACGGCCTTCCAGATGCGGTCGGCGTCGAACACCGGGTAGGGGGAGCCGAAGATCGCGTCGCTGTCCACGGCGGGCCCGTGGTCGGGGCAGCCGAGCGAACTGCTGGAGCCGCAGATGGCGTTCGCCAGGCTGAGTTCGGTGGCCAGGACGACCCCGCGCATCTCCGCCAGCCCGAAGTCGATGGCCCCCGACAGCGTGGCCATGTGCCCGAACAGGTCGGGGCGGGCCTGGGCGTAGTGCAGGGAGCCGAAGCCGCCCATGGACAGCCCGACGACGGCACGGTGGGCCCGGTCGGTGCGGGTGCGCAGGTTGGCGTCGATGAACGGGACGACCTGGGAGAGGTGGAAGGTCTCCCATTTCGCGGCCCCCACGGCGGTGTTCTGCATGAGCCAGTCGGCGTACCAGCCCTTCAGGCCGCCGTCCGGGACCACGGTGATCATCGAGTTCGAGCGCAGGGCGGGTGCGGCGACGACGTCGTTCACGTTGCCGGCGGCGCCGTGCAGGAAGTAGGTGACCGGCCAGCGCCGGTCGGGGGCGGCGGCGTAATCGGCGGGCAGCAGGATGCGGATCTTGTGCTGCCCGGCCAACTGCTTGGTGGTGACGGTCAGGGTGAAGTCGGTGGGGCTGTGCACCTCGGTGGCGCCGGGGACCACGGTCAGGCCCTGGCCGTCCTCGAAGTCGGGGATGTCGGCGGCGGACGTGGCGGAGGTGGCGGAGGCCGTGGACACGGTCGCCGGTGGTGCGGCGGCCGTCGTACCGGCGTGAGCCGCGCCGGTGCTGGTCAGGGCGGCGAGCGCGAGGGCCGCGCCCAACACGGAGAGGCGTTGGGGAGTCATCGGGAACCCTTCGGTCGATGAGGCGCGCGGCGGGAGCCGCCGCGAGCCGGACACGCCGAATGCTGCCGTCCGGTATCGCTCGGCCGACAGGCCATGCCACCGGCCATCGGTGACCGGCCGCCCCGGCGGACCTGGGCCCCGGCCGCTTCGGGCGAGGACGGCCGGGCGCCGCCCCGTGCGGTCACCGGGGATCCGTCCGCAGGGGGCGGTTGCCGCCCTACAGAGGCGGGGCGGCCGATGCCGGTGGGCGGGGCCGGTCGTCAGCCGGTGCCCGTCGTCGGGTGAAGGTCGTCAGTCGGTGCCTGTCGACGGCGGCGGGAAGGTGGCCGGTTGGAAGTCCGGGTGGTGGTGGCGGAACGCGGTTCCCAGGTGGTGCTGCAACCGGACGTGGCGGAACTGGTAGACCGCGCCGGTCCGGCGCAGCACCCCGCGCCGGTAGGCGTCGTCCAGGAACGCGGCCGGGTTCCGGGGGAGCCGCCCGGTCAGGGGCAGGCAACAGCGGGCGAACAGGAGCCACCGGCCCCACGCGGTGAAGGCGAGCAGATAGGCCGCCGCACCGCCGAGACCGCCGACCCCGCCGATGAACAGGCCATCCTCCAGACCCCAGTTGAGGGGCCCCAGCGCGTCCTGGAGCAGCAGGACCACCAGCCGCCCGCCGAAGGCGATGGCCAGCGCGAACGTGGGGGCCAGGATCAGGAACTGCCGTACCACCGTGGCGCGGTTGGCGAGCAGCAGCCCGACCGGGGTGGCCGCCGCGCTGACGTCCACGGGTGCTTCGAGCATGGCGACCAGGCCGAAGACGAGACCGGCGGCCGAGCCGAAGACCAGCGCGAAGACCACCATGTTGATCAGGGTGCCCTCGACGACACGCGGGTCGAGGAACGAGGCACCCGCCGCCAGCGACCGCCCGGCGGTGAGCGCGCACGCACAGCCGACGCCCATGACGGCCCCGCCGAGCAGCCCGTGCCCGAACCGGACGGCGAAGGTGCGCAGCGGGCTGCGGCCGAGGGCGTCGTGCGCGGCGCGCAGGGTCAGCCGGACACGGGCGGGCTCGGAGCCCGCGCCCCGGGAGGACCGGTCGGTCAGCGCGTAGACGGAACCGAAGGCGAGTCCGGCGGCGGGCCCCGTCAGGCAGCCCTGCAGCAGCAGTTCGACCGGATCGAGCGGCATGAGCACCAGGCCGACCAGCCAGTTCGCCAGGGTGACGCTGACGGCGGTGGCCAGTACGACGGCCAGGGTGCGCCGCGAGCGGGACAGCGCGTCGCCGAGCTGCCACCACGCGAGGTCCTGCCGCTCACGGTCGAAGCGGACCAGGTGGTGGGCGAGGTGCCCCAGCCAGCGCTCGGCCCGTACGGGGTCGGTGTACGGCACCGCGCCCCGCGGCCGGGCGGTGTCCCGCTCCGGGGCGTGGCGCCGGTAGACGGCGGGCACGAAACCGGCCAGCAGGTGTTCCTCCAGGCTTTTCGCGCACGGGAACCGGGTGGAGTCGAGAAGCTCGGCGGGGTGCCGGCCGGGCGTCTCGCTGTACAGGGTGCGCGCGAGGATGACCATGAGCGGGGTGGTCAGCACGTCGGCGAGGCCGTTCCCCGCCGCGGTGTTCGGCGCACGCAGTTCCTCGACGACCTCGTCCCACCCGGTCCCGGGGGCGTCGGCGCCGTCCCCGCCCGCCCCGGAGGTGATGGTGCGGGTGGTGCGGGGCAGGTAGTCGGCGAGGTCGTTGAGGGTGAGGTCGGTCAGCTCGACGCCCCCGGCCCAGACGAGCGGCGCGTGCGCCGCCCTGACCGCTTCGGCGTACTCGTCGCGCCGACTGGTCAGGACGAGCGGTGCGGACGTGGCGTTGAGGGCGTCCAGGGCGTCGCGGCGCAGACCCTCGGCGATCTCGTCGAACCCGTCCAGGACGGGGAGGATCAGGTCCGCGTCGACCAGTGCGGCGGCCAGGGACTCCCCACGGGTGCCGCGCCGGGCCAGATGCGGGTGGTCGCGCAGCAGCAGCCCGATGAGCCAGTCCCGCAGCGCCGTGGCCGACGGGTCCCAGGAGCCGACGCTGAAGACGACCGGTACGCGGCCGTCGGCGGCCGGGGACTCCAGCAGGTCCAGGGTGAGCCTGATGGTGAGGATGGACTTCCCCGACCCCGCCCTGCCCAGTACCACCAGACGGCCGGACGGGATACGGCGGTAGACCTCGGCCACCCCGCGCAGATCGCCGCCGAGGTCCACCGCGGCGGGCGCTTCACCCGGTCCGAGCCGCTGGATGTTCTCCGCCCGGTCGGTCAGCCCGGCGGGCGCGGGCCGCCACCGGACCGGCAGCGGAAAAGGGTCGTGTACGCGCCGCTGCGCCTCCTCCCGCCGCCAGCGCCGCCGCACCTCCGTCGCCAACTCCCGCACGGCATCGACAAGCCCCGCGGGAACGGACACCGACCCGGCTCCGGAAACCGGCCCCGGCGCGGGCGCGGCGGCTCTCCGTACGACGGGGAGGGGGTACTGGGCGTCGGAGGCCGGGGTGAGAGGGGTGACCTGGGCGGTCGGAGCGGCTGGAGTGGCCGACAAAGCCGGAGTGGCCGGAGTGGCCGAGAAGGACGGAGTGCCCGGGACGGCCCGGACGGTGGACGCGGTCGGGGTGGCCGGAGCACCTGGAACGACCGGAGTGGCGGAGCCGGGGCCGGGATCAGGACCGGGCGCCGGCCCGGGGCCGGGAACTGGCCCGGGACCGGGAACTGGCTCGGGCCCGCCCTCCTGCCAGGTCTCCGACGTCGGCTCGCTCCCGTGCTCGGCTCCGGAAACCAGCTCGGGCTCGGGGCCGGAGTCCGGCTGGGGGCCGGGTCCGGGTCCGGGTCCGGGGCCAGGCTCGGGTTCGGGCCGTGATGCTGGTCTGGCTGCGGCTGCGGCTGCGGCTGCGGGGCCCGGTCCGGGTTCCGCTCCGTGTTCCGGTTCGGGGCCCCGCTCCCGCTCCGGACCCAGTCCCGGCCCTCGCCCCCGTCCCGCTCCGGCGAGCGTCGCGGCCAGGCGGCGGCGGTCGTCATCGCCGAGGGCGAGCGCGTCGGCGAGGAGGTTCACCGTTCCCATCCGGTGGTTGGTGGACCGGCCGCTCTCCAGCCGGCGGATGGTGCGCACGCTGACCCCGGACCGTTCGGCCACCTGCTCCTGCGTGAGGGCCGCGCTGTCGCGCAACTCCCGTAACAACGTGCCGAGATCGTCTGCCACCGAACGTCTCCCCTACTCGCCAGTACGGACCGCGGTGAGCCTACCCGCGGCCACCGGCCACGTATGGCCGGTTCCCTGGCCTGGGCAGCGGACATGACCAAGGTCACCGTCGGGGTCGGTGTCCCGCCCGCACCGACGCACAGCGAGGAGTCGACGTGGTCAACCGCTACTGGTGCGGCGAATGCACCTTCAAGACCCCCTGGCTCACCGAGCCCGAGGCGGTGCGCCGGCAGATCGAGCACTACGCCGGCAAGCACCCGGGGACGCCGCCGGGGGGTCAGGTCGAAACCCGCCGCAGGGACCCGGGCCGCCTGCGTGGACGCGTTCTGCTCGCGGTCGTCGTACTCGTCCTGCTGGCCGCCGTCGTCACGGCCGTCGTCCTCGCCTCGTCGCGGAGGGCCCTGTGACCGCCCGCCCGAATCGGTGCCGGACCCGTCGGCCGCCCCATGTGGTGATCCAACACCCATTCCCCGAACGGTAGTTGCGCGATAGATTCACCACACCTTCACCACGCGCCACCACTTTCGGGAGGACACCCATGAGGAACGTCATCGCCGCCACCGCTCTCGCCGCCGTCGCGGCCGCCGCGTTCGCCTTCGCCGCCGCCCCTTCCGGCAACGGTGCCCCGACGGCGAGCGACCGGGAGACGGGCACGGTGAAGTGGGTGGTCCAGGCGACCGCCGGTGACAAGAAGGTCGAGGTCATCAAGTAGCGATACCGGGCAGCCGGCGATACCGGGCAGCGTCCGGCGCCGGACAAGGCGCCGGCGCCGCCCGCTCCCGGGCGGCGCCTCCGTACCTGACGCCCTCGTCCCCCCTCTCGGCAAGGATTCGGTATTCAAACGGCCGCAACGGGAACAGCCGCCCCCGCTGTCGCGGTTGGATCTGCCGGGGGACCGGCGCCACTCGGGTGGGGGAGTACCGCGACGCGAGGACCGTCCGACCGGACGGGGCCGGGGCGCCCCCGGGCGCGCGGCACACCCGCCGCGCACCCGGACGACGACGTACGGCTCCAGAAGGACTGAATTGATGGCTGACCGGCCCTTGACGCTCATGGCAGTACACGCTCACCCCGACGACGAGGCCACCGGAACCGGAGGGGTCCTCGCGCAGTACGCGGCGGAAGGCATCCGTACGGTTCTCGTGACCTGTACCGACGGCGGTTGCGGTGACGGACCGGGTGGTGCCAAACCGGGTGAACCCGGGCACGATCCGGCGGCCGTCGCCGCGATGCGCCGCAGCGAACTTGAGGAGAGCTGCGCCGTCCTGAAGGTCAGCGACCTGGAAATGCTGGACTACGCGGACTCCGGAATGATGGGCTGGCCGAGCAACGACGCCCCCGGGTCCTTCTGGCGGACCCCCGTCGAGGAGGGCGCCGCCCGTCTCGCGGAACTCATGCGGCACTACCGGCCCGACGTCGTCGTCACCTACGACGAGAACGGCTTCTACGGCCACCCCGACCACATCCAGGCCAACCGCATCACCATGGCGGCGCTGGAACTGACCGGGCTGACGCCGAAGGTGTACTGGACGACGATGCCCCGCTCGTCGATGCAGCGGTTCGGCGAGACCATGCGCGAGCTGGACCCGGACATGCCGGAGCCGGACCCCGCCGAGGCCGCCGCGATGGCCGAGATCGGCCTCCCGGACGACGAGATCACCACGTGGGTGGACACCACCGCCTTCAGCGGCCAGAAGTTCGACTCGTTGGCCGCGCACGCCAGCCAGGGCGAGAACATCTTCTTCCTCAAGATGGGCAAGGAGCGGTTCGGCGAGTGGATGGGCATGGAGACCTTCGTACGGGTCAGGGACACCACCGGCGCGCCGGTGCCGGAGAACGACCTCTTCGCCGGACTGCGCTGAACCACGCGTCCGAACGGGGGGTCCGGCCGTACCCGGTCGCGCGTCTCGAAGTGCAGGGCGGCGGGAGCTGATGCAGAGTCGGGGCGAGCCCCACTTGCCCCACGAAGGAGAAGAAGCATGCTTCGGCGCATCTCTATCGCTCTGGCCGGTCTCATGGCTGTCGGCTTCATCGCCGCTTCCCCGGCCGCGGCCCACACCAGCGACATCCACGGCTGCTGGGTGAACAAGACGCACGCCCAGGCCGGAAGCGTCGTGGTGGACGACTTCGACGCCGGCTGCTGGCACGTGGGCTGACCCACCGCCTTCGGTCGGACAACTGGGTGGGGCACTCCCGTAAAGGGGTGCCCCACCCACTTGCGTGGCCAGGCCTCCACACCAGCCGCACCGTACGTCCGGAGCGGAAATTCCGGTGACGCCGCCCGCCGTGGAACTAGATGGTCTATGCCACGGAATTTAAGGGCTAAAGTTGTCGCCGCGCCGTGAATTCACCGGCGCTTTTCGCTTGAGTGACGGTTCGGGTTTTTCGATCATGCAAAGTACGGTTGACGGTTTCAGCTATGGGTGGGTCACGTTGGTGGCCGGCTTCGTGATGGCGTGTCTGGGCGCGGCCCTCGGACTCCGCTGCACGGTCAGGTCCCTGCGCCACGGTTCACGGAAGGCCGGCTGGCTGGCCCTGGGGGCGGTGACCATCGGATGCGGCATCTGGTCGATGCACTTCATCGCGATGCTGGGCTTCAAGGTGCACGGGGCGTCCATCAGCTACGACGTACCGCTCACCTTCCTCAGCCTGGCCGTGGCCGTCCTCGTCGTCGGAGCGGGCGTCTTCACGGTCGGCTACCGCGGCACCGCACCGCGCGTCCTGCTGACCTCCGGCGTCCTCACCGGGCTGGGTATCGGGGCGATGCACTACCTGGGCATGGCGGCCATGCGGATGGACGGCCGCCTGCTGTACGACCCCCTGGTCGTGACCCTGTCCCTGCTCATCGCGGTGGTCGCGGCGACCGCCGCACTGTGGGCGGCGGTCTCCATCCGCGGTTTCCTGCCCACCCTGGGCGCCAGTGTGGTCATGGGCATCGCTGTCACCGGCATGCACTACACGGGCATGGCGGCCGTCAGCGCCGAGGTGAGCGGCAGCCACTCCGCGCACTCCACCGGGGGCACGTCGGCCCTGGAGGTGGTGCCCATGCTGCTGGTGGGGCCGCTGGCCTTCCTCCTGCTCGCGGCGGTGGTCGTCATGTTCGACCCCATGCTGATACTCGGCGACGACGAACCCCGGCGCCCCGAACACGGCCGCCCGCGCGCCCAGCACCGTGCGGCGCTTCCGTACGGTGCCGAGTACCCCCGTACCGCACCGGTCCAGGCGCAGCAGCCGGTCCCCGCCGACTTCAGCGGCAGCCCGGCCGACCCCAGGTAGCCGAGCACCTCTGCGAGCGGGCCAATTCTCGGTTGCCCCGGCCTCAAATTCCTTGCCGATGAAATATGGTGACGCCCCATTAGGTGAATGGTGCGACTCGGGAAGTCGGAAATTCCCGAGGAGTCGGTGGCCCGTAGCCCGTCACGGCTCGTCCGGTTCCGGTGTGAAATCCGGAGGGTGATGCTGACGCGGCAGGCGCACACGGGGCTTTGGTGGTTTGGGCTTGCAACTGTGTGCGGTGGTGGCCGCGCCGCTCCCGCCCACCACCAGAATCGCCCCGACGCGCCGCAGGAAGACGCGCCGCGTTTCTTCTGCCGGCATTTGACTGCCCCCGTAGCTCTTCTCTCCAGCTCCGCTGAGGACAGTTTCCGTACTACTGCTCCCGCCGAGATCGAGTCAAGAGCTCCCGGTGCGCGACGGCCTCCGGCAACCACGGCCCCGGGACGCGGGAGGGGCACGGGTCTAGAGCCCCAGGTCGCGGCCGACGATCTCCTTCATGATTTCGGTGGTGCCGCCGTAGATGGTGGTGATCCTTGAGTCGAGGTAGTCGTGGGCGATGCGGTACTCCAGCATGTAGCCGTAGGCGCCGTGCAGCTGGAGGCAGCGGCCGACGATGTCGACGTAGTGCTCGGTCGCCCAGAACTTCGCGGACGCCGCGTCCACCGCGGTGAGCTCGCCGCGCGAGTGCCGGGCGAGCAGGTCGTCCAGGTACGCGCGGCCCACCCGGGCCGTGGTGACCATCTCGGCCAGCTGGAAACGGGTGTTCTGGAAGGTGCCGATCGGGCGGCCGAACGCCTTGCGCTCCCGTACGTAGTCCAGGGTCCGCTCCAGTACGCCCTCGATCGAGGCCACGGCGTTGGCGGCGATCGAGATGCGCTCCTGCGGAAGGTTGCGCATCAGCGCGTCGAAACCGGCGCCCTCGGCGCCCAGCCGGTTGGCGACGGGCACCCGCATGTCATGGAAGTACAGCTCGCTGGTGTCCTGCGCGTGAAGCCCGATCTTCTCCAGGTTGCGGCCGCGGGAGAACCCGGGCCCGTCGGCCTCGATCACCAGCAGACTGATGCCGCCGTGGCGGTCCGGGCCGGTCCTGACCGCCGTGACGACGAGGTCGGCGTTCTGGCCGTTGGAGATGAAGACCTTGCTGCCGTTGACCACGTAGTCGTCGCCGTCACGGACGGCTGTGGTGGCGATCCCGGCCAGGTCGCTGCCGGTCCCAGGCTCGGTCATCGCCACCGCGACGACGAGTTCCCCGGCGGCGATGCCCGGAAGCCAGCGGGCCTTCTGCGCTTCGTCGGTCAGGTCGGTGAAGTAGGGGACGACGATGTCGTTGGACAGCGTCACCGCCATGAGGGCGTCCGTCGCGCGATGCCGGGAGAACTCCTCGCCGATCACCGCGTTGAAGCGGTAGTCGGTGACGCCCGCGCCGCCGTACTCCTCGGGGATGTTGAAACCGAGGATTCCGGCCCTGGCGGCCTCCTCGAAGAGTTCGCGGTCGACCTTGCCCTCGGCCCGCCAGCGTTCGGCGTGCGGGGCCGCGTGCTTGTCGGCGAAGGAACGGGCCGTCTCCCGGAGCATCTCGTGCTCGTCCTCGTACAGCGACCGCCGGGCGGAGATCACATCGGTCATCACAACTCCTGGTTCACAGTGCGGGCAGGGAAGAGCTACGGGTGGTGGCGGGGGAGGACTACGTGGGCCGGCCGTCCGGGAGCAGTACGGGCTTGGTCGTCAGTCCGGCCCGGTGGTCGGCGACGGCGCGGTCGAGTTCGGCCAGCGGGTAGGTGGTCACCAGACGGTCGAGGGGCAGTGAGCCGTCCCGGTAGCGCCGGATCAGCTCGGGGACGAGTACCGGAGGATCGGCGTCTCCCTCGACGCAGCCGTGGATCCGCAGGCCGCGCAGCATCAGGGACCGGGCGTCGAGAGTGACCTCGGCGGGACCGAGGCCGACCAGGGCCAGCGCACCGCACGGCTGGAGCAGGCCGAGCGCGCGGACGATCGCCTCGGGCCGGCCCGTGGTGTCGAGCACGTGGGTCACCGGCGGCATGGGCTCGTCCAGCGAGGCGAAGACCGTGGCACCGCACTGTTCCGGCAGCGTGCGCCGGGCCGCCACCGGCTCCGCCACCAGGACCTCGACGCCCTCGGACAGCGCGGTGAGCGCCGCCGCCGACCCCACGCCCCCGGCGCCGACCACCAGGAGACGGTCTCCGGGGCGGGGCCGCAGCACATTGAGCACCGCGCCCGCCCCGGTCAGGAACCCGCACCCCAGCGGCGCGACCACCGCCGGAGGTACGTCACCGACCCGGACGCAGGAACGGGCGTCGGCCAACGCGGCGGTGGCGAACGAGGACTGGCCGAAGAAGGCGCCGAAGACCGGCTCGCCCTTCACACGTACGGTCGGCGACCCGTCGAGACGCCGCCCCGCACCGTTGAGTGCGGTGGCCCACGCGCAGTAACCCGGCAGTCCGGCACGGCACTTGGCGCATCCGCCGCACGAGGCGAAGGAGATGACGACCCGGTCCCCGACCGCGAGCCCCTCGACCGCCGAGCCCAGGTGCGCGACGGTGCCGCACCCCTCGTGACCGAGGACGGCCGGGCGCTCGCCGAGCCGCTGCCGGGTGACCAGGTCCGTGTGGCACACGCCGACCGCCTCGATCCGGACGATCACCTCGTCGGACCTCGGTTCGTCCAGCTCCGCGTCGACGAGTTCGCTGGGGGCGGTGCCGCGCGAGAGGACCGCGGAGACCTTCATACGGGCTCCGCGCCGGGCTCGTGCGCCGCTCCGGCCGCGCGTTCCGCGTCCGGTCCGCACACCGCGTCCGGTTCGCGTTCCAGGGCGAAGTAGAAGAGGTGCCCGCCGGCGGACACCGCGGCTGCCTTGCCGTTCATCACGCCCAGGAGCGTCGCCTCGTCCACCCGCTTGAAGTGGTCGAACACCGCCATGCCGTCGTACACCATGGTGGCGGTCACCTCGCCACGGAACTCGATGTTCCAGAGGCTCGCCCCGCCCCGGCCCGACGTCGTGTCCGCGTACAGGCCGCCGTCCTCCGCGCGGCAGATCAGCGGCCTGGCGTCGTCCAGCGCGAGGAATTGCTTGCCGTGCCACCGGCTGCGGGCGAGCACCCGCTCCACCGGGTGGCCGGTCGGGAAGGCGAATCCCCGCCAGGAGCCCAGGACCGAGGCGGCGTCGACGGTGTCCAGGTCGGCCCACAGGGCGTCGAGCGCGGCCGGATCGACCGGGCCCACCGCGTTGCGCAGCACGTCCCACCGCTCGCGCAGCCCCCGCACCTCGGGCCCTCCCGCCACGTCGCGCCGCTCCCCTTCGGGAGACGTGGAGCCGCTCATCGCACACGCAGCCGGCGCAGCAGGGCCAGCTGGCCGTTGGTCCGCTGTACGAAGGTGCGCGCCGACTGCCCCGGCGGCGGCCCGAGCGGCAACAGACGCTGTACGGCGACCGTCTGCGCCTCGGTGTACTTGCGGATGCCCTCCGCACCGTGCCTGCGGCCGAGCCCGCTGTCGCCCATGCCGCCCATCTCGGCCTCGATGCTTCCCGCCGCGGCTGCCGCACCGTCGTTGATGTTGACCGATCCGGCGCGCAGCAGACCGGCCAGCCGGGCCGCCTCGCGGGTGTCCCTGGACCAGATCGACGCGGACAGGCCGTACGCCCCCCGGTTGGCCAGGTCCAGTGCCTCGTCGTCCGTGGCGTACCGGTACAGCGAGACGACCGGGCCGAAGGTCTCCCGGGCACAGACGTCCATCTCCGGGGTGACGCCCTCAAGGACCGTGGGCGCGTAGAACAGCGGCCCCGCTCCGGGCCGCGCCTCGCCGCCCACGAGCACTTCGGCCCCCTTGGCCACGGCGTCGCCGACCTGGGCCTCGACCGCCGCGAGCCGTGCCGCCGAGACCAGCGAGCCGACGTCGCAGCCGTAGTCGTACGAACTTCCCAGCCGCAGCGAGCCGGTCACCCGGACCAGTTCGTCGCGGAAGGCGTCGTACACCTTCTCGTGCACGTAGACGCGTTCGACGTGGATGCACATCTGGCCGGTGTTCGTGAACGCGGCCACGGCGGTGCCGGCCGCGGCGGCGGCGACGTCCGCGTCCGCGCGCACGATCAGCGGGTTCTTGCCGCCGAGTTCGAGGGAGGCGCCGATCAGCCGTCGGGCGGCGCGCTCGGCGACGGTACGGCCGGTGGCGGTCGAGCCGGTGAAGCTGACGAAGTCGACGGCGTCGACGAGGGCGTTGCCCACCAGGGCTCCGTCACCGGCGACGATCCGCCACAGGTCGGCCGGCAGACCTGCCTCGTGCAGCAGAGCCCTCGTCCAGAGCAGGGTCAGGGGGGTCTGGGGGTCGGCCTTGGAGACCACGCCGTTCCCGGCGAGCAGTGCGGGCAGGACGTCGCCCGCCCCGAGGTAGAGGGGGTAGTTCCACGGGGAGACGACCCCGACCACGCCCCTGGGGACCCGCAGCTGCCTGACCCCGGTCAGCCCGGGGACCATCCCGCGCACCCGCCGGGCGGCCAGGTACCGGCCGGCGCGCCGGGCGTAGTGCCGGGCGATGGCCGCCACCTGCGCCACCTCCTGCCAGGCGTGGTACCTGGCCTTGCCGGTCTCCCACTGGATCAGGTCGAGCACCTGGTCCTGCCGTTCGAGGAGCAGGTCGTGGAAGGCGAGCACGGTCCCGGCGCGGCGGGCGAGCGGCGTGCGCGCCCACCGGCGCTGGGCACCGGCCGCGGCGGTGGCCGCGGCCATGACGTCCCGGGGCTCGCAGGAGGGAACGGGCGCGACCGGCGACAGGTCGAAGGGCGCCGACGCGGTCAGGGGTTCCGCCGTGCTCGGCTCCGTACGGGTCTCGTCCCGGTGCACCCACGCACACCACTGCTCGATCAGCTCGTCGGTCACCCAGCGGGGGCGTACATCGGTCACCACCCCGGGCGAAGGCGGGTCCATCGGGTCCTGCTGCGTGTGCATGGGGGCTCCTAGGGAGGGGGCCTGGCAGCTGCGTGGAGCGGTCGATCCGGTGCCGTCACGGTGCGCGGCGGCTGTGACGGCGGTGGGGCCTGCGACGCCGGCGAGGCCGGGCGGAGGCAGTGGTTTGGCGCGTGCACAGGTCTTGTCGGCGACCTAACGCGTCGTTATGTTAATCAGAAATCACACCCGAGGACAACCTTGTGACCAGCTCAAGGTTGGTTCCATGTGGACTTCTACGGGGTGCCGTCCAATCATGTGGAAGGTCGGAAAGTAAATGGAAGATCTCACTCGAAGGCGAGCCCTCTCGATCGGTGCGGTACTCGGTATCGCGAGCGTGACGGGCGTTCAGAACGCCTGGTCGTGGTCCTCCGCGGGCTCGCTCGCCGGCACCGACACGGTCACCGACCCGTTCCAGGTCTGGGACCCGGAGGCGGACGACATCGCGGCGCGGCTGCTCGCCGACGGCTCGATCCCCGCGGTCAACAAGGCCTGGAACGCGTGGGTCCGCAACAAGGACGCCCTCCCGGCCGGCATGCCCGGCTACCTCACCGACTACCTGAAGGGGGTCAACCAGCTGCCCTCCTGGGCCGACCCCGAGCTGCTCGCCGCCTCCGAGAAGCTCTACAAGCGCCTGAACAGCTACCTGTTCGTGTCGGAGAGCCTGGGCAGCGGAATCCTCAGCACCGTGATCCCGCGCGAGGCCAGAGCGGTCTACTGGTCGGCCGGCGGCGCCAACATGAAGGAGCGCGCGGCCAAGACCTTCACCTTCGGGTACGACCTGCACAGCCCGACGGCCTGGCAGCCCGCGGGGTACTTCCTGGTGAGCGCCAACAAGACGCGCCTGGTGCACTCGGTGGTGCGCAACCTGCTGGTCACCTCCAAGCGCTTCATGGAGACCGCGGACCAGCCGAAGCCCATCAGCAACGGCGACATCCTGGTCACCTTCCACTCCGTGGCCACCGTCGCGCACAAGAACATGAAGAAGTGGGGCATCAAGCTCTCGGCCAAGGAGGAGGCCGCCGACCTGCACGCCTGGCACGTCGCGCTCCATCTGCTGGGCGTGCAGCGCCAGTTCATCCCCGCCAGCTGGGACGAGGCGTACAAGCAGGCCGACCAGATGCTGTGGCCGGTCGTCGCACCGACGGCCGAGGGCATCAACCTGGCCCGGACCCTGATCGGGTACATCGAGGACGCGACCCTGGGCCTGACCACCGGGTTCGTCAACGAGATGGTCCGCTACCTGATCGGCGACAGGTACGCCGACTGGCTCGGCCTGCCGCGCGACTGGGTCTCGCGGGGCCTGATCAAGGTGGCCTGGCCGGTCTACGTCGCGTTCCGCGAGGGGCTCTCACCCGTCGTCCCGGACGGCCTCTACCTGTTCGACCAGTTCATCCGCGGCGTGGCGATGATGTTCCTGAACAACGGGACCTCGCCGACGCAGACCCCGATCACCCTGCCCGCCGCCAACCGGCCCGGGGCCTGAGCCCGCGACTTCGCTCTCGGCGCCCCGTGGCCGGCCCCGCGCACGGGTGGGGCGCCGCGGCTATCCCACGCCGAGGGCTCCGGTCACCAGCGCGGTGACGGAGTCACGGTTCGCGGGGGTGTCCTGCCAGTGCAGGCTGCGGCCGGCCTCGACCACGACACCGAACCCCGCGTGCACCAGCACCCGCGCCTGGCGCGGATCCAACTCCGTGCGCAGCCCGAGCAGTCGCTGTTCCCATACGGCGATGTGCTCGCGCTGCGCACGGATCAGCGGCTGGCGCAGACCGTCCGGCAGGCCGACGACCTCGGCCTCGGCGACGGCGGTGAGCGCGGTGTGCTCGAAGCTGTAGGCCACGTAGGTGGCGGCCAGGGCGGTCAGGGCGTCGTGCGGGTCGTCGGTGCCCGCGAGGTTCTGGTCGACGGTCCGGGCGAGCAGTTCCGCGGCCTGCAGGCACGCCGCCACCAGGATGTCCGTCTTGGTGGGGTAGTGCCGGTAGATCGCGGACGGGACCAGTCCGACCGCCTCGGCGATCTGCGCGTTGGTGACCTTGGCGAACCCGTCCCTGGCGAACAGCGGGATGGCGGCGGCCAGGATCTCCGCGCGCCGCGTGCCGGGCACCGGGCCGGCGGCCGGCACGACGGGCCGCGGTCCGCCCGCCCCCGAGGCGGGGTCGGTCGCTGCCACGCGCAGTGCGGACGCCAGCAGCGCGTCCTCGGCCCGGCGCTGCGTGATGGAGACGTGGTGCATCGCGACGGACCCGATCACCCCGAGGGCCGACACGGCGCACAGCTCCGCCGCCGGGGTCGCGTGCTCGCGGCGTACCGCCTCCGTCGTCCTGCCCACCACGCGCGCGAACTTCGCCCGCAGGAGCCGACGGTCCGCACGGTCGAGGTAGCGGGCCTCCCACCGGTACAGCCCGCCCGAGGAGCGGTGCGCCACGGCAACGCGGGTGACCGCGCCCAGCACCTCTGCCAGCCCGGCCTCCGGCGGCAGCCCGTCCAGCGCTCCGACCAGCCGGTCCACCAGGGTGTTCGCGCACTCGGCGAACAGCGCGTACTTGTTGGGGAAGTGCCGGTAGAGGGCCGCCGCGCTGATGCCCACCTCGGCGGCGATCTCCTCCATGGACGCCGCGTGGTACCCGCGCTCGCTGAACACGCGGCCGGCCGCCTCGGAGATGAGCTGCCTGCGGTTGCGCGGTCGCGTCGCCGCGAGCGGATCGGCGCTCACCGAGGGGACGAGGTGCAGGGGGACAGGGCCATGCGGCAAGTCAATCACAGGGCGTCCCCGCAGTCCGGGCCACCAAGACGGAGGACCGGCAAGCATGTGATCTCCGATTCACTTCCAAGTGATTTTTGATTAACAAAGAGCTTCTTGAGCGGCCTTCCCGCAGGCATAATGACGCCCAACTCCCCCCCTCTCCCACCCTCCGAGTGCAAGGAGTGGCATGTCCACGGATACGGCTCCCGCCTGGTCCTTCCGGCACCACTGGATGGCGCACACGGCCACCCACGCGTTGATGCGGCCCGACCGGCCCGCCCTGCGCCACCTGGGCGTCACCACCACCTGGGCCCAGCTCTCCCGGCGCTCGCTGCAACTGGCCGCCGCGCTCGCCGGCCGAGGCGTACGGGAAGGGGACAGGGTCGCCACGCTCACCCTGAACCACCCGTGGTTCGTGGAGAGCGTCCTCGCCGCCAACAGCCTCGGTGCCATGGCGGTACCCCTCAACTTCCGCCTCGCGCCACCGGAACTGGACGGCATCCTCGCCGACTGCACACCCGCCGCCCTCGTGGTCGACGCCCGACTGCTGCCCCAGCTCCGCGACGTCCCCGCGCTCGGCTCCATCGGCACCGTGGTCGTCATCGGCGAACCGGCCGAAGCCACCGGCGAACAGCTCGCCTACGAGGAGTTCCTCGCCGGGCACGAACCGATGGAACTCCCGGACATCGGCGAGGAGTCCACCGCCCTGATCATGTATACGTCCGGGACCACCGGGCGGCCCAAGGGCGTGCTGCTCAGCCACCGCAACATGCAGGTGCAGGCCATCACCTGCATCCAGGCCATGGACATCTTCGACGACTCCGACGTCGGCTTCCTCACCGCCCCGTTCTTCCACATCGCGGGACTGGGCTCGATCGTCGCGAACATCCTCGTCGGCAGCACCGTGGTGATCCACCCGCTCGGCGCCTTCGACCCCGGGGCGGTGCTCGACGCCTACGAACGCGAGGGCGCCACCATCGTCTTCAACGTGCCGCAGCAGTGGGACCTGATCTGCGCCCAGCCCGACATCGCCGCACGCGACCTGAGGCTGCGCGTCATCAGCTGGGGCGCCGCCCCCGCGAGCGACGCGACCCTGCGTGCCATGAGCAGGAGCTTCCCCGAGGCGCTGAACGTCGCGGTGTTCGGCCAGACCGAGACGTCACCCATCACCTGTGTCCTGCGCGGCGAGGACTCGCTGCGCAAACTCGGCTCGGTGGGCAGACCTATCCCGACCGTCCAGTACCGCATCGTCGACGCGGCCATGAACGACGTGCCGGCCGGCGAGGTCGGCGAGATCGTCTACCGAGGCCCCACCGTGACCCAGGGGTACTGGAACCGGCCCGAGGAGACAGCGGAGGCCTTCCACGGAGGGTGGTTCCACTCCGGCGACCTGGTCAGGCAGGACGAAGAGGGGTTCGTCTGGGTCGTCGACCGCAAGAAGGACATGATCATCAGCGGCGGCGAGAACATCTACTGCGCCGAACTGGAGAACGCCATCGCCGAGCACCCCTCGGTGCGGGAGATCGCCGTGGTCGGCCGCCCCGACGAGCGATGGGGGCAGGTTCCGGTCGCGTTCGCCACGGTGGTCCCCGGCACCACCCTGTCGCTGGCCCAGCTCTCCGACTTCCTCGACGGGCGGCTGGCCTCCTTCAAGCTCCCCAAGGACCTGGTGCTGCTCCCCGGGCTGCCGCGCAACGCCGGCGGAAAGGTCGTCAAGGGGAAGCTGGTCCACGGCGACACGTAGCGGTGCGGGCGCCGCGCGGACGCCCGGACGGCTACGGCGACGTCGGCCGCCGCCCGGAGCGGAGCACGAGCAGGGTGATCTCGCTGGGTGCGAAGACGCGGAACGGCGGCCCCCAGAAGCCGGTGCCGCGGCTGGTGTAGAGGAGGGTGCCCTCGCCGTGCCGGGTGAGCCCGGCGAGAGCGGGCTGGTCGATGCGGACCAGGTGGTGGAAGGGCCAGATCTGGCCGCCGTGGGTGTGGCCCGACAACTGGAGGTCCACGCCGCCCGCCGCCGCCCGGTCGACGAACTTGGGCTGGTGGGCCAGGAGCAGCACCGGGTGGCCGGGATCGGCGCCGTCGAGGGCTCCGGCCAGGTGCGCGCGGTGGCCCACGAGGCCCGAGGACTCGGCGGTGACGTCGTCCACCCCGGCGACCACGAGGGTGTCACCGCCGCGTTCGAGCAGCAGATGGCGGTTGCGCAGCGGCTCCCAGCCCAGCTCGTCCATCAGGTCGACCCAGCCCTGGGCCTCGCTGTAGTACTCGTGGTTGCCCGTCACGTAGACCCGGGCCCGGGTGGCCCGCACCGTGCCGAGCGGGGCGGCCTGCGCGCGGCGGCGTTCGGCCGTGCCGTCCGCGATGTCCCCGGTGTGGCAGACCAGGTCGGCCTCCAGCGTGTTGACCGTCTCGCAGACCCGGGCCGACCAGCGGGCACGGTCGAGCGGACCGTAGTGGGTGTCGGTGATGAGGACGACGCGCGTACCGTCCAGCCCGGCCCCCAGACGCGGCAGGTGTACGTCGAGGCTGCGCACCCGGGGCACGCGGCGGGCCTCTGCGTACCCCCAGGCGAGGAGCGCGGCGGTGGTGCCGAGGACCGCCCAGGTGACGATCCGGGCCCGCTCCTGCCCGTCGCCGACGCCCGCCAGGGCCAGGGCCGGCCGCAGCAGGACGTTGAGCAGGACGGACCAGGTGAACAGGACCCAGACCGCGCCCAGCAGGGTGTCCCCGACGATCGCCGCCCGGTCCTGCTGCCGTCGGCCGTGGCCGCGCATCATCGCGAGGGGCATGACGAGCAGGCCCGCCGCGAACACGGCCGTACCGGCCGGTGCGGCGGGGAAGGGCCAGTGCTGGCCGGCGTACAGCAGCAGCCAGCAGGGCACGGCCCAGAGCAGGACGGGCGCGATCAGGGGGAGGTAGCGCATCAGGCGGTGCAGCCCGCTCGGCCGGGAGCCGGGCGCCGCACCGTCGGCGGATCGGGTCTCGCTGGTGTCGGTCACACTTCCCCTTCGCCGTCAACCGGGCTGTCGTCGCGCGCACTTTATCCGGTCGCCCCGGGCCGTTCGGAGGCAGTCCGGGTACCGGAACCGGGCAGGGAACCCGCACACGGACGGCGAGCGGCGGAACGCGGGACGAACGGACGGCCGCCCCGACCGTACGGACGCACGGAACGCGCAGCCCCCCGGCCCCGGTCGGCCGAAGGGGGATCTGCCCAAGCGCGCTTCCACCGCCGGACCGGACGCGTACCGTGGGGTGACGATCCGCCGGGAGGACCAGCCCATGAGCGCGCAGCCCGACCACGCACCCACGACGTCCCGCACCCCGGCACCGGGAGCTCCCGCCGCACTCCTCGCCCGGCTGCGCGCCGACCACCGTGCCGCGCAGTGGGTGCCCGCCTTCGAGCGCGAGTGGGCGGCGGCACTGGAGGAGTCCCGCCGGACGTTCTCGCTCGCCGGGCTGTACGAGGTCGTCCAGGACTGGGAGGGCCGCCTCGCCCACGCCCCGGCGGTCGACGCGTTCGTCGCCTCCGGACACGACGACGGCGGGTCGCTCGACATGGCGGAACTGCGCGGCAGGCGCCGGTGACCGGACAGCCCTACGCGGTCCGTCTCTCCGTCCGGGCGGCGAAGGCCCTCGACACCCTGCCCGAGGACGCCGAGCACACGGTGTGGCGAGTCCTGGACGCCGCAGCGGCCGACCCGTGGGGCTTCGGCCCGTGGAACGCCGACGACCCCGCAGCCAAGGACCTGCGCTACGCGTCCGTCGGCCAACTGTCCCT
Source organism: Streptomyces sp. NPDC004111 (assembly GCF_042874215.1). Taxonomy (NCBI): domain Bacteria; kingdom Bacillati; phylum Actinomycetota; class Actinomycetes; order Kitasatosporales; family Streptomycetaceae; genus Streptomyces; species Streptomyces sp. NPDC004111. The sequence continues at coordinate 63,917 of NZ_JBIAMU010000034.1, forward strand.
CACCTACTGGGTCGACAGCCCCCTGCGCCGGCTGACGGTCCTGGACGTCGTCCGGCTCGGCGAGGGCACGCCCCGCTGAGCGCAAGACGCACCCCGAGGCACTCCCGGCGGGCGCGCGACCACACCCACGGCACCGCGCGGCACCGGCAGCCACCCGCCGGGTTCCGCCGTTCCGTCAGCCGCTGTCGGCGGCCATCGAAACGAAGGCCTCCCGCATCATCCGGTCGATGCCCCCAGGCCGGCCGGACAGGGAGTCGAAGAGGTCGGCGAGCAGCCACAGCACGAAGCCGTGCACCAGCGCCTCCTCCGGCGGGATCTGCCCGAACCGGTCCCGCCAGGCCACGGTGTCCATACCCATCGCGGCGGCCATGAGCACGCCCGTGACCATCGGCACCTGTGCCGGGTCGGCCAGCTCGAAGGTGGGGAGCTTGCGGATCACGCCCGGAATCAGATCGCCCAGCGGATCGAGCCGTTCCGCGCTGCCGGCCTGCTCCGCGATCAGGTACCCGGTCAGCACACCCACCAGGAAGACCGTCCCCCGGGACACCTCCTCGCGCCCGTAGGCGGCCACCGCCGCCTCGACCCGCTGCTGCGCCTGTCGGCGCTCCTCGGCGGAAGTCCGCTTCTCCAGGACCCGGTACGCGTCCCACGCCGCACGGACCGCCTCGTCCTCCACCACACCTTCACCGCTCATGGGCCGACCGTAGCCGAGACGGCGCACTGTTCGGGAACTCTCCGGCAGGGCGCCACCGAGACGGCCGCGCCGGTGCGGGCCGCCACCACCACCGACGGTCCGCGTGCCCGGGAAGGACGTCTCCCCGGGGCAGTTCACCGAAGCGTCCCGGGCGGCTCCGCACGGCCGGAGGCCACCCTCACCCGCGCGACCGTCGCGCACAGCGGTCCGTACGGGCATCCCGAGGGCGTCTCGCGGTCCCCGACCGCTGCCCCGGGACGCCCCCACCCCTGCCCCGTCTGCCCATGACGGCGCGGGCGGGCCGGACGTAACGTCCAAAGGCCCGGTGCGCATGAGTGCGCCCACGTGGCCGCCCCTCCCGCCCGCTCAGGAAGTCCCGCCGGTGACCCAGCCGCCCCCCGCCGACGACGACGCGGCGAGACCAGCACCCAAGCGCCGGCGCCGTGGTCCGGGACCGTTCACCCTGCTCGTCCTGCCCGGACTGACCGTGCTGCTGGGCGGTGCGGTCTTCCTGGCCTACACCGGGCAGCTGCCGGGGATGGCCGGTGACGGCGAGGGCGTGGTGGCCGCGGACGCGCCGGACCCGGCGACCGGACGCGTGGACCCGTCGTACGTGCCCTGGCTGAAGAAGGCGGCGCAGGAGTGCACCGCCGTCCGGCCCTCCGTGCTCGCCGGGCAGATCGACGCGCACTCCGGCTGGAACCCCGACAGCGCCTCGTTGTCCGAGGCCGAGGGCGTCGCGGGGTTCACCGCCGCGCAGTGGCGCACCTGGGGCAGGGACGACGACGGCAACGGCAGCTCCTCGCCCCGGGACCCGGTGGACGCGATCATGGCGCTCGGGCGGCAGGACTGTGCCCTGGCCGCCGGGATGACGCGGCTGCGGACCCGGGGAACGGTGGCAGGGGAGCTGCTGGACCTCACGCTCGCCGCGCGCTCGGTCGGCGAGAAGGCCGTGGCGGACGCGGGCCGGGTCCCGGACGCGGCCCGCGCCCACGTCCGCCGCGTCGGCAAACTCGCCGCCCAGTACACGGCGTTCGACAAGGCGGCCCCGCTGCCGGGCGCCGAAGCGGCCCCCCGCCAGGGGTACTTGCACTGGCCGCTGCGCACGACCACGGTCAGTTCCGCGTACGGCACCCGCAAGCACCCCCTCAGCGGGGTGACCAAGCTGCACACCGGTGTCGACTTCGCCGCCGACCGGGGTGTTCCGGTCGGCGCGGCGGGCCCGGGGACCGTGGTCTTCGCCGCCCCGACCAAGGCGTACGGCAACCGTGTGGTGATCGACCACGGAGTCGTCGACGGGCGGCGGCTGGAGACGACGTACAGCCATCTGTCCGTGCTGCGCAGCCGGGAGGGGCAGACGGTGACACCGGGGACGGTCGTCGGCGACGTCGGGTCCACGGGGCTGTCCACCGGCCCGCACCTGCACTTCGAGGTGGTGGTGAACGGCTACTACGCCGACCCCATGCCGTGGCTGGACGCGCGGAGCTGATGGACCGACAGGACCGACAGGACCGACGGGGCTGACAGGGCGGTCCGGCGGTCCGTGCTGGACGAGTGTCCGTCCGCGCCGGGGTGGTCAGCCGTTGTCCTGGTACCAGATCGCCGTTCCGTAGGCGAACCACCCGGCGACGTAACTGCTGCCTCCGGCCCATTCCGCCCTGGCGCCCAGGACTTCGTCCGCCCCGTCGGCCGCGGCGTTCACGGAGAGGGAGGAGAAGGCCCCCTCCAGGGAGTTCGCCTTGTCCGACCAGTAGACCGTGCGCTGGTGCCAGCCGGAATCGCGGGACGGGGTGTCGGTGGTGCTGGTCGGAACGGGGAAGGGCAGTCGGTCTCGTCGCGAGGGCATGCCGTGATCGTTTCAGTGGTCCGGTGGCTTTGACCAGGGCCAGGCGCGAACGGGCCGTCCGGAGGAAGGAGTTCAGTCGGCGTAGACCGGTGCGAGATCGATGTAGATGCGCCAGTCCTGTGCCTTGTCGCCGCGGAAGGTGAGGATGTCGGCGTTGGGCACGGTGACCTGTTTGCCGTCCGTCCTCGTGTAGGTGACCTCGGTCTGGACGATGACCGTGTCGCCCGCCTCCCAGGTGCGCAGCAGCCGGTGCGAGAGGCCCGAGAGGGTGGCGAAGAAGTCGGCGACGCCCTGCCGCACCGCGTCGCGGCCGGTCAGCTCGGGGCCGTTGGCGAAGCAGAACACCACGTCCTCGGTCAGATGGGCGACGAACCTGTCCGGGTCGAAGGTGTCGATGTCCCGGAAGATCCGTGCGACGTCGGGGCGCCCTTCCGGTGCGCGGGCACCGGGCACGACGGGTACCGCCGCCCCGGCGTCCCCCTCGCGGGCCGCTGCCTCGCTGCCGGGGCTCGGTGCCGACGGGTGGTCATCGGTGCGGTCCATGGGGCTCTCCTCTGTCCGGTGTCCGGCCGGGACGGGTGAACGCGGTACGAGCAGATGAACGCGGTACGAGCAGGCCGTGGCGCGGCACGGCCGCCCGCAGGACTGCCTACCCCGGGGGTGCGTCGCGGTATGCGCGGTTCACCCGGTGCCTGCAACTCCGCTTCCGTGCGCGTGAATTGGCAGGCACGCCGACGTGGAAGCGGCTCACGGCCGGCGGCCCACGACAGCCCCCGGCGGAGGAAGCGCAGGTCATGGGCCATATTCTGGGTGCGCTCCCGGCGCGGCCGTGGCAGGCTCCACGTATGGCGATCGTTGATGTGGCCCCCGGAATCTCCCTCGCGTACGAGACCTTCGGCGACCCCGGGGACCCCGCTGTCCTCCTCGTGAGCGGCTTCGGATCGCAGCTGCTCGGCTGGCACGAGGACTTCTGCCGGGCGCTGGCGGAGCGCGGCCGGTATGTGATCCGGTACGACAACCGCGACTGCGGGCTGTCCACGAAGTTCGAGGGCCACCCCGTCGACATGGGCAGGTTCATCGCCACGGTGAGTTCGGGCGACATCCCCGCCGCCCTCGCGATGATCCCGTACCGGCTCGGCGACATGGCAGACGACGGCCTCGGCCTGCTCACCGCGCTGGGCATCGGACGCGCCCATGTGGTCGGTGCCTCGATGGGCGGCATGATCGCTCAGACCATGGCCCTGTCCTCCCCGGAGCGGGTGCTGACGCTGACGTCGATGATGTCCTCGACCGGCGAGCCCGAGTACGGCCGGTCGAGCCCGGAGGCCCAGGTGGTGCTGTTCACCCCGAAGCCGGCCGACCGCGAGGGGTACGTCGCGGCGGCGGAGAAGGAGCTGGTGTGGGCGTCCAGAAGGTACGGGGACGCCGCGGTGCTGCGCGCACTGGCCGCCGACAGTTACGACCGCGCCTACTACCCCGAGGGGATCGGCCGGCAGCTCGGCGCGATGATCCTCAGCGGTTCACGCGCGGACGCGCTGCGCGCACTGCGGGTGCCGACACTGGTGGTCCACGGCCTGGACGACACCCTGATCGACCCCAGCGGCGGCGAACGCACCGCGGAACTGGTGCCGGGCGCCGAACTCCTGCTGATCGACGACATGGGCCACGACCGCCCACGCGCACTCTGGCCCCGGCTCATCGACGCGCTGACGGCCCACACGGGCAGGGAGCAGACGCAGCAACAGGTCCGCTGAGGGGGTAATTGAGTGCCGTGGACGAGCCGTGAGGCAGACGTGCGAAGATGCGCCATGCCCGAACTCCTCACAGCACGGCTGCGGTTGCGGCCCTGGCGCGACGACGACCTCGATCCGCTCACCGCGATGCACGCGGACCCGGAGGTGATGCGCTACATCGGCGCAGGCTCCGTACGGACGAGGGAGGAGACGGCGGCCTGGCTGACCCGGATCAGGGCCGACTGGGCGGAGCAGGGCCACGGGCTGTTCGCCGTCGAGCTGCGCGAGACCGGGGAACTGGCCGGCTGGGTGGGCACAGCGGTCCCGCACTTCCTGCCCGAGGTCCTTCCCGCCGTCGAGATCGGCTGGCGCCTTTCCCGCCCCTTCTGGGGCCGCGGCATCGCCACGGAGGGCGCCCGCGCCGCACTGGAGCACGTCTTCGGCCCGGTCGGCCTGGAACGGATCCTGAGCGTCTGCAACGTGGACAACACCGGCTCCGAAGCCGTCATGCGCAAGCTCGGCATGTGTCTGGACCGGGAGACGGTGGTGCCCTCGCACGGCGCACGGGTGCGTGTGTACGCGATGACGCGTGAGGAGTACGAGAAGGCGGGCGGCTGACGCCGAAGCAGGCCGAGGGCCGATTGTCAGTGGTGCCTGGCAGCCTGGGGACATGACCAACGGTGACGAGCAGATACTGCGCGGCCGGGTGTACGGCTGCGACCACGACGCCCCCCATCCGGGCCCGCTTCCGCAGCGGGCGTACGCCGCGCTGATGGGCGGTCCGCTGGACGGACTGCTGCTGGACATCGAGGGCTGGCGGCCCGAGGAGATAGCGGACGGCGCGGCCCTGGTCACCGAGCTGTCCCGGTGGCCCGGCGGCCGGGCCCTGTACGACCCCCGCCCCGGCGAACCCCGCAGGGAGGGCCCCGGGATCGTCTGCCGCTTCCACTACACGGGTGACACCCCCTGAAGCGCACCCCCGTGCCCTGACTCCCTTGCCGATCCCGTGTCGTCCGTGGGCAACCATCCGCACCACTCGATGGTCATGTACGTGCCATCCGTGAAATCCATGAGGCGGATGCGCATGCGCAGCTCCGCCTCGGGACGTTCCCGAGGCGCTGAACATGGGGGAACGCCTTCATGCACCAACGCACCACCGTGGCCGGATTCGCGGGGGCCCTCGCCCTGTCCGTGCTCGCGATGCCGGGGACCGCCCAGGCGGACCAGGCTGCCGGCGACATCAAGATCACGAAGGTGGTGGTCAACGGCGGAAAGGACATCGTCCTGGGGACCACGGGCAGCAAGACGTTCACCATCGCGGTGACGGCCACGGACGACTCGGGCATCGAGGTGGGGAGGACCTTCCCGGTCCTCTGGCACGGTCCCGTCCAGCCGTCCACCGGTGACGTCTACGGTCTCGTGCTGCCCGAGAGCATCGCCGGCACGTGCGTGCGCCACAACGTCACCACGACCACGTGCACGTACACCCTGAAGATGAACCCGCGCATCCACCCCCAGGACAACACGACCGCGGGGATCTGGCACGTGAGTGCCCACGCGAGCGCCAACGACGGTGACTACGTCGGCAAGGACTCCGCTGCCAAGGTGAAGGTCCTGCGCCACTCCCGGCTGACGGTCGACGCCTCGCCGGAACCGGTCAGGAAGAACAGGACCATCACCGTCACGGGCGCCCTGACGCGCGCCGACTGGAAGACCTACAAGTACGGCGGATACGCCAAGCAGCCGGTGAAACTCCAGTTCCTGAAGAAGGGCACCAGCACGTACAGGACCCTCAAGACCGTCACGACGGACAGCCGGGGCAACCTCCGGACGACGACGAAGGCCACGGCGGACGGCTACTTCCGCTACACCTTCGCCGGCACGTCCACGAGCCCGGCGGTCACCTCCGCCGCGGATTACGTCGACGTCCGCTAGCACGCGGCGGGGGCAACCGTCCGTTAGCACGCGGCTGGGTCAGCCGTCCGGGCCGGGCGGCATCCGGCCCGGACGGTTCACCGCCCGACAGCCGACCGGAGTCCGTCTCCAGCGGGTTGTCGGCGGGGCGCGCCTCGGGATCAGACGGTCAGTCGGTCCAGAATGCCGGCCACCTTCTCCGCCTGGAGGAGGAATCCGGCGTGGCTGGCGGTCAGGGTGTGGACGTCGTACGGGTTGTCGGGCGTGCGGGCGTCGGCCTCGGCGATCAGCCGGTCCTGCATGGCCACCGGAAGCGACCGGTCCTCGGTGAGACGGATGTAGGTACGGGCGACGGTGCCCCAGGTTTCGGCACGTACGCGTCCGGTGGGCGGCGCGGTCGGCGGCACACGGGACAGCCCGGTGCCGGCGCGGTGAGCCGCCGAAGGCGAGGAAGAACGCGCGCCACCCGTGTCCAGGCGTGTCGCGGTTCGGTGGCCGAGCGCACCCGGGCCGGTTGCAGCGCCCCCTCTGCCGGCCCGTCAGGGGCAGCACGCGGGGCGGACGCGGTCACCGGAAAGGGGTGCGCGCCGGCGGACGTGGTCGGGCGGCACCCGCAGGGCAGCGCCGTGAGACCGTGGTGGTCTCCTGCGGGTTACTCGACCGGTGCCGGTCGCTGAGCGACGGCGGCGGCGTCTCAGACGGTGCGGAGGCGCACGTAGAGGAAGGACATGACGACACCGTACCGGATCATGTGTGCGAACTTCGCTGCCGTGGCAGTTCAGATCGGGCGCCGCCGGATGCGTGTCACCAGGACCGTCAGCAGGACGGCGGTGAGCGCGAGGAACAGTCCGGCCTCCATCGCCTGGAGGGCCCAGAAGCGGTCGCCGGGCTGGTACTCGTACCAGTCCCTGAGGCCGTTTCGGTGGAGGTAGCCGGGCCACGCGTCGCGGGGCATCCCGGCGGCGAGGGTGTCCGCCTCGACCTGGCTCAGACGGCGGCCGTCCGGGGCGATCAGGCCGTGCCCGAGGACCCGGTCCTGCGGTCCGGGCTGAGCCGCGCGGACATCGGGCGAGGTGGGGTCGAGCGTGACCTGCACGGGTGGGAGCAGCCGCATCCGCAGCCGCGTCTCCACGGGTACGCGTACGGCGAGATAGACCGCGAGCGTCAGCGCCATCGCCGGGAGCGTCCGGCGCACCACGGCCCCGGCCAGCGCGCCGGCCGCGAAGGCGAACAGCGCGTGCGACGGGAACGCCGGGCCCTGGACGGAGAAGGCCATGTCCAGCCGCCCCTTCACCCTGGCGTCGGCCGAGAACCACCACGTGGCCAGCCAGGAGAGGGCGGAGGAGGTCAGCGCGACACCGGCGCCCATCGCGAGCAGCTTCGCGGCGAGCCAGCGGGTGCGCGGCACGGACTGGGACCAGGCGAGTTGCCAGGTGCCCTGCTCGTACTCACGGGCGAGCAGCGGCGCGCCGAGGAACAGCCCGGCGGCGACCGGCAGCGCGAGCAGGAACGGGGCCACGCTGTTGATGTAGGGCTGGTAGCCGTCCGCGATGTCCTGGAGGAAGGGGCTCTGGCAGCCGCTGCGCAGGGTGCGCAGGCACTCCTCGACGCCGGAGGTGGTGAACAGGCGGTGCATGGCGAGGGAGTTGGGGACCAGTACCAGTGCGGTCAGGGCGAGTACGGCCGACATCAGGGCGGCGTCCGCCCGGTGCTGGCGCCAGATCAGCCACTTCATCGCGGGCTCGCCTCCCGCCGGGTGCGGTGTGCGTGGCTCCGCCGGGACTGTTCGAGGTAGGCGTGTACGAGTTCCTCCAGGCCGAGCGGATGCGCCTGCCAGCCGGGGGCCACCGGTCCGTCGCCGGTCCGTGCCACGACGTTGAGGTGCCGGGCGCCGTGGGTGACGGTGAGGACGCCGTCCGAGGAGCGGAGCACGTCGGCGTCGTGCCCGTTGCGGGGACCGACCAGGAGCCGGTGCCCGGCGAGCAGGGCGTCCAGGTCGTCCGCGAGCCGGATCCGGCCGTCGTCGAGGAGGACCAGGTGGTCGCAGACCCGCTCCAGTTCGGTGACGACGTGTGAGGAGAACAGCACGGTGATCGAGTCGTCGGTGACGGCGGTCATCAGGGAGCGCAGGAACTCCCGCCGGGCCAGCGGGTCCAGGCTGGCCAGGGGCTCGTCGAGCACCAGCAGCCGGGGCCGCTTGGCGAGCGCGAGAACGAGGGCGGTCTGCGCCTGCTGGCCGCCGGAGAGCTCGCCCGCCCGGCGCTCCGGCGGGATACCGAGGCCGTCGAGGCGGCGCTCCGCGTACCCCTGGTCCCAGCCGGGATTCAACTCCCTTCCCATGCGCAGCAGTTCACGCACCCTGAAGCGCTGGTAGAGGGGGTGTTCCTGGGCGACGAACCCCACCTGCGCCAGGGCCGCGGCGCTGTCCGTGGCGGCGTCCCTGCCCAGGACCCGGACCGATCCCGCAGTGGGGTGCAGCAGCCCGGCGATCAGCCGCAACAGGGTGGTCTTTCCCGCCCCGTTGGGGCCCACCAGGGCGACCACCCGGCCCGTTGGGAGATCGAGGTCGCAGTCGGCGAGGGCGAGCAGCCTGCCGTACCGCTGGGTGAGACCCCGGACGCTGACGACGATGTCGCTGCTCATGCCGCGCCCTCCGCGTCCTCCGGCCCCTCCGTGTCCTCAGCTCCGTCTCCGTCGGCCGCGCCGACGCGTCGTACGGCCGCGATCAGCGCGGTCACATCGGCCTCGCCGAGACCTGCCGCCTCCGCCCTGCGCAGCCAGTTCTCCAGATCGCGGCGCAGTACCGCGTAACTGCCCGAAGGCACCGCCGTACGGGGCGACTCGGCGACGAAGGTGCCCAGGCCGGGCCGCCCCAGCACCAGCCCTTCGTGTTCGAGCTGGCGGTACGCCTTGGCCACGGTGTTCGGATTGATGGCCAGCTCGGCGACCACCTCACGGATCACCGGCAGCCTGTCACCGGGCAGCAGATAGCCCAACAGCAGTGCTCCGCGCACCTGATGGACCAGTTGCAGATAGGGCGGGACTCCTGACGCGGAGTCCTGGTGGAAGACGAACATGGCGTCCCTCCATGAATCTGCCGCTTCCCTAGGGAGCTAGTAAAAGTAGGCAGAAGAGCGACCCGGTGCGTCAAGACGTCTGCACCGGGTGCCTGAAGCGGGGCCCCTTCTCCGGCTCCGGCGGCCGGGTGGGCGCGGGTGTGCGGGTGCGGGCGCGCGGGTGCGGCTGCGGGCGCGCGGCAGTGCCTCGGTAGCCTGCCCGGATGAGAGCGCGCATTCCGGGAGATCTGCTGGCTGTTGCCGACGCCGTGCTTCCGGGTCAGGACCTGTCCGCGGCGGTGCCGGCGCGGGGCGGCTCGCACGAGGTGGTTCTCCTGCCCGGTACCGCGGTGGTCCGGATCGCCCACAACCCCACCGCCGTCGCTGCCCTGTCGCGTCGTACGGAGCTTCTGCGCCGGCTCGCGGACCTCGACCTGCCGTTCACGGTCCCGAGGCCGCTGTCCGCCGTGATGACCGTCGAGGGCCGTACCGCGGTTGCCCTGTCCTGGGTCGAGGGTGCGCCGTGTCCCAAGGGCGAGGGCGGTGAACCGAAGGAACTGGCGGGTCTGCTGGATTGTCTGCGCGACATCGACTGCGACCCGCTCGCGGACGTTCTCGGGGCTCCGCACGAGTACGCGGGCGGTGACCGCTGGGCCGAGGTGATGATGGGCGAAGTCGTTCCGCGGCTGCCGCAGGCGTGGCGTCCGGAGGCCGAGCGGCGGTTGCGGGCGGCGCTCGACCTGCGCTGGGAGCGGCCGTCCTTGGTGCACGGCGATCTGGCCGGGTCGAACATGCACTGGGACGACCGTGGACGACTCGTCGGGGTGCTGGACTGGGACCTCGCGTCCTCGTTCGACCCGGCTGTTGATGCCGCTTGCCTGTTCTGGCACGGCTGGGACAAGGTCCGCGGCGCGGTCGACGGGGAAACCCTCCGGCGGGCCTGTGCCTGGGTCCTCACCTTCGGCCTCGAACAGCCTGCCTTCGCGATCCTCAACAACGCGCCGGAGCAGGAGGTGGCGAGCGCGATCGACGCGACGACCGCCTGGCTGGAGCGCTCGGCGGCCTGGGACCTGCCGGTGAAGTGAGCGCTCCGGCGGGTGGCGGCGAACTCGGGGGCTCACACCCCCCGGGGCCTCGTCTTCGGTGCCGTCGCCTACCTACCTGCCGGCCAGGCTCGCCCACCACGCTCTCACCTGCGTGCACCGCTCTTGCCCACGCACACCGCTCTCGCCTGCGTACACCGCTCTCACCCACGTACACCGTCGAACGGCGGCACACTCCCGCACCATGGTCACCACGCACCCCCAAGAGGAGATCCCGACATGACGACCCTCCCCAGCACCGACGCGGACATCGAGCTGCTCCACGCAGCCGTCGCCGTCGCCCGCCGCTCCCGCGAGGCGGGGAACCACCCCTTCGGGGCCCTGCTCACCGGCCCCGACAACAAGATCCTGCTGGAGGCCGAGAACACCGTCACCACCGGACGCGACGCCACCGGTCACGCCGAGACCAACCTCGTCCGGCTGGCCACCGCGAAGTACGACGCGGACTTCCTGCGCACCTGCACCCTCTACACCAGCACCGAGCCCTGCGCGATGTGCTCCGGAGCGATCTACTGGGGTGGCATCGGCCGCGTCGTCTACGCCCTCGGCGAGGACGAACTCCTGGCCATCACCGGCGCCAACGCGGAGAACCCCACCATGGCCCTGCCCTGCCGCGACGTCTTCGCCGCCGGGCAGCGCGACCTGCCGGTCATCGGTCCGGTCGACCTCGACGGGGCCCGCGAGGTGCACCGGGGCTTCTGGAACTGACCCCGGGCGGTCTCCGGCAACGTACCGCTGCCCAGGGGTTCGAGGACTCCTGGGCAGGCCCGTTGTTCAGCGGAGCGTGATGACGTTGCCCGTCAGGAGCGCGGCGTCGTCCGAGGTGAGGAACACGATGGTCCTGGCGACGTCGGACGGGTTCGCGACATGGAAGTGCGTGCTGCTCTCCGCGACGAACCGGCGGACGTCGTCCGTGATCCATCCGGTGTCGGTGACCGGGGGATGCACGACGTTGGCGGTGACGCCGAGATCGCCCAGCTCCGCGGCGGCGGACAAGGTGTAGTTGACCTGGGCTGCCTTCGCGGCTCCGTAGGAGACCTCACCGGGAAAGCCGAGGTCCCCGCCCGAGGTCAGGCCCACGATGCGGCCCCAGCTCGCACCGCGGTCGCGGTGGCGCCGGGCGAGTTCGGCGATCAGCAGGGCCGGTGCCATGGCATCGACGGCGAACTGCTGGGTCCACGTCTCGGCGGTGACCGTGCGCAGCGGCCGGCCGAACCGGTCGGCCGGCTCGGGTGCGAAGGAGTCCTGGATCCAGCCGGACGCGTTGTTGACCAGGATGTCGACCGCGCCCAGACTCCGTTCGGCCGCGTCGAAGATCGTCGCCGCTGCTGCCGGGTCCCTGAGATCGGCCTCCAGCGCCTCGGCCCGGCCTCCCGCCTCGCGGATCTCCGTGACGATTCCCTCTGCGGCCGTCGGCCGGACAGGCGGCGGGCCGTCCGTCGGTTCCCCGTCGGGTTCGCCCAGGTAGGTGCAGAGCACGGCCACTCCGCGCGCGGCGAGCGCCCTGGCCACCGCCGCTCCGATCCCGTGGTTGGCACCGGTCACGACGGCGACGTGCTGCGTTCGTGGTGTAAGGGGCATGCCCGAGTATGAGCAGAGCGGGCGAGCACCTCGCCACAGGTTTTCCGGTGCGCCGCAGGCCCCCGGAGCGGTGCCTCCCGCGGATCCGGGCGGTGCCGCAGGGGTGCGATTGGTGCGCGATACGGGCGTTCCGCGAGCGGAGCGGGTAGGCGGCAGTGAGCATGGGGTGCGCGGAACGGCGTACCGCAGGAACCGCACGTATCGACCAGTGACAGGAGACCGCCGGTGAGGCTCGATCTGACAGGACGCACGGTGCTGGTGACCGGATCCACGCAGGGCATTGGCCTCGCGATCGCCACCGGCCTGGCGCAGGCAGGGGCGCGCGTGGGCGTCAACGGGCGCGACGGGGCCCGCGTCGAGAAGGCGATCCGGCAGATCGCCGAGCGGGTGCCCGACGCCGACCTTGTGGCGGCCCCCGCCGACGTGGCGACGCCCGAAGGCGTCGAGGAGGTCGCCGGCCGGCTCCCCGACCTCGATGTCCTCGTCAACAACCTCGGCATCTTCGGCGCCAAGCCGGCCCTGGAGATCACCGACGAGGAGTGGCGGCGCTACTTCGAGATCAACGTCCTTTCGGCCGTCCGCCTCACCCGGCGGTTCCTGCCGGGAATGCGGGAGCGCGGCTGGGGCCGGGTGCAGTACATCGCCAGCGACTCGGCGGTGGTGACCCCCGCCGAGATGATTCATTACGGGGTGTCCAAGACGGCCCTGCTCGCCGTCGGCCGCGGATTCGCCAAGGAAGCGGCGGGCAGCGGCGTCACGGTGAACACCGTACTGGCGGGCCCCACCCACACCGAGGGCGTGGAGGACTTCGTGTACGAACTCGTTGACGCGGACCTCCCCTGGGAGGAGGCGCAGCGCACCTTCATGCGCGAACACCGGCCGCAGTCGCTCCTCCAGCGGCTCATCGAACCCGACGAGATCGCGAACATGGTCGTCTACCTCGCCTCACCGCTGGCATCGGCGACGACGGGCGGCGCGCTGCGGGTGGACGGCGGATACGTGGACTCGATCCTGCCGTAGGGCGAGTGGGGTGAGTGGGGCGAGCAGGGCGCGTGGGGCGTCGCCCCCGCTGGTTCTCGTACGGGTGTCGCCGGGCGGAGGGTAGAGGCCGCGGACGGGCCGACGTGCGCGAGCGCGCGACCGGGAGGATCGTGGACGTATGACATTCACCCCCGTCCCACCGACGGAAACCCCGCCGGCCGAGGGATCGACCGCAGAAGCGCACGAGGAGCGGCACGACGGCGGAATCTGGGAGCACCCGCGATGGATGCTCGCACTCATCGTCATCGGCACGGTCCTGGTGGCCGGCTTCTTCGTGGCACGCATCGCGGGCCTCTAGCCTCTCGCGGTACATATCGCGGGCGTCCGGCGTGGCCCCGCCCGCGTGACGACCGTCGCGGGCCGGTGTCCCGGAGACGACCGACGGCCGTCGGCCCGCCCGTGTCCGAACCGACGCGGAGCTGGACCCGGTGCGTCGGGTCTGCACGCCTGCCGAGCGGCGCATCCCCGCCCGGACTCGTGCGTCGGGTCTGCACGCCTGCCGAGCGGCGCATCCCCGCCCGGTCCTGTGCGTCGGGTCTGCACGCCTGCCGGGCGGCGCATCCCTGCCCGGTCCCGCCCTGCGGGCCCGTGCGCCCGCTGGGCCGCCGCGCACCCCCACCTGGACCCCGCCCCCCGCCGGGCCGCGCATCCCCGCCCGAACCAGGGCCGCACCAGCACGCCCGCAGCCCCCGCACGCAGGGGTAGGCCGACGGCGCGGCCTATAGTCGATCACATGAGTCGTTGGCAGGAACTGACCGGTGGAACGTCCGGGAGCGAATACGCCGCGCGCTTCGAGGCGCTGGCCCGGGGCGGTAAGGACGTTCACGGCGAGGCCGCGTTCTGTGCGGCCCTCGTGCCCGCCGGAGCGCGGGTGCTCGATGCCGGCTGCGGCACCGGCAGAGTCATGATCCGGCTGTCGGAACTCGGGTACGACTGCGTCGGCGTCGACCTGGACGACTCGATGCTGGACGTGGCGCGGGCGCAGGCGCCCGAACTGCCCTGGTTCCGGGCCGACCTCACCGAGTTCGATCCGGACCTGCTCGGTGTCGCCGCCGACTTCGATCTCGTGGTCGCCGCAGGCAATGTCCTGCCGCTGCTCACTCCCGGGACGGAGGCCAAGGCGGTCCACCGCCTGGCCGCGGCCCTGCGTCCCGGCGGTCTGCTGGTCGCGGGCTTCGGGCTGGACGCCGCCCACCTGCCCGTGCCGCCCACCATCACCCTGCCCGAGTACGACGACAGCTGCGCCGCGGCCGGCCTGTCGCTCGTCGACCGATTCGCCACCTGGGACGCCGCCCCGTACGACGGCGGCGGCTACGCGGTCAGCGTCCATCGCCTCGACGCCTGAACCGAGCGAGTCGAGCCGGTCAAGGGACGACGTGCCGATGAGGGCCACGTCGTCCGCTCGAGTTGTCCGACGCCTGCCGACGCCTGCCGACACCTGTTGCGCGGTCGAACTGGCTAGGGCGGCAAAGGAGTTGCCGGGGCTCCGCCGTCGACACCGTGCCCGTGAGCAGGGCGCCCGGAGCACCCGTTGACGGCGGAGAGGGGGCGGCGCGTGCGTCGTGTGGTGAGCGCCGCCCGGCAGGTCAGCGTCCCAGCTGGGCGTCGAGCCAGGTCAGGATCTCGGGGGTCACGGCGTCGGTGATGTCCGAGAACTCGCCGTGCTTCGTGAGGAACTTGGCGACGTACGGGCAGACGGGGACGATCCGCAGCCCGGACTTCCGTACGTCGGTCAGCGCCTGGTCGACCAGGACCGAGGCCAGTCCCTGACCGGCGTAGGCGTCGTCGATCTCGGTGTGGAAGAAGACGCGCTGGTCGCCGCGGTCGCGGTAGGCGGTCAGGCCGGCGCGCTTGTCGGCGACGGCGATCTCGTAGCGGTGGCGGGCGTCGACGTGGTGAACGACGGGTGCGGTGGTCTGCTCGTCCATGACGGGCCTTTCGGGGAGAGGGAATTGGGGAGAGAGGTCGGTGGCCGGGGGAGGGGCTCAGCGGCGCGGCGGGTTCTTGAGCGGTCAGCGGCGCGGCGGGTTCTTGCGCGGGGCGATGGTGGCGTTCGGCAGGGCGGGGGCGGGCAGCCGGTCGCCGGGGTAGTGGTCGACGCTGCCGAAGCGGTCGGAGGCCCGCTCCCACTCCTCGCGCGCCTCGACGATGTCCTGGTGGCTGCGGCCGATGAAGTTCCACCACAATCCAAGCGCTTCACCGCTTTCCGCAGACCAGAAGCCTCTTGGGTCATCAGCTGTCAGCAAATCGTCAGCATCGTACCTGGAGAGTCGGCAACGTCATGGCTACCAAATCCCTCGCCCACGGCATGGGCACCTTCTTCAAGGGCTGTGCCCATCCGAAGCCGCGGTGGTCGAAGTGCCCCCACCCGTACAAGATCCAGTTCCGCGACGCTGCCGGAAAACAGCGCGTGGAGTCCGGGTTCGAGACCGACGTGTTGGCCATTGCGCGTTTGACGGAAATCTACAACGCGAAGCGGGCTGCTCCGGGCCGGGCGAGCCGGGCGTCACGGGTGGCGAAGTACGGGGCGATGCG